>NZ_QZWH01000053.1 GCF_003601925.1 Buttiauxella izardii
AGGCGCATTATAGGGAGTTCTCCGGAGGCTGCAACCTTAAATATGCAGTAATTTGACTGACTGCTGCAATCCCCAGCAAAACCCCGCTTTATACGCAGTTGTGCACAAAGTTATCCACATTCGTGATGAAGTCCTAAATTATGCAAGCGTGACGCAAACGTTTTCGCTACAATATGCCCGCATTAAAAGGACGCCCCGTTTTGGGGCGTTAGCTGAGTTTTAGGGAAAATAACCAGAATTCAGCTAACGCTCTTCTATATGCGAACCAAAGCTAAGGGATCAAACCATGCAACAACGTCGTCCTGTACGCCGCGCTCTGCTCAGTGTTTCTGACAAAGCCGGTATCGTCGAATTCGCCCAGGCACTCTCCCAACGTGGTGTGGAGCTGCTATCCACTGGCGGAACCGCTCGTCTGCTGGCAGAAGCTGGCCTACCGGTAACCGAAGTCTCTGACTACACTGGTTTCCCGGAGATGATGGATGGACGCGTCAAAACCCTGCATCCAAAAGTGCACGGCGGCATTCTCGGCCGTCGCGGCCAGGATGATGCGATCATGGAACAACACGCTATCTCCCCGATTGATATGGTTGTCGTCAACCTCTACCCGTTTGCCCAGACGGTTGCCCGCGAAGGCTGCTCTCTGGAAGATGCGGTTGAGAATATTGATATCGGCGGCCCGACCATGGTTCGCTCCGCAGCGAAGAACCATAAAGATGTAGCCATTGTAGTCAAGAGCAGTGACTACCAGGCCATTATCAGTGAGCTTGATACGAATGAAGGATCGCTAACGCTCGAAACCCGTTTCGATCTGGCAATCAAAGCATTCGAACACACCGCCGCTTACGACAGCATGATCGCCAACTACTTCGGTAGCCTGGTTCCTGCTTATCACGGCGAAAGCAAAGATCCTTCCGGTCGCTTCCCTCGCACGCTGAACCTGAACTTCATTAAGAAGCAGGATATGCGTTACGGCGAAAACAGCCACCAGCAAGCAGCCTTCTATATAGAAGAAGAAATTAAAGAAGCGTCCGTTGCCACCGCAACGCAAGTTCAGGGCAAAGCGCTTTCTTATAACAACATTGCTGATACCGATGCCGCGCTGGAATGTGTGAAGGAATTCAGCGAACCAGCCTGCGTTATCGTGAAACACGCCAACCCTTGTGGCGTTGCCGTCAGCACTTCCTTATTAGATGCCTACGACCGCGCTTATAAAACCGACCCGACTTCCGCATTCGGCGGCATCATCGCATTCAACCGTGAACTGGACGCCGAAACCGCGCAGTCGATCATCTCCCGTCAGTTTGTCGAAGTGATTATTGCCCCATCCGCCAGCGAAGAAGCGTTGAAGATCACTGCGGCTAAACAGAACGTTCGCGTTCTGACTTGCGGCCATTGGCAGCAGCGCGTTCCGGGTCTGGATTTCAAACGCGTCAACGGCGGTGTGTTGGTGCAGGATCGCGATCTGGGTATGGTGACTACCGCCGACCTACGCGTGGTCAGCAAGCGCCAGCCAACCGAGCAAGAACTACGTGATGCGCTGTTCTGCTGGAAGGTGGCGAAGTTCGTTAAATCCAACGCGATTGTCTATGCCCGCGAGAATATGACTATCGGTATAGGTGCTGGCCAAATGAGCCGCGTTTACTCTGCCAAAATCGCCGGTATTAAAGCTGCCGATGAAGGGTTAGAGGTGAAAGGCTCCGCCATGGCATCTGATGCATTCTTCCCGTTCCGTGACGGTATTGATGCCGCAGCGGCAGTCGGTGTGAGCTGTGTTATCCAGCCTGGCGGTTCCATCCGCGACGACGAAGTGATCGCCGCCGCTGATGAGCACGGGATCGCAATGATCTTTACCGACATGCGCCACTTCCGCCATTAATCCGGAGCGACCATAAATGAAAGTATTAGTGATTGGTAACGGCGGGCGCGAACACGCGCTGGCCTGGAAAGCGTCGCAGTCGCCATTAGTTCGCACGGTATTTGTCGCACCAGGCAATGCAGGCACCGCTCTGGAACCGGCTTTGCAGAACGTGGCGATTAACCCGACAGATATTCCTGCCCTGCTGATCTTTGCGCAGAATGAAAAGATCGATCTGACGATTGTCGGCCCGGAAGCCCCGTTGGTGATTGGCGTGGTCGATGCATTCCGCGCGGCTGGCCTGAAGATCTTTGGCCCAACTCAAGGCGCTGCCCAGTTAGAAGGCTCAAAAGCGTTCACCAAGGATTTCCTGGCTCGCCATAAAATCCCGACCGCTGAGTACCAGAACTTCACTGAAGTCGAACCCGCTCTGGCTTACGTCCGTGAAAAAGGTGCGCCAATTGTGATTAAGGCCGATGGCCTGGCCGCAGGTAAAGGCGTGATCGTAGCGATGACTTTGGAAGAAGCCGAAGCTGCGGTAAACGACATGCTGGCGGGCAACGCTTTTGGCGACGCCGGACACCGCATCGTTGTAGAAGAGTTTTTGGATGGCGAAGAAGCCAGTTTCATCGTGATGGTCGATGGCGAAAACGTGCTGCCGATGGCTACCAGCCAGGATCACAAGCGTGTAGGCGATGCTGATACCGGCCCAAATACCGGCGGTATGGGTGCTTACTCTCCGGCACCGGTTGTGACAGATGAAGTCCACCAGCGTGCAATGGATCTGGTTATCTGGCCTACCGTTCGCGGCATGGCGGCAGAAGGGAATACCTACACCGGTTTCCTGTATGCGGGTTTGATGATCGACAAGCAAGGCAATCCGAAGGTTATCGAGTTTAACTGCCGCTTCGGCGACCCGGAAACTCAGCCGATTATGTTGCGCCTGCAATCCGACCTGGTTGAGCTGTGCCTTGCCGCGTGTGATGGCAAGCTTAACGAGACCACGTCGAAATGGGACGAGCGTCCTTCTCTGGGCGTCGTCATGGCGGCTGGCGGCTATCCGGCGGATTACCACAACGGTGACGTGATTCACGGCTTGCCGTTGGAAGAAGTGGCTGATGGCAAAGTGTTCCACGCCGGAACCAAACTGCGTGAAGACGATATGGTCGTCACTAACGGTGGGCGCGTTCTTTGCGTGACCGCATTAGGCGATACCGTAGCCCTTGCGCAGCAGCGTGCTTATGAATTAATGAAGGATATCCACTGGGATGGCAGCTTTAGCCGCTCAGATATTGGCTATCGCGCCATTGAGCGTGAAAACGCGAAGTAAGATTTGATGTGATGTTCAAGACCGCCCGCGTGGCGGTTTTTTTATAGCTAGAATGTCGCAGCTTTAGGCTGCCAGCTACAGTAATCCTGGTTCGCAACCAGTAACAGCTGTGATCCTTCTGGCGCTTCAAGCCAGGCAACGCTCACATCCATTGAGGAGTGACGCTGGCGATTCGCGATATGGCTTAGGGACACGCTGTCGAGTTTTGGCTCGATAGTCTCGCCTTCGCAGGTGGTGATGGTGCCGTTGTTATGCCAACGCCCTTGCCGCAGAACCACACGCCCGATGCGCAATGCTTCGCTCGTCGCTTTGGTTTGTGTCGCTTGATACTGATACAAAGCGATTTGGTCGTTAGAAAGCTGCTGCTTTTGGCCGTTCACTTCGCGCTGCATAAAGCTCAGCTCGCCGTTTTCATCAAAACGAACCTTGACGTGTTCAGACGGCTCACTCTGAATATTCATTTCAATCGACATGAGCTTCTCGCCCAGCCAGCGATAATCACTGGTGGTCGTTGCCCCTTTCTGCCTCGGGCTGAACACCGCAAGCATATGAATGCTGTTGTCATCGCTATTATCTTTACGCCAGATACGCACGACACCGTTGTCAGCGATATAGCCACTCGCCGTAAATGGTGGAAGTGGAGACTGACTGCTGCATGCCATTAGCAGCACTGTGCCCGCCAGCACGCCCAGAGGACGGCAGACAAACAAAAGGGGCGTAAACGCCCCTCTGCTAAAACTGTTCACAGACACTTGTTAGCTCTTAACAGCGTCTTTCAGTGCTTTGCCTGAAACAAATGCCGGCACGTTAGCTGCGGCGATTTTGATTTCATTACCGGTCTGTGGGTTACGGCCAGTGCGCTCTGCACGATGGTTTACCTTGAAGGTACCGAAACCAACCAGTTGAACAGCATCACCTGCTTTCAGAGACTCAGTAATTGCAGCCAGGGTGGATTCCAGAGCAGCTTTAGCCTGTACTTTAGACAGATCAGCCTTGTCAGCAATTACATCAATCAGTTGAGTCTTGTTCATAAGTTATCCTTACAATGTGTTTATCGCTTGCTAAGCATCGAGTGCGACGGAAATGCCAAAAAAGCACTCTCCTGCATACACGCACCGATAGCCACTTTTTTTCGCCCCACAAATGTAGACCAGACGGGGGGCTAATTGGAAGCCTTCAGGGGTGACAATTCGGACTGTAAGTCACGTTTTGCTGTCTTACTGCTGCAAATTTATACCAATATTGCTGCTACCCGCTTCACGCAGGTCTGCGCGCAACCCTTTGATCAGCTCAATGTCGCGTTCTTCGCAGTCGGCTAACAGGCGGAAAATCTCCCATTGAATGTCCCATTCTTCTTCCACAGCGGGGTTCAATTTGAGTTCTTCGTCGGTCATTTCACGACCAGCCTGAGTCATTTCGAGCATCGCAACCGTCGTAATGGATGCCTTGCTGACTTCAATCGCATGCTCCAGAGTTTCCCCGGAAAGACGTGAATGAATAAGTTCGCTTAACGCGACGCAAGCATCAATCGCCGGATAGACACCGTAAATATCGTAGTCGTCTGCAACCGGGATACCTTCCTCGAGCTTCTCGAGTTGGCTATCAAAGTTTACTTTCGCATCTTTGACCGTCAAGGTTTCCCAAATTAAGTCGAGGATTTTGCGATATAACTGAGGGTCACCAAATTCAGTCTGCTGGCAGAACATGGCGTAATTCGGATACATACGTTCGCATAAAGAAGCCATGAAAGTGACATGTTGCCAGCTTTCCAGTTTCTCCAGGCGCAGATGGATTGGGTTTTGTAACATAACGATGTCTCAGAGACGGAATATTAGCGGCAGTTTACCTTAATCACCCTTGAATTGCTTGCCACCGCGTGAAAGCCGGGCGACCCGATGCAACGGCATCTGCCCAGCGGGTTGGCTCGGGTAAACGATAACCCGCCATGCAGCGTTGCACCCATGACAAAGCGCTATCGAGACTGACTCTGTGGCCCGTCGAGACAAACAGCGGATTACAACGCTTTTTACTGCGCAGCACCCACGCGAGCGCTTCGCCTTTGTCAGTCAGCAACTGGCGTGAGCCGGGTTCTTCTGATAATGGCTCAAACTTCCCACATAAACGCTTCTTCGCCACACCAATGGTTGGAACGTCCACCAGCAGGCCAAAGTGACTCGCCACGCCCAAACGCCGTGGATGCGAAATACCATGGCCATCAACAAATAGCAGGTCTGGTTTTTGCGACAGCATTTCCCAGGCCGCTAATAGCGCGGGATATTCGCGAAAAGACAAGAATCCGGGGATATAAGGCATGGTGGTGGCGACACGCGCCACCTGATACTCAACCAGTTCGAGGGAAGGGAATTTCAGCAATACGATAGCGGCTCGCGTGACATCTCCGCCCTGCTCAAAACCCACATCAGCCCCGGCAATTAAACGGGGAGGATCTTGCTCAAATCGATCTTCGCGGCAAACCTGCGAAGCTAATGCGATCTGCTGTTCACGTAGCTTTGCGAGATCCATTCCCTCTCCCGTTCTTTAGTGAAAATACGGCTATTGATGGTACGGCTTCGACAAACGGTGCACCGCTTCAACAAATGCACCCGCATGTTCTGGCGGCACATCCTGATGAATGCCGTGGCCAAGGTTAAAGACGTGGCCTTCGCCTTTGCCAAAACCGGCCAAAATGCTGGCAACTTCTTCTTCGATACGCGCAGGTTGCGCATAAAGCATGGACGGGTCCATATTGCCCTGCAACGCCACTTTATGACCGACGCGACGGCGAGCATCGGCAATGTCGGTTGTCCAGTCTAAGCCTAGCGCGTCACAGCCCGTTTCAGCCATCGCTTCCAGCCACTGACCGCCGCCTTTGGTGAACATCGTCACTGGCACTCGGCGACCTTCGTTTTCACGCAGCAGGCCATCAATGATTTTATGCATGTAATAGAGCGAGAACTGCTGATAATCACGCCCGGTCAGCACGCCGCCCCAGGTATCGAAAATCATCACCGATTGTGCGCCCGCTTTGATTTGCGCATTCAGATACAGCGTGACGCTTTGCGCCAGCTTATCGAGCAGAAGATGCAGCGCTTGTGGGTCGGCATACATCATCTTTTTGATCACGGTAAAGGCTTTGCTGCTGCCGCCTTCAACCATATAAGTCGCCAGCGTCCACGGGCTGCCGGTGAAACCAATCAGTGGCACTTCGCCTTTTAGTTCACGGCGAATCGTACGCACCGCACTCATCACATAACCCAGTTCGTCTTCTGGATCAGGAATCGGCAGCTTTTCGACATCAGCACGGCTGGTAATCGGCGAGCGAAAACGCGGGCCTTCACCGGCTTCAAAATAGAGGCCAAGCCCCATCGCGTCGGGTACGGTGAGAATATCGGAGAAGAGGATCGCCGCATCCAGCGGGTAGCGACGCAGCGGCTGCAAAGTCACTTCGCAAGCCAATTCAGCATTTTTGCACAGCGACATAAAATCGCCGGCCTGCGCGCGTGTCGCTTTGTATTCTGGCAAGTAACGACCTGCCTGCCTCATCATCCATACTGGCGTGGTATCTACAGGTTGGCGTTGCAGCGCCCGCAGGTAACGATCGTTCTTCAGTTCAGTCATTTTTAATTTCCTTTGGCTGTATCACGCCAGTTTATCATTCATAGTCGGCGCGACACAGGGCGACGGTATCTTCGATCAAACGTCGTGCGACGGTGCCTGGCGGCGGCAATAATGGCAGTTGATCGTAGCGATACCAGCCCGCATCAATTAGCTCTTTCGGGTCAATTTTAATCTCACCGCTGTGATATTCCGCCATAAACGCGGTCATCAGCGATTGCGGGAATGGCCAGGGTTGCGAGGTGACGTAACGTAAGTTTTTCACGCGGATACTGCTTTCTTCCATCACTTCACGGGCCACGGCTTGCTCGAGGGTTTCCCCGACTTCGACGAACCCCGCCAGCACGGTATAAATCCCGCCGCGATGGCGTGTGTGTTGGGCGAGCAGAATATGATCGTCGCGGCGAATCGCCACAATGATGCACGGTGAAATTTGCGGGTAGTAGCGTTCCCGGCAATGGGAGCACAGCATCGCCCATTCCGTCTTACTGACGTGCATCTCGTGGCCGCAATAACCGCAGAATTTGTGCGAACGGTAAAACTCAGCCAGTTGCACGCCACGGCCCGCCAGTTGGAACAACCCCACATCCTGGTCAATTATCTGGCGTACCGAGCCCATATCCGTACGTCGATTTTGTCGCACCAGCCAGACCGGCTCATTTTCCCACTCGCCGATGTGCATCCCAATCGCGCCATCTAACTGAAATTCTTGCGCCGCTCCGTGAGGTAGCTCACCTTCCGGCAGCCACAATTTTTGTTCATGACTGACGATAAACCAGCCCTGATCTAACTTTTGAATTACACGTTCCATAACCTGGTGCACATCCCCGAGTTCGCTGGTATAAACAATTAGTCGTAACACTTTTGGGTACGTTTGCGTCACATTCATTCACGGAGTCAATCATGCTTAACCAGTTAGAAAACCTGACTGAGCGCGTTGGTGGTAGTAATGAGTTAATCGACCAATGGCTTCATGCCCGCAAACATCTGTTGGTAGCTTATTACAATATGGTTGGGATTAAGCCTAACAAGGAATCCCATACTGCGCTCGATGAAAAGGCGCTGGATAATTTTTGCCACAGCCTGGTGGATTATCTTTCTTCCGGCCACTTCAATATTTATGAACGTATTATCAGCGAAATGGAAGGTAGCAGCCCGCTTTTAGCGGCAACTCATCTGTATCCGCAGCTTGAGGCCAACACCCAACACATTATGGATTTCTACGACTCGCATCTAGAAAGCGCCATTGATGATGATAACTATGCTGAGTTCCAGAACGCCTTGTCCGGCATCGGCGAAGCGCTGGAATCGCGCTTTTCGCTGGAAGATAAACTTATCCAGCTAGCATACGACCACGATTTAAATGACAGTGCGAACGATACCGGCAGCCTTGCTCGTCCGGCTTGAGTTCTTCACTGTTAACGCGTAATTTACCTATCGACTCGTAGCAATACGGGTTTCTTCTTGTCGGAGTGCCGAGTGTCTTATTAAGTTAAGCACCGGCTGAGACCGTTAATTCGGGATCCGCGGAACCTGATCAGGCTAATACCTGCGA
Organism: Buttiauxella izardii; assembly: GCF_003601925.1. GTDB lineage: Bacteria > Pseudomonadota > Gammaproteobacteria > Enterobacterales > Enterobacteriaceae > Buttiauxella > Buttiauxella izardii. The sequence goes on from NZ_QZWH01000053.1 coordinate 8,356, forward strand.
AGGGAACAAGAGTAATTCTGCTTTTGGGTTCACCCGTACGCGGGCGCCCCACATTCATTACTCCTCCGTTGTTCTGACAAGCCACTTCCTGATAATCACTGGAATGAGCTATGTCTACTACTGAAAAAAAACCAAACCGTCGCGAACAGCGTGCTGCCGCTCAGCATTTTATTAATACGCTGGAAGGCACGGCTTTCCCCAACTCGCAGCGTATTTATCTTACCGGCTCGCGTGAAGATGTCCGTGTCCCGATGCGCGAAATCCAGTTAAGCCCAACCGCCATTGGCGGCAACAAAGAAACGCCAAACGATGCGATCCCGGTTTATGACACATCCGGGCCGTATGGTGACCCGGAAATCAGCATCGACGTGTTGCGTGGCCTTGCGCCGTTACGCGCAAACTGGATCACGGAGCGCAATGACTGCGAAACGCTGACCGACCGCAGTTCTGCTTACACCAAAGAACGCCTTGCCGACGACGGCCTCGACGAATTGCGTTTTGAAACGCAGCTCAGGCCGAAACGCGCCCAGGTCGGGAAAACCGTCACGCAACTGCACTACGCGCGCAAAGGGATTGTGACACCAGAAATGGAGTTTATCGCCATCCGCGAAAACATGGGCCGCGAGCGCATCCGCGATGAAGTGTTGCGCCACCAGCATCCGGGCCAGGGTTTCGGCGCTCGTCTGCCGGAAAATATCACGCCGGAATTTGTGCGCGATGAAGTGGCTGCCGGGCGAGCCATCATCCCCGCCAACATCAATCACCCCGAATCCGAGCCGATGATTATCGGGCGTAATTTCCTGGTCAAAGTGAATGCGAATATCGGCAACTCGGCGGTCACGTCGTCCATTGAAGAGGAAGTGGAAAAGCTGGTCTGGTCAACGCGCTGGGGCGCAGATACCGTGATGGATCTTTCCACTGGCCGTTATATCCACGAAACCCGCGAATGGATTTTGCGTAACAGCCCGGTGCCAATTGGAACCGTGCCGATTTATCAGGCGCTGGAAAAAGTGAACGGCATCGCCGAAGACCTGACCTGGGAGATGTTCCGCGACACGCTGCTGGAACAGGCCGAGCAAGGCGTGGATTACTTCACCATTCACGCCGGAGTGCTGCTGCGTTATGTGCCGATGACCGCCAAACGCCTGACCGGAATTGTTTCGCGCGGCGGCTCGATTATGGCGAAATGGTGCCTGTCGCATCATCAGGAAAACTTCCTCTACGAACACTTCCGCGAAATCTGCGAAATCTGTGCGGCTTATGATGTTTCGCTCTCTTTAGGCGACGGCTTGCGCCCGGGCTCCATTCAGGATGCCAACGACGAAGCGCAATTCTCCGAGCTGCACACGCTGGGCGAACTGACGAAAATCGCCTGGGAATATGACGTGCAGGTGATGATCGAAGGCCCAGGTCATGTGCCGATGCAGATGATCCGCCGCAATATGACTGAAGAATTAGAGCATTGCCACGAAGCGCCATTTTATACCCTCGGCCCGCTTACCACAGACATTGCACCGGGTTACGACCATTTCACCTCGGGAATTGGAGCGGCGATGATCGGCTGGTTTGGCTGCGCCATGCTCTGTTACGTCACGCCAAAAGAGCACCTCGGTCTGCCGAATAAAGAAGATGTGAAACAGGGGCTGATTACCTACAAGATTGCGGCACATGCCGCAGATTTGGCAAAAGGCCATCCGGGTGCGCAAATCCGCGATAACGCGATGTCGAAAGCGCGCTTTGAATTCCGCTGGGAAGACCAGTTTAACCTGGCTCTCGACCCCTTCACCGCTCGCGCTTATCACGATGAAACGCTGCCGCAAGAATCCGGCAAAGTCGCACATTTCTGCTCCATGTGCGGGCCAAAATTCTGCTCGATGAAAATCTCCCAGGAAGTGCGCGATTTCGCCGCCAAACAAGCAATTGAAGTCGGTCTGGAAGATATGTCGCAAACCTTCCGGGCGAAAGGTGGCGAAATTTATCTGCGTCAGGAGGAAGTGTAATGAACACACCTGCATTTCCTGCCGTGCCACAGCGGCTGGGTTTGTACCCGGTGGTCGATACCGTTGGATGGATTGAACGCCTGTTGGGAGCAGGCGTGCGCACCATTCAGTTACGTATTAAAGATAAACACGACGATGACGTTGAAGCGGATATTGTTGCAGCCATCAAACTGAGCCAGCGCCACGAAGCGCGTTTGTTTATTAACGACTACTGGCGGCTGGCGATAAAGCACCGCGCTTACGGCGTGCACCTCGGCCAGGAAGATATGGATGTGGCAAATCTGGACGCTATTCGCGATGCCGGTTTGCGACTGGGGCTTTCGACTCACGACAATATGGAAATGGATCGCGCCCTGGCTGCACGTCCTTCTTATATTGCCCTGGGGCATGTTTTCCCGACCAATACCAAGCAAATGCCTTCGGCCCCGCAAGGGCTTACACAGCTTGCAGCGCATATCAAAACGCTGGGCGATTACCCGACTGTCGCCATTGGTGGAATCAGCATTGACCGAGTTCCTGCGGTGCTGGCAACCGGCGTGGGCAGTGTTGCTGTGGTGAGCGCAATCACTCACGCCGCCGATTGGCGAGCGGCTACCGCTCAGCTTCTTGAACTGGTGGGAGCTGGCGATGAATGACACCGATTTCATGCGCTACAGCCGCCAGATGTTGCTCGAAGACATCGCGCTCGAAGGGCAACAAAAGCTCCTCGCCAGCAAAGTGCTCATCGTCGGACTCGGTGGGCTGGGTTCCCCGGCAGCGCTGTATCTGGCGGCGGCGGGCGTCGGCACGCTGATTCTGGCGGACGATGACAACGTGCATATCAGCAATCTACAGCGCCAGATTTTGTTTACCTCTGACGACCTCGAACAGCCGAAATCGCAAGTCGCGCAACGCCATCTTCAACGGCTTAATCCGGAGATTACGTTGCAGGTTATCGGCCAGCGGCTGGCTGGGGAATCGTTGAATCAGGCTGTGAAAGATGCCGATCTGGTACTGGATTGCAGCGATAACATGGCGACACGTCAGGCGATTAACGCCGCCTGTGTTTTACATAGCAAACCGCTGATTTCTGCCAGCGCGGTGGGGTTTGGTGGGCAGTTGATGGTATTGACGCCGCCGTGGGAAAACGGCTGTTATCGCTGCGTGTGGCCTGATGAACACGAGCCGGAACGCAACTGCCGTACTGCGGGCGTTATTGGCCCGGTGGTCGGCGTGATGGGAACGTTGCAGGCGCTGGAAGCAATCAAATTGTTGAGCGGCATGGCTCCTGCCACGGGTTCTTTGCGTCTGTTTGATGCCCGCCAACACAGTTGGCGCACGCTCACCATGCAGAAAGCGGCGGGATGCCCGGTTTGTGGAGGGCAAAATGCACATCCACTTTAACGATGAATCGATGCAGTGCGCGGAAAACCTGACGCTGGAAACCCTGCTGCAACAGATGCGTTTACTCAAGCCAGGCGTTGCACTTGCCATCAACCAGACGATTGTTCCGCGTGAACAATGGGAAACTCATTTGCTGCATGATGGCGACCATATCCTGCTTTTTCAGGCCATTGCCGGGGGTTAACATGCTACAGATTGCTGATAAAACTTTCTCATCACGCTTGTTCACCGGCACCGGGAAATTTTCTTCCCCACAGGTGATGGTCGAGGCGATTCGCGCTTCAGGCTCACAACTGGTGACGCTGGCGATGAAACGTGTCGATTTACGTAACCCGAACGATGCCATTCTCGCTCCATTGCTCGACGCGGGCGTTCAACTATTGCCGAATACCTCCGGGGCCAAAACGGCGGATGAAGCGATTTTTGCCGCTCAACTGGCGCGGGAGGCGCTCGGCACAAACTGGGTCAAACTCGAAATCCACCCTGACGCTCGCTATTTATTGCCTGATCCTATCGAAACGCTAAAAGCAGCGGAGAAACTCGTCAAAATGGGTTTCGTAGTGCTGCCTTATTGCGGCGCGGATCCGGTTTTATGTAAACGGCTCGAAGAAACAGGATGCGCGGCAGTGATGCCGTTGGGCGCGCCGATTGGTTCAAACCAGGGCTTACAAACCCGTGCATTTCTGGAAATTATTATCGAGCAATCCCGCATTCCGGTCGTAGTGGATGCGGGAATTGGCGCACCCAGTCACGCCGCACAAGCGCTGGAAATGGGCGCTTCGGCGGTGCTGGTGAATACCGCCATTGCCGTTGCGCGTAATCCAGTTCAGATGGCACATGCTTTCCGCCTCGCCGTTGAAGCTGGCGCGATAGCGGCTCAGTCTGGTTTGGGGCCACGCCACCAGCAGGCACAAGCGTCCAGCCCGTTAACCCAGTTTCTGCAATTCAGCCAGGAGGGGGCGTGATGGCGCAAACCTTCACCGACCGCTGGCAGGAACTCGACTGGGACGACATCACGCTTCGCATCAACAGTAAAACGGCTGCCGACGTAGAGCGTGCGTTAAGCGCCCGCAAAATCACGCGCGATGATCTCATGGCTTTGCTCTCTCCTGCCGCCAGCGGATTTCTGGAACCGCTCGCGCAAAAAGCACAGCTTTTAACTCGCCAGCGTTTCGGCAACACGGTGAGTTTTTATGTGCCGCTTTATCTCTCAAATCTCTGCGCTAACGATTGTACTTATTGCGGTTTTTCGATGAGCAATAAGCTCAAACGTAAAACGCTGGATGAGCAAGAAATCGAGCGGGAATGCGAGGCGATTCGCAAACTGGGCTTTGAGCATTTGCTGTTAGTGACGGGAGAACACCAGACCAAAGTCGGCATGGACTATTTTCGCCAGCATCTTCCGGCGATTCGCCGCCAGTTCAGCTCGCTGCAAATGGAAGTGCAACCGCTCGATGAACACGAATATGCCGAGCTGAAAATGCTCGGGCTGGATGGCGTGATGGTTTACCAGGAGACTTATCATCAGGGGGTTTACGGACAGCATCATTTGCGCGGCAATAAGCAGGATTTCTTCTGGCGCCTGGAAACGCCGGACAGGCTTGGCCGAGCGGGAATCGACAAAATTGGCCTGGGTGCACTAATTGGGTTATCGGATAGCTGGCGAACCGACTGTTTTATGGTGGCTGAACATCTTTTGTGGCTCCAGCAAAAATACTGGCAAAGCCGCTATTCGATTTCATTTCCGCGTTTACGCCCGTGTGCGGGCGGTGTGGAACCGGCATCGGTGATGACGGAAAGCCAGCTTGTGCAGGTGATCTGCGCATTTCGCCTGCTCGCGCCCAACGTGGAGCTTTCCCTTTCTACGCGGGAATCGCCGTGGTTCCGGGACCATATGATCCCGCTCGCCATCAACAATGTCAGTGCGTTTTCAAAAACCCAGCCTGGTGGTTACGCCGATAATCACCCTGAGCTTGAGCAGTTTGCGCCACACGATGGGCGCACGCCTGCGGAAGTGGCAATGGCATTGATTCAATCCGGCTTACAACCGGTTTGGAAAGACTGGGATAGTTATTTGGGAAGAGCCTCGCAGTAGTTTTGCAATGTTACAGACCGAGCAAAAAAGTTCTGGAAGCATGCCGAAGGGCAGTTAATACGCCGTTGTGACGAGAACTTGCATGAAATATTGTCTCCCCGTCGGACTCCGAACCCGACCGGGGCGGCAAATACCCCTTCCCATTGCCGCCCCGCCTTCTCGGTTAATAAACGGTGACTTTCGCGACCTTCGCGACTTTCCCGTCACTGGAAGGGGTATCGGGTGTTACGCCCAGCGCAATGGCACTGTACAAACCTGCCAACTGTGCGAAGACGACATAAATTAATGACGCCCAGGATTCATGGAAATCGGCCAACTCAGGAGCAGCAAAATGATAATAGTGATCCCCCGCTTTAAAACCACCAGGCAACGCATCGTGGCCTATAGCAATAACTTGCGCCGCCCTGCTGCGCTCACGAGTCAGTTCCGCCATCATGTCGATGTCATAACGATGAATTTCCGGACGAGCAGCAAGATAGCCGATAACGGTGGCATCACGATTAATAATAAGCTTCGGCCCGTGACGGAATTCCAGCATCGAATGCCACGCAGTCATAACCTGACCACTGCCCATTTCGAGCATTTTGAGGCTGGTTTCACAGGCCACCGCTTTTAGTGACAAAGAACCTACGGCAACCACATTGTTACGAGATTCTGCCGCCCACTGTTCAATATCGCCAGCGTAGTGAGCCAGGAAGTGGTTCGCGCCCCGTTGCAAAATCGGCAGCACTTTCGCAGCTTCATCCCAACCCGCAGGAGCGACAAGCAACATCAGATACCATAGAGGAACAGTAAACTCGGAAGTGGCAGCAAAACTTCCGTTAGACGTCCCTTCCGGGACGGGAACAAAAAGCCCTTCAGAGTGTTGTTGAGCAAGCTGAGCCAGGCGACTGTTGGCGTTATTCGTCACGGCCAGATGGCGCATTTTCGGGTTGTGGGCGAGTGCGCGTTCCACGACTTTGACGGTTTCCGGTGTGTTGCCAGAGCTGCTCACAGAAACCAATACGCTATTTTCATTCAGGCTTTCGGGGGTGAGCACCAGATCGGTTGCTGGAATGACATCAATTTGATTTGGCACCTGAGTTCGCAGCCAATTCACACAAGCCTGAGCTGCCAACAAAGACGAGCCAGCACCGGTAATCACGATGCGAGTTTTGGCATCACTTTTTTCCCAGAATGCGTGAATGTCAGACTGGCGCGCTTTGACGTTCTCCAGCCCTTCTTGCCATAAACGCGGCTGAGCCGTGATGGCTGCAACGGTCAAACTGGCTCCCTTTTGCTGCCAGTACGCTTCATTATGATTTAACATGTTTATTTTCCACCTGTTATGAAACTTGCACCGCGCCGGATAAGTGCTTTAGCATGCCGACACTCGCGCTTCCTTATTCATTAACGACCCTATCGGGGGAACCATGAAACCGGTATACATCCTTATTCGCGATACTCTTAAGCGCGATATTCAGAACCAAAAATACCCGGTTGGCTCCCTGATCCCTTCTGAGCGCGAGCTGGCGGAAACCTACCAGGTCACGCGTGCTACGGTACAAAAAGCCATTGCTCAGATGGAGCAAGAAGGCCTGGTTAAAAAAGTGATTGGTAAAGGCACCTACGTAAACCGTACCTTTGCGCCGCCGGTTTATCTGCTCAACCCTGATGGCGAAAGCAGTGCGCTGGGCGTGACCAAAGAGCTGAGCGGCAAAGTCACCATCACCAGCCGCCTGATTTACCATGTTCAGCAACCTGCCGGGGATTACCTGGCAAACCAGTTTGGCGTCCCGGCAACCGAGCCCGTTCATGCCATCCGTCGTGTTCGTCTGTTTGACGGCGCTCCCGTACTGGTCGAGGACAGCTATATTCCGTTAGCGATTGTCGATGCCATCGACGACGATGTTCTGCAAAACCATTCGCTCTACGCCTTCATCGAAGAAAAGTGCCAGCAAAAAATCGGTGGTACGGACTCCCTGGTCAGCGCCAGTCTGTTTGATGAAGCCATGGCAAAGCTGTTAGATATCCCCGTCAACTCACCTATGCTGCACATCAAAGAAAGCACATGGCTTGAGGACGGCACGGTGTTTAACTATTCGTGGAGCTACAACCGTGGCGACCTCTTCAGAATGCGCAGCCGGAAAAACCTTATTCCTTAAAGAATTGCGGTAAATATTCACGGTGCGCTTCGAGCAGCTCATCAAGCACTACTTTTGCTACTTTGCCTGACGGCACCAGCGGATTCAGCGTCAGAGCCTGCAATGCTGCGCCGTAATCGCCCGTGACTGCGGCTTCCACCGCCATTTCTTCCCAGGATTTCATTAGCGAAACTAACCCTGAAACGGTGGCGGGTAGCGGATCGTTATTCAGTGGAATTGCCCCGTAGCGGCCAATAACACAGGTTGTTTCGATGGCAACGTTGTCCGGCAGTGAACGAATCGCGCCGTTGTTGCGCACGTTTACCGTCATCAACAGATTTTTGTCGTTATAGATTGCACTGATAAGTTCACAGGCGGCTTCGGAGTAATACGCCCCGCCGCGTTGTTCAAGCTGCTTAGGTTTTTCATGCAGTTGCGGATTTCGGTAGAGCTCGAATAACTCATGCTCCACCGCCTGCACGACTTCCCCACGCGTACCATGTTCTTCAAATTCTTGAAGCTGCTTTTCCAGAACGTCACTGGTGGCGTAGTAATACTGATGATATGGGCAAGGGATGACGCCAAGATGCTGGATTTGCTCCTGAAGCCAGGGAATATCCGGGATGTTTTTTGGTTTATGCGCGCTGTCATACTTGAGATTGCGTAACACATCCGGCATCACATCTTTGCCGTCCATGTACACGTGTGTGCCATAAAGAAAATGATTCAGCCCCACGAGTTGCAGCAGGAAGCGGGATTTATCCACGCCCAGAATTTCTGCCACCATGCGCTGCATGGATTGGGACAGATTACACAGACCAACGCATTTGATTTTGCTGTGCTTAATCACCGCTTCAGTGACAATGCCGCTCGGATTGGTGAAGTTAATCAGCCAGGCATCCGGGCATAGTTCTTCCATGTCGCGACAGATATCCAGGATCACAGGAATAGTACGCAGTGCCTTCGCTAACCCACCAGCGCCGTTTGTCTCCTGGCCGATAAGCCCGTGTGACAATGGAATCCGTTCATCTTTGATACGGGCGTCGAGCTGCCCGACACGAAGTTGGGTAGTTACAAAGTCGGCATCTTTTAATGCTTCGCGGCGGTCGAGCGTCAAATGCACCTGGCAATCAATGCCTGCGGCTTCAACCATGCGCTTTGCCAGATTACCCACGATTTCCAGTTTCTCGCGCCCTGCCTTGACATCCACCAGCCAGATTTCACTAATTGGCATTTCCGCATAACGCTGGATAAAACCTTCAATGATCTCTGGCGTATAAGAGCTACCGCCGCCGATGGTCACAACTTTCAATTTATTATTCATTACGCAATCCTTCTTTATATTCCAGGATTACTTCATCCTGATTAACGTTGTTTTCTTCCTGCTCGTTTTCATCACGTAGATATTGTTTATCCAGCGTCATCACGAACGGGTAATAGATTGTCATTGCTACGGCAAGGTTAATGGCCTGGAATAACATGCCTTTCCAGCCGCAGATTAAAAACCCGCTGATAAAGATCGGCGTCGTCCAGGGAATTTCTAAGCCAGATGTAAGAGGTAACCACCCAAAAGCCATTGCACTATAGGTAATTACGCACAACACAACCGGAACGATGATAAAAGGAATAAACAACAGCGGGTTCAAGGCAATGGGCACACCAAAAATGATCGGTTCATTAATATTAAATATCGCTGCGGGGGATGCCAGTTTCGCGATTTCACGCATGCGCTTGCTCTTCGCACGGAATAGCATCACTAATAACATCGCGAGGGTAAAACCGGTTCCTCCACAAATTAAAAACACATCGCGGAATTGTTGAGTAATAATGTTGACCGGTGGCAACCCTTGCTTCATCGCCTGCATGTTCTCAAGCGTCAGCGAACGCCAGATTGGCCCCATAATCGCCGTAACAATAGAATCGCCATGCAGGCCAAAGAACCAGAAGAAACTGACAAAGAACTCCGCCACCATCTGCGAAGGCAAGGTGTTCCCAAGTTGCATCATCGGTGCTTGCAGGACTTTGAAGATCATCTCCTGTGCGGTGCCAAACGGCGTGATTTCAAATAACAAGCGAGTCAGCCAAAATATCAGCACGATTAGAAACGATGGGATTAACGAACTAAAGCTATTAGCCACTGCGGGCGGCACGCTTGATGGCATAGAAATCATCAAACGTGGGTGGTTGAATAAGCGGTATAAACGAACGGCGGTCAGGGTAATGATCAGTGATAAAAACAAGCCCTGTGCGCCGAGTGCAAATGTGGGAATGACATCACTAATCACTGCTCCATTGTCCTGGGGTAATTTGTAAGGTGTGACAATCAAAAAACTGACAAGGGAAATTAACACACAGGATATTTCATTAAGCTGCCAGCGTTTAGCCAGGCTAATACTGGTACTCACCACGACCAACAAAGCCATGACTGAATAAGTTGCATCCAGCACATAGTTTAATTGGCCAATAAACTTCTCACCAAAATGATGAACGATAAATTCGTTGTAGCCCGGGATGGGTAAATTCGCTATCAGCAAAAAGAAAGAACCAATAATCAGAAATGGCATAATCCGAATGAAGCCATCTTTGATGGCAGAGAGATAATCATTCCCTTCAATCTTCATTGCCAGAGGCAATATTTTCCTTTCCATAAATGCAGTGAAATTGTTCATGTTGTGGCTCACTGTGCTGGTTTTTGTGTTGAGTGGTATATACCACCTGATTGAAGACTATGTAGTTCGAGGTTTTCTGTCAATGGAGCGCAAATGAGTTTCCAGGGATTAAGCAGGTTTTGTGAGCGGCGGCACAATCAAAGGCCGAATGGAAAACAAAAATGTAACCGGTTTCAGCCGTGACGAGTTTCTTTTGTGATACCTCACACACAATCATCGTAAAGCGGTTGTTGTAGCAAGGCGTCGCGGATAATTATCTCTGTATCTAACGGACACTGAGAGCAGATCTATGAAGAATATCGTTTTGTGTTGTGCAGCGGGTATGTCGACTAGCATTTTGGTCCAGCGCATGAAGGACGCCGCTCAGAAGAAAGGTATTGAAGTCTCTATCAAGGCCGTGCCGGTTGCCGAGTTCAAAGACAACATCGACACTGCTGATATTGTGCTGCTGGGTCCACAAGTTAAATATGAGCACGCCAAACTACAGGCGATCGCAGAGCCGATGGGTAAAACCGTTGCGGTCATCGATATGATGGATTACGGCATGATGAAAGGTGATGTCGTACTGGAAAAAGCTTTGAAAATGATGGAGTCCTGAAACGTGGAAGATTTAGAAACGATTATCATGGAATTGTTGGTCAATGCCGGTAGCGCACGCAGCCAGGCACTGACAGCTCTGCAAATGGCGCGTAAAGGTGATTTCGCAGCGGCCCAACAAGCGATGGAAGAATCTCGTGAGTTTGTTAAACATGCCCACAAAATTCAGACCCAACTTATCGGCTTGGATGAAGGCACCGGCAAACTGCCTGTTAACTTGATTACCGTACACTCTCAGGATCACCTGATGAATGCGATGGTGATTCAGGATTTAGCTGAAGACATGATTGAACTGTATCGCCGTCTGCCATTAGCTAACTGATTATTCCCTTCTTTCAGTTTTAAAGCGTCGAATTTCAGACATAAAAAAACCGCTCTTTCGAGCGGTTTTTTGTTTTTGGCGTCTCTAACGATTAATCGTTATCGTTTCCGCCCAGATTACCTGCGTTCAGCAATTCTGCCAGGCTGGCAGTTGCGTCCGCTGCGGTGACCTGAGGTACAACAGGCGCTTCGCCCGCTGCACGACGGCGCATGCGATCCTGATGATACGCATAACCCGTACCCGCTGGGATCAGACGACCCACGATAACGTTCTCTTTCAGGCCGCGCAGTTCGTCACGTTTACCCGCAACAGCTGCTTCGGTAAGCACACGAGTTGTCTCCTGGAACGATGCCGCGGAGATGAAGGACTCGGTTGCCAGAGAGGCTTTGGTGATACCCAGCAGATCACGTGCAAAGGTCACGTTGATCTTACCGTTCGCTTCCAGTTCGCGGTTAGCGATCTTGACGCGAGAGTATTCAGCCTGCTCACCTTCCAGGAAGTCAGAACCACCAGCGCTGACGATAGTTGCTTTACGCAACATCTGACGCACGATGACTTCGATGTGTTTATCGTTAATCTTAACGCCTTGCAGACGGTAAACGTCCTGCACTTCGTTGGTGATGTAACGAGTCACAGCATACACGCCACGCAGACGCAGAATGTCATGCGGAGATTCTGGACCATCGGAAACTACGTCACCACGTTCAACACGTTCACCTTCGAACACGTTCAGCTGACGCCATTTCGGAATCATCTCTTCGTAAGCATCGCTGCCATCGAGTGGAGAGATTACCAGACGGCGTTTGCCTTTGGTTTCTTTACCGAAGGAGATGATCCCGCTGATTTCAGCAAGGATAGCAGGCTCTTTCGGACGACGCGCTTCGAACAGGTCAGCAACGCGTGGCAGACCACCGGTGATGTCCTTGGTACCACTGGATTCCTGAGGAATACGCGCCAGCGCGTCACCAGAGTGAATCTGAGTACCATCTTCCAACTGAACAATCGCTTTCCCTGGCAGGAAGTACTGCGCAGACATATCGGTACCTGGAATCAGTACGTCATTGCCCTGGGCATCAACAATTTTCAGCGCTGGACGCAGATCTTTACCACCAGTGGTACGTTCTGCAGAATCCAGAACAACCAGAGATGACAGACCTGTCAGTTCGTCGGTCTGACGAGTAATGGACTGACCGTCGACCATATCAGTAAAGCGGATGAAACCACTTACTTCGGAAACGACTGGCATGGTGTGCGGATCCCAGTTTGCTACGGTTTCGCCCGCTGCAATCTGCTCGCCATCACCTTTACCCATTACCGCACCGTAAGGAACTTTATAGCTCTCTTTAGTACGACCGAATTCGTCAATCAGTTTCAGCTCGGTGTTACGAGAAGTGATAACCAGTTTCCCGGAAGAGTTCACAACCGATTTCGCGTTGCTGAGTTTCAGGCTACCTTTGTTCTTAACCTGAATGCTGGATTCAGCAGCAGAACGAGATGCCGCACCACCGATGTGGAACGTACGCATCGTCAGCTGAGTACCAGGTTCACCGATGGACTGTGCCGCGATAACCCCGATTGCTTCACCTTTGTTGATGATGTGGCCACGCGCCAGGTCACGACCATAGCAGTGCGCACAGACGCCGAAGTCGGTTTCACAACCCACAACAGAACGTACTTTCACGCTATCAACAGAGTTAGCTTCTAACAGGTCACACATTTGCTCATGAAGCAGAGTGTTACGTGTGATCAGGATATCAGCAGTACCAGGTTTCAGTACGTCTTCAGCCGTTACACGACCCAATACGCGGTCGCGCAGTGGTTCTTTAACGTCGCCGCCTTCGATAACCGGAGTCATCGTGATACCTTCGAGGGTGCCACAATCGTCTTCGGTAACAACCAGATCCTGTGCAACGTCAACCAGACGACGCGTCAGATAACCGGAGTTCGCAGTTTTCAGTGCGGTATCCGCCAAGCCTTTACGAGCACCGTGCGTGGAGATGAAGTACTGGAGTACGTTCAGACCTTCACGGAAGTTCGCGGTGATTGGCGTTTCGATGATGGAGCCATCTGGCTTAGCCATCAGACCACGCATACCAGCCAACTGACGAATCTGTGCCGCAGAACCACGAGCACCGGAGTCGGCCATCATGTAAATGCTGTTGAAGGAAACTTGCTGCTCTTCGACGCCGTCACGGTTAATAACGGATTCGGTTTGCAGGTTGTCCATCATCGCTTTGGATACACGATCGTTCGCCGCAGCCCAGATATCGATAACTTTGTTATAACGCTCGCCCGCTGTTACCAGACCGGACTGGAACTGTTCCTGAATCTCAGCAACTTCAGCTTCCGCTTCAGAGATGATTTCAGTTTTCTTAGCTGGGATGACCATGTCATCGATACCAACAGAAACACCTGAACGCGCTGCATAAGCAAAGCCGGTGTACATGGTTTGGTCAGCAAAGATTACTGTCGGTTTCAGACCCAGAATGCGGTAACAAGTGTTCAGCATTTTGGAGATGGCTTTCTTACCCAACGCCTGGTTGATGATGGAGTAAGGCAGGCCTTTCGGAACGATCATCCACAAAATCGCACGACCAACGGTGGTGTCGATAATGCTGGTTTTCGCAACGAATTGTTCGTTTTCGTCTTTTTCGTACTCAGTGATACGCACTTTTACACGCGCATGCAGAGAGGCCAGACCTGCGCGATAGATACGCTCAGCTTCTTTAGGGCCAGTCAGCACCATGCCTTCGCCTTTGGCGTTAACACAGTCACGGGTCATGTAGTACAGACCCAATACAACGTCCTGAGAAGGAACGATGATTGGCTCGCCGTTCGCTGGTGACAGGATGTTGTTGGTAGACATCATCAGCGCACGCGCTTCCAACTGAGCTTCAAGCGTCAGTGGAACGTGTACTGCCATCTGGTCACCATCGAAGTCGGCGTTATATGCCGCACAGACCAGCGGGTGCAGCTGGATAGCTTTACCTTCGATCAGTACTGGCTCAAATGCCTGGATACCCAAACGGTGCAGAGTTGGTGCACGGTTCAGCAGTACCGGGTGTTCGCGGATAACTTCGTCCAGGATATCCCAAACGACAGCTTCTTCGCGCTCAACCATTTTCTTCGCAGCTTTAATGGTGGTAGCAAGACCACGCAATTCCAGCTTGCCGTAGATGAACGGTTTGAACAGCTCCAGTGCCATTTTCTTAGGCAGACCGCACTGATGCAGACGCAGGTATGGACCTACGGTGATTACAGAACGACCGGAGTAGTCAACACGTTTACCCAACAAGTTCTGACGGAAACGACCCTGCTTACCTTTGATCATATCAGCCAAAGATTTCAGAGGACGCTTGTTAGAACCGGTGATCGCACGACCGCGACGGCCGTTATCCAGCAGGGCATCTACCGCTTCCTGCAACATACGTTTTTCGTTACGTACGATGATGTCAGGAGCAGCCAGATCCAGCAGGCGTTTCAAACGGTTGTTACGGTTGATAACGCGACGATACAGATCGTTCAGATCCGACGTTGCGAAACGACCACCGTCCAGCGGAACTAATGGACGCAGATCTGGCGGCAGAACCGGCAGAACTGTCAGGATCATCCACTCTGGTTTGTTACCAGATTGAACGAACGCTTCCAGCAGTTTGATACGCTTGGTCAGCTTTTTACGTTTGGTTTCGGAGTTGGTTTCGTTCAGCTCTTCACGCAGAGTTTCACACTCTTGCTCCAGATCCATGTTTTTCAACAAGGCCTGAATAGCTTCCGCACCCATCTTCGCATCGAATTCGTCACCGAACTCTTCCAGCGCATCAAGATACTGCTCTTCAGTCAGGATCTGACGACGCTCGAGGTTGGTCATCCCGCCTTCGATTACCACATATGATTCGAAGTAAAGTACACGTTCGATATCACGCAGTGGCATATCCAGCAGCAAACCGATACGAGACGGCAGTGACTTCAGGAACCAAATGTGTGCAGTTGGGGAAGCCAGTTCGATGTGACCCATGCGCTCACGACGCACTTTAGTTTGGGTGACTTCAACGCCGCACTTCTCACAAATTACACCACGGTGTTTCAGGCGCTTGTACTTACCGCACAGGCACTCATAGTCTTTTACTGGCCCAAAAATACGAGCACAGAACAGACCGTCACGTTCTGGTTTGAACGTACGATAGTTGATGGTTTCCGGCTTTTTAACTTCGCCGAACGACCATGAACGGATCATGTCTGGCGATGCCAGAGCAATTTTGATCGCATCAAACTCTTCGGTCTTAGTTTGCGCTTTCAGAAACTTAAGTAAGTCTTTCACGGATTAGCTCCCGTCGGAGTGAGACTTCTCAGAGACGTCCGGAGTGACCCGGACATCCTGTAACCAGTACAGCAGATACGAGTGATTACTCGCCTTCCAGCTCGATGTTAATACCCAGCGAACGGATTTCTTTCAACAGTACGTTGAAGGATTCCGGCATGCCTGGTTCCATCTGATGGTTACCATCCACGATGTTTTTATACATCTTGGTACGGCCATTAACGTCATCAGACTTAACAGTCAGCATTTCTTGCAGAGTATAAGCAGCGCCGTATGCTTCCAGCGCCCACACTTCCATCTCACCGAAGCGTTGACCACCGAACTGAGCCTTACCACCCAGCGGTTGCTGAGTAACCAGGCTATAAGAACCGGTAGAACGCGCGTGCATTTTGTCATCAACCAAGTGGTTCAGTTTCAGCATGTACATGTAACCTACGGTTACTGGACGCTCAAACTGTTCACCGCTACGGCCATCAAACAGTGTGATCTGACCGGAAGTCGGCAGGCCACCCAATTGCAACAGCTCTTTGATTTCCGACTCTTTTGCACCGTCGAATACCGGAGTAGCAATTGGCATACCTTTTTTCAGGTTCTCAGCAAGACGCAGAACTTCATCATCGCTGAAGGTGTTCAGGTCAACTTTCTGACGAACATCTGAACCAAGGTCGTATGCTTTCTGGATAAATTCGCGCAGCTTGGAAACTTCTTCGTGCTTCTTCAGCATGGCGTTGATTTTCTCGCCGATGCCTTTAGCAGCCATACCCAAGTGGGTTTCCAGAATCTGACCGATGTTCATACGAGATGGTACGCCCAGCGGGTTCAGTACGATGTCTACCGGCGTACCGTTTTCATCGTAAGGCATATCTTCGATCGGGTTGATCTTGGAGATAACACCTTTGTTCCCGTGACGACCTGCCATCTTGTCACCAGGCTGAATCTGACGTTTAACGGCCAGATACACTTTAACGATTTTCAGCACGCCAGGTGCCAGGTCATCGCCCTGAGTGATTTTGCGGCGCTTAGCTTCAAGTTTCTTCTCAAACTCGTGCTTCAGCTCGTCGTACTGCTCTGCCAGCTGTTCCAGCTGGTTTTGCTTCTCTTCGTCAGTCAGACCCAGTTCCAACCAGCGATCGCGTGGCAATTTGTCGAGCTTCTCAGCTTCAACACCGCCAGCAACCAGCACAGCATGGATACGAGCAAACAGACCAGCTTCAAAGATTTGCAGTTCTTCAGTCAGGTCTTTCTTCGCCTGCTTCAGTTGCATTTCTTCGATTTCCAGCGCGCGCTTGTCTTTTTCCACGCCATCGCGGGTAAAGACTTGCACATCGATGATGGTGCCGGAAACGCCGTTCGGTACGCGCAGAGAAGAATCTTTAACGTCAGACGCTTTCTCACCGAAGATAGCACGCAGCAGTTTCTCTTCTGGAGTCAGCTGGGTTTCGCCTTTAGGCGTAACCTTACCAACCAGAATGTCACCACCGGTCACTTCAGCACCGATATAAACGATACCGGATTCATCCAGTTTGGAGAGAGCAGCTTCACCCACGTTAGGGATGTCAGCAGTGATCTCTTCTGGCCCAAGCTTAGTGTCACGAGACACACATGCCAGTTCCTGGATGTGAATAGTTGTGAAACGATCTTCCTGAACAACACGCTCGGATACGAGGATGGAGTCTTCGAAGTTGTAACCGTTCCACGGCATGAACGCTACGCGCATGTTCTGGCCAAGAGCCAGTTCACCGAGGTCAGTAGACGGACCGTCTGCCAACACGTCGCCACGTTCAACTGGCTCGCCCAGAGAGACACAAGGCATCTGGTTGATACAGGTATTCTGGTTAGAACGGGTATATTTGGTCAGGTTGTAGATGTCGATGCCTGCTTCACCAGCCAGCATTTCGTCTTCGTTAACTTTGATAACGATACGAGAAGCATCCACGTACTGAACAGTACCACCACGTTTAGCAACTGCAGTAACACCGGAATCAACGGCAACAGCACGTTCCATACCAGTACCAACCAGCGGCTTATCAGCACGCAGAGTTGGAACGGCCTGACGTTGCATGTTCGCACCCATCAATGCACGGTTGGCGTCATCGTGTTCCAGGAACGGGATCAGGGACGCACCGACGGAAACCACCTGCTGGGTGGAAACGTCCATGTAGTCAACCTGGTCGTTGCTGAACAAGCTTGATTCGCCTTTGCTACGGCAAGTTACGAGGTCGTCTACGAAACGGCCTTCTTCGTCCAGGTTGGTGTTCGCCTGAGCAATAACGTAGTTACCTTCTTCAATTGCAGAAAGGTAATGAATCTCGTCAGTCACAACACCGTCAACAACGCGACGATACGGAGTTTCTAAGAAACCGTATTCGTTAGTCTGTGCATAAACAGACAGGGAGTTGATCAGACCGATGTTCGGACCTTCAGGGGTTTCGATTGGACATACACGACCGTAGTGGGTTGGGTGTACGTCACGTACTTCGAAGCCTGCACGCTCACGGGTCAAACCACCCGGGCCGAGTGCGGAGATACGACGTTTGTGCGTAATCTCAGACAACGGGTTGTTCTGGTCCATGAACTGAGACAGCTGGCTGGAACCGAAGAACTCTTTAACCGCAGCAGAGATAGGCTTAGCGTTGATCATATCCTGAGGCATCAGGGTATCGAGATCGCCCAGAGACAGACGCTCTTTCACCGCACGCTCTACACGTACCAGGCCAACGCGGAATTGGTTTTCCGCCATTTCGCCTACGGAACGGATACGACGGTTGCCGAGGTGGTCGATATCATCCACTTCGCCCTGGCCGTTACGGATACCGATCAGCTTACGCATAACCTGGATGATGTCGTCTTTGCTCAGGATACCTGAACCTTCGATTTCATCACGCAGCAGGGAACGGTTGAACTTCATACGACCAACCGCTGACAAGTCATAACGGTCTTCGGAGAAGAACAGGTTCTCGAACAGATTTTCTGCCGCTTCGCGAGTTGGTGGCTCGCCAGGACGCATCATGCGATAGATTTCAACCAGTGCGCTCAGGCGATCGTTGGTTGGGTCGACACGGATGGTCTCAGAAATGTATGCGCCGTGATCCAGGTCGTTGGTAAACAGCGTTTCGATACGCTTATGACCACACTGGCTCAGCTTAGCCAACAGATCCAAAGACAGTTCCATGTTCGCCGGGCAAATCAGTTCGCCAGTCGATGCATCAACGTAGTCTTTAGCCGCGACTTTACCAGCAATGTATTCAACCGGAACTTCGATAAGCTTGATATCGTCTTTTTCCAGCTGACGAATATGGCGCGCAGTGATACGGCGGCCTTTTTCGACATAGATTTTGCCGTCAGCTTCGATGTCAAAGGATGCAGTCTCACCACGAAGGCGTTCTGGCACCAATTCCATCTGCAGCTTGTTGTCACGGATTTCGAAATTAACTTTCTCAAAGAACAGGTCAAGGATCTGCTCAGTGGTGTACTGCAAAGCGCGCAGAATGATGGTCGCAGGTAATTTACGGCGACGGTCGATACGCACGAACAGGTTGTCTTTCGGGTCGAATTCGAAATCCAGCCAGGAACCACGGTAAGGGATGATACGTGCGTTATACAGCACCTTCCCTGAAGAGTGGGTTTTACCTTTGTCGCTATCAAAGAACACGCCTGGGCTACGGTGTAACTGAGAAACGATAACACGCTCAGTACCGTTGATAACGAAGGTGCCGTTATCAGTCATGAGTGGAATTTCACCCATGTAGACTTCTTGTTCTTTAATGTCTTTAACGGTGCCTTCCGGCGCTTCACGCTCGTAGATCACCAGACGCAGTTTCACGCGCAGGGGAGCGGAATAGGTTACGCCGCGGATTTGACATTCTTTAACGTCAAATACCGGCTCACCCAAACGATAGCTCACATATTGCAGCTCAGAGTTACCGCTGTAGCTTGCAATAGGGAACACGGAACGGAAAGCCGCTTCCAGACCGTACTGGCCTTCAGGATCTTGCTCGATGAACTTCTGGAACGAGTCAAGCTGGATAGAAAGGAGATAAGGAATGTCCAAAACTTGTGGACGTTTTCCAAAATCCTTACGAATACGTTTTTTCTCGGTATAGGAGTAAACCATTAGGGTTCCTCAGCTCGCTGACAAGTCGACCCATCTGCCCGACAAGGGGACAGTTTGTGCAACACTATTTTGTGGACCGGAAAGTGGAACACTTTCCGCAATACCTGTTTCTATCACTCTTAAACCATTTCGCTACGCTTTACCCCGGAACTCCCGGTGTAGAAAGTCGTAGTATATTAAGGCGTAGATAGAGACAAGCATTGAAAGACAACCAGCAGTCAAACAGTGTGAAATGCTACTGGCGCCTACAGCGCAAAAAGGCTGGTGACTAAAAAGTCACCAGCCATCAGCCTAATTTCTCAGGCTGCAACCGAAAGGGTTGGCTTATTTAACTTCAACTTCAGCGCCAGCTTCTTCCAGAGATTTTTTCAGAGATTCTGCGTCATCTTTGCTCACGCCTTCTTTCAGCGCAGCTGGAGCGGATTCAACCAGGTCTTTAGCTTCTTTCAAGCCCAGACCAGTTGCGCTACGTACTGCTTTGATAACGGCAACTTTGTTAGCGCCAGCAGCTTTCAGAATAACGTCGAACTCAGTTTTCTCTTCTACAGCTTCAGCAGCAGCAGCAGGGCCTGCAACAGCAGCAGCAGCGGAAACACCGAATTTTTCTTCCATTGCAGAAATCAGTTCAACAATGTCCATTACAGACATAGCGGATACTGCTTCAATGATTTGATCTTTAGTGATAGACATAACAATTGTTCCTGAAAATCAGAATAAGTTTATACGTAAGCAAATGCGTTAGAAAAGAAAGCGCTATTAAGCTGCTTCTTTCTGATCGCGTACAGCAGCCAGAGTGCGAACCAGTTTGCCTGCAGAGGCTTCTTTCATGGTTGCCATCAGGCGTGCGATTGCTTCTTCGTAAGTTGGCAGAGTTGCCAGGCGATCGATCTGGGCCGCCGGGATCAGCTCACCTTCAAAGGCTGCAGCTTTAACCTCGAATTTTGCATTCGCTTTAGCGAATTCTTTGAACAGACGAGCAGCTGCGCCCGGGTGTTCCATAGAATATGCAATCAAGGTTGGACCAACAAACGTGTCTTTCAGGCACTCAAACTGAGTCCCTTCAACAACGCGGCGCAGCAGGGTGTTACGAACAACACGCATGTAAACGCCAGCTTCACGACCTGCTTTACGCAGTTCAGTCATTTTACCTACGGTAACGCCACGGGAATCCGCAACAACCGCAGACAGCGCACCTTTGGCTACTTCGCTGACTTCAGCAACAATCGCTTGTTTGTCTTGAAGATTTAAAGCCATTAGCTTTGCTCCTGGATATTAGCCGGGGTTAACCCCCGGAACTCACTTCATTCATTACCAAAACGATAATGAACGTCGAAATACGGTGAGCAGAAACAAGCCAAAGACTATCAAAAATATTCTTCAGGTTCTGTCACCGTCTACGCAGGCAATTAAGTCTCTTGCGAAACACCTGCGGTCTTGGACGGAGGCCTGGATAAGGCCAGGCTCCAACCGAAAATTCTTTGTGCCCTGCATTGCAAGGCAACGGGCGTAAGATTTTAGACTAATCTTTCGCCCGCGTAAAGCAGTGAATCTTAGTTCACTACTGCGCTCAGACCAGACTGGTCGACCGCAACACCTGCACCCATAGTGGTAGACAGGCTAACTTTCTTAATGAAAACGCCTTTAGCTTGAGATGGTTTAGCTTTTTTCAGCGCAACCAGCAGAGCTTCCAGGTTTTCTTTCAGTTTGTCAGTGTCAAAATCCACTTTACCGATGGTGGTGTGAATGATGCCGTTTTTGTCGTTACGGTAACGAACCTGACCCGCTTTAGCGTTCTTAACCGCTTCAGCAACGTTAGGAGTTACAGTACCAACTTTCGGGTTAGGCATCAGGCCACGTGGACCCAGTACCTGGCCCAATTGGCCAACAACGCGCATTGCATCTGGAGATGCGATAACAACGTCGAAGTTCATTTCGCCTTTTTTGATCTGGTCAGCCAGATCTTCCATACCTACCAGCTCAGCGCCAGCAGCTTTAGCTGCTTCAGCGTTAGGGCCTTGGGCAAATACGGCTACGCGAACTGAACGACCAGTACCGTGCGGCAGTACAGTTGCACCACGTACGTTCTGATCAGATTTACGAGCGTCGATGCCGAGGTTTACAGCAACGTCAACGCTTTCTACGAATTTCGCAGTGGCCAGCTCTTTCAGCAGGGCAACGGCTTCGTTGATGTCATACTGTTTAGTTGCATCAACTTTGTCACGGATCACGCGCATGCGCTTGGTCAGTTTAGCCATTTCTTAATCCTCCACTACCAGGCCCATGGAACGAGCAGTACCTTCGATGGAGCGAGTCATCGCTTCAACGTCAGAACCAGTCATGTCCGCAGCTTTGGTTTCTGCGATTTCACGCACCTGAGCACGGGTCACTTTACCCACTTTGTCTTTGTTCGGCTTACCGGAACCAGACTTGATACCTGCAGCTTTCTTCAACAGAACAGCAGCCGGTGGAGTTTTAGTAACGAAGGTGAAAGAACGGTCAGCATAAACGGTAATAACAACCGGAATTGGCAGACCTTTCTCCATGGATTCAGTTTTTGCGTTAAACGCTTTACAGAATTCCATGATGTTCACACCTTGCTGACCCAGAGCTGGACCAACTGGTGGACTTGGGTTCGCCATACCAGCTGCAACTTGCAGCTTGACGTAGGCTTGTACTTTCTTAGC
The DNA here is from genome assembly GCF_003601925.1 of Buttiauxella izardii. Classification (GTDB taxonomy): domain Bacteria; phylum Pseudomonadota; class Gammaproteobacteria; order Enterobacterales; family Enterobacteriaceae; genus Buttiauxella; species Buttiauxella izardii. The sequence continues at coordinate 30,661 of NZ_QZWH01000053.1, forward strand.
CATCTTAATTTCCTCTAGTGGGTTATAACGCCTTCCACAATGAAGGCTCCCCGTGAATAAATCGTTTTACGTGTACGAGACCCGTAAAAACAAAAGGCGCGAAATTGTATTCCAATCTCGCGCCTTGTGCAACGAATAATCGCTGCTTATACAACCTGATTATTAGGCTTTCTCTACCTGAGCAAAATCAAGCTCAACCGGCGTAGCACGACCGAAGATAGATACAGAAACCTTCAAGCGGCTCTTTTCGTAATCTACTTCTTCAACTACACCGTTAAAGTCTGCAAACGGGCCATCGCTGACGCGTACCATCTCGCCTGGCTCAAACAGCGTTTTCGGACGCGGCTTATCACCAACCTGTTGCAGGCGGTTCATAATCGCATCAACTTCTTTATCGCTGATTGGAGCAGGACGGTCAGAAGTACCGCCAATGAATCCCATTACGCGCGGAACGCTACGCACTAAGTGCCAGCTCGCGTCGTTCATAACCATCTGGACCAGAACATAGCCCGGGAAGAATTTACGCTCGCTTTTGCGACGTTGGCCACCACGGATTTCGACGACTTCTTCAGTCGGAACCATGACTTCACCAAACAACTCTTCCATGTTGTGCAATTTGATGTGCTCACGCAGCGATGTTGCTACGCGGCCTTCAAAACCGGAAAACGCCTGAACGACGTACCAGCGCATTTTAGGGGCTTCAGACATCTCAGAACCTCAGGCCAGTAATAAAAGAAACCAGGCGGACAAGAATACCATCCAGCCCCCACAAAATCAGTGACATTACAGCTGTAACTGCAGCCACGATTAAGGTGGTGTGTAAAGTTTCCTGGCGAGTTGGCCAAATCACTTTACGAACTTCGGTTCTCGCTTCGCGGGCGAAAGCAACAGTCGCTTTGCCTTTCGTCGTTAACAGCGCGACACCACCCGCTGCAGCAATCAGAACAACCACTGCCAGGGCACGCAGAGGCAGTGATACATCACGATAAATGTAGTTGCCCACGATCGCCACAATCAGCAGAGCAGCAACTGCCAGCCATTTCATCGCTTCCAGGCCGCGCCCGCTTCCTTGAGCTTCGGTATTCGCACTCATAAACCAACCCGTCACAATAATTCAGACAAACATTTTTGCCCCGCATATGCGAGGCAAAACCAAACCGAATGGCTATTTTTCAGGCACTATTCGGTATAACGCCTTCTTCAGAGCCTGTCTCAGCAATGATTATGAGTAAAAAATCACTGATGAGCCAGGTTCTGGGCAGAGAGCGTACAAAAAGGGCATCAAATGATGCCCTTTTCTTGCGCGTTGCGTCAAATGTTATCCGCGATTAAGCGATAACTTTAGCAACAACGCCCGCACCTACAGTACGGCCGCCTTCACGGATTGCGAAACGCAGACCGTCGTCCATTGCGATTGGGTGGATCAGGGTAACAACCATCTGAATGTTGTCGCCCGGCATTACCATCTCAACGCCTTCTGGCAGTTCGATGGTACCAGTCACGTCAGTTGTACGGAAGTAGAACTGTGGACGGTAGCCTTTGAAGAACGGAGTATGACGGCCGCCTTCATCTTTGGACAGGATATAAACTTCTGATTCGAACTGAGTGTGCGGCTTGATAGAGCCTGGCTTAGCCAGAACCTGACCACGTTCGATATCTTCACGTTTGATACCACGCAGCAGAACACCAACATTCTCACCAGCACGGCCTTCGTCCAGCAGTTTGCGGAACATTTCAACGCCAGTACAGGTAGATTTCACGGTATCTTTGATACCAACGATTTCTACTTCTTCACCAACTTTAACGATACCACGCTCTACACGACCGGTAACAACAGTACCACGGCCAGAGATAGAGAATACGTCTTCGATTGGCAGCAGGAATGGCTTGTCGATAGCACGCTCTGGTTCTGGGATATAGTTATCCAGGTGACCAGCCAGCTCGATGATTTTAGCTTCCCACTCTGCTTCGCCTTCCAGCGCTTTCAGAGCTGAACCACGAACAACTGGGATGTCGTCGCCCGGGAAATCATAAGCAGACAGAAGTTCACGAACTTCCATTTCTACCAGTTCCAGCAACTCTTCGTCATCAACCATGTCGCATTTGTTCATGAACACGATCATGAATGGAACGCCAACCTGGCGACCCAGCAGGATGTGCTCACGAGTCTGTGGCATTGGGCCATCAGTCGCAGCAACAACCAGGATAGCGCCGTCCATCTGAGCAGCACCGGTGATCATGTTTTTAACGTAGTCGGCGTGCCCTGGGCAGTCAACGTGCGCATAGTGGCGAGTCGGGGTGTCATATTCAACGTGAGAAGTGTTGATGGTGATACCACGAGCTTTTTCTTCTGGTGCGTTATCGATCTGGTCGAAAGCACGAGCAGAACCACCGTAGGTTTTAGCCAGAACGGTAGTGATTGCTGCAGTCAGAGTGGTTTTACCATGGTCAACGTGGCCGATAGTACCGACGTTGACGTGCGGTTTTGTACGTTCAAATTTTTCTTTAGACATCGATTGTCCCTCTAAGACACGGATAAATCGGTGATATCACCACATCAACCAGGCTAAAGCCTGAATTTGTTGAATTCATTAACAGAAGAGAAACAGGGAGGATAAAGGAGGTGGTGCTGATAGGCAGATTCGAACTGCCGACCTCACCCTTACCAAGGGTGCGCTCTACCAACTGAGCTATATCAGCACATCTGGAGCGGGCAGTGGGAATCGAACCCACATCATCAGCTTGGAAGGCTGAGGTAATAGCCATTATACGATGCCCGCATCCTGGAACTCGGCTACCTGCTTGAATTCTGTATTGAACCTGAGAAGAAGCTTCTCAGTGTTCGAGTCGACTAGTTGGATCTCGTCGCCTCGGGCTACGCATAGCGCGGCCTGAAAATGGTGGTGGGGGAAGGATTCGAACCTTCGAAGTCGATGACGGCAGATTTACAGTCTGCTCCCTTTGGCCGCTCGGGAACCCCACCAAGCACTTGATGGTGCCGACTACCGGAATCGAACTGGTGACCTACTGATTACAAGTCAGTTGCTCTACCTACTGAGCTAAGTCGGCATCAAGTAGCGCGCATTCTAGGAAGACCGGCCTCGCGATGCAACAAAAAAATTAAAGAAAATGCACTACCGCTTATATTTTGCGCGATAGCTCGTAAAAATGGTGGATTTATCAACATTCCGGTGTGATTTTGTCCGTGCATTCCGAGCAAACTCATCCAAACATTCCCTCTACTTATCTTGTTTTCGTCTCTGCACCACGCAAAATGCCTTCTATTAATGTTTTGCAGTTTGATAAACATCCGATCATAAGAGTCAGGGGCCTCGCAGAGCGTGATCTTTAACTCTGAAAGCATCAGCACTATGTTTTTTTCTTATTATTATCCCCAATCTGGTGTTACCCTCCTGCCCATTGTAAAAAGATAAATACGTTGCACGCCTTTGATTACCTGAGATGAGTCTCCTTTTCTCAGTCTGCGTACTACGTTCATTTTTGTCCTGAATTACAGGCAGAAGCATGCTTATGAGTAATAAAGAGCAAATGTTGACGACTCCTTATATGCAGTTCAACCGCAACCAATGGGCAGCTTTACGCGACTCAGTGCCGATGACCTTGACTGAAGGTGAAATCGCCCGGTTGAAAGGTATCAATGAGGACCTCTCTCTAGAGGAAGTGGCTGAGATTTATCTGCCGCTTTCGCGTCTATTGAATTTCTATATCAGTTCGAACTTACGCCGCCAGGCAGTACTTGAGCAATTCCTCGGTACGAATGGGCAGCGTATTCCCTATGTAATTAGTATCGCGGGGAGTGTTGCGGTAGGTAAAAGCACCACCGCCCGTGTGTTACAAGCCTTGCTTAGTCGCTGGCCTGAGCACCGTAGCGTAGAGTTAATTACGACTGATGGTTTTCTACATCCGAATAAAGTGTTGAAAGAACGCAATCTGATGAAGAAAAAGGGATTCCCGCAATCCTACGATATGCATCGTCTGGTGAAATTCGTTTCTGATATTAAATCAGGCGCACCAAATGTAACCGCCCCTGTTTACTCTCATCTTATTTATGATGTCATCCCAGATGGGGATAAAACAGTTGCGCAGCCAGATATTTTAATTCTTGAAGGATTGAATGTTTTACAGAGTGGCATGGATTATCCCCACGACCCACATCATGTGTTTGTTTCAGACTTTGTCGACTTCTCTATATATGTTGATGCGCCTGAAGACCTGCTCCAGGATTGGTATATCACGCGCTTCCTGAAATTCCGTGAAGGTGCATTCACCGACCCAGATTCTTATTTTCATAGCTATGCTAAGCTTTCAGAAGATGAGGCTGTTAACGTCGCATTGCAGCTGTGGAAAGAGATCAACTGGCGGAATTTAAAAGAAAATATACTGCCTACACGTGAGCGCGCTAGTTTGATTATGACGAAAAGTTCGAATCATGAAGTCGAGTGTGTTCGACTGAGAAAATAAAAAATGGGGGTAATACCCCCATTTTTTTAATTAACGCCACGTAGTGATATTTCACCACCGACCCAGGGTTTAATCACCCCATCCTGCTCTAACAGCAGTCCACCTTGCTCGTTAATTCCTCTGGAAATTCCGTGAATTTCTCTGTCACCTATAATTAACTTCACCTGACGGTTAATAAAGTTATCGAGTGATTCCCAGCGAGGAAGAAAAGGAACTAAACCTTCATCTTCAAATAATTGTAATGCCTTACGTAACTCTTTTATTATTTTAATTGCTAATGCATTACGATCAATATTAATTCCAGCTTCCTGAAGATTAATCCAGCTTTGATTAATGACATCCGTCGCCACATTCCGCATTGCAAGGTTGATACCTGCGCCAATAACAATTTGCGCCGCATCACCCGTTTTACCAGTCAATTCGACCAGAATGCCAGCAAGCTTGCGGTCGTTGAGATAGAGATCATTTGGCCATTTCACTCTGACATTTTCAGCACCCAGTTCTTGTAGCACTTCGGCCATAACAATCCCGATTACAAGACTCAGGCCAACTGCGGCAGCGGGACCTTGCTCAAGTCGCCAGTACATGGACAGGTAAAGGTTGGCACCAAAAGGTGAAAACCATTGGCGCCCTCGACGTCCACGCCCAGCCTGCTGGTATTCCGCAATACAAGCATCACCAGATTGAAGTATTTCTAGTCTTTCGAGTAAATACTGATTAGTGGAATCAATAACCGGAAGTACCGCAACTGAACCCGTCTTAATTTCAGATTTGATCAAATCTTCATTAAGTAACTGGATAGGATCTGGCAGGCTGTATCCTTTACCTGGTACGGTAAAAACATCCACGCCCCAATCTCTTAATGTTTGGATATGCTTATTAATAGCGGCCCGACTCATTCCTAGCTGCTCACCTAAATGCTCACCAGAGTGAAACTCACCATCAGAAAGAATGCTAATCAGCGTTAGAGGTATTTTGTTATCTTTCATGCAATGGTCTCCACAGCGCTAACTTCACCTGATGGGCCAATGAAGCGGACTTCCGGCTCCAGCCACACGTTGAATTTTTCCCCAACGCACTGGCGAACATAATGCGCGAGATCTACAACATTTTGGCTAGTCGCATTTTCTTCGTTTATCAATACCAGAGCTTGCTGTTTATGGACTGCAGCTCCACCAATTTTATAACCTTTCAATTGGCACTGATCGATTAGCCACCCTGCAGCTAGTTTTACTGAACCATCGGGTTGGGGATAATGTGGGACCGCCGTAAATGCGGAAATTAATGTTGCCGCCTGGTCGGCAGTCACTACGGGATTCTTAAAGAAACTCCCTGCGTTACCATTAACACGTGGATCAGGCAGTTTTGTCATCCGCATGTAGCAAACCGAATTGAACACTTCTTGAGGGGTGACATTCTCAGCATCCAGGCGGGAGAGATCGCCATAAGTTAACACCGGTGACCATCTTTTCGGCAAACGCAGACCTACGGCAATAATCGCGTAGTGATTCTGATATTCATGCTTAAAAATACTGTCACGATAACCAAACTGGCACTGTGAATTATCCAGACGATGCAGTTCACCACTGCGTACATCGATACAATCTACGTAATGGCAGACACTTTTAAGCTCAACGCCATAGGCACCAATATTTTGAATAGGTGACGAGCCAGCACATCCCGGTATTAAAGCCAGATTTTCGAGTCCGGGCATATCATGCTGCAAAGTGTACTCAACCAAATGATGCCAGTTCTCGCCTGCTCCAACATGCAAATGCCAGGCATCATCTTCCTCTGTGACCTGAATACCTTTAATGCGGTTAATGATTATGATGCCTGAATAATCCTCAAGAAAAAGAACATTACTCCCTTCACCCAGGAGCAATACCGGCATCTGTGTTGCAACCGCCTCGCTCCAGGCATCTTTTAGCTGCGACACTGTTTCAGCAATGACAATTCGTGAAGCATTAGCCTGAATACCAAATGTATTGAAAGGCCTAAGAGAGGTGCTCATATGGATATCTTTCCTGAGTTTAAACCCGGTTAGTTTACCTTATATGCCTGGGGTTGGCTTGTGTGAAGGGGTATTCGGGGGAGTAATCGTACAAATCGTAGACAGCAAAAAGCCCTGTACGTCAGTACAGGGCTTTCCACTTATTTGGAGCCTGGCAGTTCCC
>NZ_QZWH01000054.1 GCF_003601925.1 Buttiauxella izardii
AAAAGCCGCACTGAAAGCCCGAGGGATTGTGGCGGGTGTGGCTTCTGAAGAAGAAGATGACATCGTTGTTTTCGAAGGCGCGGAACATGCCAAATACGTGGTACTGATGGACCCGCTCGACGGCTCATCTAACATCGACGTCAACGTGTCAGTCGGTACGATTTTCTCTATCTATCGCCGTATTACACCAGTCGGCACGCCGGTCACCGAAGCTGATTTCCTCCAGCCAGGCAACCGCCAGGTCGCGGCAGGTTATGTGGTTTACGGCTCCTCAACCATGCTGGTTTACACCACCGGTTGTGGCGTTCACGCCTTCACCTACGACCCTTCCCTTGGCGTTTTCTGCCTGTGCCAGGAGCGCATGCGCTTCCCGGAAATTGGCAGCACTTATTCCATCAACGAAGGAAACTACATCCGTTTCCCGCAGGGTGTGAAGAAGTACATTAAATTCTGCCAGGAAGAAGATTCAAATACTCAGCGCCCGTATACCTCACGCTACATCGGTTCGCTGGTAGCGGACTTCCACCGTAACCTGCTGAAAGGTGGGATTTATCTTTACCCAAGTACCGCAAGCCACCCGGAAGGGAAGCTGCGTTTGCTGTATGAAGGTAACCCGATGGCGTTCCTCGCGGAACAAGCTGGCGGTAAAGCGAGTGACGGTAAAGAACGCATTCTGGATATCATCCCGGAAACCCTGCATCAGCGCCGCCCATTCTTCGTGGGTAACGGACATATGGTTGATGATGTAGAGCGTTTTATTCGTGAGTATCCGGACGCTTAAGTTTGCTCACAGATAAAAGCGTAATACTGAAAGGTTAAAAATGACGGCTTCCATTTTGGGAGCCGTTTTCATTATTATAATATTTCATTACTGTGACACATATATTGTTATCACTACTGATTCTCAACTGATAACAACCCTTCAAAGCCCCACCAATGTCAATACTCATACTGTTGCCATAACGATAAAACAAGAATAAGCCATGCCCCCATCTTTCAGCTTTAATCTGGCATCGGCATGGTTATGTTTGTTAGCAATGCATGGTGGAATAATACATCTCGGGGAGTATTTAAATGTTAGATTATCAAGAACTCACATTCAGCATGCAATTGTTAAACCTCATCATTCTTCAATAAAAAGCGATTTAACTTTACTTCCATCAATTTCCACACTCACTTGGTTGGACATTATTGTAATTTCGTTATCTTTATTTACACCATCAAAAGCGACCATATAAAAAATATCCTTCATACCATCTTCTTTGTACTGATAGCCTCCACATAGTCTACTATAATTGTAAACATAAGTGGGTTCATCGGTTAAATAACAATCATATATTTTCATATCAAAAATGGCAAACATATAGATATACATATCGCGTTCTAAAAACCACTTATCGTTTACCAAACTAAATTCTGTAGTTCCAATGTTATAATATTTTTTACCAGGAAAAAACTCGAAATCATCATTAATTATTACTGTATACGAAAATTCTTTTCCAGGTGGGAATTCAGCCCAATCTTCCTTGTCAAAATTACCGCCGTAATCACACATCGAACCTAAGTAATCCAATTCAATATTTCCAGTAGTAACGAAAAATTGAGCACCACATGACAAAGACTTAGAAACACCATGTTTATTGAGTTCCTCTGATGATAAATACAAAGGAAACTCTACATCCCGAATATAAAAAATTTCATCACCTGAGTTTTTAATGGTAACCGTGGCTAAAATATCATGGTATTTTTGTGCAATAGAAAGACCAACGCTGGTATTAAATTGGCTGTCAGAGTAGTTTTTTTTGGAATCAAAGATAGAATGACGATAGCTCTTTTCACTTAGCAAATGAATTTCTGCCCTTTCATATTCGGTACCAACCAACCCTCGTTTACCATAACCATATTTCATAACGGTTAAGTCTCCAGCAATTGATTGAAAAGAAATAAAAAAAAACAAACTTACAATTGAGATTTTTAGTAAATTATTATGAATGCTGTGTAACATTTCCGATGTCCTTTTCGAATGAAATTATTTGTCAGGTCTTTAACCAATCACACTATTATTTCAAAATATTTTTCAATGTTATAAGCATTATCAAAAACATTTTCACTCCCTATGCGCACAAGCTTCTTTGCTCCTTCCAAATGCTGCTCATATGTCCATTTATCATTTTCATTTCGTTCAGGCCTTCGACCATCAACATCATAATCACCAGTCCCCATACCTCCTCGAGAAAAATCTAAAAATATTTTTTCAAAATGACTTATTTCATGACAAAGTGTTGCTACACGAGATCCCTTACCCATAACTACTTCGCAAGCCCTTACATTGTTAACCTTTATTCTTCCTGTAAAGTTTATCCCTATATAAACTTTATAATTGGCTTGCTGTTCATAATTTACATATGCACAAAATGTATCTGGAAGTCCATGGGGACGGGGGATTTTAGAATTAGTAGGAGCATCAGGGTTATCTGGATCGTAGATTAAATTGATATAGCTATCCAGTGTCAGGGCTCCCTTTATTTCCTTAAGCCTTCTGATACAATCTTTCATAACATCAACGGCTTTCATTTCAACAATATTCTTGACTCCCCTTATCGGGGAATTTACACGCACCAAACACTCACCATCGGAGCCAAATATTTTTAAAAAATCATTTTTTTCTTTCTCCCCCCAAGTTTTAAGATCTTTTTCCCTTTGCGCCAGTACTTTATCCATAGCATCACCAGCCTCTTTCATCATTGCATTGAAATCATTTATTTTACATTGATTGACGACTGTTTTATCTTTTGTAGGTTTGCCTTTTGTTGTGTTAGTCACTCATTACCTCCCCAAAATGTATCAAAGTCCGGACTAAAGAGCTTAATTTCAATTTCATTGTCATCATCCCGCATGAATAATTCTGTATTACCGTCCTCATCTGTTATTCCTTCGGTCTGCGTTCCATCAGAGAAATAAGCAATATATTTTATGTTTATATAAGGAGTACCATCTGGATCCTTAAAATTAAACAGGATCTTATATTGATCAGGTTCATCATCATCTTCCGGCTCATCCTCTCCCTCAGAACTATCTCCATCGCCGGAACCGCCTGCGCTCTCATCCTGCGGTGACTCATCTTCAGAATCCCCCTCATCACCCAACGCGTTCAGCGCCATCGGTTGCAGCGTCTGAACGGGTTTCCCCGCACTCCCGCCACCATTGAGATTGATTTTCACACCCATAATGTCCACACCGGCCGGGTGTACCGCGATGAATGAACTTCCCACCTTCAGGCTAATCTGGCTGCTGCTCTCCAGCACAATATCGCCGTCAACGTGGATACCCAGCGCACCGGTCACTTTGCGCGCCAGGTCGCCTTTTACTTCCAGGCTGTGCTTACCTTCCACCAGGCTGATGTGGTTTCCGGTGGTCTTGTGTTCCCGCTTCCCTTTTACCGTCACTTTAAGGTCTTTCGCCACGTACAGATTGTCATCGCGTCCGCTGTTCACCGTCCTGTCGCGGGTCACTTTCAGCATCTGGTCATTACGTACGGTGATATTACGGTCGTGCGCCACGGTAATTTTCTGGTCATGACCGCCGGCATTTTCCTTGCCGACTTTCACCGACTGCCCAAGTCCAACGGTAATGCTCTGGTTGTTGCCGATGTTTTCGCTGTGGTCGACTTTGACGTTGGTGTCGCGGTTATTGAGCACCACCGTTTTCATGTCCTTCTGGGCATGCATCGACAGCAGTTCCTGGCCGGTCTGGTCCTCAAACATCAGTTCGTTATAACCATTGCCCTTGTAAGTCTGCGAGCGTATCGCCATCTGGGTTTTGGTGCCCGGCAGGTCGCCAGGTGAACGGTTGGCGGCGTGGTACGTACGCCCGGTGATAATCGGCTGGTCAGGGTCGCCGTTGAGGAAATCGACAACCACTTCCTGGCCGACGCGGGGAATGGCGATGTTGCCGAAACCCGTGCCTGCCCAGGCCTGCGACACACGCACCCAGCAGGAACTTTCTTCATTCGCTTTGTTATAGCGGTCCCAGGCGAATTTCACCGTCACGCGCCCGTGTTCGTCGCAGTAGATTTCTTCCCCGGCAGGGCCGGTGACGATGGCGATTTGCGGGCCGTCTATCAGTGGCTTGGGTAACGGCAGGGGGCGCCAGGTCTGGATAGCAGGAATAACGTGGAATTCGCAGTTCAGCGTGGTGCCCTGACCGGAGCTGCCGATTAACGCCTGCGGCTGGCTACCGGTCAGCATGCAGGACACCACCTGCCACACATCGTTGAGGTCTTCACGCGGATGGTCGGTCAGTGCAAAGCGGCGTCCGGGCTGGAGCTGCGGAGAGTTACTGGTGCCGCTGGCAAAGTCGACATTATTACGCCAGCCTTCCACCTGATATCTGGCAAAATCCGCACCGTGCTGTTCATCCTTGAAGCGCCCCGGATAGTCAAAGATTTCATATTCCGGGCGCTGATACGCCAGTTTTCTGCCGTATTCGTTGTACTGCGCAGGCCAGTTGGGGGCGGTGAAGGTGTAATCCTGGGTGGTGACCTGGGCCGGGCGGATTTGTGCGCTGCGGCGGAATGTGTTGATGCAGTACGTTGATGACTCGGAGGCGGCGTTCGGGTTATAGGGCAATGAACCCAGGCTGCGCAGAACTGAGCTGTCATCGGCAAACGTCAGTTTCTGGGCGTTCTCTTTAAGATATTCCTCCTCAAAGAAGAATAGTCCCTCTTCTGCCGCCAGACGGGAGATAAATTCGTAATCCGTTTCCATAAACTGCACGCAGAACTCACGCTCAGGATG
>NZ_QZWH01000055.1 GCF_003601925.1 Buttiauxella izardii
CAGAACTCACGCTCAGGATGCGGGCGGCGGAACAGCGTGTCTGGGTGCGGATATCCATTTCTTTAAGCAGCTTCGCAAAAATGTACGCGATGTCGTAGTTCTGAAAGCTGCGGCAGTTCTGACGTTGTGAACTGCGCCAGAACTCGGGGTGGACGGTCATGGTGTACAGCGTCTGGTGTTTGCCGGTGTCGCCCTGTTCGCAGAAGGTCACAATGCCGCACACCCGGCGCTGAAGGGTTTCCCCCTGCCAGATGGTGAGGGTGGCCATTTCGTCGAGTACCTGTTTAAAGCCAATCGCCGGGTCGTTACAGGCGACGGTGATATCCAGACGAAACAGAGAAGAAAGGGACTGCTTAAGGGTAAAGCCCACCACAGCGAAGGTTTCAGCCGGAGTCCGGCCAGCGGTGAAGATAAAGCGTGTGCCATCTGAAGCCATGATGGAAGTCCTTTCCTGTCCGTGGAGTTATTGACCAGAACGTATGGTTGAAGCACAACCATCACGCGTATAAATATAATAAAATCAACAATATATTAGATGTGAAAGATAAATTGGGAACGAGGGAGTGACTGCGACGAATGTCACAAAACCAGAAATAGGAAAGCGTACAAGGTGGATGAGGAATTCAGGATAAGAACTGCCGGATGACGCTTCGCTTATCCGGCCTACTTTTGCTCTCCCTCTCCTTCAAGGAGAGGGGCGGGGCGGGGCGGGGTGAGGATGGATTTACGGAATTAACACCGAAACGTCGCCATCGCTGCGACTAAATGCTGCGATTGCTCTTCAAGGGAACGCGTGGCCGCTGTTGATTCCTGAACCAATGCCGCATTTTGCTGCGCCGCTTCGTCCATCTGGCTGACCGCGATATTTACCTGCTCGATACCGTAACTTTGCTCGTTCGATGCGTTAGCGATTTCACTGACCAGCCGCGTCATGCGCATCACTTCCTCGGCGATTTCATCCATCGTTTCACCGGCTTGCTGCGCCAGTTCACGGCCTTCGCCGACGTGGTTTTGCGAGTCTGAAATTAATGTGCGGATCTCTTTGGCGGCGTCGGCGCTGCGGCTGGCGAGCGTGCGAACTTCTCCCGCTACCACCGCAAATCCGCGCCCTTGTTCACCGGCTCGCGCCGCTTCTACCGAGGCGTTCAGCGCCAGGATATTGGTCTGGAAAGCGATGCCATCGATAACGCTGAGGATGTCGGCGATGCGATCCGAACTACTGGAGATATCGCGCATTTTTTCAATCACATAGCAGACCATTTCGCTGCCGCGATCGGCGGTATCAGAAACGTCTTTCGCCAGCTTATGCGCCTGCTCGGCGTTGTCGGCGTTCTGTTTCACCGTCGCGGTAATTTGCTCCATGCTGGCAGCGGTTTGCTCCAGAGAAGTCGCTGTGGATTCAGTACGTTGCGCAAGATTCTGGTTGCCCGCCGCCAGTTCACGGCTGCCGGTGTCGATTTGCGAACTGGCGTCGCGCACGCGGCTGACCGATTCCATCAGGGAGTCGCGCATCACGGTAATCGCCGCTGCAAGACGACCAAATTCATTATTTCCCGCCGCAGGAAGTGGCTGCGTTAAATCCCCTTTGGCGACAAATTCCAGTTGCTCAATCGACTGGTTCAACGGCTTAAGCAGTAAATGGCGCAGCGCCAGCCACACCAGCACGATGATCCCGGCGGTGAGCAAGGCCGCAATAATAATCAGCGTCAGCACGATGGTTTTGTGCAGTTGCACTGCCGCCACTTCGCTGTTGCCGCGCTGCTCGCCCCACTGTTTGAAAATCTCCACGTCGGTATCAAACTTTTGCGACAACGGGATCAGCGTGTGCTCAAGCAGGTCGTAGTAATCATCGGGGCTTTGTTTGGTCAGAGCGGCGAGCATCGGGTTGATACCTTTTGCGAGGTAGTCCGCATAACTCTGCGATAAGTTTTGAATCAGGCGATTGCCTTCTTCGTCGCCGACGCCGCTGTCGATAAATTCTTTGAGTTGTTGCTGCGCGGCCGTGACGTCACTGGCGACGTAATCCGTCGATTTAGTGGCATCATCCAGCAGGCCGATTTCCATCTGCCGAACCGCCTGCCCGGCACCATTACGCGCACGCAGCAAAGAGACATAGCCATCCGACAAGCGCACCATCTGCTCGCCCTGTAGGCTATTGATTTTCTGGAGTGAAGTGGAGCTTTGTTGCAGAGCGTAAATGCCCATGCCGCTGACAAATAACAACAGGAAGGTCATCACTGCCAACAGCGTCAGCAGCCCCGTGCGAATAGACAAATTTTTCAACATGCTCTTTTCCCGGTGACAAAACGATAGAAACGATGGAGATGTTATCGACCGTCACCGGGTAAACATTAGGCAAAGCGGTTCAGCTTTGACCGGGCGTTACGTTAATGCGCTTCACTGGCGAGCTTTGGCGGTTTTCCCACAGCACCGTCAGACCGCGTTGCAGGGCGATGAAAATGAACAGCAAAATGCCGATAGCGATTTTCGTCCACCAGGAACTAAGCGTGCCGTCAAAGTTAATGTAGGTCTGGATAAGTCCCTGAATCGCCACACCAAAGAGCGTGCCGAGCACCGTTCCAACTCCTCCGCTTAACAGCGTGCCGCCGATAACGACGGAGGCAATCGCATCCAGCTCAACACCCATTCCCGCCAGCGCGTAACCCGCTGAGGTATATAGCGAAAAGACGATTCCGGCGAGTGTCGCAAGCCCGGTGGAAAGCATGTAAATACGCACTGTGGTGCTGCGCGTGGAAATCCCCATCAGGTTTGCGGAAGTGGCATTGCCGCCAATCGCGTAAACCTGGTTGCCAAAGCGGGTGCGGTGCGCGAGGAAAATCCCGATCACCACCACGGCTAACATCAACAAGCCCATCGCACTTAACCGCCCGCCACCAGGAATGCGCCAGGCCAGATTGGAAAGCGTATCGTAAATCGGGTGATCAATCGGAATCGACTCTTCCGACACCAGATAACTCACCCCTCGCAGGAAGAACATGCCCGCCAGCGTGATAATAAACGCCGGGATTTTTAGCGCATCGATAAGCAACCCCATAAATGCGCCGAACGCGCAGCCCATCACCAGCACCAGCGGGAAGGCCACCAGCGGCGAAAGCCCCCAGAAACCAATCGCTTTTGCGAGGAATACCCCAGTAAACGCGATCACCGAGCCGACGGAAAGATCGATGCCACCGGAGAGGATCACAAAAGTCATGCCGACGGCGATGATCCCGAGAAATGCGTTATCAGTCAGAATGTTGCAAATCACTCGCGTGGACGCAAAACCGGGGAATTGCGTCAGGCAGTACAGATATCCCAGCACAAACACCGCCAGGGTAATCATCAACGGTAAGTTACGTTTGATCATGGCGACGGAGTCCTTTGAGCAGAGCAATAAAACGCGGCGACTGAACGATCAGCACGCACATCACGACCACCGCTTTCACCACCTGGTTGAGCTCAGGCGGGAAGCCGGAGAGCAAAATACCGGTGTTCATCCCCTGGATAATCAGCGCGCCAATCACCGAAAGCGCGATGTTAAAGCGCCCACCCATCAGCGAGCCGCCACCGATCACCACCGCCAGAATGGCGTCCAGTTCCAGCCACAATCCGGCGTTATTAGCATCCGCGCCGCGAATGTCGGCAGCGACAATAATCCCGGCAATCGCTGCACACAGGCCACTTAATACGTAAGTTAGCATCACGACAATGCGCGTATTTACCCCGGCATTTTTCGCCGCGCGAATGTTAATCCCCACGGATTCAATAAACAGGCCCAGCGCGGTTTTGCGGGTAAACAGCCAGAAAATCAGCAGCGTTGCCAGCACGATAATCACGGGCGTCGGGAAGAAGAACAGCGAACCGCTGCCAAGATACGAGAGGTTTGGCGAGTTGAACGTGACGATTTGCCCGGCGGTAATCAACTGCGCCACGCCGCGCCCGGCGACCATCAGAATCAGCGTGGCAACAAACGGCTGAATTTTCAGGATGGCGACCAGAATCCCGTTCCACAAACCCGCCAGCACACCGACGCCCAGCGAGGCCAGGATCACCACCGTCAGGCTGTGGCCGTCAACGGTGAGCGTTGCCGCCGTGGCTCCGGCAATCGCCATCACCGCACCCACGGAAAGATCGATGCCGCCGGTTGCGATCACCAGCGTCATACCAATCGCCAATAATGCGACCGGTGCCGCACGGTTAAGAATGTCTATTGGGCTGCCGAACAGCCGCCCGTTTTGCACTACGATATCGAAGAAATGGTTGGCGACCAGGCTGTCGACCAACAGCACCAGCACCAGCGCGACTAACTGCGGAATACCCGGCGGCCAGCGAAAACTTCGCTTCGGCTTTTCGGCATCCACTTGCGGCAATGAACGAGACATCACGTTTTACTCCTTTATGCCGCAATGGCATTCATAATTGCCGATACGGAAAGCTCGTCGAGCGGGATCTCCGCCACTTGTTGCCGGTCGCGCATGATGATCACGCGATCCGCATAACCCACCAGCTCCTCCAGTTCGGAAGAGATAACCAGCAGCGCCAGGCCATCGGCGCAGAGTGTTTCGATCAGACGGATGATTTCTGCGTGTGCGCCGACGTCGATGCCACGCGTCGGTTCGTCGAGGATCAGGAACTGCGGTTTGGTCAGCAGCCAGCGTGAGAGCAGCACTTTTTGCTGATTGCCGCCGGAGAGAAATTCAATCGGTTGATCCGGGCCAGGCGTGCGAATCCCCAACTGGCGGATAAAGCGTTCGGCTATCTGGTATTGCTCCCGTTTCGGGATCGGGCGCAGCCAGCCGCGCTGGGCCTGCAACGCCAGAATGATGTTTTCGCGCACCGAGGCGGCGGCAATAATGCCGTCGGTTTTGCGATCTTCCGGGCAAAAACCGATGCCCAGCGACGAGGCTTTGTGTGGCGATCGTAAGTTTTGCGGTTTGCCTTTGATCCACGCATTACCGCTGTCTGCGGGCTTGATCCCAAAAATGACTTCGGCGGTTTCGGTTCGGCCCGATCCTAACAAACCCGCCAGGCCAACGATCTCACCTGGGCGAACTTCTAAATCAAACGGATTGATCACCCCTTTCTTGCCGAAATCTTTAAACGCGGCGACCGGTTTGTCGCTCAGTAAGGTGCGGCCTGCGCGGTTCAGCGCGTTGGATTCCAGTTCGCGCCCGAGCATCATTTTCACCAGTTCGATCTGCGGCAGATCTTTAGTTGCCCGCGTGCCGACGAACATGCCGTTACGCAGCACGGTGATGCGATCGGTGACTTCGTAAACCTGATCGAGAAAGTGAGTGACGAAAATCAGGCTGACGCCCTGGTCGCGCAACTGGCGCATCAGGGTGAACAGCATTTCGACTTCTTTGGTGTCGAGGCTGGCGGTGGGTTCGTCGAGGATCAGTACTTTGGCGGAGAGATCGATCGCCCGGCAAATAGCGACGATTTGCTGCATCGCCACGGAATAGCGGTTGAGCGGCTCGGCGACATCCAGTGAGAAACCGTAGGATTCCATCAGGCGCGTGGCCCGCTTTTCCATCTCTTTGCGTTGTAAAAACCCAAAGCGGCGCGGCTCGCGGCCAATAAACAGGTTATCCGCCACCGACATATTTGGCAGCAGGTTCACTTCCTGGTAGACGGTGCCGATGCCAAGCTGTTGCGCATGAGCGGTGTTTTTCGGTGAGATCAATTCACCTTCAAGGTAAATGTTGCCGCTATCGCGTTGATAAACTCCGGTTAGCGCTTTGATAAGCGTGGATTTACCCGCGCCGTTTTCACCGAGCAGCGCCATGATTTCGCCGCGATTGAGGCTGAAATCCACTTTATCGAGCGCTTTGACCCCGGGGAAATGTTTGGTTAAGCCTTCCGTGCGCAGAATTTCCTGATTGTTTGTGTTCATTAAATCACCCTCACCCCGGCCCTCTCCCTGAGGGAGAGGGGGAAAACAAAATCAACACCACTCTCGATCCAATCCCCTCTCCCTCAGGAGAGGGAGAAAACTGATCCAGTCCCCTCTCCCTCAGGGAGAGGGTTAGGGTGAGGGTGGTTTACACCTTAGTAGCCCATCGATTTTTTCTTCTCGAGCTCTTCTTTTGCGGTATCCGGGAGATACAACGTTGATTTAGTAATAGTCACTTTTTCCGGCATGGTGCCGTCTTTCTTGAACTTCTCGAGCGCGTCAAATGCCGGGCCTGCCATGTTTGGCGTCAGCTCTACGCTGGCGTTCGCTTCGCCATCGATCATTGCTTTATAGATATCCGGCACGCCGTCGATAGAACCGGTCAGGATGTCTTTGCCTGGTTTCAGGCCCGCTTCTTTGATGGCCTGAATGGCCCCGATCACCATGTCATCGTTATGCGCGTAAACCATGCAGATATTTTTGCCGTTGTTCTCGGCTTTGATGAAGCTCTCCATGACTTCTTTCCCTTTGCTGCGGGTAAAGTCGCCAGACTGGGAACGAATGATTTTCACGTTAGACGCTTTGGAAATCGCATCGGCAAAGCCTTTCTTACGGTCGATTGCCACGCTCGCGCCCACGGTGCCTTGCAGCTCAACGACATTACATTGTTTGCCGTTCAGCTCTTTGAGCAGCCACTCGCCAATCAACTGACCTTCCAGCACGTTGTTGGCGGTCACCACCGTCATGTACAGCGATTTGTCTTTCACATCGATATTACGGTCGAGCAGGAATACCGGGATTTTTGCCTCTTTTGCTTCTTGTAATACAGGCTCCCAACCCGTGGCGACGATTGGCGCGATGAAGATTGCGTCTACGCCCTGGGCGATAAATGAACGGACTGCTTTAATCTGGTTTTCTTGTTTTTGTTGTCCATCAGCGATTTTCAGCGTGATGCCACGTTTCTGAGCTTCGCTCTTTGCAACCGACGTTTCTGCCGCACGCCAGCCGGATTCAGATCCTACTTGCGAAAATCCGACCGTTAACGGAGCCGCTATCGCCATAGACGACATAGCGGCGGAGACAGCAGAGACCAAAAGTAAGCGCTTCCACATAGGTACATCCTCGTAGGTTTATTGTTGGGTAATTTCTGACCTTCGAAAAAACTATAGACGACGTGTGAGGTAACAAAATGAGTTACATCACAATTCAAACAACTCACTAGCATCTTTGTAACCGCTTACACATCCTTATAAAGGAAACGGCTATGTTTATGGATTTTCCCGTTGTCGGAGGGCTCTGAAAAGGGCGTTGGGGCAAAGACGGGGGCAAAAAGAGGCGGAGACATTTAAATCGAGTTAGCTATAATACCGGGCACTTGAATGACACCAGTTTAAAGGAAAAAGACATGAGCTTACTCAACGTCCCTGCGGGCAAAGATCTGCCAGAAGACATCTACGTTGTTATCGAAATCCCAGCAAACGCTGACCCTATCAAATATGAAATTGATAAAGACACCGGCGCGCTGTTCGTTGACCGTTTCATGTCCACCGCAATGTTCTATCCGTGCAACTACGGCTACATCAACCACACCCTGTCTTTAGACGGTGACCCGGTTGACGTTCTGGTTCCAACTCCATACCCACTGCAACCTGGTTCTGTGATTCGTTGCCGTCCAGTTGGCGTGCTGAAAATGACTGACGAAGCGGGCGAAGATGCCAAGCTGGTTGCGGTTCCGCACACCAAACTGAGCAAAGAATACGATCACATCAAAGATGTGAACGACCTGCCAGAACTGCTGAAAGCGCAGATCTCCCACTTCTTCGAGCAGTACAAAGCGCTCGAAAAAGGCAAATGGGTTAAAGTTGAAGGCTGGGACGACGCAGCAGCAGCGAAAGCTGAAATCATCGCCTCCTTCGAGCGCGCTAAGAAGTAATTCTCGCCTCGCTGAATGCTTGTGAAAACACCGCCAATTGGCGGTGTTTTTTTATGCCGCAATAGCCTGAAGACGCATCAACGTTTCTTCGATTATTTCAACTGGCGCAACCTCAATTTTACGTGCGCCTCGTGATATCAAATCGAGAGACTTCACATGATTGACCAACACAACCCCGCTAATATCCGTGCCACTTCCGCTCAGTGATACGGCAAAACCTGCCATTCTGGCAAAGCTTCCGCCCTGAGAAATCGGAGCAACCAATGCCAGACCACAGCGGTTAAAGGCTCTTGTCGATAAAACCAGGGCGGGTCGATTCGCTCCCTGCTGTTCGTGGCCTATGGCGGGTTCAAAACTCATGAGGATGATATCCCCACGCTCAAATCCTTTACGAGTCACCATATTTCTTTACCCACCGGACGCAAATTCCCCCAAACCTCTTCTTCAGTCACCACCGGGGCATTCATGTCACATTGCGCCAATAACTCATCAAGGGTGTAACGCCTTGGAGCGGGTTCTGTTCTGCCACTTTCTCTCTGCGCATTTCGCTTCACCTGCGGTTCAGATTTGCCGATAGCAGTCCCTGGAATATCCATATTTACGTGGTTCCTCTGTTTTTCTGGAAACTATAAGAATACTTATTAAGCCATCAGGTTTAATTTCTCACCTTAAACAGCCACCGTTATAGTCCTGGTAAGAAATAGATACCAGTGCGGAAAATGACCGAACGTGAAATCTGGAATGTAATTTCCAAAAAATAAGAAACCGCGGTGAGAACAGACAAAAAGATGCGAGAGCCCTCGCAAAGAGAAACGGCCACTCGAATGAGTGGCCGTTTGGGGAATGAACTAGTACTGGTCTTTATCCAGCCAGTCCCCGCTTTCGATGCGGGTTAAGCCGTCTACCGGCCTTTGGTAAACGTACATCCACGCACTGCCGTATGGGGTTTGAATGAGCTGGCGTTTGTATTCCCCGCCTTTGGTGCGCAGAGCATCCAGCTCAGAGAGTGTGGACGCATCAATTCGATACACTTCACCGACCACGGAACCTTCACCCTGGACGACGCCCGGATAATGGCCGAGGCTGTACAAAGCGTAGTTTTCGACGTGATGCTCCCCGAGCCACTGGGCGTTTGTCATCCAGTGGCTGTTACCTTGCTTGCGTCTTAAACTGCCGTAAACAAATATTCGCATTGCTAAAACTCAAACTGATAAAGCAGATCAAGTGCCTGATCGATACCAGACACCGCTTCCAGATATAGCTTAGGCATCAGGCGATAACGCAGTGTTAGTGTCGCCAATGAGTCAAAAATTCCCACGCCATATTTCACCTGGAGACCTGGCAGTACATAGCCACTTACTACCACTTGTGAGGAATCCCCCACCCCTGCGGTATCAAGCGCCAGATTGCTTACGCCAAACGTCTCGCCGATTTTACCCACAACCTGACCACTTTGTGCAACCCCCAGGCCAACAAGCATTGACGTCATGGCGTTGCCATCGTCGCCAGAATTGTCTAAACCTTGCCCGCGAAGCAGGTAGGACAAGGCTTCCTGCTGAGACATGGCTGGGTCTGAAAATATCTCAGCTTTTGGTTCATCGGCCGATCCAGTGACGCGAACACCGGCAATAACGTCGTTTTCTGTCGCTTCCGGGTTACGTATCGCTTCGATATTCAGCAAAGGTTGGTCCGGTGGGCCGGAGAATAACAGCTCGCCTTTGCGCACAATCAGATCCTGGCCGTAAGCGTGGAAGCGCCCTTCCGGAATATTGATTTGCCCGTTAAGACCTAAGCCCTGGCGATCCTGCACCATTTTCAAATCGCCGCTTAAACGCGCTTTCAGGCCGAACGCATCCAGACGCACATTGTTGCCAACGTGAATCACGAGATTACTGTTGATTGGAATGCCCGCCGTTTGCGGCTTAACCGGCTTCAGGTCTTTATCCAACATCACTTCATCGCTGGAAACGCCGACCGAACTTTCCGGCACTTCATGCACCACAATGCGCGCCCACGGAATATCGACGCTGCCATCCAACGTGAACAAGCTTGGTGTAGCGACAAACTCAACGTCCGGCGACACATCAAGGCGCACCATCGGTGGCACGGTAATGCGTACCTTGTTGCCCTTCGCCGCCACGCGCGCGCGCCAGTTGTCGAGTTGCGCCCAGTCCGCATCACCGCTCAGCGCAATATCACCCTGTTTCGTGCGCACGGTTCCAGCAAGCGTGGAATTCATGCCGTTAAAGTTCATGGCGACCTGGCTTGGCTGCATATCAAACGGCATAAAGTTGCCGTCAATATCTATGCCGTTAAGCTGCAACTGACCGAATATTTGCGGTCTTTCTGCATTGCCCGCTAGCCGCAAGTTGGCGTTAAGCTTCCCGGCGGCTTTTTCCCCACGCGCAAATACCGCGTTGGCGATAGCCAAATCAAAGTTGCGCATATTCACATTACCGGCCAGGTTGCGGCGGTTTTGTGGATCGGTGATTTGCACCTGGCCGTCGAACTGGCCGTTCTGCGCAACACGAATCAACCAGCCCAGTTTCGCCTGGTTGTTTTTAAGTTCAGCATTGAGATTGAGCGTGTCGAACGCCACCAGTAGCGGGCTGTCGTTCACCATTTGCGTGACTTTCACGCCGTTGCCCGTGAGCGTAACGGAGCCTTGCGGCAAGCCTTCGGATTCCGCATCCCAGCTGACATCCGCACGCCCACTGAACGTTCCCACCGCCTGCGTATCCGCTGGCATAAACGGTTTGAGCATCGCCAAATCAAAACGGTTCAGATTGACCAACGCCCGCCCTTTTGCGCCCGCATCAATCGGCTGTGGCACGCAAAGTTCGGCATTCGGGTTCGTCCAGCAATGCGCGCCAATATTGATTTTCTGCTCTTTGTTGCGGTAATCGAGCGCCAGTGCGCGGTTGAGCGACCACGGCCCAACCGGCGTTTCAAAGCGTGTATTGCTGAGATTGCCGCGCCAGCGTTCTTCTGCGCGGTCAAAGCTGCCGCTTAAATCAAGCTGCCCGGAAACCGGCTCGCCCTGAATGCGCAGTTGCAGTTGATGCTGTTTTTCAGAGCCTTTTGCGGCAAGCGTCACAAGACTAAGATCCACACCCGGCTGGGAAATCCGCTCAACGCGCAAGTCCAGGTTCCCGGCGATTTGATCGGTGGATTTCACGTCCCCTTTCAACAACACGCGGGCAATGGAAAGTTCCTGCCAGCGCAGGTTGTTAGCGGTGAGATCCGCCAGTAGCTGCGGCGCTTTCACCTCGCCGCGCACTTTAATCGTGCCTTTCGCGGTGCCACCTAAACCCGGTAACGCGTTGTCGAGATTTGGCGCATCAATGGTGGCATCCAGTGCCAAATCTTTCTGGCCGAGTTCGCCTTTCACATCCGCACTGTTGCGCCCCAGTTCAAGGTGCAGGCCAGGGATTTTCCACTGCATGTAGCTGTTGCCGTTGAGTTTCCCGGCGACATTCACTTTGTTATTTTTGACGTTACCCGCCAGTTTCAGCTCAGAAACATCCACCTGCCAGGAGCCGCCGTACAAACTGCCGCTGGTTTTCACCAGGCCGTCGAGTTTGGCAGGCCAGTCCGGGAACTGCTTCGCGGTGTTGATATCGTCGAGTTTCAGCTCGCCGCGCCAGCTAATCGCTTTGCTCCAGTCGAGCACCGCTTTCAGGTCGGTGTTGCCCTGCAAGGCGGCGATGCGCAGTTTATCGAGATTGAGCTGCTGTTCGTTGCCTTTACTGTCCAGCGTGATGGTGGCGGGCGGGATTTGCTCGCCCTTCACATCGGTGCGGAATGACAGCGTGTAGTCGGTCATTTTGCCGCTGAATTTCAGCTTGAGGTTATCGGCCTGATATTCTTTTTTGCCGGTAAACGGCCAGTAAAGCTGTTTGCTGACCACTTCGAGATTGAGCGGCAAACCGGCTTCGGCAAGCTGCGTATGGGCGGTGAGTTCCATATCCACCGGGCCGGAGAGATTCATGCCGACTTTCAGCACATCGCGCAGCTCGCCGCCGATTTTCATCTTCACCTTTTCGCCTTTAATCGGGTCGATATTGAGCGTGGTGTTTAAGGTGAGATCGACCGGCCATTTGTCGCGCAGTTCCGCGCTGCCCGTGGCGTTGACGATGCCTTGAGAAGAATCGACATCCAGCGCATCAAGCTTCAGAGAACCGTCGATACTGCTGACTTTCAGCAACAGGCTGCTGACCAGCAAATCGGTGTCGCCCGTCAGGCGCAATGCCGATCCCCGGAACTCCTGAATATTCAGGTTCAGCGGTAGATGCACATCGGTCATTTCTGGCAAAACTGGCTTTTCAAATAGCTGTTTGAGCGTTTCGCCCAGCGGCAACTCTTCCGGTTGCGGGTTTTGAATTTTCGGCTCGACCACTTGTTCTTGCGCCACTTTGGCGACTTTCGGCAACGCTATCAGCAACCCTTCCAGATTGGTCGGCGTGACAGTCAAATTGCGCTCTTGCCAGTTCAGGCCCGAGGTAAATTCCATCACCGAAACGGTGGTGTTATCAATCTTGATATTGACGTTATTAAGCGCCACGCGGCTTAACGTAATCGGGTACGGCGTGGTGAGATTAAGCGGGCCGGTATCTTCTTCTTGAACAGGAGCCGACGGCGGCATCTTTTTGCTGTCGATAACCACGTCGATATCTTTGAGCGAGAGATTATTCACGCACAGGCTGCTGTCGCGCAGGCAACCGAGTTTTACCGCAAGGTTCACTTCCCCCGCGCGCACGTCCACGCCCGGTTGTTCGTAGCGCAGACCTTTGATGGTCAGATTGCGCCAGCCACCGGTGACGCTGGCGATATCTAAGCCAGGCACCCAACGGTTCGCGGCATTAAATAAGACGTGCAGCCCGGTGGTTGTCCCCACCAGGAAGCCCACTGCGCCAATCAGCAGCACTACAAACACCAACACCGCGAGGCTTATCTTCTTCCAACGACTCATAGTTCAGGCCCCAAACCGATGTAAAACTGCACGCCATGCTCTTCTTTATCTGCCACCGGAACGGCGAAATCGAGCTTGATTGGCCCAACGGGTGACTGCCAGCGCACGCCAACACCCGCGCCAGTTTTAAAGTTGCTCTGTTTGATATCGTTAACCGCTTCGCCGGAATCGACGAACACCGCGCCCCACCATTTCCCGGTCACGTTGTACTGATATTCCAGCGAGCCGGTCAGCATTTTGGAGGCACCGGTCAGCTCGCCTTTATCGTTTTCCGGGGAGATAGATTTGTAGGAATAGCCGCGAATACTGCGGTCACCACCGGCAAAGAAACGCAAGTCTGGCGGCACTTTGTCGAAGTTATTGGTTTCAATCCAACCGACGTTGCCACGCACCACAAAACGGTTTTTTTCCTGCAATGTCCGAATCCAGACTTGTTGCGCCTGCACGACGGCGAAGTCCACATCGGAACCCCACATGGTGTCAGAAACGTCAATCGAGTAGCGTTGTGAATCGCCCCAGGTTGGCATCAAACCGCCGCGTGAACGGGTGCGGTTGAGGCTCACGCCCGGATATAGCAGCATCGTGGTGTTGGTGACGTCTGCCTGGGTAAAGTGGTCGAGGCTCCAGCGCAGGTTGATAGCGTGCTGCCAGCCGCTGGATAAATCCCAGTAGCGCGAGACGGCAAGCGTGGTGGAGTCTGACTTGGTGTCGTTCAGGTCGGTGGCTTTAAAGCCGCCCTGCACCAGATAATATTGTTCGAGCGGGTTTTTCAGCAGCGGCATTTTGTAGCTGAAATCGAAAATCTGTTCCGGCGCTGACAGGCTGATGCTGCTGGTCAGGCTGTGGCCGTAGGAGTTCATCCACGGTTTTTTCCACGAGGCTTTCACTCGTGGCCCAACGTCGGTGGAATAACCCACACCGGTTTCGATGGTGTTTTCGGTGCGCGGTGAAACCACACCGTGCAGCGGCAATATTTTGGTTTTGCGCGCTTCGTCGAATTCTGGTGCAACAACCACGGAATTAAACCAACCAGTGGCTGACAAACGACGGTTCAACTCGGCCAAATCTTTCGACTGGTAATAGTCGCCCTGCTTAAACGGCACGAGGTTTTGCAGGTATTCTTCGCGGATTTGCGAGCCTTCAAACGTTACGGCACCAAAACGGTAACGCTCACCGCTGTTGTAATCGATATCCCAGAACGCCTGGCGGCGCTCAAGCGACACGCCGAGCTGGCTTTTGGTGAACTCGCTGTCGAAATAGCCTTTGCGCACGGCAATGTTGGAGAGATCTTTTTTGAAACTGTCGTAATCATGATGATTGAGAATGGTGCCGATCTTTGGGCGTTCGCCCAGCAGCGCGATGTAGTCTTTATCATCACGCGCGCCGCCGCGCAGGATCACATCGGTGCCGCCAATTAAAACCGGCGGGCCGGGATCGACTTTGGCGATCAAAACCTGGCGTCCTTTGGCTGGCGGTGGACGCAGGTCGAAATCAATCGTTGGCTCGTAATAGCCGAGCGCTTTCAGACCATTACGAATAGCATCGTCCACGCGGGCACGGAAACGCCTGTCCGGCGTCACTTCATCACTCTGGATGGTAGAAAGCTGAGCGCGAACGTTTTTTTGTAGTTCGCCGCTTAGCCCATCAACCTGTAAACGCACGTTGGCAGCTCCGGCCCACGTACTCACCAGGCACAGACAAGCCGAGCAAATAATACGGATTCGTGGCACGTTTTCTCCTGAATATCCTTGTTCCCACCCCTGGAAGGAAACGTTTAGCCGCCCTTAGGCTTAACAAAACCCCAACAATTGGGGTTGAAAATCGCACAATAACCCAAATAATTCTTATATGTACTGTAGTCTCATACAGAGGACTTATTGTCTGCAATAACACGCCTCGTTACAACCGCATGGCGGTTGTTGTTAAATTTAGTCAATATCGGGAGATCACGACTGATGAAATTATTTGAGAAAACCCATCCCGTGACACAGTCTGAAGCCCTGCCTGGTCGCAATACCCCGATGCCAATCGCCACGCTGCATGCGGTTAATGAGCATTCAATGACAAATGTACCAGATGGCATGGAAATCGCTTATTTTGCGATGGGTTGTTTCTGGGGCGTTGAACGTTTGTTCTGGCGACTACCGGGGGTTTATAGCACCGCAGCAGGATACGCCGGAGGTTTTACGCCGAATCCGACCTACCATGAAGTGTGTAGCGGCATGACCGGGCACACGGAAGCGGTGCGCGTGGTTTATGACCCGCAAGTCGTGAGCTACGAAGAGTTGCTGCATGTGTTCTGGGAAAATCATGACCCGGCACAAGGCATGCGCCAGGGCGGCGACACCGGCACACAATACCGCTCCGCGATTTATCCACTGACGCCAGAACAGGATTCCGCAGCCCGCGCCAGTGTTGAACGCTTCCAGCAAGCGATGAATATTTCCGGCGACGATCGCAAAATCACCACCGAAATCGCCAACGCTGGGCCGTTCTATTACGCCGAAGACGACCACCAGCAATACCTGCATAAAAACCCGTATGGCTATTGCGGCATCGGCGGCATTGGTGTTTGTTTGCCACCAGAAGACTAAATCCCTTCCCAGGTCGGATAGGCGCTAGCGCCTTCCGACAAAACCACCCCCCATTTGTACAAACGGTTACCCGCGCTGCGTTTACGGATTATTCATCTCCGTGATATGTTATATGATAACAATTCAACCTCAGCGACACCGCCTTTCCAATGACTGAACCCACGCAATCTTCGCCGTTTAGCTCTCAGGCTCGATATTCTTTAGCGTCCTCGCAGGCCCTGCTCGCCGCAAGAGTGGTTTTCGGGTTAGGTGCAGCGATTTTTTTGATGCTGGTTATGGCGCTGCTCGCGCATATTTTCGAGTCATCTTCCCGCTGGCCTGCGCTGTTAAGTAGCAACGCCGCCGTGCTGATTTTGTTAGCTGTCGCATGGTATAACGCCCAGCGAATTTGCCAGTGGCGTGGGAATATCTTCGCGCCAGTGCTCAAACCTGAAGACGCCGCAGAAACCGAACCTTTGCCAATGATTTATCAGCGGCTTGGCGCACTCATTCCCATAAGCTTCAAACGTTTTGGAGCGTTGCTCACCAGCGATGGAATTGGGCTGGCGGCGATGGCCGCCTTCGTATTGTTTGTCGCGCTTTCGGGCTGGAATAACAATTACGTCGCCCTTGATGAAAGCACTGTGCGTTGGGTGGCGGTCGGAATTATTGCGACGGCGATGTTTGCCACTCTGGTTGCTGAACGTCATTTGGCTGCAACCGCGAGCGAAGCCTGGCCGGAGGCAAAATTCATTGCGCCAATATTACGCCTGGCGCTGGCAGTGCAATTCCTCTCTTTACCGGGGTTAATTTTCCCGACGCTTAACATTGCATTCATCATTAATCTGCCCGCGATTTTAGTGCTGCTGGTGGCGATTGAATTTCTGCTGCGCGGCCTGTTCTCGCTGTTTACGCCGCCAAAAGCGGAAAGTGCGGAACCTGAATATCTGGCAAAAAGCCAACTGGCGGCACAGCTCGTCTGGCCGCCGCGACCGTTGCTGTTTTTACAACACGAAATCCATCAGCACTTTGGCATCGATTTGCGCCAGCTTTGGGCGTTTACGGTCCTGAAGCGCGCATTTCTACCGGTGCTCGCAGTGATGATGCTTTGCGGCTGGTTGTTGACGGGGTTCCAGCAAGTTTCCACCACCCAACGTGGCATTTACGAGCGCTTTGGCAAACCTGTTGCGGTGTTGCCCGCAGGCCTGCATTACGGGCTGCCGTGGCCGTTTGGGCAAGTAATGCTGACGGAAAACGGTCAGGTGCATGAACTGGCCGCCGGAGAAGAACCGGATACCGCATCCGAACCGCTGGCAAGCGCCGAAGGAGCCGCGCCGCAAAGTGCCGATCGCCTGTGGGACGCCGTTCATAGCTTTGATAAAGCACAGATTATCGCCAGCCAAAGCGATGACCAGCAAAGCCTGCAAATCATAAACAGCGACGTGCGTTTTATGTGGCGCATTGGTTTAACCGATAACGCCGCGCTGGCGGCGACTTACCGCAGCAACAACCTGCCCGAGTTGATTCGCAGCACCGCCAACCAGGTTTTGGTGCATCAGTTTTCCTCGCTCACGCTGGAACAATTACTCGGCGAACAGCGCAACGCCTTAGCCAGCCAAATCAACCTGGCGGTGCAGCAAAAACTCAACGATTTACACAGCGGCGTTGAGTTGCTCTCAACCGTGGTCGAAGCCATTCACCCGCCAGCCGGTGCCGCCGATGCGTTTCACGGCGTGCAGGCCGCGCAAATTTCAGCGCAGGCGCTAGTTTCTCGCGAGCGCGGACATGCGGCTGAACTGGCCGCCAGCGCACAAACTAACGCCACAGCCCGCCAGAATCAGGCGCAAATGAATGCCACCGATGTGACCAGCAAAGCGCAGGCCACGGCGGTGCGTTTTGCCGCGCAGAAACAGGCGGTGGCGCAATCCGGCCAGGTGTTCGTCGACGAATTATGGTTTAGCCAGTTGCGCCAGACGCTAGGCCACAGCCCATTGTTGATTATCGACAGCCGTATTGGCGCGGGTTCACCACCGACCATCGACCTGCGCGACTTTCCCTCATTGAACGAAGCAGCGAGGCGTGACGCGCCTTCCAAACCGACACAGGAGTCTTCCCGTTGAGCCATTCACATCAACATGGTTGCAGCCACGGCTGTAGCCACAGCCATCACTCTGATGCGCCAAAAAAGGGCGGCTGGAAGCGCATTGCGGGCGCGGGTTTACTGGTGCTGATCCTCGTCGCGGCAGCCAGCCTGGTGCAGGTTCGCTCCGGCGAATCGCTGATCATTACCCGTTTTGGTAACCCGGTGCGCGTGCTGCTCAATCCCGGACTCGCATGGCGTTTACCCGCGCCGTTTGAGACAGCGACCACCGTAGATTTGCGGATGCGTACTACCTCGAGCGGCTTGCAGGATGTCGGCACGCGTGACGGGCTGCGCATCATCGTGCAGTCGTTTGCCGTCTGGCAGGTGGATAACACGCCGGAACATGTGCAGCGCTTTATGCGCGCCGTACAAAACCAGCCAGACGAAGCCGCTCGCCAGATTCGTGCGTATCTCGGTTCGGCACTGGAAACCACCACCAGCGGTTTTACGCTCTCGCAACTGATCAATACCGACAGCAAAAAGGTGCAGCTCAGCCAGTTTGAACAGCATTTACAGGCGCAAATCAGCCAACCGCTGCTGGAAAGCTACGGCATTCGCTTGGTTCAGGTGGGAACCGAACGCCTGACGCTGCCTGCGGTGACGCTCAACGCCACCGTCGACCGGATGCGCGCCGAACGTGAAACTATCGCGACCGAGCGCACCGCCGAAGGCAAACGCGCCGCCGCCGAAATCCGCTCGGCGGCAGAACGCGACGCACGCATTGTGGAGGCCACAGCGCAGGTTCAGGCCGCCGACATTGAAGCGCAGTCTCAGGCGCAGGCGGCGGAAATTTATGGCAAGGCTTATGCCAGTTCGCCGCAGCTTTACAGCCTGTTGCGCCAGCTTGATGCGCTCAGCGGCGTGGTCAACTCCAGCACCCGCCTGGTGTTGCGCACCGATGCCGCACCGTTCCGCCTGTTAGTGGAAGGGCCGAAACTGGATAAAACCCATGAGTGAGACGCAAACTCCCGCCGGGCCGTGGACGCAATCCATCCGCCTCGCCTTTTACGCGTTGCTCGGACTGACGCTGCTGGCTGCGGCAAGTTGGTTATTCTCCAACGTCCGCCAGATCCCCGCTGATAGCCGCGCCGTGGTGCTGCATTTTGGTGCTCAACAACGCATTGCCGAACCTGGTTTATTACTGAGCTGGCCGAAACCGATTGATGACGTGGTGATGGTGCCCGCGCCTGACCGCGTGATTGAACATCGCGTTAACGCACTTTTGCGTTCGCCGGACGCGCTAAATGCCGACATGCGTGACGATAACAGCAGCGATGCGCTGGCCGGTTCCGGCTATTTGCTGACGGGTGATGCGGGTGTGGTGCAACTGGATATCAGCGTGTTTTACCGCGTCAACAGCCCGATGGATTACGTGTTGCAGGGCGAACATGTGATTCCCGCGCTCGACCGACTCGTTGAACGGGCAGCAGTTGCGGTGTGTTCAGCGCGTGACCTCGATACGATTCTGGTGGCCCGCCCGGAAATGGTCAGCAACGATATGAACGTGGCCCAACAGCGCGAACGCCTGCGTGCCGATGTGCAGCATAACGTTGAGCAGAATCTGCAACGCCTGGCGCAAGCGGGCAGTTCACTGGGAATAACACTTGAGCGCGTCACCGTGCAATCGACGCTGCCTGCAACCACGGTCACCGCGTTTAACGCCGTGCTTACCGCCAGCCAGAAGGCGTCGCAGGCCATCGCCACCGCTAATACCGACGCTTCTTTAATACGGCAAAAATCGACTCAGCTTGCCGACCAAACGCGCCAGACTGCTCAGGCGCAGGCGCGAGAAAAAGTCGCCAAAGCCCAGGCCGATACCGCGATGGTCACTCGACTCGCCAACACCCCACACGACCCGGATCTGCTGGCCCGCGTTTACCGCGAACGCATTGCGGCGATTCTGGCACAGGCCGAATCGGTGATTACCGTTTCCCCGCAAGATGACGCAAACCTGATTCTGCAAGCCGCCGGGCAAAAGGAACCTTCTGCAAAATGAGTACCGATTCTCTCAATCCTGGCAGCGCATTAAGCCACCAGGAACAGCGCCAGATTACCCGCCAATTGATTCTGGCATTGCTCGCAAGCGGCACGTTAATTCTCGGCCTGCTGTGGCGTGGCCTCGCCCCGGAACAAGTCGCCGTGGCGGATATTCTGCTCGGTGCCGCCTCGCTGATGGTCGGTATTCCGGTACTGCGCCATGCCTTTTACAGCCTGCGCTACCCGAGCCTGCACGGCATTACCGACCAACTTGTCGCGCTGGCGCTGATTGGCTCGTGGGCGACGGGGGATTTGCTCACCGCCGCCCTGCTGCCGCTGATTATGACCGTCGGCCATATTCTTGAAGAACGCAGCGTGATGGGTTCGCAAGAGGCGATTGAAGCGCTTGGCAAACTCACCCGCAGCCGGGCGCGGCGTTTTGATGCCGACGGCAATTTGCATGATATCGACAACCACGAACTGGTGGCGGGCGACATCGTGGAAGTGCGTGCGGGCGACCGTTTACCGGCTGACGGGCGCGTGCTGGAAGGCCAGGCGAGCCTCGACACCGCGCCGATTACCGGCGAGTCCGTTCCGCTGGAAGTGAAACCGGGCATGAACGTGTACGGCGGCGCGATTAATCTCGACGGGCGGTTGCGAATTGAAGTAACGCGCACAGGCGAAACCTCAACGCTTGGGCGCGTTATCGCGCTGATGCAAAGCGCGGAACAAGCCAGCCCGCCGATTACTCGTTTGCTGGAACGCCATGCGGCGCGCTATTTGCTGCTGGTTTTACTGATTGCCGCCAGCACGTGGTTTTTAACCCAGAACAACCAGGCGATGCTTGCGGTGCTGGTTGCCGCCTGCCCGTGTG
Source organism: Buttiauxella izardii (assembly GCF_003601925.1). Classification (GTDB taxonomy): domain Bacteria; phylum Pseudomonadota; class Gammaproteobacteria; order Enterobacterales; family Enterobacteriaceae; genus Buttiauxella; species Buttiauxella izardii. The sequence continues at coordinate 20,369 of NZ_QZWH01000055.1, forward strand.
CGCTGGTGCTTTCCGCGCCTGCGACCTCGATTGCCGGGCTGACCGTCGCCGCGCGCCATGGAATTTTGATTCGCGGTGCGGCATTCCTCGAAGAACTCGCCGAACTCAACGCGGTGATTATCGACAAAACCGGCACGCTCACTCACGGCAAACTGCAACTGCATGAATTGCGTCCCGAAGCGGGCGAATCACCGGAAGCTTTGTCGGCACTGGCGGCAAGCCTCGGCGCAACCAGCAATCACCCGGTCAGCCGTGCTTTGGTGAATATCGCCCCGCAAAGCGCGTGGCCGCAGCTTGAAAATGTGCATGAGCATCAAGGGTTGGGCGTTTCAGCCACGACGGCGGAGGGCGAGGCGTTTCTTGGCCGATACGAACTTTTAAAAACTCAGGTCGCAGATTTACCAGATGAACCTTCCCACGACGGGCCGATTGTCGGCCTGCTGCTGGCAGGGCGTTTCCGTGGCTGGATTTTACTCGCCGATAGCCTGCGCCACGAAGCGGCAGAGGCAATGACCGAACTGCGCGACCTCGGGCTGAATCAGCAACTATTACTGACCGGCGACCGTGACGCAGTGGCACAACGCATCGCCAAAAACGTCGGCATCAACAACGTTATCGCAGGCGCGCTGCCCGCCGACAAACTGCACCAGGTCAGCGTGCAAATCGACAACGGCTTCCGGCCAATGGTGGTCGGCGATGGCATCAACGATTCGTTAGCGATAAAAGCTGGCGTCGTCGGCGTGGCGATGGGCGCAGGCGGCTCGGATATCGCCATGGCATCGGCGGATATCGTGTTGATTGGTGGAGACTTACGCCGCCTCGGCACCTGCGTGCGCTTAAGCCGCCGCTGCCGCCGCACCCTGCAAATCAACGTGATGATTGGCCTCGGCTGGACGCTGGTGATTGTCGCCGCTGCGGCTTTCGGCTGGCTCGGCGCATCCGGCGCGGTGATTGCCGCGATATTGCATAATATGAGCACGTTGCTGGTACTGGGCAATGCCGGACGGATATTGCGCTTTGAAGAAAAACTGAGTGGGTGATGGAAATCTACTCAGGTAAAATTTATAGTAGATGTAAGAACAAATCTTACATTGAGGTGAGTTGATGGCACGAACAGTGACAGTCGATCTCGGTGACGAACTCCGTGAGTTCATTGATTCTCTCGTAGAGTCAGGTGATTACCGAACACAAAGCGAAGTCTTGCGGGATGCTTTACGGCTTCTGCGCGAGAAACAAGCAGAATCCAGATTACAGCAGTTACGCGATCTGCTCGCTGAAGGCATCAGCAGCGGCGCTCCGCAAGTTTGGGAACAAGATACTTTTCTACAACGGATGAAAGAAAAGGCGAAATCAAGGGATGAAAACAATTGAATTAACACCAAAAGCGTCTGAGGACCTTGAATCTATTTGGATCTACAGCTTTAAGCGCTACGGAGAGGCAAAAGCGGATAGCTATATCAAACGCTTTTCAGACATTTTCAATATTCTTATAACTCATGATATCGGCACGCCAAGGCCAGAGTTGGGCGAAAGTATGTTTTCGCTCCCGGTAGAGCAGCATGTTGTTTTCTTCGTTCCCACACAGAGATGTATTACGGTGATTCGTATACTTAACCATGCGCAAGATGTGAACAGGCATTTCACCTGGCTTTAAGTTAATAGCAACCCTTTATGGGCTGCCAGATTATTCTTTTTTCTACGCCTGATTCATCCCCACCAGGAAGCGATCTGCTTTTTGCTCAAGCCGATGCAGCAGCGGCGCTCCGCAAGTTTGGGAACTGAATACTTTTCTACAACGGATGAAAGAAAAACATCAAAATAAGGGATAAAAACCGCAATTGTAGGGCGGATAAGCGAAGCGTCATCCGCCATTTTCACCCATGCTGGCGGGGGCGCTGCGCTTGTCCACCCTACGAAAGGCCGTAAGTTGTAGAGTACTGCGGCCAAATTATACCCTCTGGCAGCCTCACATCCCCTTACGCTATACTACCCATTGAAATTGCTGGCCCAACCTCCACGGACTGGCAGTCAAAACGTTTTAACCCTTAGATTTTCAACTACCCTTCCGAGGCTCTGGCTCTAAGCCGGATAAACTATGTTAAACAGTATTTTATTAATACTTCTTCTTATCTCTGTCAGTGCGTTTTTCTCGATTTCCGAGATCTCGCTGGCGGCTTCCCGCAAGATAAAACTCAAGCTGCTGGCAGATGATGGCAACGTTAACGCGCAGCGTGTATTGAAAATGCAGGAAAGCCCCGGCATGTTCTTTACCGTGGTGCAGATTGGCCTGAACGCGGTCGCAATTCTCGGCGGTATCGTCGGTGATGCGGCGTTTTCCCCGGCGTTTAAAATGATGCTGGAGCGTTTCTTCTCCCCAGAAATGGCCGATCAGCTGAGCTTCATCATCTCCTTTACGCTCGTCACCAGCTTGTTCATTTTGTTTGCAGACCTCACCCCGAAACGCATCGGTATGATTTCGCCTGAATCAGTTGCTTTGCGAATCATCAACCCGATGCGCTTCTGTCTGTTTATCTTCCGTCCGCTGGTGTGGTTCTTTAACGGCCTGGCGAACGTGATTTTCCGCATTTTCAAGCTGCCGATGGTGCGTAATGACGACATCACTTCTGACGATGTTTACGCCGTGTTTGAAGCCGGTGCGCTGGCGGGTGTGTTGCGTAAGCAGGAACATGAGCTGATTGAAAATGTGTTCGAACTGGAATCGCGGACTGTGCCGTCGTCGATGACATCGCGCGAAAACATCATCTGGTTTGATTTGCACGAAGACGAGCAAAGCCTGAAGAACAAGATTGCCGAGCATCCGCATTCGAAGTTCCTGGTGTGTAATGGCGATATCGACCATATCGTGGGTTACGTAGATTCCAAAGAGCTGCTGAACCGCGTGCTGGGCAACCAGAGCATGGCACTGAACAGCGGTGTGCATCTGCGTAATACGCTGATTGTGCCGGATACTTTGACGCTGTCCGAAGCACTGGAAAGCTTTAAAACGGCGGGCGAAGACTTCGCCGTGATCATGAACGAGTACGCGTTGGTGGTGGGAATCATCACGCTCAATGATGTAATGACCACGCTGATGGGCGATTTAGTCGGCCAGGGCATGGAAGAGCAGATCGTTGCCCGTGATGAAAACTCGTGGCTGGTTGAAGGCGGCACGCCGATTGACGACGTGATGCGCGTGCTGGATATCGACGAGTTCCCGCAGAATGGCAATTACGAAACCATCGGCGGCTTTATGATGTTTATGCTGCGAAAAATCCCGAAACGTACCGATTCGGTGAAGTTCTCCGGGTATAAGTTTGAAGTGGTGGATATCGATAACTACCGCATCGACCAGTTGCTGGTGACGCGTATCGACAACAAACCCACGCCGCTGACGCCTAAGTTGCCGGATGGTGAAGAGCAGAGCGCGGGGTAATTCTCAAGTTCCAGAAACACTAACGGCACCCTCGGGTGCCGTTTTTGTTACTACTTATGGCTTCATGCCAATTCCGCCTGCATATGTTTTACCTGGCGGTTTACTTCCGACATAACAGATAGATGCTGCCTATCTTTCACTTTTGGGATAAGAATCTTGCCCTTATCAAATTCAAAAGCGCCAACGTCCTTGATGTACAACCGTCCACGGAACAGGATTTTCACGTACTTCGCCACCTGAAGCGGGTTGTACCGTTGGAAAATTTTCATTCTTCTTCTCTCCTGCAGTGTTAACGCCCCTGCGGTTCCACATTTGGTCCGACAAAACGAGGCGAAAAATTTGGTGCCTGGAAACTATAGTCCATATACAAACCGACACCTAGTTTGCACAATCTTATTTACCGTATGATTACAATTTCTCAGAATATTCTTTTCAATTGTAAACAAAACTCAGTTTAAGCCTTCAAAAAACAAGGATATGTGCGGTCACCCGCAAACTGGCATTGTTGTTGCGGGACAGAAAGCTATTCAGCACATATGCTTAAAACGTCACGACGAAGTGGTCGGATCACCTGCAAATTTTTCACAAATAATAAGATTAGGAGTTCTCATGTCCCTACGTAAAACCCTTGCGCTTGCCCTGCTGTTACTGCCACTTGCGGCATCCGCACATAACTTTGAGAAAAATCAGCGAGTCTCGCCTATTGGTATTACGGATAAAGGCGAGTTGATGCTCGACAATGATAAGTTTAGCTACAAAAACTGGAATAGCGCGCAGCTCGTGGGAAAAGTGCGAGTGCTGCAACATATTGCCGGTCGCAGTAGCGCAAAAGAGAAAAATGCCGGAATTATCGAAGCGATTAAGGCCGCCAAACTCCCACACGATCGCTACCAGACGACGACTATCGTCAATACCGATGACGCGATTCCCGGCACCGGTATGTTTGTACGCAGCAGTCTTGAGAACAATAAAAAGCAGTATCCGTGGTCGCAAATTATTGTCGATAGCAACGGCGTAGCAAAGAGCGCCTGGCAGCTAGAAGAATCCAGTTCAGCGATTGTGGTGCTGGATAAACAAGGACGTGTGCAGTTTGCCAAAGATGGCGCGCTGACGCAGGAAGAAGTGCAGCAGGTCATGAGCCTGCTGCGCGAACTGCTTAGTAAATAGTTGCTTAGTAAATAGAAACGCGGAAACCCGGGTTTAAGAATGACTCACGCGGGGTGTAGTCGAGTGGCTTACCCTGCCAGTCATGAACGTGCGCGCCAGCAGCGGCGGCAACCGCGTGGCCTGCGGCGGTATCCCAGATATTGGTTGGCCCAAAGCGCGGGTAAAGCTGCGCCTGCCCTTCTGCCACCAGGCAAAATTTAAGTGATGAACCGATAGATGTAGTCTGATGTTCGCCCAGTTGATGCAGATATTCTTTCAGTTCGTCATCGCCATGCGAGCGGCTAATCACCACCAGCGGCGGGCGCGCATCACGCACATGAATCGGGTTACGCACACCATTTTCTTCTTTCCAGGCTTTGCCTTCTGCCGCGCTGTACATCACGTTCAGCACTGGCGCGTAAACCACGCCCAGCACCGCTTTGCCCTTTTCGATAAGCGCGATATTAACGGTAAATTCGCCGTTGCGTTTCAGGAATTCTTTGGTGCCATCCAGCGGGTCGACCAGCCAGTAGCGATCCCAGCTTTGGCGTGTTTCCCAGCTTTGCGGATCTTCTTCTGAAAGCACCGGTATTTCCGGGGTCAGGGTTTGCAAACCTTGCAAAATAATGGTGTGCGCTGCGATATCTGCCGCAGTTACCGGCGAGTCATCGAGCTTTTGTGTCGCTTCCAGCGGTTTTTCACCTTCATAAACCTGCATGATGGCGGCTCCCGCCTCCCGGGCCAGTTGGCAAATTTTGTCTAACATTCTGCACCTCATGTTGTGTCGCGCAAATAACCTGTTGTTTTACTTATATCTCATCACGCCTGGTTGCGCTATCTGTGAACCGATTCCGGTTTACCTCGCCCTTTTTCTGGCACACTTCACAATTCTGTAAGCAACAACGTTTATATACATAGCCTTGTGTGGACTACCTCGAAAAAAGGACCTCAATCATGATCAAGTTTAGCGCAACGATCCTTGCCACGCTGATCGCAACCAGCGTTAACGCGGCAACCGTTGACCTGCGTATTCTGGAAACCAGCGATCTTCATAGCAACATGATGGATTTCGATTACTACAAAGACACGCCAACGGAGAAATTCGGGCTGGTGCGTACGGCGAGCTTAATCAATGCCGCGCGTGGCGAGACGGTCAACAGCGTGCTGGTGGATAACGGTGACCTGATTCAGGGCAGTCCGCTGGGAGATTACATGGCGGCAAAAGGGCTGAAGAAAGGCGATATTCACCCGGTTTATAAGGCGCTGAATACGCTGGATTATGCGGTAGGAAACCTCGGCAACCACGAGTTTAACTATGGCCTCGATTACCTGCATATGGCGCTCGAAGGGGCAAAATTCCCGTATGTGAATGCCAACATTATCGATGCCAAAACCAATAAGCCGCTGTTCACGCCGTATGTGATTAAAGACACCGCCGTGAAAGATAAAGACGGCAAAGAGCAGACGTTGCGTATCGGCTATATCGGGTTTGTGCCACCGCAAATTATGACGTGGGATAAAACCAATCTCGAAGGCAAAGTCACGGTGCAGGATATTACCGAAACCGCGCGTCATTACGTGCCAGAAATGCGCAAGCAAGGCGCTGATTTAGTGGTGGTTATCGCCCACTCCGGTCTTTCCAGCGACCCGTATCACGCGATGGCGGAAAACTCGGTTTATTACCTCAGCACCATTCCGGGCGTGGATGCCATTATGTTTGGTCACGCGCACGCGGTATTCCCAGGCAAAGATTTTGCCAATATCAAAGGTGTCGATCTCGAAAAAGGCACGCTGAACGGGATTCCTGCGGTAATGCCAGGCATGTGGGGCGACCATCTCGGCGTAGTGGATTTAGTGCTGAACAACGACAGCGGCGCGTGGAAAGTGGTGAGCAGCAAAGCGGAAGCACGCCCGATTTACGACAGCGTGGCGAAGAAATCGCTGGTGCCAGAAGATGCGAAACTGGTGGATGTGCTTAAGCACGATCACGACGCCACGCGCGAGTTCGTCAGCAAACCTATCGGTAAATCTTCCGACAATATGTATAGCTATCTGGCGCTGGTGCAGGACGATCCGACCGTGCAGGTAGTGAATAACGCGCAAACCGCCTACGTCGAAAAATACATTCAGGGCGATCCGGATCTGGCGAATCTGCCGGTGTTATCTGCTGCCGCGCCGTTTAAAGTCGGCGGCCGTAAAAACGATCCGGCCAGTTTTGTCGAAGTAGAAAAAGGCCAGCTCACCTTCCGTAATGCCGCCGATTTGTATCTCTATCCGAACACGCTGGTTGTGGTGAAAGCGACGGGTAAAGAGGTTAAAGAGTGGCTGGAATGTTCCGCCGGGCAGTTTAATCAGATTGATGTGAACAGCACAAAACCGCAGTCGCTGATTAACTGGGACGGGTTCCGCACTTATAACTTTGATGTTATCGACGGCGTGGATTACCAGATTGATGTGTCGCAACCGGCGCGTTATGACGGCGAATGCCAGATGGTGAACCCGAAAGCCGAACGCATCAAAGGGCTGACGTTTAAGGGCAAGCCAATTGACCCGAATGCGACGTTCCTCGTGGCGACCAATAACTATCGCGCATACGGTGGCAAGTTTGCCGGAACGGGCGACAGCCATATCGCTTTCGCTTCACCTGATGAAAACCGTTCGGTGCTGGCGAACTGGATTACCGCAAGCAAGGAAATCCACCCGGCTGCCGATAACAACTGGCGCCTGGCGCCAATCCACAGCAATCAGAAATTAGATATTCGCTTTGAAACCTCACCGGGTGACAAAGCGGCGGCCTTTATCAAAGAAAAAGGCCAGTATCCGATGAAGAATGTGGGATCGGATGAAATCGGTTTTGCGTTGTATCAGTTGGATTTGAGTAAGTAGGTTTAACCACGCGTCGGATGACGCTGCGCTTATCCGACCTACAAGTGCATGATTTTATGGTGGATAAGCGCAAGTGTTAGCGTTCTTCGCGGGACGCTAACACTCGCGGCAAATTCAATTCAATCCAGTCAGCCAGCCCCGCGACTTGCTCGGCAACTTCAAAACCCAATTGCGTCAGGCTGTATTCCACATGCGGCGGCACAACCGGGTAGGATTTACGGTTCACAAAGCCATCGGCTTCCAACCATTGCAGCGTTTGCGCGAGCATTTTTTCACTCACGCCACCCATTTTGCGGCGCAGATCGCTAAAGCGATGCGTTCCTTCCTGCAAGGCCACCAGAATCAACACGCCCCAACGGCTAGTGACGTGCTTGAGCACATCGCGCGACGGACACTGTTCGGCGAACAAATTGCCGTCACGCATCTGCTCGGTTAACGACGGCGAGCGGGTTTCAATTTCACTCATTTGATACTTACCTTTTTGTGCGTACTTACTAAAAGTTAGTGCTAGTGATAGTGTGGCACAACTTAACCAGAACCCCCACAGGAGATTTACCATGATCGCTATTACTGGTGCTTCCGGCCAACTGGGCCAGCTCGTAATTGAAGAATTACTGAATACCGTTGCGGCAGACCAACTGGTCGCTATTGTGCGTAACCCATCGAAAATTCAAACGCTTGCTGACCGTGGCGTGCAGGTTCGTGCCGCCAGCTATGAAGATAAAGCCGCGCTGGTGAAAGCGCTGGCAGGCGTTGAAAAGCTGTTGCTGATCTCTTCAAGCGAAGTGGGCCAGCGTGCGGTTCAGCATCGCAACGTGATTGAAGCGGCTAAAGAAGCGGGCGTGAAACTGATTGCTTACACCAGCTTGCTGCACGCAGATTCCTCACCGCTGGGTCTGGCAGATGAGCACGTGGCCACCGAGAAAATGCTGCAAGAATCCGGCATTCCGTTTGTGCTGCTGCGCAACGGCTGGTACACCGAAAATTACCTCGCCAGCGTGCCGCCAGCACTGGAACACGGCGTATTTATTGGCTCTGCGGGTGACGGGAAAATCGCCTCTGCAACACGCACCGATTATGCGGCAGCCGCCGCAAAAGTGATGACGCTGGAAAACCAGGCGGGCAAAGTTTATGAACTGGCGGGCGACCACGGTTGGACGCTGGCTGAGCTGACGACGGAACTGACCAAACAGAGCGGCAAAACCGTCGTTTATCAGAACCTGCCGGAAGCAGATTTTAAAGCCGCATTATTGGGCGCTGGTTTGCCGGAAGGTTTAGCCGCGCTGCTGGCAAACTCTGATGTCGGCGCATCAAAAGGTGGCTTGTTTGATGACAGCCGTCAGCTCAGTGCGTTAATTGGCCGCCCGACTACGGCACTTGCTGAAAGCCTTCGCGCCGCGCTGTAAATGTTAACTTTCCGTTAAAGCTGGAAATCCTATATCCTAAATAATTCGAGTTGCAGGAAGGCGGCAAGAGAGTGAGTCCCGATGAGCTTACTTGAGTAAGTGATTCGGGCGAGCAAGCGTAGCCAACGCATCTGCAACTTGAAGTATGAAGGATATTAATATGCAAGGCGTACCTGAACACTTCAACGATGAAAAAGACATTGCTCAATTCCGGCATTTACCCCAATTGCCCGGCGTTGAGCTTTATCACGCCCATATTTCCCGTTACGCCTTTGAGCCGCATACGCACGAAGCGTTTGGCATTGGCACGGTAACACGTGGCGCTGAGCGTTTTCGCTATCGGGGTGTTCAGCATGTTGCCGCGAAAGATTCGTTAGTGCTCATGAACCCGGACGAATTGCATACTGGCGAAGCCGCAACGGAAGACGGCTGGCAGTACCGTATGATTTATCTCGAGCCGGATCTGCTTGAAAGCGTGACCGGCTCACGCAACTGGTCGTTTAGCGAAGTCGTCAGCCACGATCCGCAACGGTCGGGGCGTATTTCGCAACTGATTAATGGCTTGTGGAGCGAAAGTGATTCGCTGGCGCAGCAAGGTTTGTTGCTGAATCTTATCGAAACTTTCCAGCCTTACGCTCAACATCAGGCTGACGGAACGCCGGAATCTGCACATCGGTTTGAGCAAATTCGGGACTATCTTCATGATAACTATATGCACCCGGTAACGCTCGATGAGCTGGCAGCCGTGGTGTCGCTTAGTCCTTATCACTTTCATCGTATGTTTAAAGTGCACTTCCACGTCACGCCTCACCAAATGTTAATGGCGATTCGCCTGTGGCACGCCAAACGGTTGCTGACCAGTGGAATGCCCGCCGCACAGGTGGCCGCCGCCAGCGGATTAACCGATCAGGCGCATTTGACACGCGCCTTTTCCCAGCGTTATGGCATTACGCCAGTGCGCTATCAAAAGCAGGTCGCCCGTTAGCAATACCGCAAGCTGGTACAATATTTCCTTCCACTTGCCACCTACACTCATTCCAAAGAGTTAAGTGGAAGAACATAAAGATGTTAACTGGAGTGTTGTACGCCCTGCTCGCAGGGTTGATGTGGGGACTGATTTTCGTCGGGCCGTTGATTGTTCCTGATTACCCGGCTGCCATGCAGTCGACCGGGCGTTATCTGGCGCTGGGCTTTATTGCGCTACCGTTGGCCTGGTTTGGCCGCCAGCGTTTGCGCCAATTGACACGCACGGATTGGTTTACCGCGCTGAAGCTTTCTACCGTCGGCAATCTCATTTATTACGTCTGCCTCGCCAGCGCCATTCAGCGCACTGGCGCGCCGATCTCTACCATGATTATCGGCACGCTGCCGGTGGTGATTCCGGTGTTTGCTAATCTGCTGTACAGCAAACGTGACGGCAAATTGCCGTGGCGTCGGCTGGCGCCTGCGCTGGTGATTATCGCCCTCGGCCTGGTGATGGTTAACACCGCCGAATTGCGCACCGGGCAGCTCGATTTCAGTTGGTGGCGTTATGTGAGCGGCATTGGCCTGGCGTTTATTTCCGTCGCCTGCTGGGCCTGGTATGCGCTGCGTAACGCCTGTTGGTTGCGAGAAAACCCGGACAAAAACCCGCTGATGTGGGCAACGGCGCAAGGGATGGCGATTCTGCCGTTTTCATTGCTCGGTTATATCGCCGTTTGCCTGTGGATGTCGCGCACCAACACCGATTTCACTCTGCCCTTCGGCCCGCGTCCGGAAGTGTTTTTGACGCTGATGATAGCCATCGCGCTGTTTTGTTCCTGGCTCGGCGCGCTGTGCTGGAACATCGCCAGCCAGCGTTTACCGACGGTGATTGTTGGCCCGCTGATTGTCTTTGAGACACTGGCCGGGCTGGCTTACACCTTTATGCTGCGCCATAGCTGGCCGCCGCTTCTGACCTTGCTCGGGATTATTTGCCTGGTAATTGGCGTGGTGATGGCGGTGCTAACCAAGCCGCAGAAAAACACGCTCGAAGAAGTGGTCGTCGTGACGGACAAATAGCGCGTTACCTCGAAATAGTCATAGCGCCGACTTAAAGATGCATTTAATATGCATCTTATATTATCGACAACGAGGTAACTGCTCATGGCTTTTCGCGATCAACCTTTAGGTGAACTGGCTTTAACTATTCCGCGCGCTTCTGCGCTGTTCCGTAAATTGGATCTCGATTTTTGCTGCGGCGGGAAACAGACGCTTGAGCGTGCGGCAACGCGCAAAGAATTGGATCTGGAAGCGATTGAAGCAGAACTCGCAGCGCTTGCGGTAGAGCCTGTCGATAAAGACTGGCAAAGCGCGCCACTGGCGGAAATCATCGACCATATTCTGGTGCGTTATCACGACCGCCACCGCGAACAACTGCCGGAGCTTATCCTTCAGGCCACCAAAGTTGAGCGCGTGCATGCCGATAAACCGAATGTACCGAAGGGGCTGGCGAAGTATCTCACCATGCTGCATCAGGAATTGAGCAGCCATATGATGAAAGAAGAACAGATTCTGTTCCCGATGATTAAAAATGGCATGGGAACGCAGGCCAACGGCCCGATTAGCGTGATGGAAAGTGAGCATGATGACGCTGGCGAATTGCTGGAAGTGATCAAGCACACCACCAATAATGTGACGCCGCCACCGGAAGCGTGTACAACCTGGAAAGCAATGTATAACGGAATTAATGAGTTGATTGATGATTTGATGAATCACATCAGTCTTGAGAATAACGTGCTGTTTCCACGGGCTTTGGCTGGGGAATAAATCCCCTCACCCCGACCCTCTCCCTCAGGGAGAGGGAGAAAACCGTACGATCCCCTCTCCCGTGGGAGAGGGCTAGGGTGAGGGTAAAATTACTTACGCATTGTCGCAATGCGCTTCTTGCCGATAAACATCCAGCACACACCCAACAACACAAACCACAATGGCGTTACGATCAGCGCCTGGCGGGTATCGGTTTCCAGCGTCAGCAGCACAATCACAAACACGAAGAACGCCATACACATCCAGCACATAAACTTGCCGAGCGGCATTTTGTAGATGGATTTCTGATGCAGTTCCGGGCGCTGTTTGCGGTACACCAGGTACGAGCACAGAATAATCGTCCAGACGAACATAAACAGAATCGCCGACACGGTGGTGATCATGGTGAATGCCGCAATCACGTTCGGGTTCACGTAGAGCATCACCACGCCGCCCAGCAGGCAGATACAGGAGAAGGTTAAACCCTTCGCCGGAACCGCACGTCTGGAGAGTTTGGCGAACGCTTTCGGTGCCATGCCGTCTTGCGCGAGGCCGAACAACATGCGGCTGGTAGAGAACACGCCGCTGTTTGCCGAAGATGCCGCAGAAGTCAGCACCACAAAGTTGATAATACTCGCGGCGGCAGGCAATCCCACCAGCACGAACAGTTCAACGAAGGGGCTCTTATCCGGCACCACTGAACGCCATGGCGTTACCGACATAATCACGATCAGCGCGAACACGTAGAACATGATGATACGAATCGGAATCGAGTTGATGGCGCGTGGCAGTGACTTTTCTGGGTCTTTTGTTTCAGCCGCAGTGGTGCCGACCAGCTCAATACCCACGAATGCAAATACCGCTATCTGGAAGCCCGCAAAGAATCCGCTGATGCCTTTCGGGAACCAGCCGCCGTCATTCCATAAGTTATTGATGGAGGCTTCGACACCGGATGGAGAATGGAAGTGAGTCAAAATCATCACCAGGCCGATAACAATCAGCGCGACGATGGCGACGATTTTAATCATCGCGAACCAGAACTCCATTTCCCCGAACATTTTCACGGTGGCGAGGTTTAAGGTCAGCAATAAGACAACAACCGAGAGCGAGGCCACCCAATCTGAAAGCCCCGGGAACCAGAACTGCGCGTAGGCGGTTATCGCCACCACGTCGGCCATGCCGGTAACAACCCAGCAGAACCAGTACGTCCAGCCGGTAAAATACCCCGCCCACGGGCCGAGTAAGTCCGCTGCGAAGTCGCTGAAGGATTTGTATTCGAGGTTTGAAAGCAGCAGTTCGCCCATCGCTCGCATCACGAAGAACAGCATAAAGCCGATGATCATGTAGACGAAGATGATGGATGGCCCGGCGAGGCTGATGGTTTTTCCGGAGCCCATAAACAGGCCGGTTCCGATGGCGCCACCAATGGCGATGAGCTGGATGTGACGGTTGGTTAAATTGCGCCGTAGAGACTGTTCAGACGGTGCCTCAGCAGCGTCTGCAACTTTTATCTGATCTACCATGTTGTGTTTTCCTGTTCCTGTCTGTTGCGTTCAGGCTCTTCTGGCCTTTATTTAAATTTTGAGGATGTGATGTTGTCGTTCCGGGGAACGCAATGATAGTAGGGAAGAATCGGCGGGTTGAACACTAAGATTGAATTTTTTGTTAATTTAATGTTTGTTTTGAGTGCAAAATCACGGCTAAAGAGTGATGAGCCTCACACAAACACTTATGAAGGAAGTGTTTACCAGATAAAATCATGCTGATTTTGTTAACAGCCAAATAAAAACCCCGCCGTGGCGGGGTCGCTTGAACGCTTACAGAATTTCCAGCAGTTCAACTTCAAAAACCAGCGTGCTGTACGGAGGAATGGACGCACCCGCGCCGCGCTCGCCGTAAGCCAGGTTTTGAGGGATAGTCAGTTCCCATTTAGAGCCAACTGGCATCAGAGTCAGCGCTTCAATCCAGCCAGCAATAACGCCGCTTACCGGGAATTCCGCTGGTTCGCCACGCTGCACGGAGCTGTCGAACACGGTTCCGTCGATCAGTTTGCCGGTGTAGTGCACGCGAACGTGATCTTTACGTGCCGGGATTGGGCCTGTGCCCTGGGTCAGAACGCGGAATTGCAGACCAGATTCGGTGCTGCTCACGCCTTCTTTGTTGCTGTTTTCTTGCAGGTATTTCTGCCCTTCAACAGCCATTTCTTTCTGGCGTTCCTGGCGAACGGCATCAGCACGCTCGTGAACTTCACGCAGGGCGCGATGAACCACGTCAACCGGAACTGCCGGAGCATTCCCTTCCAGCGCATCACGCAGACCCGCTACCAGCGCTTCTGGCAGCAGACCTTGCAGACCAGATTCACTCAGTTGTTGACCTACCTGTAAACCAATACCGTAACTTGCTTGCGCTTCGACGCTGTCAAAAGAAGGGGTCGTCATGGGATTTCCTTTATGTGTTTAAAAGCAAGCCCGCAGCATAACAGCGTCATCCTGGCGGGTAAAATGCAAAAGCGGCAAAGGTGACAAATGCGGAGGAAACAGGAACAATGGTTTATTCAGTGCATCAGACAGTTAGCGTTCTATAATGGGGTGGACAAATGTACACAGCACATTGTGTGAAAATGAGGAGAGTTGCCGATGCGATTCGCTGTTAAACCCTGGCTTGAGCGGATTTGGCATGCACCCGATAATTTCCGCCTGATGGACCCCCTTCCGGCCATGCATCGTCGGGGGATTATTATTGCTGCGTTAGTGGTGGTGCTCGGTTTCCTTTGGCCTACGCCTGATGAAACTACACGCCCGGTAACGCGCGACGCCCAGCTTTCTATTGAGTCGCAATCCCCTATTCGTGCCCACTTAGTCAACCCACCCGCTAATACTGAACCTGCTGCTCCTGTAGAACCGTCTCGCGTTGAAGAACAACCGCAAGCCGAAACTCAGGCTCCTGTTCCACACGCTAATAATGATATTGAGCAGCAATGGCGTTCGTACCGTGTCGAGTCCGGGCAAACCATGGCGCAACTGTTCCGCGACCATAATTTACCGCCCGCAGATGTTTATTCCATGGCGCAGGTAGAAGGCGGCAATAAGCCGTTGAGTACATTGCAAACCGGGCAGATGGTGCAGATTCGCCAGAATGCGAATGGCGTGGTGACGGGGCTAACGATTGATATTGGTAACGATCAGCAAGTGCTGTTTACCCGTCAGCCAGATGGCAGCTTTATTCGGGCGCGTTAATACGCGAGTCTTACTCTAAATAATTCCAGTTGCAGCAAGGCGGATTTGGAGTGAATCCTCAGGAGCTTACTAAAGTAAGTGACTGAGGTGAACGAACGAAGCCAAAGCGGCTGCGGCTTGAAGTATGACGAGTAAAATGCAAAACGCCGGCACGAGGCCGGCGTTTTTACGTGTGAATCAGCGTAAATTACGCTTCAGCAACCACGTTTACAGTCAGTTTAGCGAATACTTCGCTGTGAACCTGGAAGTCCACTTCGTGCTCACCAGCGGTACGCAGAACGCCGTTCGGTAAACGAACTTCGCTCTTAGCCACTTCAACGCCAGCTGCAGTTACTGCATCAGCGATGTCGCGAGTACCGATGGAACCGAACAGTTTACCTTCGTCGCCAGCTTTAGACGCGATGGTAACAGTTTCGAGTGCGTTGATCTTCGCAGCGCGAGCTTCAGCAGCAGCCAGAACGTCAGCTAATTTAGCTTCCAGTTCTGCACGGCGTGCTTCGAAGAATTCAACGTTTTTCTTGGTAGCAGGAACAGCTTTACCCTGTGGTACCAGGAAGTTACGAGCATAGCCCGCTTTAACGTTAACCTGATCACCCAGGCTACCCAGGTTTGCTACTTTATCAAGCAGAATAACTTGCATTACCTTATCCTCTCAAAGTCGTTAATGGACAGTGGCCGATTACTGATGACGATCAGTATATGGCAACAAAGAAAGGTAACGAGCGCGCTTGATGCAGCGAGCCAACTGACGCTGGTATTTTGCACGAGTACCGGTGATACGGCTCGGGACAATTTTACCACTTTCAGTGATGTAGTTTTTCAGTGTAGCGATATCTTTATAATCAATCTCTACAACGCCTTCCGCTGTGAAACGGCAGAACTTGCGACGACGGAAATAACGTGCCATTTGGCTAGTCTCCAGAATCTATCAAATCAATCTGCTCGGCATGCAATACCACTTTGTTCAGACCATTTTTTGCCTGATGGCAACTAATGAAACCGTGAACTGTAAGTACCGTGCCGACCGTTATACTGTGAGTAATGGCTGAGTGTGCGTGCCCGCTAATAATAACTGGCATACGGCACCACGCCTGCCGATCTAAACCGGCTTCCTCTTGCACAGAGCGGTGCTCAAGCACGAACTGGCAATGAGGAATTCCTGACGGACTAACCTTACGCAGAGGCGTCTTGCACACTGTGCCAGACAAAACCAGGCGGTTGGCCGTCATTGGAAATTACTCTTCAGAATCCCCAGCATCTGCATCATCAGCAGTTTCGCTAGCGAAGTCATCGCGACGATCACGACGTTCGTCTTTAGCTTTAACCATTGGTGAAGCTTCAGTTACCGCGTGCTTAGTACGCATAACCATGCTACGGATAACGGCGTCGTTGAAGCGGAAGTTAGTTTCCAGCTCATCGATCACTTCCTGCGGAGCTTCAACGTTCAGCAGAACGTAGTGTGCTTTGTGCAGTTTGTTGATCGGGTAAGCCAGCTGACGGCGGCCCCAGTCTTCCAGACGGTGGATCGTACCTTCTGCTGCAGTGATTGCACCAGTGTAACGTTCGATCATACCCGGAACCTGTTCGCTCTGGTCAGGATGGACCATAAAAACGATTTCGTAATGACGCATCGAATTGCTCCTTACGGATTATTCAGCCTCCTGTCAGGGTCAGCCGCGGCCCATGGAAGCAAGGAACGTGTTTATAAAGGCGGCCGAAAAATTGACGCGTAATCATACAAGCGGAGCCCAGCAAACTCAAGGTAATAGAGAAATTAATTCTTTTGCATGAAGGATGAAACTTCAACACCAGGCTAACTCAGTGAAATCTATAACTTTGAGCTTAATCGCTTAAAATTTTTGACCAACATCATCAGAAATGGTCGCTTTTTATTCAACCTTGAGGGTTTACACTTGTTCTCATAGGCCGCCACTATTTATTAACAGGAGCGACGACCCCATCTGACACATTGAGTTGTAGTGAGGAGGTGGAATATGAAAACTATTGCACTGGCTTTTGCCGCTATTCTTTTGCTTTGTTCAAATGCGACAGCTGCTATCAAGATTGATGGTCGTCAGGCCCAAAATATGGACGATGTGATGAGTTTGGGCGTGATTTACATCAATCATAATTTTGCTACTGAGCAAGAGGCCGAAGTCGCCATTAATGACGATGCGGACCAACACCGAGCAAAGTACTACCACTCAATACTGCTGAGAGAGCCCGATAGCAACGGCAATATGCGCGTCAGCGCTGACATCTATCGGTAAACGAATGCAATGAATGAAGTAGTGAAGTAAAGCGTTAACACCAGGAATACCACAACGACATAGAAAGCCAACGTTGCCCCCGCTTGCGGGGGCTTTTTTTATCCCCGTCATACTTTAAGCTGCCGATGCGTTGACTGCGTCCATGCGCCCTGGTCACATAGTTATCTATGCTCCCAGGGACTTACGTCCTTGTCGCCTTCCTGCAACTTAAAGTATTTAGTGGATAACCACCCAGGTTGCAGAATTCCTATTCATTCTGCCCATAATAAGCATTTGCGCCGTGCTTACGCTGGAAGTGCTTGTTCATCAAATAGCTGTCGATGGGTTTGAGCTGTGGGTTAATTTCACGGGCAATCCACGCCATTCGTGCCACTTCTTCCATCACTACCGCGTTATGCACCGCATCTTCGACATTCTTTCCCCATGCAAACGGGCCATGCTGATAAACGACAATTCCTGGAGTATGCAGCGGATTAATCTCTCCCAAGGTTTGAATAATGACCTTTCCGGTATTCAGCTCATATTCACCCTGCACTTCTTCGCAGGTTAATGGGCGAGAACACGGAATATCCCCGAAAAAGTAATCGGCGTGTGTAGTGCCAAGCGCAGGAATACTTAACCCGGCCTGCGCCCATGCTGTAGCGTGAGTGGAGTGGGTATGAACCACACCGCCAAGTTCGGGGTACTTTTTATAAAGCGCCAGATGTGTAGCCGTATCCGACGAGGGGCGATATTTCCCTTCAATTACGACTCCGTTCATATCCACGATAACCATGTCATCGGCAGACATTGTTTCGTAGGCCACGCCGCTGGGCTTGATGGCAATGCACTGGCGCTCACGGTCAATACCACTGACATTACCCCAGGTAAACGTCACCAGACCATGACGTGGCAATGCCATATTCGCTTCAAATACCTGCTGTTTAAGCTGCTGCATGATTAACCTCCACCAGCCCTGCAGAAGCCATGCGAGCTAATACCCAGTCACGAGCAGCCGTTACCTCAGCGATAGGGTCGGAAGCACTTTCACTCCACATTTCAATCAAATACGGCCCACAATAACCACTGCGTTTCAACGTTTCAAAACAGCGTTCAAATTCCACTACGCCGGTTCCAAAAGGCACATTTTTAAATATGCCTGGCCGGGTGTCTTTGACATGAACCGCGACGATGTGCCCGCGCCCGGCTTCCAGTTCCATCTGCACGTCGTTATCCCATGCGGATAAATTGCCGATATCCGGGTAGATTTGAAACCACGGGTTATTCAGGTAATGCGCGTAGCCCATGGCTTTACTGATGGAATTCATCAATGGGTAATCCATGATTTCCATCGCCAGCGTCACCTGCGCCCGACTCGCCATTTCAACGGCCAGCATCAAACCTTCGCGGAAACGGCGACGAGTTTCATCATTCGCTTGCTGGTAATAAACGTCATAACCCGCCAGTTGAATCACGCGAATCCCGACATCCTGCGAAAATTCAATGGCTTTACGCATGATTTCCAGCCCCTGATTGCGCACTGCATCGTCTTCACTGCCCAAGGGAAAGCGGCGGTGTGCACTCAGGCACATTGAAGGAACCCGGACGCCGGTTTGTGCCACCGCCTGAACGAGAGAAAAGCGCTGCTCACGACTCCAGTCCAGACGCGCCAGGCGTTCGTCAGTTTCATCAATCGACATCTCCACGAAATCGAATTCCAGGCTGGCGGCCAGTTGTAACCTTTCCAGCCAGCACTCCCCTGCGGGAAGTGCTTTTTCGTAGATACCCAATGGAACTTGCTTATGCAGCATGAGCCGTCCTTATCCCCAGAGCTGGGCGATGGTGCGTTTGAACTGGCGTGCGGCTTCTACCGGCGAAGCGGCATCACGAATGCTGCGTCCGGCAATAAAGACGTGAATCGGGATACCTTTAAACAGAGGTAAATCCTCCAGCGCCAGGCCACCGGTAACGGTCACTTTGAAGCCCATATCGGAAAGACGTTTAATGGCACTGATATCTGCTTCGCTCCAGGCCACGCCCGCTGCTTGTGCATCACGGCTACGGTGATAAACCACTTGTTCAATTCCGGCAGCGCGCCATTCTTGCGCCTGTTCCCACGTCCAGAATCCGGTCAGCTCGATTTGTACGTCGCCGTTAAATTCGTGCGCCACTTCCAGCGCGCCTTTGGTGGTGTTGATATCGGCGCAGCAGATCACCGTTACCCAGTCTGCGTTAGCTTCAAAACACATACGCGAGAGGATTTTCCCGGCATCGGCAATTTTGGCGTCTGCCAGTACAATTTTATGTGGATAAAGCGCCTTAAGATCACGCACCGCACGGACACCTTCGCCCACGCAAAGAATGGTGCCCACTTCAATGATGTCGACTTCCTCGGCAATCAGGCGCGTGGTTTTATAAGCATCTGCCATCGTCTGGTTATCCAGCGCAACTTGCAGCATCGGTAATGAATGAGACATAAAAAGCTCCTTAAGCAGTTGCAGACGCCGTAGCGCGGTCGATTAAATCCAGTACTTCCTGCTCGCTGCGGCAGGCGCGTAAACGTTCAAAATTGGCTTCATCTTCAAACAGGTTAACGATCTGCATTATGCCGACTTCCTGATGCGTGTTGGCATCCACGGCGGCCATCGTGATAAGGATATCCACCGGGTCGTTATCTTCATGGTTAAACACCAGCGGGTTTTTCAGCGTCACCAGTGAGAAGCCTGTACGTTTTACTCCTTCTTCTGGCCGACCATGCGGCATGGCAAGACCCGGTGCGATGACAAAGTAAGGGCCAAATTGCGCTACACCATCGAGAATCGCCTGGTAATAGCGCGGCTCGACAACATCGGCATTCACCAGCAAATCGACGCCGATTTTTACCGCCTCCTGCCAGGTTGCAGCCTCGGCCTGTAGACGAATGGAATGGTTCTGAGCCAAAGAATCACGTAATTTCATCGGCGCTCCTTACTTCATATCCTGTGGGAAATGTTCGCGAATCACGTCCATCAGTTTCGGGCCGAAATCTGCGGCAGAAAGCATGTTGCGAACTCCCACCACGTGTTTATTGCCCGACACGGTGATTTCACTGGCGACATGCGTCGAAGCAACAATGATGTCAGCACTGCTTAGCTCACTTTTGTATTCACCTACCGCGCAGCTATTAACGGTATGGTTAATCCCTTCCTGAGTAAGAAACTGATCCACTTTCATTTTCATAATCATGGAACTGCCTTGCCCACAGCCACAAACAGCGAGAATGCGTACGGTCATAATCTCAATTCCTTAATTAGCGGAGGATTCCGTCAGTTGTTTTTCTGCATCTTCTTCCTGACGCAATGTGCGACTGGCGAAGAACATATAAATCAGTGCAATCACGATAACGACGCCCATAAACCACAGGCCCAGCGTTAGCCCTTGCATCAGCGGTGGTGCCAGAATTGACCAGTCGGCCATGCCCATCCAGGCGCTCAGTCCGGTTAGTTTTATTGCCCACACGCAGCCGAAGATTTCAATCATGCCCATCACCAGGCAGATTTTTAGCGCAGCGCGCCAGCCGCCGAAGTGATTAGCAAACACGCCAATCGTGGCATTGGAGAAGAACATCGGGATGAAGCCTGGGATGATCATGATGGAAGAACCCATCGCGATGAGAATGCCGACGGCAATAAGCTGGCCAATGGTTCCCCAGATAAAGCCCCACACCACCGCATTCGGTGCGAAGCTGTAAATTGCCGCACAGTCGATGGCAAGAACCGCACCAGGAATTAAGCATTGTGAGATGCCGTTGAAGGCTTCAGAAAGCTCGGCAACAAACATTCTGACGCCCTGCACGATGATGAAAATCGCCACCGCAAACTGGAAGCCGGTTTGCAGAATGTAGATAGTCCAGTGCGTTTTACCCGCCATGGCTTGCATCACGTCGATGCCGAATGAGCAGAGGATCACACCAAAAAACAGCGTCATAACAATGGCGGTGGAAACAATGTTGTCATGGAAGATATTCAGCCAGCCGGGCAGTTTAAGGTCTTCAACGCTCTCCTCTTTTTTACCCAGATACGGTGCGATTTTGTAGGCAATCCATGAAGCGAATTGTTGTTGATGTCCGATTGAGAAGCCGCTGTTCTCCGTCACCGCCTGAGTGGGTTTGAACATCATATTTGAGGTGATGCCCCAATACAGGGAAACCAGAACGGCAGTGCAGATAATGGTCGTCCACATCGAATAACCGAGGATGAAGAAGAACACCGCGATTAAACCGGCTTGCTGGAACATGATGTGACCAGTCAGCATGATGGTGCGAATACCCGTAATCCGGCGCAGCAACACGTAACTGATGTTGAGAGCCAATGCCAGTAGCACCGCATAACCTACCCAACTGTACGCGTCCCCCATCCTTTCGACTGTCGCCATCATCGAGGCGTAGGTGTCTGAGATCGCACCGTTAATTCCATACACCTCAGACATTTTTGCCACGACGGGTTTAAACGTGCCGGTCAAAATGCCGGAACCCGCTTGCAACAACATAAAACCGATAATCGTTTTGATGGTGCCTTTGATGATGACGCTGGCGCTTTTTCGCAATAACAAATAGCCCAGGCAGGTCACAATCCCTAGCAATAGGGGGGCATTGGTCATTACCTGGTTAAAGAAGATGGTAAAGACGTTGTATAGGGTCTCCATAAAGCTCTCCGTTGGGTAGTCGCTCCCTGTTTCGATAACAAACAGGCTGAAGTAAGGTGGCACTCACTTTATTTATCAAAAGTAATCACAACAAGATTGAAAATGATTAATTGTGAGATGCCACGCAAATTATTTCCCCCAGTTACATAATGGGTAATAATCCCGAATAAAAATCATAAAATACTTAATAAAAATCATTAAGATACAAAATAAAAAACACTGCAATTTCAATGTTTACTCAGTTTTGATGTATCTGAATCGCAAAAATCACTGTCAAAAAACACTTCTCAAGTTAAATTTTTGATGTCAGTATTTATCAAATGAAATCACAAAATGATTTAAATTGATTAAAAATGAGTTCGGAGGAGAAAAATGATGAGTAAGGTTAAGACGATTACCCGCGAGTCCTGGATATTGAATACCTTTCCTGAATGGGGAAGCTGGCTGAATGAAGAGATTGAACAGGAAGTCGTGGCTCCTGGAACTTTCGCTATGTGGTGGCTGGGTTGCACGGGTATCTGGTTGAAATCTCAGGGTGGGGCGAATGTTTGCGTTGATTTTTGGTGTGGCACGGGCAAGCAAAGCCACGGCAATCCGCTGATGAAACAGGGCCACCAAATGCAGCGCATGGCGGGTGTTGAAAAATTACAGCCGAACCTGCGCACCACGCCATTTGTGCTCGATCCTTTCGCCATTCGCAGTATTGATGCGGTGCTTTCAACACACGATCACAACGATCATATCGACGTCAACGTTGCTGCCGCCGTGATGCAAAATTGCGCCGATGATGTGCCGTTTATTGGGCCGCAAACCTGCGTAGATTTGTGGATTGGCTGGGGTGTTCCGAGCGAACGCTGCATTGTGATGAAACCCGGTGACATCGTAAAAGTGAAAGATATTGAAATTCACGCACTCGATGCCTTTGATCGCACTGCACTTATCACCTTACCCGCAGGAGAAAAGGCTGCTGGCGTATTACCAGACGGCATGGATCAACGCGCGGTGAACTATTTATTTAAAACGCCAGGGGGCAATCTTTACCACAGTGGAGATTCCCACTATTCCAACTATTACGCAAAGCACGGAAATGACCATCAGATTGATGTGGCTCTGGGATCATATGGTGAGAACCCACGCGGCATTACCGACAAAATGACCAGTGCCGATATCTTGCGTATGGCTGAGTCCCTGAATACTAAAGTGGTGATTCCTTTTCACCATGATATCTGGTCGAATTTCCAGGCCGATCCACAAGAGATCCGCGTACTGTGGAATATGAAGAAAGATCGTCTGAAATATGGCTTTAAGCCCTTTATCTGGCAGGTGGGCGGCAAATTTACCTGGCCGTTGGATAAAGACCTATTCGAGTATCACTACCCGCGTGGGTTTGATGATTGCTTTACCTTGGAACCTGATTTGCCGTTTAAATCATTCCTGTAATGTCCAGATGCCGGGAGCATTACCCGGCTTTTCTTTTAGGCATTTCATCATTTATCAAATATCATCTTAAAAAATCATCTTTCATCGGAAATTAGCATGACAGAAGCACAACGCCATCAGATCCTGCTTGATCTACTTCAGCAAACAGGATTTGTTACGGTTGAACAAGTTATGGAACGGCTTGCTATTTCTCCAGCGACCGCGCGACGCGACATTAATAAGTTGGATGAAAGCGGCAGGCTGAAAAAAGTCCGTAACGGTGCCGAAGCGATTAGCCAGCAGCGATTACGCTGGACGCCGATGAATATTCATCTGGCACAGAATCACGATGAAAAGAGCCGTATTGCCACTGCTGCCTCGGCGCTTGTAAAGCAGGGTGAAAGTGTTGTGATCAACTGCGGATCGACGGCTTTTTTACTCGGCCAACAGATTTGCGGCAAGCCAGTGCAAATCATCACAAACTACCTGCCGCTGGCGAATTATCTCATCGATCAAGAGCATGAAAGCGTGGTGATCATGGGTGGGCAATACAATAAAAGCCATTCGATTACGCTTGGTCCTCAGGACAACGAAACGTCGCTGTATGCCGGGCATTGGATGTTTACCAGCGGAAAGGGTTTAACAGCTGAAGGCCTTTATAAAACCGATATGCTAACGGCGATGGCAGAACAGAAAATGCTGGGTGTAATCGGTAAATTAGCGGTGCTGGTTGATAGCTCTAAAGTCGGGCAACGAGCGGGCATGTTATTTAGCCGGGCAGAACAAATTGATTTAGTGATTACTGGCAAGCAGGCCAGCCCTGAGGTAGTCAAAAAGCTTGAAGCTCAGGGCGTGCAGGTCATTCTGGTGTGATCAGAGGTTTTCGCTAAAGAAGCGCCTGGCGGCTTCTAATGCCGTCGGCGTAATGCGATGTTTGACGCCAGGTTCCCGTAAACAGGTCATCTGTTTATCCAGGCCTTTCTCAATCAACGCTTGCTCCAGACGCCATGTTTCTGCCGCCGGAACCACATCATCCTGTTCACCATGCCACAGCAAAAGTGGCCGGTTTCCAATCTTTTCCAGTTGATGGCTGATGTCGTAATTTGCAAGTTCGTTAAGTGATTCAAGATCCAACGCCTGCGGCGGAAACAAATTCTTCCCAAGCGAGATGAAATATCCTGATCCCATCAGGCACGCAACGCATCGTACTTGCGAATAACGCGCCATAATTCCTAAAGCCGTCATGCCCCCCATCGATGCCCCGCCTACAGCAACGCGCTGTTCATCAACTGGGTAGCGCTCAGCCAGGGCCTGGTGAAGCTGGGAAAATTCGTCAATATTACTTTTGAGAATCGACCAGAATTGATACAGGCGCGCGGTTTCGTCACCATCAAAACGCGCCCCATGTTGTTTGGCATCAGGCATAATTACGCGCATTCCAGACTGAGCTAGCGCCACGGCAAAGTAGCTGTAAACCAGCTTCGACGATGTAAAACCATGATAAAAATACACAACGGGAAGTTGGCTCTCTTTTTTTCCGGTGGGTACAGCATGCAGAACTTCAATACCAGCCAACTCTTCGGTGTAAATTTCTATCATGGGATTCGTTCCGTATCAGGGTGAGACTTCCTTTGTAAGCCAGCAAAATGGGGATGGCAAGCTATTGGCGCTCGTGGAGAATTCCTAACTATGAGATCTGCTTAGCGGTTTTCATTCGAAAGCGACCAAAAAGCGCGGGGAAGCTAACAGAATGGGAACATTCCCTCATCTGCGAAAAAAACCGGAGCTACAATATGACTATTAAGAGACGAGAAACGATCATGCGACTGCTATCCGCTTTGCTGCTTGCGACCACACTCAGCGCCTGTAGCGTGTTACAAGGTACGCCGCAACCTGCTCCGCCAGCAACCGGAACGCCTCAGGAAATCCAGCGTTATCAGACGCAGGGTTTAACCAAAATAGGATCTGTGACGGCACTTGAGCACGGTTCCCCAATGGATACGGAAACGGCGCTGAAAGAAAAGGCCGTTGCTGCAAAAGCCGATTACTACGTCATCGTGATGAACGATGAAACGGTGGTGCCGGGTCAGTGGTATGCCCAGGCGATTTTGTACCGTAAGTAATTTGCCTCTGCTTATTTATGCAGATTTACAAAGCCTTGCACCAATTGATCGTTTGTTATGCACAATGAACCTCAGCCAATGGACAGGTCTGGAGTTCGCCAACGCGAAGGAATGCCCTGCTGATTTAGGGTAAGTAAAAAGGAGTTAATTATGAAACGGTCGCTTGCCTTAACCTCACTATTGTTGTCGGTTGGGTTAATCACAACATCAGCGCAATCGGCAGAAGATGTCGCCGCAGATTGTGTGACGGGTTTGAACGAAATCGGCATGATTTCAGTCAATGGTATTGCCGGTAGCGTGCAAGATGTGGAAAAAGTGATTGCCTTAAAGGCTGATGAACACGGTGCGTCGTATTATCGCATCGTGAAAATGCAGGAAAACCAGCTTGCTGAAGGCTGGCGTGTACAAGCTATTATTTATGCATAAATAAGCCAGCGGCCATTTAACTCATTTTTGTGGCGCTGGCTTAGTTTTTCCTATCCTGTGCGTCCCGTCGCCCGCAGCAAAACATCAATTAATACCTGATTCGGTAACACGCTTTCTCCCCGCGAGTCCAACATCATTCGGCACCAGGCTTCCCCTAATGGCGGAGACAGATGCTGCAACACTTGCGAACCCGTTGCCAGCAATGCCAATTGACGAGTGATTTCCCTGCCCCATTCCTCTTGTGGCTTATGCAACCGTTGTTGCAGTTGCCGCCAGCTACGGTCGAAATGTCGGTTTTGCCCTTTCACTTCATCAAATTCAGTATGCAGCATTTCCATAGCACCGGGCTGTTTTGCAAGGACTCGCAACACGTCCAGACTCATGATATTGCCGGAACCTTCCCAGATGCTGTTCACTGGCATTTCACGATAGATGCGCGGCAGTTCGCTTTCTTCGCAGTAACCCGCGCCACCGAGAACTTCCATGGCTTCTGCCACAAACGGGATGCCTGATTTACAGATGCTAAATTTGGCAGCCGGTGTAAATAGGCGGCTGTAGGCTAATTCATGTGGATTGCCGGGTGATTCCCAGGCCCGGGCCAGTCTGAACAGAAACGCTGTTTGCCCTTCAAGCTGCAAAGCCATACGCCCCAGAACCTGGCGCATAATCGGTAAATCAATCAGTGTTTTGCCGAAAGCCTGCCGTTGATGAGCATGATACAACGCAACGGAGAGCGCACGGCGCATTAAGCCGTGGCTTCCCAGCGCACAGTCAAAGCGAGTGTAACCGCCCATTTTCAGAATCGAGCGAACACCCTCACCTTCTTCGCCGATAAGCCAGGCAGTGGCATCACAAAACTCCACTTCGCTGCTGGCGTTCGAACGGTTGCCGAGTTTGTCTTTCAAACGCTCAAAACGAACCTGGTTGCGTTGTCCATCGGGTAAAAATCGCGGTAAGAAGAAGCATGAAAGCCCGCCTTTTGCCTGAGCCAGTACCAAATGAGCATCACTTTGCGGAACAGAGAAAAACCATTTGTGCCCGACCAGACGGTACATTTCACCGGGGCCACGCTTATCGATAGGTTCCGCACGCGTGGTGTTACTCAGCACATCCGAGCCGCCTTGTTTCTCGGTCATCCCCATGCCAATCAACAGGCCGCGCTTTTGTGCTCCGGGCGAAAGATGGGCGTCATAACGGTCACTGAGCAGGGGCTTAAGCCAGGAGTGAAACTCTTTCGGCAGAGATTTTTGCAATAGGGGAATCGCCCCGAATGTCATGGTTATCGGGCATAACGTACCCGCCTCCACTTGTGCATGTTGAACAAAACGCGCGGCACGAGCGACAAACGAGCCCTGGCGCGCATCTTCCTGCCACGGCAAATTATGTACCCGGTTTGCGCAGAGTCCCTGCATCAGAAGATGCCAGGCTGGATAAAAGCGCACATCATCGAGTCGTTCGCCGCTGGAGTCGTAGCGCAGTAATTCCGGTGGATTTGCATTTGCCAGCCGACCAAGTTCCAGCGATTCAGCCGAGCCCAGTTGCTGCCCAATGCTCGCCAGAAGTTCAGCATCCCAGCCAGCCCCTTCACGGGCGACGGCCTCGGTTAACGAGATATCAGAAAGGAAAAGGTTACTGTTGTTGAGGGGTATCGGTTGGTTAAAAACGGTGTGAGTTTGCCAGCGCATCGTGTTCCCTCCCATTTATGGCATTGCCATTTGTATGGACGGTGACAGCAGTTATGCATGGAGGGGGATCACAAAGCGGGGTGCGAACGCACCCCACGGGAAATTAACTGCGCTGACGCACAGCTTCAAACAGGCAAATACCGGTCGCTACAGAGACGTTCAGTGAAGAAACCGTTCCGGCCATTGGGATGCTGATCAATTCATCGCAATGTTCGCGAGTCAGACGACGCATACCTTCGCCTTCAGCGCCCATCACCAGCGCCATTGGGCCGGTCATTTTGCTCTGGAACAAGGTGTGATCGGCTTCGCCAGCCGTACCCACGATCCAGACGTTCGATTCCTGCAATAAACGCATAGTACGCGCCAGGTTGGTCACGCTGATAAGCGGAACGTTCTCAGCGGCACCACATGCGACTTTTTTGGCCGTTGCGTTCAGTTGCGCGGAGCGGTCTTTCGGAACGATAACCGCATGTACCCCTGCGGCATCAGCGCTACGCAGGCAGGCACCGAGGTTGTGCGGGTCGGTTACACCATCCAGAATCAGCAAGAACGGGGTATCGATGCTGGCCAGCAGGTCTGGAATGTCATTTTCCTGATACTGACGGCCTGGCTTCACGCGAGCAATAATGCCCTGGTGCACAGCGCCTTCAGATTTTTCATCCAGCCACTGGCGGTTTGCCATTTGAACCGGCACACCCTGGGCTTCCAGCGCATGGATTAAAGGCATCAGACGTTTGTCTTCACGGCCTTTAAGAATAAAGACTTCCCGAAAACGCTGGGGGGCGTTATCAAGTAGCGCCTGGACGGCGTGGATGCCGTAAATCATTTCACTCATTGGTGTCACTCGTTTCAGCCGCAGATGCGACGGTGTTTAATGCTTAAGATGGTCGCCCTCACCCCAGCCCTC
>NZ_QZWH01000056.1 GCF_003601925.1 Buttiauxella izardii
AAGCCTTGCTGATTTTCCGTTCACCCGTGCGTTCAGTTATCTCTTTAATGCCCGAAAACGGTGAACGTGCCAGTGGGATAACGACATCCCCCTGGCGACCCCGTCGCCCGGTGATTAAATTGCCGCTGCGCGGTAAACCCCAGCTTATCCCCAACATCAGGGTCGTTCGCGACTCGTTCCAGACGATCGCTCTCTTTCGCTGCTCCCGGCAGCTCAACCCTGATTTATGGGGAACACTGGGGCAATTTATACCGGGAACAGTCTCACAACTCACAGAAATGTGACTAAGAGACAGCTCAGGAAGAGGGAGAAAACTGGTCAATTCCCTCTCCTGGGGGAGAGGGTTAGGGTGAGGGCGATAAACTACATACGCATACTGATCGCTAAACGGTTAAACGCATTCATCAGGCTCGCCGTAAACGTCAAATCGCTGATCTCTTGCGCGGTAAAGAATTGCAGCAGTGGCTGATAAACGTCATCTTCCGCGCCTTCGGTAATCAGTGTCACCGCTTCGGCCCAGGCCAGCGCTGCACGCTCTTTGTCGCTGAAGTGATTACTCACCTTCCAGCCGGCCAGCGCATCCAGTTTGGTCTGCTCAACGCCATCTTTGCGCAGCGCTTTAGAGTGCATTTCCAGGCAATAAGCGCAGCCGTTAATTTGCGAGACGCGCAGAAAAACCAGTTCAATCAGTGTTGAACCCAGCGAGCTGGATTCCAGACCTTTCAGTGCCTGAAGCATTGGCTTGAACACGGCTGGGGAAAGGTCGTAGTAAGGCTGTCGTAATTCAATCATGGTGTAATCCTCGTGTTGGTGTGAGGACAATTTAACACTATGATGGACTGCTCAAGAGAGCCATAAATTAACTAATAAAGCAGGCCATAATGGCAAGGTCGATTGAACCGATAGTAAGCGCTCACCACGCGATACCGCGTTACCAGCAAATCGCACGGCAATTAAAACAAGCGATTAGCGATGGCGAACTCGCCGCTGGCAGCCGCTTACCGTCGAGCCGCACTATGGCGCTGGAACTGGGCGTGGCACGGGCAACCGTCGAAAACGCCTATGGCGAACTGGTGTCACAAGGCTGGCTCGAAAGGCGCGGGCAGGCGGGAACATTCGTCAGCCCATCGGCTACCACTGGCGCGAATAACACGGCAACGCCTGCCAGCCAACCGCAAGGTGCGCCGCGCCCGTTTCAGATGGGGTTGCCCGCGCTGGACGCTTTCCCCCGCGCATTATGGTCGCGCATTATGGGGCGGCGATTGCGCCTGCAAACTCGTTTTGATTTGCTGCTGCCGGAAGCGAATGGTGAATCGACATTGCGTCAGGCTATTGCCGATTACTTACGTTTTTCGCGCAGTATCGACTGCCAGCCAGAACAGGTTTTTATCACCTCAGGATTTCAGGCGGCTATGCGTCTGGTGGCGCATACGCTGGCAAAACCGGGCGATGGCATCTGGCTGGAAGATCCCGGCTATCGTTATGTACGTCCGGTTTTTGCCGAGGCAGGAATGGCGCTGCACCCGGTTCCGGTAGACGGGGAAGGAATGCAAATTGAGTATGGTATTCAGCATTTCCCGGATGCCCGTTTTGCTCTGCTCACGCCCGCGCATCAAAGTCCGCTGGGCGTTGCGTTGTCGCTAAATCGCCGCCACCAGTTGCTCGACTGGGCGGCGGCGAATCAAAGTTGGGTGATTGAAGATGATTACGACAGTGAGTTTCGCTACCACGGCAAACCGCTGCCGCCGATAAAAAGCCTCGATGGCCCGCAGCGTGTGATTTACTCCGGCACATTCAGCAAATCGCTTTTCCCGGCGCTGCGGGTGGCGTGGCTGGTGGTGCCGCAGCAACAAGTGGAAGCCTTCTCGCAAAATACCCATTTCTTGCCGTGTACCGCGCCGCTACTGATACAGCAAACCATTGCCGATTTCCTTCGCGAAGGTCATTTCTGGCGGCATCTCAAAAAGATGCGTGCGTGTTACAGCGAACGGCGGTTGTGGCTCGAACATGCGCTGCAACAGCAGGGTTTTGATGTCGTGCCCCAGGCGGGCGGCATTCAGATGGTGATGCGGGTTAACGGTGACGATCGGGTTTTGGTTGAGAAAGCACGCAAAGCCGGGCTGGCGGTGCAGGCGTTAAGCGACTGGCGCATGGTTTCACAGGGGGAAGGGGGGATCCTGATGAGTTTTACTAATCTCACTTCTCAGGCAATGGCCCTGAAAGCCGCGAAACAGCTACGCGATGCGATTAGCTAAAGCTGAAAATAAAAACCCCGGAATAAATTCCGGGGTCAGACGCATATTTATTATCACTACACTTGTGGTCTAGCGACGGGACGCTAACAAAGCCCCGATGAAAATACCCACGGCGGCGCTAATACCCACGCTGTGCCACGGTTTGTCGCGAACATAAGTATCGGCACAACTTACCGCATCACAAGCGGCTTGTTTGACTCGGGTGCGACCGTGAAGGCGAGCTCGCGTCTCTTTCAACAGAGACTCCGCTTTTTTACGGGCGGCTTCCCCTTCTTCCTTAACATCGCTACCGAACGATTTAAGAACCTCTTCCAGTGTGTCGGCCAGTTGGTTCACGTCACGGTTAATATCATCAACGCCTTCGTCTACATCATTTCGATTTACGCGGTTAAACATTGGTTTCTCCCTTTTTGCGATGTACTACACAGTGTAGACCATAATTTTTAGTAATGAGTCAGGTCACGCTCTTTAACGGTCTTTATGGACTAATCTGAAAGCGTTGCTAATGCTGGTTATTGTAAGGTTGCGCTGCAATAGAAGCTGAAGAGGAAAAATTATGTATTTACGACCTGATGAGGTGGCCCGGGTTCTTGAAAAAGCCGGTTTTACCATGGATATCGTGACACCGAAAACCTATGGCTATCGCCGTGGGGAAAATTACGTCTATGTAAATCGCGAAGCGCGAATGGGGCGTACGGCGCTGATCATTCACCCAACATTAAAAGAAAGAAGCCAGAGCCTGGCCGACCCGGCGACAGACGTGAAAACCTGCGACCATTACCAGCAATTTCCACTTTACCTGGCTGGCGAAACTCATGAGCATTACGGCATTCCACACGGCTTCAGTTCACGTATTGCACTTGAACGTTATTTGTCTGGCTTGTTTGGCGAGCACTAATCAAAACAGGCGTTGTTGCGCGTTACGCCGCAACGCTAACCACTGCAATCAAACTCCCGCTTTGGCGTTCCGATAACCACTGATGCGGAATAAGCGGCGGCAATAATCGAGAAAATAGCCGTAAGCCGCACCCATCAACATTGAAACAACAATGTTCGAGCTGACCGCTGCAATTATCTGGTTCCCGTCTGCACCCACCGACCACAAAATCACGACGTAAACCGGCGATTGAAATGTGACGTAAGCCAGTACATCAGCGAGATTCTTCGCCCAGCTTGCGTTGCTATAACGTTTGGTGAAACGCATAAACGCATCGCGATAAAAACCGTACGGCCAGGCAATCAGGATGTTGACCGGAATAGCCACCAGGCGCGAAGAGAGTGACTGCTCGAAGCTCATGCCTGAGAGAAATATCTCAATCATCATGTTCACAACCGAGCAATACACTACCATCGCAAAAGTATCAGCGACGGCATGGCGCAAACGTGACTCAGGAGAAAACATTGTTCTGGCTCCGAACGGAAATTAGCTTTAAACACTGAGTTAACAGCTTAACGTCAGTGTGAATGGTTGGGTTGTTGATCGCGAGTAGGTTATATCGCTGGAAGTAAACAGGCAATTAGCGATAAATTTTTATTTAATCGCATTTGGTCGATAAAATGCGCTAAACGAGACATAACAGGCAGCGTTTCCTGATTTTGTCGCTCTGGTTATGTTTTTTCGTTTAAATTCAGAGAGTTGATTTTCTTGAAAGAAAGATGAGATTTGAAGCGGCTGGAATAGGTTTTGTAGGTCGTACAGCAGCGTCATCCGACAACATGCACACCGTTATTACAGGCGGGAAACCTTAACCCGCCTGAATAAGTCATTATTAGCAAACGCCGAAATCACCGTCTTCTTTATACAATGCGACGTCTTCAGCTTTTAGTGTGACCGTCTCACCGGTCAAAATACTTCTGGGCGTGCAGAACAACAATTCTCCCTGAACATCCAGAACTTCATATTTTGGGCCACCTTTTTTCGGTTGCACCAAATCGCCTACTTTGAACACACCTGAATTAGACATAGCCAACCTCATTTTGATGAACAGATATACCGTTAACCATAGTCCAAAGCGGGGTAATTAACGCTGATTCCAGGGCATTTTTTCCAGTAAGCGCGCCATGCCGCAAAAGCCGCTGATGCCTGCAAACAGTAATCCGGCACCCACAAAACCAGAGAGTAAAAAGAACCCCTGGTGAACGCTAAAACCGAGCGCGACGCCCGCCAGTACCAGCGTTCCCGCCGCGATTTGCACCTGGCGCATTAACGGCAGCGGCTGTGATTTATCAGAAAGTATTTCCTGCCCATCTTTCTTCCAGGCCTCCAGACCACCCGCCAGAATCAATACTTTCGCCGGAGCCACGGCATCCGCCAGTTTTTGTGCATTTTGCGTGGTGCGCATGCCGGACTGGCAATGGAAAATCACCGTATCGAACGGATCAAATGGGCCAAGACGGTCGCCATTTTCGATGGCGGAAAGCGAGAGTAAATGCGCCTCCGGGATGTTCTCACGGGCATATTCATCACGCTCGCGGATATCAATCAGCGCCGCACCTTGTGCGACCAGAATCTTGGCTTGCGCCGGGGAAATACTCTCGATAGTCATGCAGCTGCTCCTTGCGGGATTTTAATAGCTTTAAGCGTGCAGATAATCGCCCTAAATTGGCCGGGCTGCAAATGATGTGGCGAGGATGACCGCCAGCGACTGCGTTAGCCGCTGGCGTGTGTGGAGGGGAAAGTGAGGAGGAGAATTAGAGGAAACAGCGTAAAAGATCTGCTTTATCCGTCTGTTCCCAGCTAAAGATATCGCGCCCGAAGTGCCCGTAGGCTGCGGTTTGCTGGTAAATCGGATGCAGAAGATTCAGCGAGCGGATTAATCCGTGTGGGCGCAGGTCAAAGAACTCGCGGATTAACATAATCAGCTTTTCATTTTCCAGTTTCCCGGTGCCAAAGGTTTCCACCATGATGGATGTCGGTTCTGCGACGCCAATCGCATACGAAATCTGTATTTCACAGCGGTCTGCCAACCCGGCGGCAACAATGTTTTTTGCGACATAACGCGCAACATAAGCCGCTGAACGGTCGACTTTCGACGGATCTTTACCTGAAAATGCGCCGCCACCGTGACGCGCCATGCCGCCGTAGGTATCGACAATAATTTTGCGGCCAGTCAGCCCGCAGTCGCCCATCGGCCCGCCAATAACAAATCGGCCGGTCGGATTAATAAAATACTTGGTCTGTGGAGTGAGCCACTCTTCTGGCAAAACGGGTTTAATAATCTCTTCCATCACCCCTTCACGCAGCGTTTGTTGCGAGACGGCTTCACTATGCTGAGTGGAAATGACCACGGTATCGATGCCGATGATTTTGCCGTTGTCATAGGCAAAAGTGACCTGGCTTTTTGCATCGGGCCGTAACCAGGGCAACAAACCGCTTTTGCGAACCAGCGCCTGGCGTGCCATTAAGCGGTGAGCGAAGGTGATAGGGGCGGGCATCAGCGCATCGGTTTCGTTAGATGCGTAACCAAACATCAGGCCTTGATCGCCTGCGCCCTGATTCGCTTCTTCTTCGCGGTCAACGCCCTGATTGATATCAGGAGACTGTTTCCCAATCGCGCTCAAAACCGCGCAAGTCTTGGCATCGAAACCCATATCGGAACCGTTATAGCCAATATCACTAATGGTACGGCGCACAATCTCTTCGATATCAACCCAGGTGTTGGTGGTAATTTCCCCGCCAACTAATACCATGCCGGTTTTTACCAGCGTTTCGCAGGCGACTCGCGCTTTAGGATCTTGCCCGATAATGGCATCGAGAATAGCATCAGAAATTTGGTCGGCTATTTTATCTGGATGACCTTCAGAAACGGATTCTGAAGTGAATAATGTTTGTGACATGGGAACACCTTAAATTAACAGCTTAAATATTCAGACGTAATAACAGAGGGTATTAACGATAAACGTACATGCCGCCATCCATTCCCCGACTAAATAAAACTTGCCAGAGTTGAATATCACGAGATCGGAAAGCACCGGCGCATGACATCAGATAATAATTAAACATACGTTTAAACGACTCAGAATAATTGTCCTGAATTTCAGGCCAGAAGCTATTAAAACGCTTATGCCACTCCATCAAGGTGAGGTCATAATCTGCGCCGAAATTATGCCAGTCTTCCATCACAAAATAAGGTTCGGAAGCTGTGGCGATTTGTTTTACCGAAGGCAGACAGCCATTCGGGAAAATGTATTTATTAATCCACGGGTCAACATTAACGTCGGACTTATTCGCACCGATGGTGTGCAACAGGAACATCCCGCCAGGTTTCAGGCAACGGTCGACGACTTTGAAGTAAGTGTCATAGTTTTTTGGGCCAACATGTTCAAACATGCCGACAGAAACAATGCGGTCAAATTGGGTATCTAAATCGCGATAATCCATCAGCTTGATGGAGACATCCAGCCAGGTACAGCGCTCCTGGGCCATTTTTTGCTGCTCTTCGGAAATGGTCACGCCAGTGACATGAACACCGTAATTATCGGCGGCGTATTCCGCAAGACCACCCCAGCCACAACCGATATCCAGCAAAGTCATACCCGGCTGAAGTTGCAGCTTTTCACATAACATTTTCAATTTAGCTTCTTGAGCCTGACGCAATCCTGTCACTTCTTTCCAGTAGCCGCAGGAATATTGCATGTAAGGGTCGAGCATTTTTGAGAACAGGTCATTACCAATATCGTAATGTTCTTTACCGACAATCCATGCGCGTTTGCGGGACTGTAAATTAAACAGGCGAGCCCCAGCAATACGAGCTAAATCTTTAAAGTTTTTTGGGGCTTTTTCATCAAGTTTGGCACGCAGAACTTTATCGAATAAAACATCTAACGCCGCGCAATCCCACCAGCCTTCCATATAGGATTCACCCAGGCCAATGGAACCTTCTTGAAGAATACGTTTATAAAAATCAGGATTATGTACCTGGATATCCCAGCGGCGAGTGCCGTTAAAACGAATATCAGCCTGACTAACAAGTTCTTCAGCAATCCGATACCAATTATAATTTCTTGCCATCGGTACACTTTCAACTTCAACGCTCATATCCAGCCCTCAAAAGCTTAAGTCAGTTTTCTTTTATGTAATAAGAAGTGGTGCATCGTATTAACTCAAATTAATAAGATGTGGGGTATTAAATATTAACGTAGGTGTTAAATACTCAGGGTTTAACACTTCTTATTAGAACCAATATCCATTGGCCGTGTGAATAAATTATCGCAGTTTATTCAGATTGTGTATTATGACTGGACGCCAAATTGTATCGATCAAGCGTCAAATTAAGGGGGCGGAAATGGCCAGAACAAGAAAATTACTGTACGCGTTCCGCTCAGAGAGCGATGTTGAAGGGGCAAAACTTGCCCGTCCTGTCTTCTTTCGATCCTTTATGATGGCGGAGGATGTGCAGTCTGAGGTTCATGCTCATCCATTCATCCAGTTTCACTATGCGCGGGAAGGGGCTTTATACGTCACGGTGGAAAACACCTCGTATATCATGCCGGCCTGTTACGGGTTATGGATACCTGCGCACGTGCCTCACCATGTGCATACGGCCAGTGAAGTTTTTCTGGAAAGCGTAGATATCGACCCCGATTTTTATGCCGCGTCAGGCGGCACGCCAGAATTAAAGCTGGTGGCTGTAACGGATTTTGCACGTAGCTTTATCCATCATGCGACTCAGACAATCCCGGAATTTTATGATGAGGATGGTAAAGAAGGGCGCCTGGTGACGTCGCTGTTGGACGTTTTAAACGACCTTCCCGAAGCAAGATTTGGCATGACCTGGCCGACCGCGCCTGCGTTACAGGACATGTGCCAAACCATCAGTGAATCACCCGATCAGCCGCATTTAATGGAAGAGTGGGCGGAGCGCGTGGGCATGTCGCCGCGCACGTTTTCCCGTCATTTTATTAAAGAAACCGGCACCACATTTGGGAACTGGAAACAACGAAACCGTTTACTGCAATCCATCATGTTATTGCGCCAGTCTAAGAGCGTGACTGAAATTGCATTGATGCTGGGTTACAGCAGCACTTCGGCGTATACCTACGCGTTTCGTCAGTTGTTCGGTGTTTCACCGACAAAATTTGAAGCCGCACCATTGCCGCCAAGTGCTGTATTACATGAATAAATCCTTGCCGCGCTAATAAACCCAGTAGCGTGTTTTATTCGTATTCTTGATCACGTTCTTTGGCAGCTCGCTGACGGTCGTAATATTCGTCTTCTGCGGTGATGATTTCATCCATCAGAGAATCCATATCCACGTCATGCTCTTCTTCGACGAAGAGGCCGGTTAACACGGTTTCCGGCGTGAGTTTGCCGTCTTCATACAACGCCCAAATCTCTTTCGCATAGCGCGTCTTCAACAGTTGCGGGGCGAACTGGCCGTAGTATTCGGTGATGTTATTCACATCGCGTTCAAACATGGATTCAGCGTGGTTGTTGGCGGCGGCGTCGACAGCTTGCGGCAGGTCGATAATGACCGGCCCTTGCGCATCGAGCAGCACGTTAAACTCCGACAAGTCGCCATGCACAAGGCCTGCACACAACATGCGCACGATATTGCGAATCATGGTGTTGAAATCAGCAATGGCACTTTCTTCGTCCAACGTGACATCACTAAGACGCGGGGCCACCGCGCCGTCAGCATCAGTGACCAGCTCCATCAACAACACGCCGTCAATGCACATATAGGGCTGCGGCACGCGTACCCCGGCGTTTGCCAGGCGGAACAACGCCTCGACTTCCGCCGTTTGCCAGGTTTCTTCCTGTTGCTTGCGGCCGAACTTTGAGCCTTTCTGCATGGCGCGGGCGTTACGCGTATTACGGACTTTACGCCCTTCCTGATACTGCACCGCCTGCTTAAAGCTACGCTGCGACGCCTCTTTATACACTTTGGCGCATTGGATTTTTCCACCGCACAAAACAGTGTAAACGTCGGCTTCTTTGCCGCTTTTCAGGCGCTGGAGAACATCGTCTACCAGGCCGTCATCAACCAGCGGTTGGATTCGATTTGGGATTTTCATGCCGCTTTATACCTTATTTCGGGCACTTTTCGTATCAATAACAGCGAGATTTAGAGGGGAAAAAGAGAGCTAATGGGGACGAAACAAAGAGGGATTGCGTAACTGCATGTTTTTAATTGGTTGTGATTAAACGTGATAAGTAGCGCCACCGAGGCAGTCAATACCGCTGATGGCGCTAATGTCTATCAGTATGACAAGTGAGCGCCTGGTTTCCATCTACTCGCGCGCATCAGTCTGACGACAGGCTCGCGTGTCTGCGGATCAAAATAGCGGCTCGGCCAGATTTCTTCGGCGGGTACGCCAATCGCTTTGCTTATCAGCATTTCACCTTTCGCCCATGGGCGTGACAGTGCATTGGCGAGCGTTGAGGAACTTAACCCAGCGGCGCGGGATTCGGCTGCCAGTGTCGTGCCTTTTTTACGCAGTGCGGCGATGATGTCGGCTGGATGCCAGTCTTGATAAGGCAGGAAAGTAGGGCTGTGTGAAAGTGTCATTTTCGCATTCTCCGTTGCTAGCGATAATTGTTACCACCGGAGGTGCAAATCTCTTGGGTGGTAGCTCAGACGGAGTTTGCACTACCGGTCACAACGGATGCCGGCCAGTCCGAAGACTGCCCCGCCTGAGCCACCATAGAATAATTGCCTTATTACACGGAAGTGTAACAGACAACAGGTGTGCGCAAGTCTCGACATATAAACTAAGTTTATAAATCGACGTTGTGATATCCGGGGTGCAAATCCCGGCTGCGGATGTGGCCGCAGCGGCGCTGACTATAACGTAAATCGAAGATGTTAACCAACCTGCTAATAGACGGAGTGCGAGTTGTTTTCCAAAGAATTTTTATCAGTTGCAGGAGTTGCAAAGAAGTCGCCCTCTGATCCTAACCCTTGATGATTTTCTTGCACCAAATCTATCGCGGATCAACGCCAGTCACAGTCTGCAAGCCGCAGACATATAACAAAAAGTTTAATTTTATTATGTGGATAGGTTCATATAATCAGTTAACAAATTCATAACAGGTTAACTTGATGAAAATATTAGCGGCTTCTATTCTCTCCTTGATCAGCTTCAGCGTACTTGCAGCACCCGAAGGAACGCTGAGTGTTCATATTCTCAACCAGCAGACGGGGCTGCCTTCGCAGGGCGTGGTCGTCGAGTTGGACAAACAAGAGAGTTCTTCGTGGAAGCATCTTGCGACGTCGAAAACGGATACCGGCGGCAGAATCAAATCACTTTTCCCGGACTCCAGTGATATGGAACCTGGCATCTATAAAGTGACCTTTAAAGTGGGGGATTATTTCAAAGCCACTAATCAGGAAACATTCTTCCCGTCAGTTCCTGTCATTTTTAACGTCACTAAGACGAATCAAAAGCTGCATATTCCCTTGCTGTTGAGCCAATACGGTTACTCCACTTACCGGGGGAGTTAAGTTCAACTACGCTAATTGAGCCTGAGTTTATTCATAGCCACTGGCATTTACTGGTGGCTTTTTTTATAGGAGGGAATTTATTCCGAACACAATCTTAATTAGGAATCTGTCATGGTTATAATTGAATGTCGTGATCCGATGCACATTTTAAAGATATTTACCCTGAAAGAAAAACTCACTGTTGAGATTGTTCCCGCTTCGAAAAAATCAATAAATAAGATATTTCATTTGAAAATCTGTGATGCTTATTCATTTAATTATTAATAATGCAAAGTTACACAGGCTTTACATTTAGTGTGTAAAAAAACACAAAAAATATACTTTCCCTTACATTTTTTGCGTGTGATATTCAGATGGTGTTTTTTACACAAATTAATTGAGAGGGATTTTATGTCTGGTATCAGAGAATTAAGTTTTGACGAGGTTGCGTTAGTTAATGGTGGCAGCAGAAATGGTCAAGATGCGGGTGAACGCAGCAACTATGGTAAAAGCTGCGCATCCCGAGTAACTCATGATGCTATGCGAGGAGGAATCGCAGGTGGATACGCAGGGGCAATTGTTGGCGGAATAAATGGCATCGTAGGTGGGCCGGAAGGTGTTGTTGCTGGTGCTTTTACTGGTTTTGCACGAGGGGCAATACGCGGTGCTATAGTAGATGGCTACCGCTCATACAACCAGAACTGTGGCGGAAATGGGAACGGAAATGGAAACGCCGCTGGGAGCGCTCATTGTTCCGGCGGTGTAGGCGGAACTTGCTCACGCTGACAAAAGCGATTGATACAACGACTCCATACAACTCGTTTTTTTAACCTTATCGGCATCTGGCTTCATAATGCCGATAGAACTTCAGGGTGCCACGCTGAGGCCCTCCAAACACCAACGAATGCATTTAATTAAGGCAGTATCTTTATGACTAAACTAATATCTTTTCAACGTAAAAATAAAATTGAGAAACCTGTCAGACTCATAGTTATGGAACTTATAGCTATATTACTTTGCATCCCATTAGGTTATATCTGTTCAAAATTTGATTTTCTAAATAATCACACGACAGAAATAATTTTATTTATTGTCCCGTTATCAATGCTCTCCGTTGGCTATCTTCATATATATTTAACAAAAAAAAATAAATAAGTTAGTGAACCCGGTGGCGAGCTTTCGAGTGGGGAAAATGACAACCAACGATGTAAATTGGCTAATTAAAATGACAGCTTAACCGCGTTTTTGGTTCCTTTACTCCCCAATACACATCAATACTTGGGTGACCGGAAGGATTCCTTAACTTTTGGCAATAACTGCATTCAACAATGAACGCTTTTGTTCTTACTTCTAATTTCCTTCTATAAAAATAAAAATGACCTTATTCAGAAAGGAAGCTGTAGACCATCAAAACGATACAGGATATGGCGATATAATTATCCCTGCATCGTTTGGTCTTTCGTTCAGCGCAACAGCAACGATCGGGCTGATTGCTTTAATTTTTACTTTTCTTTATTGCGGCCAACATACCCGTAAAGCCCACCTGTCCGGCATTGTAATGCCCTCAACCGGGCTGATAAAAATAACACCTCAATATCCCGGGTACATCACGGACTTAACGGTTTCGGAAGGTCAGCACGTGGCTGCCGGCGCCCCTCTTTATCACATCAGTGGTGAACGCTATAACGCGCAGGGAACCGGTACGCTGGCAGCCATGAGCCTGTCACTGAAAACACAGTATTCGATGCTGACTTCACAGCAGACACTGGAGCTGCGTGATAACAGCCAGCAACAGCAGGCCACCCGGCAGCGCATTTCCTCCCTGCAGCCACAGATAAAAAGTGCTGAAGAACGTCTCACTCAGGCAGAGCATCAGGCACAGCTATCCGCCTCAGTTATGAGTCGCTATCAGAAACTCGTCGCCACCCATTACGTTTCAGATATCGAGTATCAGCAGAAGCAAATCGAGGTCTCCGCCGCACAGGAAAACGTCGAAAATCAGCGTCAGCAGCTTCTGCAGCTGCACACCACGCTGGATACGGCCGAAGACGACCTGAACCATCTCATCACGCAGGGTAAAAGCCGACAGGCAGAGCTCGACAGGCAGTTGCAGGGGATCCGACAGCAGCAGGTTGAACTGGCGGGGCAGGAAAACTTCACGCTGACCTCACCGGTATCCGGCACCGTGGCCGCCATACTCGTCAGACAGGGGCAGTCAGCCAAAGCGGCAGAGCCGGTCATGACTCTGGTACCGGATAATGCCCGCCTGCAGATAGAACTCTACACAACCAGCCAGCATGCTGGCTTTATCCAGCCGGGGCAGCGCGTGGCCCTCCGGTTTGCGGCTTTCCCTTACCAGAAGTTCGGTGTTCAGTATGGAACTATCCGTGAAATCAGCCGGACGACGCTGACCGCCTCCGATTTACTCTCCGTATCCCCTGTAACCTGGAAGGAAAACGAAGGCCATTATCGTGTGATTGTGGTGCCTGAACATACGTTTATCCTGGCTTACGGGCGAAACGAACCGCTGAGACCCGGCATGACCCTTGAAGGGGATGTCAGCCTTGATACCCGCCACCTGTGGGAATGGCTGACCGAGCCACTCTGGAGCCTTAAAGGAAAACTGTAATGGATGTTCTGAAATGGACGGGAAGAAAGCATCTTCCGGTGATACGTCAGACGGAATCGGCCGAGTGTGGTTTAGCCTGTCTGGCGATGCTGGCCTGCTGGCAAGGTCTGCAAACCGATTTACCCACACTACGTGAACGTTTCAGCATTAGTACGCAGGGAATGACCCTTCAGCATCTCATAGAGTGTGCTTCCGGTATTCGCCTGTCTTCCCGCGCTGTCAGGCTTGAGCCGGACGATCTGAAATCCCTGACGCTGCCCTGCATTCTCCACTGGAACATGAACCATTTTGTCGTGCTTAGCCAGGTTCGGGGAAACAGGCTGGTGATACACGATCCGGACCGGGGAAAACTCACACTTTCCCTCCGAGAAGTAGGTAAACACTTTACCGGGATCGCCGTGGAGATGAGGCCAGCTGGAGATTTTTTGCCACGTAATGAAAAGAAAAAAATCCGCCTCCGCCAGCTCACCGGGAAAACCCCCGGTTTATTTCCGGCAATGTTACGGATCATCGTTTTCGCCCTGGCGCTGGAAATATTAGCGCTTGGCAGCCCTTTACTTAACCAGATGGTGATTGATGAAGTGCTGGTTGCGGCCGACCAGAGTCTGCTGACCATTATCATTATCGCTCTGCTGCTGTTGTCCCTGACACAGATGCTGTTATCACTGGCCCGCCAGTGGGCCAGTATCACCTTATCCGTCAATTTTAATATGCAGTGGACCGCCCGGGTTTTTCATCATCTGATACGCCTTCCCCTGACCTGGTTCGATGCCAGAAGCAAAGGGAGTATCAGCGCCCGCTTTGACGCCGTAGATACCATACAGCAGGCTTTAACCACACAGATTCTCGAGGGGATTTTGGATGTGCTTCTTGTCGTGACATCCCTCGGCATGATGTTGCTGTACAGCCCGGAAATGACGCTGATAGCCGTTGTGGTATCTGTTATCTATGCCCTGCTGAGAGCGCTCTGGTATCCGTCTCTGCGACAGTCCGCAGAAGATACCTGGGATGCCGGTGCCCGGGAGTCCGGCCATTTTCTGGAAACCCTGAACGGGATCCTGAGCCTGAGGATCAACGGTGTGATTGCCCAGCGTGAAGCCGCCTGGCTTAACCTCAATGTCACACGCCGGAACACGCAACTACGTCAGAACAGACTGACCATGTGCTATGACATTGCACATACGCTGACAGCCAGTCTGGTATCCGCCATTATTCTGTGGAAAGGGGCCGGTGAAGTCCTTAACGGGACATTTACAGTCGGCATGCTCGTTGCTTATTTGTCCTATCAGGGGCATTTTTCTGCCAGCATCAGCAGCCTGACAGACAAATTTTTTTCGTGG
This sequence comes from Buttiauxella izardii, assembly GCF_003601925.1. Taxonomy (GTDB): domain Bacteria; phylum Pseudomonadota; class Gammaproteobacteria; order Enterobacterales; family Enterobacteriaceae; genus Buttiauxella; species Buttiauxella izardii. The sequence goes on from NZ_QZWH01000056.1 coordinate 14,651, forward strand.
CGCATGCTGGATATCTATAATGAACGGCTGGCCGATATTGTGATGAGCCCTGCGGAAGGGCATCAGCCACATGACGAGTCGCTTGATAACAACTTGCAAGACATAACACCGAAAGTTCAGAGGGTTGTCTCAGATGAGACACTTCCCCCGTTGTCGCTGGAACACATTATTTTCAGCCATAAAGGCAGTAATACTCAGATTATCAGTGATATATCTCTGACTCTGAATCCGGGTGAGGTCGTGGCCATCACGGGGAAGTCCGGTTGTGGGAAATCGACACTGATCAAACTTATCCTGGGTATTCATACCCCTGACGAAGGTGTGATCCGGACTTTCGGTATTCCTCACAACCATCCGGATTATTTTCAGGTTCGCCAAAGGATCGGAACGGTACTGCAGGATGATCACCTCTTCCGGGGCTCTGTCGCGGACAACATCATTTTCTTCAGTGAAGAGCGCTGTCAGGAACGCATGATGCAGTGTGCCAGGCTTGCACTAATTGACAGCGATATTATGGCTATGCCAATGGGTTATCAGACATTAATTGGTGAAACCGGCGGTGGGCTTTCAGGAGGACAAAAGCAACGTATCCTGCTGGCCCGCGCATTGTATAAGAAACCGGGTTTTTTATTGCTGGATGAAGCCACCAGTCATCTGGATGTGGAAAGCGAAATCATCATCAGCCAGACACTGCGACAGTCCGGCATACCGGTGCTGCTCATTGCCCACCGGCCAGAAACACTGGCATCTGCCGATCGCATTCTCATTATGGATAAAGGCACTATTTTTCAGGAGATTGCAGGAAACCACCCATTCATTGTCAGAAAACAATGAATAGTATTTTAGGTTCGGCGGATTAGATTTCCTTTTATGGCAGGCACAAAAAAGCCCGCGTAACTTTCGTTAAGCGGGCTTTCGACTTCATCAAGTGGCTCTGGTAACCATTGACGGAGATTTTGGTGGGCTGGGGGAGTCTGAATTGGTTCTGTAATTTATTGAAATAGTTGATCTAGTTTCTAATTCAACTTTCCTTTGGTGCCTATATAGGTGCCTAAAAGTTTTTTCACCTCTTTTTGCTCAGAAAAGGAAGACTATATAGGAAGGAAGACTAGCACTATTTATGTGTGCATTAATCCGGTAGCTTTCCTGGCCCTGACAATATCGGTAGCGGTAAGAAAAGGTGTTTGTTCCTGCCAGGTGAATCCCTTACGGTCGGCGCGTACCAGTTCATAGCGTTCCACCAGGAAATTTACCGCATCAGCAAGCGTGATACCTGCCTCGATATGTTCCTCGATGGCAGCATCATCATGGAATGGCGTGTCGTTAAGTGTCAGACCGTAATGGTGTTCTAATAGGTACGTTAACAGTTGCTGCCAGACCTGCACGGGCGACAGGCGTGACGCAACCGGCACCGTGGCCGGTACAGTTGAGATTTGCATATGTTGAGTCTCTTAAATAAAGGAATGGAAGATTTGATGGCTTACAAAGCTGAGATGATGCTGAGGATCAGTCTTTGACCTGATTTGTGGGATAAATTGCGATATATAATATATACCCATGACTGCCCAGCGTATCGGCTTCACAGGTCAGTCCGCTACGGTACAGTGTGACACAGTGCGCGTACCTGGGATTCAGCTCACAGGAGAGCAGCATCAGCTCCAGATGTGCAACAAAATGCGGGAAGGCTTCATCCAGTTGTAGGGCCTGTACCTCACTGAACATACCGGTGAATCCTGCCCGGTCCGCCAGAAAATGCAGACGATGGCCTTCCTGTACCAGCCTTGCGCCAAAGCGTGGTGTGATATCCCGTCGAAGCCCCCATTCGGTGGCATCATTGTTGTGCATGGCTTTGCTCCTCTACTTAGTTCAGTGTGATGCTCATCAGACGGGTATAGGGTCCGTTACGATCCTGGCGTCGTTCAGCAAAAACCGCCAGTACACCGGTGATTTCCTGAACGTCTAGGCCGGTGTAATAGCGGGTGCTGCCGTGCCACTGATACTTCCCGGTGCAGTACCGAAAGATACGCGACTGGGGATGTTGTTGATGTATCACCATGGCTGTTGACTTGCTGATAATCTTCATGGTTGCGCCTTACAGTAAGCCATGCTCAGCGAAAGAGAATATCTGTCTACCGCCCACAATCAGGTGATCTGGTACCCGGATTTCCACCAGCCTCAGCGCCTGTACCAGTCGCTGGGTAATGGCCTTGTCTGCCTGACTTGGATTCACCTCCCCGGATGGGTGGTTATGGGCGAATATCACCGCTGCTGCGTTGAAGTACAGAGCGCGTTTCACCACCTCGCGAGGATGAACTTCAGTGTGACTGAGGGTGCCGGTAAAAAGCGTTTCGTGGGCAAGCAGCTGGTTCTGATTATTGAGGTACAGTACGACAAACTCTTCCCGCTCAAGGGTTCCCATCTTCAGCCTGAGCCAGTCGCGAGCCACCTGTGTGGAGGTGAAAGCCACCCCCGGCTCACGCAGATGGTACTCAAGCAGGCTCAGGGCGCGTTTAATGGTGCGCAGTGAGGTCAACGGCAGTTCCGGCGTAAAGAGAGCCTGTTGTTTCTCCATGGCAAAACTCCTTAATCAATGATGGCGAGAATGGCGCGGGATTCGGGATGGTTCAGGGCGTAGTCGCGCAGGTGGTAGAAATGCTGTGTCATGGCATCGCACTCTGTACGACAGGCGTGATGGCTGTACTCAATCAAACACACCGCAATGCCCGCAGCTTCCGCGCTCATTTCCGCACTATTGCCATTCATGTTGTTGAGCAGCCTCCATTTCTCGTCATCCACATCTTCGGGTGCCATAAATGCACCACCGTTGCTGAGTGTATGGAAATGCCAGATACCACCGTTGTAGTCTTCACAGAAGCGGTCCATCCAGCCAAAGATACGGGTCTCGATAAAAATCCACTGCGGGATACGCCCGAAGTGCAGCGGCCAGAAATCCAGGCGCTGTTCATCGGGTACCAGGTTGGCTGTAATGGCGTTAGCCATTTGTGAATGACTAACCGGTGAGTGGGCAGTTTCAGTTTGTGTGGTCATGGTTTTGCTCCAGATATAAAAAGTCAGCCGGTCAGGACTGATATGAAATGAATAATGAAAATACTGAGATAAAGCGGGTAAGGCTGATGACAAAAAGCGGTGTTGCGCCTGAATGCAAAAGGCCCCTGTTGCGTGAGCAACAGGGGCCTTGAGTAGTGATGCAATATCCCGTTTCCGGGGCTGATGAGTTATAAGAAGGCGACGTTCAGCGTTGCCTGACCGTTGTAGCCATAAGCACTGTTACCGCTGACCCATGCAGGTAATCCGGAAAGTACTTGTCGCAAAGGCTCTGATGGACCTTTATGTTCCATAACATCTCCTCAGATAAATAAAAAAGCCGGATCGCAAGGATCCGGCCAATAGTTGGGTATGTTCATGGATGTAATATCTATCTGAAAATATTTTAAATACGTAATCAGCTATAAATTCAATTTTTAAAAATTTCAGCTGTTATTTTAAATGATTCGGTCTAAAACGCAGCCGCGTCAGAACACGGACTTAAATATTCGGAATGGAAAAAGCAAATGCGTCAGTTGCAGGCACAACCAATGCCCAGAAAAAATAAGTGCGTGGCAAAGGAGCCTACAGCCTAATATATTATTATATGACATTTTTTAATTAAGTAGTTCATATCCCTTTTCAGAACTCTTTGGGTAAATACGTTACAACACTACCGCCTGTCAGTAGTTTTTACTTTTTTGGATTGTAACGAACCTGAAAAAACAAGATCTACACCCCATAATTCAAAATATATTATTCGTTTCAGGTGAATTATTTATTCAGTATTAATAGATAGCAGAACAAAGCCATCCAGTGTTATAAATATATTCCTCAATTGTATTTTAGTTGAATATTTATGGGGGACGAATGAGATTCAGTAAAAAAGTAATGATAGCAACGTTGATTCTGTGGGCTGGGGTATCATCAGCAACGGGATATGCTGCCAGAATGACGTTGAAAAGTTCGGTTTTGCATAATGGTGAAAATATCTCCGTTGATTTAATGGCAAATGATTTCGGATGTAAAGGGAACAATATCCAGCCTGAATTATCATGGCATTCGTCCCCTGAAGGGACACGCAGTTATGCCATCACTTTATACGATAAAGATGCTGATACAGGCAGTGGTTTCTGGCACTGGATGCTAATTGACATTCCCGCAGCACGCAATCATCTCTCACGAAATGAAATACCGGATGGTGCAACAATAAAAGCAAATGATACCGGCAAGCGCAGTTATCTTGGTCCTTGTCCTCCCGTGGGAAAAGTCCATTCTTATATTTATACACTACACGCTCTTGATGTTGAAAAACTCGATGTACCGGATAATTCAACAGCACCACTGACCGGGTATTTTATTAATCAACATACACTTGCCACATCCACTCTTACACTCAAAGTTATCAGAAATAAGTGACCTTTAGTATTTCTTAACAGGGGCAAATAAATGAAAGCTAAAATTTATTATTTAACCTTTATTACCGGTCTGATTTCTTTTATTGCATCGGTGACATACCTGAATCAGTACGACGGGACATGGTCCGCAATCGTGATGGTTTTGTTTTCATTCCTGATCCCATTGACAGCACTCTTATGGCGTAAAAACCGCCTGATAAGTTTTATGTTAACGTTGTTCTTTACGTTGATTGTCGTGCGAAATGCCGATCAGCATGACTGGTCGCGGGTGGGTTGGTTAACCGCCATCACATTCATTCCTCTGCTGCTCCAGGCCATCATTATCTTCAGGGAGGGGATACGTCAATATGGTCACCAGGAGGTCGCACTCTCCTTTTTAAGAATGTTTGTTGGATTTAATTTCCTGACGCATTGTACTGAAAAACTGTTTTTGTCGCATCATGATGCCGGTCTGGTTGGTTTCTTTCAGAATGTCGTGGGTATGCATACTTTCGGTACCGTGCTCAGTGAAAACGTTGCCGTTACAATGATTATTCTCGGTGGGCTCGCCGAACTCACAGCAGCAGTATCGATTGGTTTCGGTTTTCTGACCCGTGCTGGCGCTTTTATTGCAGCAATTTATCTTATTGCGGCCGAGTTAATGAGTGGACATTTTGGTATCGGTTACACATGGATGATGCCAGGAGGCGGATGGGAATTTCCCTTCTTTTATTTTATGGTCACTATTCCGTTTTTACTGCCTAATTCCGCAGGTAAATTGTCACTGGATTTCGAATGGAAAACGGCGTTCCAGCCCATCATTAATCTCTTCTCGGGCGTGGATGCCAGTTTAAAAGACCGCTAATTAAAGACAGTTTGCAACGGCGAGCCTGCTCGCCGTTTTTTTGTGCTCTCCCACAACAGGCTATTCCTGATAGTGGTGTTGATGCCAGATTTCAGCGGCCTGACCGGGGGTTTTATTTTTTCGGCAGATGAGATAATCCAGCTCGCTGATGACGGTATTACCGGGTGATAAAGCCTGAAGCTCAGCAAGTAACTGGGGTTCGAATGTCTCTGTTATCGATTTGGACGCAATCAGCGTAGCTTCATCCTGTCCGCCAAGTAACCCTTTTGGCTCTTCTAATGCCCGGATGGTATATCGGTGATGCAGGAACTGCGGATGCCACAAGGGAATAACGAGCCAGCGCTGTTCGCTGACAGCCTGCTCAAAAGTGCTGTAGCACGCCGATTCACTGCCATTTTCAAAATAATAACCGGAATCGGCAAGTTGATATTCCTCGATCATTGTACGAGAAAAACGGCTGATCCCGGCCCCCGGGTTAATACCCAGGATCCGTTTTTCCATTTTCAACAGGACATCGGGTCTGAGTAAGTCTTCAACAGAGCTCACATCGCTGACGGGGACATAATCAGGGACTCCCCATATACAGTAAGGATGATACAGGACTGTTAATTTAACCGTATTATCCTGATAAGGGGCCAGATAGACATCGTGGCTGGCAGGGAGCCAGGCTGAAACGAGCATGTCCACTTCTCCTTTCCCATAGCGCTTAAACATCTCTTCATGAGGGCTGGCTGTCATTTCAACCTGCCAGCCATATTTTTCAAATACAGTACAAACCAGCGCTGCACTGGCCGCGTGGAAACTTAAATCAATATGACCGATACGAAGTGTTTTTTTCATGCTCGTCCTCAAAGGAATAGAGTTGGATAAAAAAAACGCTATGCTGTATTAGCCATAGCGTAAAAGTAACATTTCTGTTACTACGTCGAACTTTAATACCGGGGCGCGGCTGAATGATATTTTTGATTCAGTATGCGGACTCACGGGAACCATCACCAACAAAGCAAATCCACTCTGGTCTTTATCACTGTGTAGAACCCAATATAACTATCACAGCAGTGATGCCTGTTAATTTATAGTAAGAGACAGAATGTCTTATTAATGCCGTTAAAATCTCAGGTTAGAAAATAGCGTAAATCGAACCGCTTAAAAATAATGACTGAACGATAAGACTTATCTTTCAAACGTGAAAATAAGCGGGATAACTGGCCCCCAATTTGCCCGTTATCCCTGCACAGTTGTATTTTGGTTCGCTATCCCGCCGTACTGACTGCAACGGATACCACCCTAAACCAGGCGCTGACAGTAGAGTGACATGCGTACAGACTCGAACCGCTTCAGAAAATGGCATTGTCCTTCAAGAAGTTGATTCCGGTACAGGTTCACTGAACACCGCTTCAACTAACTGCCCTCCGGGGGCTCGTATAAACACTCGCCGCTCCTGAATATCAGCCAGGTCCATCAGGGAATAATGTATCCCAAGACCCTGGAGTTTTTCCCGAAAGGCACCGTAACCTTCGAGATGAAATGCCACATGGTCAATACTTTCTTTTAACGCCGCAGCGGGTAACGGGTACCCTTCGTCGCCCGCAGGAATAATATGCACCAGCGGTTTGTCCTGTGCATATAACCAGTAACCGGGAATGCGGTTGCTGATAAGACCGGGGCGTGCCCCGGGCTGTAAATCAAAGACTGCGATAAAAAAGTCTCGCGTGGCGTCCATGTCACTGCTTCGGAATGTCGCATGGTCGATGTACATCGTTACCTCGCGGCCTGGACTTTCAGGCCAGTGGTACGACGGTTAAACAGCACAAACGCAATGCCGGCCACAGGGATCAGTATCGCCACCCACGGAATACCTGCCGCGCCGAGGGCACTGTCGACGGTCAGACCACCGATAATCCCGCCCAGTGCATTCGCCAGGTTGAAGGCTGAGATATTAGCGGTACCGGCCAGTTCCGGTGCAGTACTGCCATGTTTCAGTACGCTCATCTGTAATGGCGGGACATTACCGAATGAGGCAATGCCGAACAGGAACGTCGCCACCATAAACAACCAGTAATGGCTGCTGACCAGGCCAACAACAATCAGTGACGCGACCATCAGGACCGGCCATAAAAGCTGCGCCTGGCGCAGGTTGCGGTCTGCTGTCATACCGCCGATATGGTTACCCACCACGAGGCCCAGCCCGACAACAAACAGCAGTACGGTTAACGCCTGTACGCTGTAACCTGCCACCTGCTCTGCCAGTGGTGCAATGTAACCATACAGCGTCATAAAGCCCGTCCAGCACAGAACGGTAATCGCAAGGCTTGCCAGTAACGGGCCATGACGGAATACCGCCAGCTGCTGACGGACACTTTTACCCGGCTCAGGAGGCTGGCGCTGAATGGTCAGCATAATAGCAACCAGCGCCACCGCACCCAGGGCGGAGACAACATAAAACGTCACGTTCCAGCCGAAGATATTGCCAATCCAGGCCCCGAACGGCACACCCAACACGTTGGCCAGCGTCAGCCCGGCAAACATTTGCCCCACAGCGCGGCCCGCAAGATTCTGTGCCACCAGACGCGTTGCGACCACCGCACCGATACCGTAAAACGGCCCCTGTACCAGGCCCGCCAGCACCCGGCTGACCAGCAGCACCGAATAACTGGTGGATAAGGCGCTGACGAGGTTTGCGGCAATAAACATCACCATCAGTCCGGCCAGGACATTACGTTTTTCAAAACGGGCGAGCCACAGCGTCAGCACCGGCCCACCGATAACAATTGCCATCGCGTAAGCGGTGATAACGTTTCCCGCCTGACCGTCGGTGATATTAAGGGAGTGCGCCATGGTGGTGAGTAACCCGGCGACAACAAACTCGGCGGTGCCAATAGCAAAAGCGGATAAGGTCAGTATCCAGACCTGTAAAGGGATACGTTGCGGTTTCATAAGTGACTCTGACAGATAAATGATGAGAGTCATTCTGGACTAAAGAATCACTTTTGATAATTGCAGTAATATGGAATGGATTATTTTGTTTTTATGAATAAACCTGTTGCCGGATCATTCATTATCCAGCCAGTTGATGAAAAACTCGCTGAAAGCCGTCACCTGCAAAGGCTGAAAACGGCGTTGCGGGTAGACAAACTGGAGGCCAACCTGTTTTTTGTCATGGCGACTGAAACCGATAAAGGTGTCGGCAAATAAGACGATGAGCCGCCCCTGTTCGACATCGCGCTTCACATCCCACCATGATTTGCTGGCGATACCCGCCCCGGCCAGCACCCACTGGCGCAAAAGGGCACCGTCATCACACACCATGGCTGGCGTGACCCGCACCATGGAGGGCACATCATGCGCTTCAAAACGCCACTCGTTCATTGGCGTGCCGCGCTGCTCCATCACCAGGCAACGATGCCCGTGCAGGTCATCCGGATGCACAGGTGCTCCATGTGTTTCAAGATAGCTTTTTGACGCAACCAGCACCCGATGATTGGGGCGGATAAATTTCGTCACCAGATTGCTGTCCGGGAGGTTGCCGAAGCGCACGCTCATGTCCAGACGGTTGGCAATCAAATCCACCACACTTTCACTCAGATAGACAAAGCTTCTGACTTCAGGATGCAGGCGGGAAAAATCGAGCAGTGCGGCCGAAAGATACTGCCGGCCAAAATCTGATGGCGCTGAAATACGCAGGCTGCCGCTGAGCATCCCGTCTTTCTGTGTCAGTTTCGACTCGGCCTGCGCCATTTCCTCCATCACGCGAAGTGCGGCGTGGTAAAAATCCTCACCGGCACGTGTCAGTGCAATTGCCCGGGTGGAACGATTAAACAGCCGGGTCTGATAGCGTTCTTCCAGTGCCTTTAACCGGGCCGTCATGGTGGCAGGAGAAAGATTCATCCGCCGTCCCGCTGCGGCCAGTCCACCCGCCTCCACGACTTCCACCAGTAACGTCATATCTTCAAACTTGCCCATTATTCCGTTTTCCTGAAAATAGAATCAGTTATTCCCGCCATTATCAAAGCGACGCGCAGGACGTAAAGTCAAGTCATAACTGACCGCCCTGGAGAACAGAACATGCAACAACAACCGCTTTTTGAAACCACACAGATTGGCCATCTTGAGCTAAAAAACCGTATTGTGATGGCGCCGATGACCCGTGCACGTACCGCGCAGCCGGGCAATATCCCCACTGCACTGATGGCGGAGTATTACCAGCAACGCGCCAGTGCAGGTCTCATCATCACCGAAGCGACGCAGATTTCTCCGCAGGGTCAGGGTTACTCCTGGACGCCGGGGATCCATTCCGCTGAACAAATCGCAGGCTGGCGTCTGGTGACCGATGCGGTTCATAAAGTGAACGGCAAAATCTTCTCTCAGTTGTGGCATGTGGGGCGTATGTCTCATGAAAGTTTTCACCCGGACGGAAAGCCTGTTGCCCCTTCAGCATTGTCACCGGAGGCACAGGTGTGGGTAGTTAACCGCGAAGGTGTGGGTGAAATGGTTGACTGCCCGGTCCCGCGTGAACTGACCCATGGCGATATTCAGCAGGTGATTGCGGATTACCGCCAGGCGGCCATCAATGCTATGGAAGCCGGATTTGACGGTGTGGAAGTCCACGGTGGCAACGGGTACCTGATTGACCAGTTCCTGCGTCGCTCCTCGAATAAACGGACCGATGAATATGGCGGCAGCCTGGCAAACCGCGTGCGTTTCGCTCAGGAAGTGCTGGAAGCCATCAGCGACGCCATTGGTGCAGAGCGCACCGGTATTCGCCTGGCGCCATTTATCACCCAACGTGGCATGGACGACCCACAGGCCATCGAAGCGATTCTGGCGCTGGCGGCCTGGTGTGAAACAAAGGGCATCGCCTTTATTCATCTGGCTGAAGCTGACTGGGATGATGCACCGCAGGTGCCTTATGAGTTCCGTGAAACCCTGCGGGCAACCTTCAGCGGTGCCATTATTGTGGCGGGGAATTACACCCGTGAAAAAGCCGACAAACTGCTGGCGGCGGGTGTGGTGGACCTGGTGGCCTTTGGTCGCCCTTTTATCGCCAACCCCGACTTCCCGCGCCGTCTGAAACAAAACCTGCCGCTGGCAGAGATGGGCAATCCGGCAACGCTGTTTGGCGGTACTGAAGTCGGTTATACCGATTATCCGTTCCTGACGACTGAGGTCTGAATCATGACACAACGCACACTCATTCTTGGTGGCGCTACGGGGATTGGTTTCGCCGTGGCACAGCTTCTGGCAACCCGTGGGGAGCATATTATTCTTGCCGGTCGCCATCACGATAAACTTCAACATGCCTGTCAGCAACTTCAGACAACCGGTGCGACAGCGGAAAGCCTGGTACTGGATATCGCCGATGAAGCGCAACTTGAGCGCCTGGCCCGGACGCTTGAACCGGTGGACAACATTGTGGTGACGGCGGGCTCCCAGGCGCCGGGTGGCGCATTCACCACCCTGGATTTGAAGACCGCAAAACAGGCGTTTGATACCAAATTCTGGGGCAGTCTTGCGGTTGCCCGTCATCTGAGCGGGAAAATTAAACCCGGAGGAACACTGACCCTGACCAGCGGTTTTCTTGCCCGTCGTACCGTTCCCGGCACCCTGGTGAAAACCACGATGAATGCGGCTCTGGAAGCTGCAGTGAAAATGCTGGCAAAAGAGTTATCTCCTCTGCGCGTTAACGCCATCAGTCCGGGGCTGACAGATACTGAAGCCTACGCAGGTATGGCTCCGGAAGCACGTGAACAGATGCTGGCGCGGGCGGCAGAAAATCTACCGGCCAAAAGGTATGGTCGTGCAGAAGACCTGGCAAAAGGGTATCTGTTTGTCATGGATAACCCCTTTGTCACCGGCTCGGTAGTGGATATTGAGGGTGGGGCCCTGATTAATTAACCCGGAGAAATGAAGATGACTCACCTGGATGTGGTTAAAGCCTATTTTAAATACTGTGTAGACGGAAAAGATGTCGAACGCGTGAATGAATTTTTTGATGAAAACGTGGTGATTCATCGTCCTGACTGCCCCGGGCCACTAGTCGGTCTTGAAGTTTTTAAAAAAGGGCTGCGCGAGAATGTGACCGACCGCTATAAGACTATTGTGACGACATTTCAAAAAGAGGTTGTTGCTGACGACCAGGTTGTTGTGGCCCTGACTCATGTGGCGACAGGCTCTAATACGTGGAACGGTTTTGACGTCAGAGGCAGGGATGTCACCTGGACCAGCCTGACCTATTTCAGGTTCAATACATCCGGCAAAATTGTTGAAGAAATAGTGGAGCGTAATGAATTAAATATGGCGCGTCAGTTAGAACTCGTTGATTTTTAATCGCTAAGCTATAAGAGAAATACAGGGCTGTTTTATGTGAAATGGTAAAGCAGCTCTTTTTTTGCTACTGCAGATATGTACATTTTTCTTATTGAATACACAGATGCACAAGCATCCGTCCTGAATAACAAAACGATTAATCTGGCCCAAGTCCTGCAGTGCATGTGATTTGCTCCCATAACTCAAGATACCTCGATATAAGGATGCATTCCGAACTTCCGGTTTTCGCTCACAGCTGACCTCCCGCACAGTTAGCTATTCCGCTTAGTGCCAATAACGGACATAGTAAGCACAACTGAGGTGCTGATTAACTGGAGTTGGTCGGTTGAAATCGACGTGATAACCAGTCAAACAGGGTTGGGTTTTCTGAGTTTTCTATTTATGTACAACAATATTGAGCTATTTGTGGTTAAGGCTGCTCAATAACATAATCAACGTGCAATAAAGTGTTTGTCGTGGCTGTCTGCACTCTTTTTCATAAAACAGTGGACAAGTCTAGCTTACGCCGCTAACCTACCTACTAGTTGATTGGTTGTCGCTAACGATAACTACACTCTTTCCTTAAGAAATCCCTGGAGCCATTATGTCTACTACCGTTAAACCTTCTGCAGCCGCACTTGCGATCCACAATACCCGTGAAGCCGTACGCACTCAGCCTGGCCTGGGTAATCTGACTTTCCAGATGAAAGCCCGTTCCAACGGCGGGTTAACCGTTCGCACGGAAACCGGCGCCACTATTCAGAACGGTATTGTTGATGACAGCCGTGTGGGTAAATTCTCCAATATCGGGGATGAACCTGCAGGTTTACTGGGTACCGATACCGGGATGAGCCCGACCGAATACATTATGCAGGCGCTGGCGGGTTGTTATACAGCCACTCTGACTATGATGGCCGCTGAAAAAGGCATCGACCTTGACGGCATTGAGATGGATCTGAATTTCGATATCGACCTCAATGGCTTCCTCGGTCTCAACAGCACTGTGCGTAAAGGTGCTAAATCCATTCGCGTTGATGTTCACCTGACGAGCAAGACTGCAAGTCGCGAGGAGTTAGAAGCGCTGGTCAGCGAAATGAAAAATACTTCACCTATCCATGACACGCTGGCTAACCCTGTAGAAATGATTACACGCTTAGTGTGAATGAATGATCTGACGTAAAAAACGTAACGATGCCATCACGAAAACCAGGATGGCCGTTACCATCAGGACAGAACAATAGTTAGTCAGTGATACACCTTGCTACCCCAAAAATGCAGGAATATAATCTACCAACTAGTAGATTATATGGAGCAATTATGACAACCATGACGCGGGAAAGGCTGCTCAGTGAGGCCGAACATCTGATGCGCGAAAAAGGCTATTCGGCATTCAGTTATGCTGATTTGTCTAAAATTGTCGGTATTACCAAGGCCAGCATTCATCACCACTTTCCGACCAAAGATATTCTGGGCGAAGAAGTGGTGATTCAGGCATTGGCGGATACTCAACGCGTGTTTGAACAGATTGAGGCCTCAGAAAAAACCGCAGCGCAAAGAATCGCTGCTTATGTTGACCTTTTTGCACAGAGTCATCGCGCATCACTGTTACCGCTGTGCTGTGCATTGTCAGCTGAGACAGCCAATCTGCCCAGCAACATCACTGACCAGACGTCGCGCTATTTCGATATGCAGATTGAGTGGCTGATGAGCGTTGTTTCACGTGGAGTTGCTGCCGGTGAGATTGCGCCGCAAGGTGAACCCTCTGACCTGGCTTTGATGATCATTAACCTTTGCGAAGGTGCAAGCGTCGTGGCACGTGCTACGGCAAGGCCAGAAGTTTTTAGTAGCAGCCTCAAATACATAAAGCTGCTCCTTAATACCCGTTAATCCGGAGATTGACAAAATGTTAGACTGGAACAATTACCGCACAGATTTAATGCAACGCCTGGGTGAACTCGGCAAGCTAACCCCGGATACCATGAAAGGCGTGGTTGCTCTGGGAAATGCAGGCAACAAAACAGATCTTCTGGGTGCTAAAGTTCGCGAACTTATTGCACTGGCGTGCGCAGTTACCACGCGCTGTGACGGCTGTATTGCCTTCCACGCTGACGCTGCCGTGAAAGCCGGCGCAACGGATGCTGAAATCGCCGAAGCACTGGGCGTTGCGATCAACCTTAATGCGGGCGCGGCTGTCATTTATTCAGCACGTACCCTGGATGCAGTAAGCCAGGCTCGCGGTTAAGCGTTAAATATTTCCTCTTTAAAAGGGCATTATTGCCCTTTTTTTATGTCCGCAATTGCCTGCGCATATACCGCAGGCGATTTCACACCCGGTATGCGTTTTACCAGTTGTCCTTCATGAAATATCAGTACCGACGGTAGACCCCATATTTCATATTTGGTCGTCAATACCGGCGCCTGATCGACATTGACCTTTCCTGTCTGGATATCATCATCGAGCCGTTCTACAAACAGACTGAACATCTCTTCGCTTGCCTGGCAGGGCGGACACCACGGAGCAGAAAAACGCACGACTGATATTCCCTCGTACTGTTCTATCTGCCGGAAATTATCTTCGTTATAAGACGTTAACTTACGCATGTTGATGACCTCAATGAGTTCGCGGGCGTTTACGCAGGTGGCCGTTGCGTTAAACAAATATCGTAATGGTTTTCGTTGACCTACCTACTAGATGGTTGGTATAGTGCCAGCCATCAGATGTTTACGCAACTGCAATCCGACGATGTTCAGTCGGTGAGTCTGCCGGACGTTGTCATTCCCCTGTGGGGATAAACCATTTTTGTCTTTGTGAGGTCCACGATGAGTACGCTGTTCACCCCCTACAACCTGTCTGGCATGACATTAAAAAATCGCGTGATCATGGCGCCGATGACGCGCACCCGCACCATGAATGACGTACCGGACGAGGTCGTGGCTTTGTATTACGCACAGCGCGCTTCCGCTGGTCTGCTCATCACCGAAGGTATGCCTGTTTCAGAAGAAGGCCGTGGCTATCTCTATACTCCGGGCATTTACAATGACGCACACGTTCAGGGCTGGCGTAAGGTGACGAAAGCGGTTCATGCCAAAGGTGGCCGTATTTTCGCCCAACTCTGGCACGTCGGCCGTATGTCTCACACCACTCTTCAGCCGGGCCACATTGCACCGGTTTCAGCGGGCACCGTTCAGGCGGTCAATACCACTGTTTTTGCGCTGACCGAATCCGGCGAGCCGGGCCCGGTTGTGCCAAGCCAGCCACGCGCACTGGAAACCCATGAAGTGAAACGCATCACCGCCGACTTTGTACATTCCGCGCGTCTGGCGATGGAAGCCGGTTTTGACGGCGTGGAAATCATGGCGGCGAACGGGTTCATCTTTGACCAGTTCCTCAGCAGCGAATTAAACACCCGCAACGATGAATACGGCGGCTCCGTGGAAAACCGTCAGCGCTTCCTGCTGGAAACTATTGATGCCGTGGCTGACGCGGTGGGTAACAGTCACGTTGCCGTGCGCCTTTCTCCCTTCGGCCGTATTTATGACCTCGCACCGTATGAAGGTGAAGAGAAAACCTGGGAAGCCATCACCGACGCTCTCGGTCAGCGCGAACTGGCCTATGTGCACCTTTACTATCAGCCGGTGTACACCAAAGCCCCGCTGCCGGAAGGATTCCGCCGCCGTTTCCGCAACACGTTTAAAGGCACCATCATCGCTGCAGGTGGTTTCACTCGCGATATCGCCGAACAGGCACTTGAAGCCGATGAGCTGGATTTAGTGGCGTTTGGCGTCCCTTACATCGCCAACCCTGATCTGGTCGAAAGAATGCAAAACGGCTGGCCGCTGGCAGAAAGTGACCGTACCACGTACTACGGCGTCAGTGGTTCTCCGGAAAAAGGCTATACCGATTATCCGGTCTGGCAGGCTGAATAAATCCAGTGCAGGCGCCGTTCTTCGGGAAGTTAACGCGTCTGTCCCACAATCTTTGAGGAGTCATCATGAAAACGCTTAAACCTACTCTCACCATTGATATCTGGTCAGATTTAGTCTGCCCGTGGTGCTGGATTGCTAAAAAACGATTTGAACAGGGGCTGAACAGTT
The DNA here is from genome assembly GCF_003601925.1 of Buttiauxella izardii. Taxonomy (GTDB): domain Bacteria; phylum Pseudomonadota; class Gammaproteobacteria; order Enterobacterales; family Enterobacteriaceae; genus Buttiauxella; species Buttiauxella izardii. The sequence goes on from NZ_QZWH01000056.1 coordinate 30,359, forward strand.
TTGAGTTTCGCGATCAGGTGGTGATCCGTCATCACAGCTACCGTCTGGCTGGCGGTACCCCAACAATGCCTTTCAGAGAGGCCATCGTGAAAAAGCTGGGTAGCCAGCATTCGGCAGAACTGATGATGAATCAGGTGGAGACCGCCGGTAAATCTGAAGGCCTCACCTACAACTTCGACACCATGATGTTTGGTGATACCGAAGATGCGCACACCCTTCTGACTGCCGCGCGTAAAGCTGGAATAGCGGATGCCGTCGAAGAACGCTTTTACCGCGGCAGTATCACTGAGGGTCGCTCTCTCTTCGACCGTAATGAACTGGTTGCACTGGCCGTTGAAGCGGGCATGGCAAAAATCGACGCTGAAGCCGCTCTTGAAAACGACGACTTCCGTGCTTCCGTTGCCGGAGATGAAGCTCATGCACGCTCCATCGGCGTCAGCGGTGTCCCGGTCTTTGTGATGAACGAAAAATACGCTATCAGCGGTGCTCAGAGCGCAGATAACTTTTTGAACGCCCTGCGTCAGGTATGGGATGAGCAGCAAACTGAGTTTTCAGCCACTGCGGGTCAGACCTGCGGAACCGAAGGCTGCAGCATTTAGCCCGTCAACCGTCGGCACTGACCGTGCCGTCAACTTCTTACCTGTAAATAGCGGAGTATGAAAATGAGTGAATTTTTTAAAGGTAAAAAACTACTCGTCGTCGGCGGCACCAGTGGCATGGGACTGGCTGTCGCGCGCATGGTGCTCGAAGCAGGCGGTAGTGTTGTTCTGACCGGCAATAAAAAAGACAAAGCGGAAGCCGTGCAAAAAGATCTGAGTCCACTGGGCCCGGTTGCGGTTATCGCGGCAAACCTTATGACAGAAGAAGGCATGGAAACTATTCGTCAGGAAATCAACACCAACCACCGCGATATCAGCCTGATGGTCAATGCTGCCGGGATTTTCATGCCCAAAGATTTCACCGAGCACAGCTTTGCCGATTACGACATGTATCTTTCGCTGAACCGCGCCACGTTTTTCATTACGCAGGACGTCGTAAAGAACATGCTGGCGGCGAAGCTGGAAGGATCTATCGTCAACGTCGGGTCGATTGGCGCACAGGCTGCGCTGGGTGACTCGCCGTCTTCTGCCTATTCCATGGCAAAAGCGGGTCTGCATGCCCTGACGCGTAATCTGGCGATAGAGCTGGCCAGTGCCGGGATTCGAGTGAATGCCGTATCACCGGGAATCGTGCATACGCCAATTTATGAAGGGTTCATGGATAAAGCCGACATCGCCGATGCGATGAAGTCTCTGAACGACTTCCATCCGTTGGGGCGTGTCGGGACAGCGGAGGATGTAGCCAATACCATGCTGTTCCTGCTGTCTGATAAAGCATCATGGGTCACCGGAGCTATCTGGGACGTCGATGCCGGCATCATGGCCGTCAGACGCTAATCAAAGCACGTTCAAATGAGCCGCCCCTCACCGGGCGGCATTTTTTTGCAGGCCTGACGCTGGATCCCCCGCGCCTGACTATCGCATCGGAAAATCACAATATCCGCCAGACCGCTACTTCCGCCAACCGTTGAGGGTCAGACTGTCGGTTTCTTTTCCTGAGTCACCATCACTATACCAACCAGTACGGCCAGGGCTGAAAATACCATTCGGGAAGTCAACGATTCACCGAGAAACACGACCCCTCCCAGCATGGCAAGGCAAGGGACGCTGAGCTGAAGTGTGCTTGCCGTAATCGAGGCGAGGGAGGGTAAAAGGGTGTACCACAGCACGTAGGCTCCGGCTGATGCGACGGCTCCTGATAGCAATGACAGACTAATTCCCGCGGCATCGTAGTGACCCTCTTTTATAGACAGCACTGAAAGAATGAGCGCCATTGGAACGGCCATAATAAAGTTTGCCGCCGTGGATGCACCCGCGTTTTGTGTCTTCCTCCCCGTTATCGAATATGCAGCCCAGGCTAACCCGGCCACAATCATCAGAACCGCGCTAAAAATGGGGGGCGCTTTAGCTCCGGGTAACAAAAGTATGGCAATGCCCGCTAATGCGAGCATAAGACCGCTTGCTCGCAATACTGACAGTGACTCTCCCTTAAATAATCCGTACATCACCATCGCAAACTGCACGGCACCAAAAAGTAACAACGCCCCGGCGCCCGTATCGAGGTGGATGTAGGCGACTGAAAAGAGAACCGCATATACCATCAGATAGAACCCACTTAATGGACGCCATACGGACAGGGAGGTGCGGGTGTGAAGAAACAGAAAAGGCAGCAGAACCAACGCACCGCTAAGCAAGCGTAAGCTGCTGAAGGAAAAAGGGTCAATATGTCCACCCTTGAGTGCCAACCGGCAAAGAATAGAGTTTGCCGCGAAAGCCAACATGGCCAGACATACTTTCAGGGCGAGTGCAGTTTTAGCCATTCAGTGAATCCTCAGGAAAAAATTTAGCTACCAATTAGTTGGTAGTTTACATTGGATTTTGAAAGATTAGAAAGCACAACTTTCGGTACTCGCATTCTCACGAGAACGTCTAACTTCAGACATCATCGTCGTATATTTCTGACGGCTGAGGGATATTACATCATGCAAAATACGTTGCCGATATTATCATTTCATGGGTTACGTGGTATTTGTCAAAAGGATTTTCTGATCCAAATAAAATGAGAAATTTGGCTGTGTGTACCCAAACTAGTGGTTCCATCCACCTCTTAAGATCTTAGTGTGTACGGATTGTATAACGTCTGCTCCTCGCTCATAGCCGCCGAAAGAGCGCTTAGTGTTAAGAGTCACTCCGACAGAAACACCTGACGCAAAGACCTCGGGAATACACAAAGGCCAGTTTTACCTGGCCCGCGTTCACAATCTTATTTCACTTCGACAGGTGTCGGTACGGTATAAGAACCATTAATGACAGACTCCCCAGGGCGATAAATACGCATTCCCAGATACCAGTTATCTCCAGGAGTAGGTAGCCAGTTTTTCTGCGTACCGCAGACCTTTTCAGGACCATAGTAAATAGTGAATTTGCCATCCGGATCGAATTTAATGGTGCGGTTATTCAGAATAGAATTCTCATCGTGCAGGTATTTATCCGCACCATACATCGTGAAGGAGAAGAAACCACCTTCATTGAAATCTGGTTTGCTGTAGGTAGCTTTGTAGCATTTATCCCCGCTCAGACCAAAATCACGATAGAGGTAAACTGCGTCTTCTGCGGGAAGCAAACCGAGCGCGACAGAGGCGCTAAGACGCAGCATTTTCGGGTCAATTTTACCCCGTGCACCTGCGGTGTCATTGAAGTTAGGTAATTTCGCTGCCTCAGCCTGGTACTGTTTACGCAACGTCATCAGGCTGTCTTTATCCCAGTCTACGGGCGTATAAGACTTAACTTTGGTACCTGCAGGCCATTTAACGGTTATTTCATCCTGTAACTTATGGACATAGTCAATATCCTGCGGATCGCCTGGATTCACCTGAGTGCGCACCACGATTGCCGCAAACTCGGTTTTTGATTTTATCTCAAAAGTACCCGGGCCATAAAAGACCTGATCGGTGAAGTCATCATTCTGCATGATCATTGCCGACTGGTAGCGGCCATCTTTTGATTTTGGCAACGTTACCGTCGTGCCATTCGGAACATAGTAGACGCCAAAGGAGTAAATTGTGTCGCGGTTCATGGTCACTGCAGGTTGCTTATCCAGCGGCATCAGTGTGCGATCATGACGGAATTTATTGCTGCCAACGTCGTTAACCACGTTTTGATAAGAAAGGTCAACTTCGGCACGGGCATAGTTTTCTGGGGTAACTGTTTGAGCAGCGTATGCTGAAGAGCCCATTATCAATGTCGTCATCAGTATGGCATTTACTTTTATCATTATGACCTCTGGTATAAGTGAGTAACACGCTTTCGTATCAATTGAACTGAAGGTTCAGACCGGCAAAAACTTGCCAGCGTGGTTGCCCGGGTCCGCGATCGGCAACGGAGCCTTGTGGCTCAATGAAGAAGTTATAAACCGTCTTGCCCTGTTTTATGACCTGCCCCACGCCCAGCCCCAGAGGGACGCCGTAACTGTCATTCTGGAAGTTATAGTTCCAGATAGGTGCAGATCTCAGATAGGTACCGCCGCCCAGTTGATAGAATACAAAGGGCTGGAAAGCGCCGAGGTTTACGTCACTGCGATCCCCTTCCCCGGCAAAGCTGTGCTGCCATGACGCCAGATAACCGTACTGAATTTTGGGTGAACTGGCATCGAAGAGTACGTTAACCAGCCCAGCTGACCATTTTTCGCTGCCGAGAGAATTTTCCGTCGCGGTTGGTGCAGTAAGCTGAGGTCCGAAGCCAAAACTGATGGCCGGATTGCCTGTATCAATCAGATACGCCGTGAAAAGGTTCAGATCACCCAGCCCGGTCTGATGCCCTCCGTCAGGCGGAGAAGGATAGGTGTTAACGGGAAGAGAAGCACGTAACAACCAGTTGCTTTCTCCCAGAGAAAAAGGCTGGGCGTAGCGAAACCAGAACTGGTTGGCATCTTTGTCCGTTCCGCTGATATCGCCGATATAGTAGTTCTGCATATTGAATGCAGTCATATTTGCCAGAGGGTTATTTGCCTGTGCGGCATCCGGTGCGTGTTCTTCAGCAGCATGTGCGACCAATGGCAGAGAAAGTGCAAAAAGTAGTTTTGTTAGATTCACGGACTATGCCTCACCACGGTAATAAATAATTATCGGCGGTCTAACCTGAGGGAGAGAAATACCGTCGACCTGACGATACTTCTCTTAATAGCAGGTTATTTCTGACTAATGACAGGATGATTCTCCTGCATGTCTTTGGAGAATTTAAGAATATCGTCAACGGAATTTGGCAAGTAGGCACGCATTAATGCGTTCCAGTTCTTCGTAGTCTGGAAATTGTTAATCGCCTTGTCGCCACAGTTGAAATGAAGCGTGTAGCTGCCATCTTTATTCGCTTTGGCATGATGTGAATTAATCACAAATGGGTCAGATTTAACCCAGCCTTCAGCATTGTAAACCGTCAAGGACCAGTAACCATTTTTGTCATACTGAACGGGAAGAGGACGTATGGTGGTCGAGCTACATTGTGCATTCTTCGCGCCTTCATCAGACGGAGCCACTACCCAGTAAAAAGCGTGTTTTGCAGGTAGCCCACCCCAACCGCCAATATTCACTAACTGGTATTGTGGCGTGATAATTTTATCCCCTTTAGAGACAAAACCTTTATAAATCACCGCTTCTTTCGGGCCACGGCGAACAATTTCAGCACGCAGTTTGTTGAAGGAATCAACATCGTATTTCACGTCACTTTTATAGGGTTCAGGCGTGCCACCAAAACTCACTTTCACCATATCCTGCCGCTTATTCAGTTCTGCTATTCCTTTTTCGTCCAGACTCCTGGGCTGAGTGCGCATGAAGAGATAAACAAAACGACCGTGTGTTAAGTCCGACTGTTTAACGGTGACGGTTTGCCCCGGATAAACCACGGCGATAGTGAAATGATCTTCATCGAAAATATGTACGCTCTGATAAAGATCATAAGCAGGAACAGAAACCGTTAATCCTTCTTTAGTATCGAAAACTCCGTACGAATAAATCAGATCGAAATTTGAGCGGATAACCGTCTGATTTTTTAGATCAATACCCTTACGTTCATGGCGGAATTTATTTCCCCCTGACGTTAATGTCTCTGCGGCGAAATATTTGGCTGTTTCGGCTCGGATAAGATTATCCATAGTGACCTTGACACCGTTGGTCGCGGCGAACGAAGGGTTCTGGGCCGTGACTTGTCCGTCAGCCTGTACACCAGTATCGACGGCAAGTACTGCAGAACTGGTTAGCATGGCGACTGCGATTGCTAAAGCGCGTAATGTTGTTTTCATAGGTATCTTCTACAGGGTACGGGGAAGACTGAATGCTCAGTCTTCCTCCTGGGAATGAATTACTTCACCGGCTTTGGTTCAGGAAGTTTATATTTATTGTCCTGAATATCCTGGGTTGGGAAATAAACACGTAAAGCCAGTGTCCAGTTATCCGTTGGCGCAATAAGCAAATTTTGCGCGTCTTTTCCGCAGGTTTGCTCAGTACCATAATACATGGTGAACGTTTTTCCGCCCGAGTCGAGTTTCAGTTCTTTGTTAGAAAGACTGGACCCTTTTTCGTTATGCAGGTAAAGGTCATCACCGTAAATCGTCAGGGAATAAAAACCGAGATCGGGTTTTGCCATTCCCGGAACCTGATAGGTCGCGGTATAGCAGGTATTTTTATCCACCTTATAGGTATTAAATGAGTACCAGGCATCTTTGTCAGGCAGTAATCCCGTGGCCACTGCCGCACCGATATTCACATCCTCTTGCGGATAATCACCACGTGGGCCGGACGTTTTACTGACGCCACGTTTATCTGCGAGCTGGCGATAATGGGCCTGAAGTTTTTTCAGCTCATCTGTGTTCCAGTCAATCATCTTGAACGCTTTTGGCGTGTAGCCGTCCGGGAAGGTGACCTTATATTCATCCTGGATGACATGTGCTTTCTGGATGTCAGCCGGATCGTTTGGATTCACCTGAGTTCGAATATTCAGAACCAGGAAATGAGTCGCTTTGTCAGGGTCAATTTTGTAATCGCCTGCGCCGTAATACACATGTTCAGTGGTGTGATCATGATCCATGACGTGCAGAGAAATATACCGACCATCCCCTTCAGGAACGTGAACTGTCGCACCGTGAGAAGCATCAATAATGGCAAAAGAATAGAGAGTATCGCGGTTCATTAATACCGCAGGCTGCTTATCAATCTCCATCGGCATACGGTGGTGATAAAACGTATTCGTTGCACCATGTTTCACTTCTTCGTTCATCGCCACGTCGAGTTCGGCAAAGGCATAGTTTTCAGGGGTGACACTGACATCCTTTTTCCCGACAAGCGTCGTTTCGAGTTCGCGGACCTTATCAAGACTGATAGCGTCCGCAGCCCATGCATTACTGACACACAAAGCCAGCATACTCAGGCAAAGTACCTTTTTCATAAAATTGCAACCTCCGGGGCTGAGAATGTTATTGAAAATAGTAGTTTAGATTTGAGATTTTACATTTGATATTTCCGCAAAGAGTGAAATAACACGTTAAAGCTGGATGTAAATATGCGGTTTGCCTGGCGATGAATGCCTCTTCGCTAACGCGCTGGAAACAGGGCTAGTGGTTATTTAATCGCTTCAGCTATGTAATCGATATTGCAGGGCTGAACATCGTAACAGTGGATATTTGAATGGCGTAATCTACGCTGTTATTAGCATTAACTATTTGAATAATGACAATAATAATCAGGTGAAAAATGAAAAAACCGATGTTGATTTGTCTCGGTCTGTTTTTCTCGCAGACAATTCATGCGAGCGCGCTCTATTTTTACGAGATTGGTACCGAAGATACGGCTCTTGCGGGAGCGGGGCAGGCCGCGCGTGCTCAGGACGCTTCCACTATAGTGACCAACCCTGCAGGGATGACACGGCTACCGGAGCATATGTTTACCGGCGGATTGCAGGCAATGAATGGTGATGTCTCTTACTCACTTGAGGATGAGACTGGCCGTAAAAGCCCGGGCAATATCATGCAGTTATTTCCTAACGCCAGCGCGTTCTATACCCAAAAGATTAATGACGATCTCTACGCGGGGATTGGGCTCTACGGTAACTATGGGCTAAGCATTGATTTTGGTAACTGGCAGGGGGAGCGCCTGATCAAGAAAAGCACTATGGTTGCCATGACGCTGAGCCCCTCGGTAGCCTATAAACTCAATGACAGGCTCTCCGTGGGCGGATCTGTCAACGCTAACTACGGTTTCCTTTCGCTAACACGTAACGTCGGGGAAAACGATGAAAAACAGCAAGATCACGACTGGGCAATGAGTTATCGTCTCGGCCTGCTGATGGAGCTGACCGATCAAACCCGCGCAGGTATCACCTGGACCAGTCAAACCAAATACAATTTTGATATTGACGGTAAAGTCCGGCTCCCGAACTTGCCCAATGTAGAGTATGACCTGCCCATTTCTGCGCAGGTGAGGGCACCACAGCAAATTATGCTGAGTCTGGTACATGACATAAATAAACAGTGGTCTGTGATGGGGGATCTTGGCTGGCAGGACTGGAGCCAGTTCGGTGCGCCGCAGATAACTGTATCAAGCCGGGATCTCGATAAAAACAGCCGCCTGAAAGACTCCTGGCACACGGCTCTGGGTGCGCAGTTTCGCCCGACGGAGCAGTGGCGTTTAAACGCAGGCGTTGCGTTTGACAGTACGGTTTACGATTCACAGAGTGACGTCGCACTCACGTTACCCACCGGTGACGAGTGGCGTTTCGCTACTGGTGCGCAATACCAAATCACTCAGCAAAGTAACATTGGGGTTGCCGCGTCATATCTGCATATGCAGTCCTCGCACGTACAATCTCCTGCACTTTACAAAGGTAGTTATGATGATCCTTACTTTTGGTTCGTCAACGTAAACTACAGTTATCAGTTCTAATACGTGCTGATGCATTAAGCCTGAATATGCACACTTCTCTAGTTGTAATACGGCAAGTCGTTTGCCGAGCGTTGACGCTCTCACCGTTATTAGTTATGAGTTCTTTATTATTGCCTGATGATTATGGGCTTCTTGATAGCGGCTAAGTCCGCTTCACGCTCTTAGCAGAAGTTATTCCCCTAGTCTTGTCCGTCTAGTGCCAGAAGCGGAAGTTGCTTACATCGTGCGATGTTAGTTTAATGGGAGCAGGTCAATTGAATGATCTCTTCAATGAATTAGATTAAAGGCTTGCAGAATGAACGATATCAGCAAAAAAGCTTCGAGCAAGAAAAGAACCAAGAAAGCCAAACAGAAGTTGCTTACCCCTGAACAAAAAGCATTGCAAGCAGAGCAAGCAGCAAAAAAAGAGCAACTAAGAGAAATTAGATACGCTATCGCTGTCCATGCTATTAACCTTTTTCAGCAATATACAGCACTCCGTAAAAAAGGATTAGATAGTCCCACTGCTACTTTGCAAGCTCATGCTGATTATGAAAAAGTACACGGGCATAAATTCCCTAATTCCATGTGGACAAAAATCAAAACTAAAGCAGGGATTCAGATCTATGATCGTGAAAGGCAAGATACCCGTAAATCGCTTAATCTTGCTAAGATCCCTACCCGCTTAGAGGCTAAACGTAGTGTACTTACACAAAATCAGAAGAAAGTACATAACCAGAATGCAAGTACATTACGTTTAATCGGTGGCAAGAAGCTACCTGTAACATCTATGGGGCTTGTTGTATGTCCTGTCTGCGAGATTCATGTAAAAGATGATGCTATAGAGTGGCATCTACGACACAATCACGTAGGCCATGTAGATAACCCACTTACTAAGCCTGTAGTAGCTCCTGTTGATACTGTCGAAGATACAGATAGCAGAGTTAATAGAACCACTGGTGAAAGATATATTTCATTTTGGGCTGATAAACCAGAAGATACTAAACGTTATTTATTACAAGTTTATCCTAATGCAATCCGTGTAACTCTTCCCTTCATGGGGTTAAAGCTAAATAGCAAATGTATTACTAAATGGTTTGATACTTTAGAAGAAGCTGTAGAAATACGTGATCTATTAATTGGTGATAAAACACTTTCGATTGAATCCCCTACTATTAATGTGAAAATTGATAAGGAAGATAAACGCTATTTCAATAAACAAGTTTATCAAACTGCATTACTAACAATGACACAATCAGAAGCCTGGAAACTCGCCACTGATGAAGAAGCTAGTATGATCTTTTTAAGCGATCGATACATAAGCCCATTAACACCACCGGAACCTAATATTGAAACATCTCTTGTCATGGATGGAGGTGCTATAGCTATTAATGAAGAGCTAACTAAGCCTTTAGAAGCCGCAAATGATACCTGTGCTACAGGGCGTACAGTTGAAGTTACGCACAAAGCCCGTCATGCTGGAGATCAAGCTGATTTCAAACGCCGTGTTTGGGATAACTTCAATGGTAGATGTGCTATCACTGGCTATTCACTGCCAGAAGGGATCTTAGAAGCTGCACATATTGAAGCAATAACAGAAGTGGCGAACAACAACACTTCTAACGGCCTATTACTTGAAGTAAGTCTACACCGAATGTTTGATAAAGGATTGATGGGGATTAACCCAGATGATTTAACGGTTCATTTTGCTATTGATTGTATCCACAAAACTATGTTTGAGGGTAAAACCTTGCAACCGCATCGTGTAGGTCTTGATGCTGATAAGTTGACGGCAAAATGGAAAGAGTTCAATGATAAGAGTTAACATGACTTGTCCGAGTATGCTTGAAGTAAAGCGGATAGCTAAATTTGGCCACTTTAACTGTATTAGTCGCGACTTGATCTGACTCACGGCCTTGAAAGGTTGAGTGTTACTGGTTTTGATATGGGTGTCGAAGCCTTATACAAAATGTAAGTATCCCGGCAATACGAACCATTCACTTTTACAGATATGCCAATGTCCGCTCTTCGCTCTCAGCAGACTTTATAACCAGAAGCGGATACATTTACCTGAAGATAGAAACTAACCACTGCGTTCGTCGTTCGGAACTGCCAGGGCTATCGGTGGATATTAAGCGACAAAAAAAGAAAACCCCGACTGCCGGAGGTAATCAGGGTTATTAATGTCATCAGTGCGGAACCCGCCACCAGTAAAATATGAATGTATTGGTTGAATTTCATATTTTCCGTATTGAAAGTTAGCGTATTTTCTTTTTCTTACTCAGTCGTCGTTAACGACGAAACTGGCTCAGACATCACGCGATTCTTAAATGCAAAAAGCCCCTGTTGCGTGAGCAACAGGGGCTTTGTTTATTTTGTGTCGATAACGGTATCAGTATCCGGTTTTAACTTTGTTCATCAGCAACGTTTTGCTGCCCCGGACAATCTTCACATACAGGCCGTTATCCTTCACGCCACGCACGAATCCGGCCTTCACATCACCCTGACAGTCACCGCCATCATAGGGCACATTAATACCGGTCTGATGTACCAGGTCGATAACACCAAAATTATTATCAGCACAGGCAGTGCCCGGCCAGTCCTGAATCAGGGCAAATTTATGGTCGTCACTGACGGCGGTCAGCGAGCAGACTGAGCTGTTGATATCGTCACCCTGGCACCAGTATGGCTCGCCCGGATTGTCTTTATCCATCAGGTGTTCGGGTAACTGTGCTGCGCTGGCGGCGAAAGCGGTAAGAGACAACACAATGGCGGATAATGAAATAATCATCTTGAACATGGTTTAATCCCTGAATCATCATTGGCGCATGGTTGCGGCAGATTTTGTTGGTGCCAGTCATGGCATGATTAAAAGCGTTTATAGCGGAACAGTTCTTTACCCTGGTACAGCACAACAAGGTCGTCGTAATCCGGCTTTTTATGGTTAGGCATAAAGGTGGCAATAGTTCCGGGACGACACAGGTCTTTTACGGTGACACCGAATTTCTGGTCCGGGGTGATGGTGAAGCCTTTCGACGCCTCATCGCGCATGATAGTTATCCAGCCCCACAGGCCACCCTCACAGTCTTTCCGCGGCGCGGAACGCACGGTCACCATTCCTCCTTTACGGTCAGCAAACATGGCTTCACATTTTCCTGTGACCTGACGGTGCGCATCGCACCAGAAAATATTGCCGCTGTTGTTATTCACCGCAGCGGGTAATACACGGTTATAGGGTGTAGCCTGCACCGTGGCACAGGTCAGGAGACTGCCGGTTATCAGTAGAGTTCGGAACAGTTGTTTCATGATAATTTCCTTAAAAGAGAAGCCGCCGGTTGAAGGCTGGTGGGAATATGTCACGCCACCAGCGTAAGGAGCAGCATGACAAGCCAGACCCAGAAATAAGCCGGTTTCTGCCCCAATGATTTTGCCCGTCGCCACAGATAGAACGGCACCAGCCACGCCATTTTTCCGAAGGCTGCCGTATCCACTCCGGCTTTACGCAGGCGTCTTTCATCCAGGTAGCTCAGGGCGATATTGAGCAGTAATGTAATAAACCAGTACTGCCCACCCGATACGGCTTCATAGGCCTCCTCAAAATCCATACCGTTCAATCCCGCCGTCCACAGTTCAAGCGCGTAGCCAATGAATGGGGCAAAAGCCAGTGTCCAGACAACACCACCTGGAATGCGGTGCCCCGGCAGTGCCGGTGGTGTGATGCACTGCGCCAGCGCGGCCGTCAGCGGGGTGGTAGATAAGGGCTGCCAGTCTGTCATCCCTGGCTTCCATACCAGTGTGGAGGCGGTAAGCTCACCGCGTTTAACACGCTCCGTCATTTCTTCTTCGGTGACACCGTCGTGACGGATACCATTTTTCTCATAATGCCAGTTCATGATTCTCCTTATCTCTGAAATACCGGCAAAGGCCGGAGGTTGATTAAGCAGCACTGCCCGCTGAACTTCTGTCAGGAGAGGTCAGTAATAGGGCTTCGCGAATGAAACTAAAGTGAGGAAGTGCGTGGATGAAAGCAGGCTGACTGGTCAACTGGCTGATGGTTTTTCTGGGTGTAAAAGTGGTGTTCAGCACAGTGACGCCGTGAATGTCCGTCAGCGGATGGACCGTGATATGCCCCCGAAACTCACCGGCCAGATACCAGCAGCCTGACTGCGAAATCAGCCGGTACGGAGCCAGGCTCTCGCAGCGTTGCCCCTCGGCCAGCAGCGTCACCCGCTTGCGGGAGGTAATGGCGGTTACCAGTCGGTAAAACACCAGTGAGCCGGAAGGACTCACCCCGTGTGGCAGTTGCCATACCAGACAGGGTGCATCATCCGACGCCAGCAGGGCACTGACCAGTCTGCGGTCAAAGCCCGGAAAGACATCAGCGAGACCGGTGCGGTGAGCAAAAGTCAGCACATCCAGTTCACCCTGCGCACTGTTACCTCCGGTACGCAGGCGACAGAGACCCTGACGGTACTCCAGGTCCAGGTACATGAGCCTTTCACGAAAATCCCGCCGCAGGGTGCGAACCGAGACCCCGAACTCGACGGCAAGCTTCGTCACGCTCAGGGTTTCGCCAGCGACCAGGCGACCAATGATGAGTGACAGTCTGACCGCCAGCCGGTCATGGCGACGTTCTGCCTGTGTCATGGAACATTCTCCGTGAAGGATTAACTGACTGAAATTAATGTGATTACTTTACAGAGGGGGGTGGACAGGGAATGGACACTGCGGGAACTATTTTTTGCATCTGCCTCATACGAGAGCAGGCGCGCCCCTCAGCGGTGTCAGGTCGTTCTATAAACAATCCTTGAGAGGGAAAACGGACAGGTGGTGTCCATAGTTAACGAGGTGGTAACAATACCAGTGCTGCAGACAGTCGAATTCTCCCCGTTACAACTGCTCCAGCAGGGTTTCCGCCATCACCCACAGAGCTCTATTAAGCTTCACATCACCATCTATGCCGCGTACAGCGCGGGTATGGGTTCGTCCACCTTTTGCACTACGACCACTTAGCCCTCCCTTAATAAGGTTCTCCTGAATGCGCTGATAGGTGGTCCACAGGTCATCGCTGTAATCTTCATAACGTCGTGGTGTCAGGACTTGTGCCGGGGTCACTGGCTGGTGGTCTTCGCCAAACCGATAAGTAATCGCCGCTTTCGCCAGTGCCTGTCGGGTTGGTGGTGGAAGCATCAGCGACTGCATGGCATCACGCTTTTCCTCCACCCGGTCAAAAATCCCCAGTACTTCATACGCCCCTTCTATCACCTGACTCACCACGTCTCCTTTATGCGGAACACGTACCTCGCCAAAGGTCTCACCGCAAATCAGCCCGTTCTGGCAAACCTGGCGAAACAGCCCCGGCAACATCTGGTACGAACTGGAGCCATCGTGCGAATTGAGCAGAATGATTTCTGGCACCTGCTTGCCAGTAATCTGGCCCTCACGGCGCAGGCGCAGCATGTGTTTGGTATGTTCACGACGCTCTGGGTCGCGTACCCGGGTCTGACAGGCAAAGAATGGCTGAAAGCCTTCGCGTTGCAGGCTCTTGAGCAGAGTAATAGTCGGAATGTAGGTGTATCGCTCACTGCGTGAAGCGTGTTTGTATTCGCTGAAGACACTGGGTACCGTGCGAAACAGCTCTTCATGAGTTAACGGGCGGTCACGACGGATAATATTTGCTGCGCCAAAGCGCGAAGCCAGACGGGTCATAAGCAGACTCCTTACGGAAATTAAATAAAGAAAAGCCCCGTCGCACAGGCGACAGGGCTCAGAGAATGGCAAAGAATTGAAGAAAATTCAGAAGAAGAAACTCCAGACGGTACGGGCGACAGATACTACCGTATCGCGTACAGTTTGAATGATGGTCCGAACCGGGGGCGGTATCAGCGGCATGGAACTTACCGTATCCAGTAATGTACCTACCGTTTCACCAAAATCATCGCGGGCTTTTTTATTAACGGCATCGGTACGAAGCGGCGCACTGAGTTGTACCGCCACGGGGCTACTGGCCTCACGGGGAAGGCTGCGAATCATCCGCTCTGCCATCACCCGTAGCCCCCACTGCAGACGGACCGACACGGCACACACCGGATGCACGGGCTGGAACAACTCATGTAATAGGCAGATTTTACGGCTCATGTTTTGTTTCTGTTCTGTGGATAATCGTTCTCCTCTGCTGGTGGGCTCAGCCTTGTCCGACTGGCTGATAACAAACAGCACCTTATGCCGGTATGCCTCGCCAATCACCTTGTGATAAAAGTGCTCATCCACTGACAGCGCCCGGTCATCAGCCTTGATCAACCACAGTACCAAGTCGAGGCGAGGAAGCTGTTCACGGTAAAGAGCAGCATATTCGGTATCACGTGCGCCACTTTCCCCGACACCAGGCAAATCCACCAGTGTCATAAACCGCCCTCCAACCTGAAAACGAAAACGCAGTGGCTCACGGGTACAGGCTGCTACATCGCTGACCGGCGATACCTCACCGGCAAACAGAGCATTGCACAGACTGGATTTACCAGCCCCGGTTTTGCCCATAATGCCGATCATTGGTTCATAACTGGTTAACTGGCTTACCTGGTGCAAAATGCGTTCAGACACCCATTGCGGTAAGCCAGAAAGTGAGTTCTGCAGCGGCTGCAGGCCTTTAGAATTGTTCATCACTACTCCTCTGAAAAATAAAACTAAAACGGCAGAACCGTGAGGTTCTGCCGTTAATCAGGTATGTTCAGTTGAATGATATATATCTGAATATTTTTACAATTCTAATAGGCATTTCTGTGCCAACAGCGGAAGTTACTAACAAAGTTGAGTCAATGTGTAGGGAACAAGTCAGCCGAGTTACATTTTCATTTCAGAGCGCTCTGAATCGCCTCGGATTGCCATCGCATGTGCCCCTTCAAATCTCGCAACTCCGCAAGAATACACATTAAATTGCAAGCTATTCGACATTATTACATGCCGGAGTTATGTCGCAGGAGCATGGATAGTGATACCTTACGAACATTAAGTCTTTGTCGATGTAGATCAGCATCCTTACGGTGCCTCACGGTATTTTTAGTGGTCGCCGTCAACGGATGCTGGGATCACGTAGATAGAAAATAATACGAAAGGAAGCAAATCATGCCGAGAAAAACATTCTTTTCTTTTCACTATCAAGAAGATGCATGGCGCGCGTGGAATGTCAGAAACAGCTGGGTTGTGGGGAAAGATAAAGAATCAGTGGGATTCTATGATGCTAGCGTTTTCGAAGCATCACAGAAGGAAAGCGACAACGCCCTAAAAAATTTTCTACGCGACGGGCTAAAAAATACTTCAGTTACGTGTGTTTTAGCTGGTCAGTACACTGCTAGCAGGCGTTGGGTTCGATACGAAATTGTACGCAGCGTTTTGAAAGGAAATGGTCTGCTGACAGTTGACATTCATGGCGTAAAAAACAATTCGAATATTTTGGGGAAAAAAGGAATCGATCCACTTTCCGAAGTCGGAGTTTACTGTTCGAACGGACAAATTTACTTTGCTGAAATTAAAAGCGGTAAATGGGTAAAATACGAGGACTACACTTTGGCTATTCCTGCATCCGATCTGTGGTTTACAGCCCCCACTACCTTGGGCGTAACAAAAATTTCAGACCATGCCCTGAGATACGATTACGCAGCTCAGAACGGCAGAGAAAACATACCTGGATGGATTGAAACAGCTGCTGGACTTGCTGGTCGCTAGTCAACGTGAGCTCCTACGTTTGTACGTTTTCATGATTCTGGGGAGCTCTAGGTGAACGGACTGATATGCGACGCCGTATCCTGACTAAGCTATTCGGCTTTGAGCGGACAATCATGCCTCTAGACAAATATGGGTACTTAGAATGGCAGTTAAACAACGCCTGGCGGGCGTGCGAATCCACCTCTCGGGCTCGAACAAAGAGCAAAACGAAGATATTGAACGTTTTGTGAGCAAATTTGCAGCAAAAATCTTCACCGAAGGGGGAACGATAGTACATGGCAGTCACCCTTCGTTTAACGCTCCTCTAAAAAAGGCAGCCGAAGGTTTTATTGATGCTGGTGGGGACAAAGGTGCGCTCACTCTGGTACGAGCAAAAAGCTTCGCTACAGATCAGTATGCTGCTGAAATCGATGATCAACGAATGTATGCGGCTGTCGAGATAGTTCCGGCAGAGTCCGAAGATGGAAATCCGACAAGTGGTTTGACACCCATGCGCGATTGGATGGCCGATCGCTCAGATGCGATTGTCTGTGTCGGTGGCGCCTGGTGGGATGTCAATAAAGCGAATGCGGGTGTGCCCAATGAACTAGACACCATGCTGGAGCTTGGAAAGCCTGGGTTCGTCGCAGCCGGGTTTGGCGGCGCGATTACTGGCTATCTCAATGAAGAGCCTTCGCTAATAAGACGCCTAAAAAACGGACTGGGTCAAGAGGCTAACGAGGTCATTGCGCGTGGCACTAATGTTGATTCGGTTGTCGATCTGATTGTCGAGCAACTCAAAAATTTGCCCCTCTCACGAAGGAACGTAACTCGAGGCCGAAATTTCCGAATTTTGGCTTTAGACGGTGGCGGACTGAGGGGCACATTTACTGCAGCTGTGCTGGCCAAGTGGGACGATATGCTCAAAGCCGGCGGCGGTAATGGCATCATCTCCCATTTCGATCTAGTTGCAGGTACATCGACTGGCGCTATCCTTGCCATCGGTCTAGCCCTTGGCCTGAACCCAAGTGAAATTCTGGCTTTTTACGAAGAAAAGGGCCCCCAAATTTTTCCTAAGGATCGAAAGCTGAGACATTGGCTCAAATCCAAACATGATTCAACCACCTTGCGACAGCTACTTATAGAGGTGTACGGCGAAAAGACACTGGCTGCAGATTCATGCTGTCGCCTGGTCATACCTACTGTAAGAGCGAAACAGGGACAAGCAGAGGCGATAGTAACGCCTCACAGTCCAGATCGTACTGCGTATCGCGATATCTCTGCCGTCGATGCGGCCCTGGCTTCGTCAGCAGCACCAACATTCTTCGACGAGTCGACATGGGAGGGACCAATCGCCCTCGAAACGTTCCTTGACGGGGGAGTTTGGGCAAACAATCCTATTTTGCCTGCGCTTGCGGAAGCTGTCAGATACCTAAAAATTCCACTGGATCGTATCGATGTGCTGAGCATTGGAACACTCAGCAGTGAAAGCGATTTTACTGACCAATTGGGGAAGGGCAAAGCTGGATGGGCACCTCATAGCGCTGACCTGTTTTTTGCTGCACAGGAGCACGGTGCACTCGCACTTGCTGAAAGTTTCCTGGGACCCACTCGTCATTTGCGCATCAACCAACAAACCCCTGTCGAAATCAAGCTTGATGACAGAGAGGCAATTCAGGAAATGGCTGCGCGTGGGAATGAAGCAGGAAAAGAACACTTTGCAGAAGTGCGCTCAAGGTTTTTTGATGGTCGTCATGCCGATGAATGGGAGCGTTTTTAACCGGCACTTTGCGAGAAATCAGTTCACATAATCCTAAGCTCCTTTAAATAAATGAGGGTTGTATGTTCCTGGACTTGAAAATTGAAAATGTCGTTGCGTCCAATTCAGAATGGAGTGATTCTGACGTCGCATCCTACAAAGCGAAAAAAAAACAACATTGCCATCAGGCTTGAAGAGTACCTGCTGAATGGTAACAACCTGCTGGATGCAGAGAAAATCCAGCAAAGCGTATTCCCAGAGACGGAGATTGACGTATTCATTTCCCACTCACATAACGATGAAGAGCAGGCTATCCGTATTGCTTTAAGCCTAGAAAAAATTGGCCTGAAGCCTTTCGTCGATTCATGCGTTTGGGGCTACGCTGATGAGTTGCTTCAGAAGATTGATAACAATTTCTGTATCCCTTCAGGTTGGGAAAATTATAGCTACGCACTGAGGAACAGAACGACAACTAATGTTCACCTAATCTTAAACGCAGCGCTCCAGCAGATGATCCATCGCTCTGAGCTTTTCGTTTTCTTAGGCACGGAAAGTTCGATCAAAATTGATGAATACATGTCGGATACGGAGCGACTTTCCTCTCCCTGGATTTTCTCCGAACTTATGTTTGCACGAAATGTGAAACGAACAGAGCGCAAGCAACTCGAATACGGGATGGGTATGGAGGGTTATCGGAAAATAGAAGAAGCCGCGTTTGATAGTAAACACGTTGAGTTTAGATACTTACTCCCTCAATCCACTTACTCAATGGATTATGAACAGTTTATGAAGTGGCTAAGCTCCTACACCCTGCCGGATGACTCCGATTTCATTAGGAGGATCAGCGGGCTCCATCATGTTGATAAGCTTTATATGGAACTGGGGGTCGATGAGAAGCTACTAGAGGCACCCCGGATACAGCTGAGAAACTACACCGTTTGACGATAACTGTAATTGAATAAAAGGGCAACCATGCTTCCTATCTATCAGCTTGCTGTTATAGGCTCCCCTTCAGACGAGCAACTGCGCGATTTGGAGGATGCGGTTAAAACTGCAGTGGAGATGTACGGGCTACGACTCGGTCAGGAGATCAGTTGGGAAATAGCTCCTGATATGTTTACACCAAATCAGTTACGATCGAGCGCGGTTGTCTTTTTTGGAGGAGAGGGCGTAGATCACCCAAGTTTACCGGGCTTGCTTCGCAGCGGTACTCCTGTAATTCCAATTGTATCCGATCTACGACATGTATCTGCGGAGATTCCTGAGCTGCTGCGACCGCTGAACTGTCTGGCCTACGCAAATGGTGGTGCTAAGCGTGTCTCGATAGCTCTTCTTGAATGCGCTGGATTGCTTCCGAAACAACGAAGGGTCTTCGTAAGCTACCGTCGGGATGAAGCCAGAGTTGCCGCGCTCCAGATGTTCGATGCTCTATCAGAACGCCATTTCGACGTATTCCTTGACACTCATAGTATTGCGCCAGCAGAAGATTTTCAGACCATGTTGTGGCATAGACTCTGCGATTCTGACGTGCTGTTGATGCTAGATACTCCTGACTATTTTAATAGTCGTTGGACATCAGCTGAGTTTGGGAGGGCTCTCGCGAAAGGTATCAGTGTTCTTCGAGTCGCTTGGCCTGAAACGAAGCAGTCTCGTGGATTGGGTACCGCAAGCCTTGCTGAGTTAGCTGAAGGCGAGTTGGACGGCGGAACAGGACGTATCGAGAATTCCGCTATCGACCGAATTTGTCTACAACTTGAGGCGGTGCGCAGCAAAAGTCATGCTGTGAGGACTATCAACCTAGTCAGCAATTTGCGCATTGGAATTGAGGCAATAGGTGGTGAAGTCATTGGTATGGGAGTGGGGCGGGAAATCAAAGTTCGTCTGCCCACAGGGCGAATTATAGTGGTCTACCCGACGGTCGGGGTCCCGACGTCATCAACCATGCATCAAGCCTCAATGAACTATCCAGATGAATCAGTTGCTATACTGTATGACCATGTGGGGCTACATCCTCAGTGGCTGAATCATATGGATTGGCTCGGCTCGCACATCCAGGCAACGAAGTGGGTGAAAGCATGCGAGGCCGGCTGGCAGTTTGCAGATTGGGAGGTTTAAAAAGTGGATTCTATTTTTCTCTCAGCAAGCGTCCCGGTCAATGGGCGAGGTGATTATTACGAAACTGCTGATCCGTTCCTGATTCAGTGTGCTGTACGTGAGTTTGCCATCGCGGTCGTAAGAAAAATGAAAATCGTATGGGGGGGGCACCCTGCCATAACACCCATGATCTGGAGCATTTGCGAAGATCTGGGCGTCGATTACACACGCTCCGTTACATTGTACCAGAGCCGATTTTTCGAAGGCCAGTATCCTGAAGAAAATGAGCGATTCGACAATGTCGTTTACACCGATGCAGTGCCTGATGATCTAGCCGGCAGCCTACATCTTATGCGGCAGGAAATGTTGTCTCGATGTGACTTAGTTGGCGCAGTCTTTGTAGGGGGTATGGAGGGAGTTCAGGTTGAGTATGAGCTCTTTAAGCAATTTCATCCTGACGCAATAATTCTACCGGTCGCCGCCCCTGGAGGCGCAGCACTGAGCCTTGCAAGGGATCATGGCTACTTAGATGGAGGCCGTCTGGAAGACGTGGATTTCGCATCTTTATTCGATCGTTATCTAATCAAACCGCTATGCTCTCAAGCCAATTGACAAGTCATGAGGTATCATTGGAGTTGATCGGCTACGCTCCCGTGGGTATAGGAAGAGGTCGTTAGGGGGCAGGAAAAGGCGTTGCCCCTATTCGAATTAACCGTCTTTTTGATAGGATAGCTACCAGAAATGCCAAGTCAAAATCATAATGCAAAGCCCTATTTAATCGAATTGCATGGCAAGTTTCATTGTAGAATCTTGAATTACTAAACATTGCAAGATTGCCAGTTTCTGAATGAAAGTTGAGGATTATTAAATAATATCCAGAGTTATAGTGTGAGTGCTTATTAATAGAGCTCACCAGTTCCCTGATCTACACGTTTATAGAAATCAGAGAACTGGCATGGATCAGATATAACTATATTTTTATCACTATGAAACTCAGCGTCTATTTTTTTAATAAGATCATTTGCAGGGATAGAGTGATCTAAGGAAAGCTTTATATAATCTCTAATTCTGTGATAGCCAATTGAGTCTAAGTCTACATCAACGGCTTTATCACCAAAATAATAAAAATGTCTTGAAATCAACACCTGGTCAGTACGAGTATCACGTTCAAGATTTGTCATATTGAATGAGCCATCAGCATTGCTATGATGTGAATCTTCTTGAATCCAATCATTATTGTCGTCCTGATGATAGATATTATCCCCCAAAATCTGCACATGACTACCATTTCTCGCTGGTTTTTTGATGGCAAATCTATTGTCTTCCCAATAATCATTAAAACTTATTTTCTCAGTCACCTTCATTAGTAGAATACACTTTTTTTTAACAGATTTTAAATTAGCCCCGCCAATCCCCAGAATCCAATCGCCAATGTTAGCAGCCTTTCTAATTCTAGGTTTGCATGTTGCTAAGGTACAAATTCCATGAAATGGGTTAGGTGCAAAACCAAAGTCTCGTGTTATTGAATAGGCATAAAGATAAGAGTTGTTTTCTATTAACATACTACATTTCCCCCTTGTACTTTATCCCTATCAGTACCATCAGGTTTTTGAAAACTTGTTTTACCCTCAAGTGCACTGATAATTGCATCGCTTCTCCAGGAAACGATAGATGTTGCATATTTTTCAAGGTTTTCAGGTAGTTTTACATCATCTTTCAAACCATTTTCATAGACACCTATAATAGGTTTGCCAAGCTGATGAGCTGCTTGAATTTCCCAATTCACCCATGCTCTTGTGTGTGTTTCTTTCCCGATAACTACTATAACTTGACCAGCCCATCTCATTTTCATCCTGAGCAAACGAGCTATGGTTCTATCACTAATCTTTTTTTCATCAGCACGTCTCTGATTTTCAGGTTTCATTCTGACAGAGCTATTTCGTAGGTGATAACCTTTTGCTGCAGCTAACCGCGAAACTCCATCGACACTGGCGTCATCTTTGTGATGATGACTAACAAAAACATTTTTCTTAATTTCTTTAGGCATTTTCAAATCCTTTCTGAACCATTGAAGTTATCAGTTATCAGTTATCAGTTATCAGTTATCAGTTATCAAAATAGCCTCATGTTATTTTGATAATGATATTTTTGCTTTGGCCTTTTGCCTCCAAACTTTGTTCTACATCTTTTATCTATTTCGCAGGCGCCACTATTTTCCATATCCATTAGCGTATATATTCTTTCTTCTTCAGGCAAAAAGTGAAATATTTTATCCATTTCCCACTCTTCATTATATTTTTCTGCAATATTGCTTTGGTTTATAGTGAACCAAAATAAACATTCTTCGCTATTCATTCCTCCTCTATCAGAAAAAATCCAATTAATCCCTCTTTCACAGCCAGGCCCCGAAATAACAAAGTTCATTTCTGTAAATGGAAAGTCAACTATGTATGTTAAATCCACAAATATTTGATAAGCAAGAAAATCGCCAATCCCAGCGAATGATTTAAGATGATTGAATACTTCTAACTGATTTGCCGCAGATTTTACTCCCTTTACTATTTTATCTTGGTTATAAAAAACAAACTTGATCATCCTGATAATCATGTTCATTTCCGTTTTATGCTCTTTATCTTCTAAAAATCTTCCAAAATTAACTTTTGGTCCGCCAAGTATATACGCGGCGCTAAAAAAAACATACTTTGGATTCTTTATTGACATATCATGAGTTTTTTCTCTAATTGTATGATCAATATCAATTACTGTCATTCTCGAAAAATCAAAAGGAGCATTAATTTCATGTAAGGTCTCACTTTTGTTTATTACCCTAAAGAGAAATGAATTGAGTATTTTGTTTTCGTAACTCACATTGCTATTGTTAATTACATTAGCCAATAGCCATTTTGTTTCTCTATCCCATGTTCTCTTGGTATTAACGAATTTATAGCTCCTCAAAATTTCATCATCTGTCCAATAAGGTGGGTGTTTAAGTATTTCCTTCTTGTAATATATAGAGGTTCTTTCTCGTTGATGATAAAACCATTCTCTTATAACATCTTCATTCAATATTGGTTTGGCGGTTTTTATTTTAATGTCACTAACATTACAAAATAGTTGATCGTTTTTATTATCCATTAGATAGTTCCTCTTCAAAGAAAAATTTAAAACTATCTATCCCGCTTGTATTGTTATGAAAGTGATAATCGGCCTTTTCTTTATTCTCAATTACATGATTATCAATTTCATATTTTTTATAATCATTTGCTTCCCTTTCTATATAGATTACAGTGAAATGATTATCCTTACACCATATGAACTCTTCATTAGATCTTATATCAGTAATTATTATTCTTCTTTCATTACCCTTACTATTTGACTTTAAAAGGTTTAACTCTTCTGATAGCATTCTAATAAATATCTTATCTTCAATCTCTCTTAACTTATTTAGGCTTAACCATATATCTCTTGGGGAACAACTGATTAGTTCACCAGTCGATAAGGAAATATTTAGTGGGAGTGTTTTTTCTTCAGAAGGATAATCTTTTTCGAACCATGGGTAAATGTAATGCGCTAATTTTTTCAGTTGATCACTAAATGATAATCGTGTAAAGCCATGATTATATATCAGATAATTTGCGAGGAAATCTTTCCCACTACCTGATATACCCATGAAAGCAATTTTCATAGATTTCCCTTGTTGGATTTATTAAAGTAGTTTGAATTTACGCTTAAACTGAACTCATAACTTAATTTTGTGCTCAATGCTATTGGCTCATCAAATCTAACTTGATATATATATGATAAAGCAGCTTCTGCATATCCCCATAATAGATTGTTTTCTATTTTCACAGAGTGTTTATCGAATATATTTTTTAGCTTAGTAACTTCCTGAGTAAAAGTTTTAACGTTATGCGGTGAGCCTGTTATCTTTGAATCAAGAAATGAGACTATTTCACAGAATAACATTTTTATACCAAGTAATGATGATGGGAATGAAATTTCATCATTATTGACTAAATCGGTTATTTGTATTTCCTTACAGTTAAAAATATCTCTAGCTTGCTCAATCCTATCTTCATAAATATGCAGATTTGTTATTGAATGATGCAAATACCCTAGTTTGATTTGACTATCAACTTCTCGCTGTAATATAGATAGCACAATCTCCTGGAGTAAACTAAATTCAAAAATATTAATATTGCTTACACCGAATATTAAATCCCCACTTCTTTGGATTATTTTAATATTTAGTTTCTTATCCGGAGTGATAAAGAAATGAATTAAATTATTACAGGGTATGTCAACGCTATTCTCTAAGTTGTATTTCTTTCTAAGACTGTCATTAGTGTCTCTATCAGGCATGTATAAACTGATAACGGCTCGCCTAGTAAAAATTCCGTCATTTTTGAATTGTTGTACAACGTTCTCTAGTTGCCCATGAGCGTAAAGCCTTTCTCCATAAGCAGCTCGCCAAATGATCCCATCATCTGAATATTTAGGAGCTCTTGGCAGAAAAAAAGTTAAATATGGATGAATCCGATTATCCCCTGCAAAAACCCACATTGCCTCAGCGAAAGTTGAGAATATGTTGTTTTTTCGACCGACTAAACTTAAATGCCTTGATCTTGGATTCTGCAGGATCATACTAACATCATAGATAGTTATAGCATTCCCATTCCTAGTCGGTATGTTGACACCCTCAAAGAGCACTTTTTCTATGACCTTCATCATTAGATCGTTAATAGTATCTCCGTAGATGGTGTGCATAAACCAAACCTCATGCTATGTAAGTACAATCCATTAATTGATAAATTGTGTTTGACTTTTGATATAAATTTTTACTCCCACTGCATCAGTGATGCCAAGATGAGAATAATCCCATTTTCTGTTAAGAATGGACTCGAATTCGCTAGCCAAGTGAGTGTCATAGTCAGCAAGTCATAACCGCGCTCCAAGCTACCGCCCTCAGCTGCATAAGCACTGCATGTGTATAGGGGAGCGAACCGTCAATCTCGCAATCAGATAACGACTAAAAATTGAATTTTATTAGCTGCAGGATGATTAATCGAGTTATTTGAGATAAAAGATGTCCCTGATAAGTAAGAAGATGTGCAAATGGTGATGTAAGTAACAATCCTTTAGCCATTCTCACCGAAGAACAAATGGCACAGTGATCTCACTTGATCTTTGAAGGCTGCTACAGCTGCTACATGTAGCAGGTTGTAGCAGGGCACCGAGATACATTATCGAATTTTTTACCGAGAAATGTGTCAATTATGTTAATTGACTGGGTGAGGATAAATACCTCACCCAGAGTGCTATTAACAGGCTAATCCGCCTAAGCGTGGACACTGGCTTGTGCCAAAGTTACGGTTGCTGCTGTGGGTATCCTTGGTTCTAGTCTTCGCCAGATACGCCAGTCGAATCAGAAAACTCCAGTAAACAGGGTTACGATCCAAGGCATCGAACTTGGTAAACCTGTAAACAGCATTAGGTGGGAATTCAGCTAATGTCGCGTAATCTTCGTGAGCAAGCCCTACAGCACTGCACCAGGCTTTCTGTATTCGGGTTGCCATATTTTTAGCATTGAGTTCTTGGTAATTGCCCAGGTACCCATACACATCTGCATTAAACAACAACATCAGGTGGTAATGGGGATGCTCGCTTGTATCGCGTTCTCTACACCACCCATAAGATGGTAATGTTGGATTACCCGGTCTCCTGGACCGGTTATGATCTGCCCTTAACTGGCTTTTCAGTGAATCGAAGAAGCGAGTAATTGCCTGCGGATCATCACGCTGGAAGCACAGTGGTAGATCAGGCTCTCCCGGTACATGGGACTGGGCGAATCTCGGGTCAGTACGAATAGCGAGTATCCGGTTATGCTGCTCCAGCGTGTCATAGACCATGTTAAGTAGTGAGATGAGAATATCTAGGTCAATAGGTGATCTATACCTTCTGGATGCTATCGCTACCAAGTCATCAATTTCTTCATTGCTAAGCTCATATTGTGATTTCATAATAATCCTTCATTCTGTAAATATTAATCATTAGGTAATGGGTAGCCCTCACGCTACCCATGTGATGTTGGATATAATCCCTAGTGGGGGGATATGCAGGTATAAGATTAGAGTATTGATGAAGGTATATTACATATACCAGTTAAAACCCATTGATTACCCTCGCTAATAAATTAAGCTAAATCCGCAGCGTGACTAGCTTCAAGAATAAAATATATTAATCAGAAAGACATTGGTTACTCTGAAGTTATTCATGCCTTGGTAGTTTATTAAAACCAACAGACCCAGATGAAATTAATGGTATGTTTAATGCAATAGCCAAATCTTCAGGCTTAATTTCTGAACCAATGAGTTTCACGTAATCAACACCACCCTCCTTGAATAACTGAACCTTTCCATCACTTTCAAGCTTATTTAAAGCAGATATCAGGCGCTCTATGCTCCTAAGAGAATTTGGACCATCTCTACGAATGCTATGCCTCCTAAAGTCGTAAGATTTATTACTGGGAACATGTTCCTCAAGCCAAAAAAACAATATTTCAGAATCACTATATTTTCTGGTGGAATCTATTTTCATCATCAAATGATTAATAAACCATTCAGTTATTTTAAACGCTGATACCAAAGTCTCCTTAGTAATTATTGGTGAGTCGGGTGTAATAAACATTTGCATTACAGCTGCAATTCTTGAAGCATGCTCCATAAATCGAGCACCAAAATCATCATAATGGTGTAGTTCGCCTCCTTTTTTTATTTTTTCCTGAATTTCTCCACTCTGTGAATTCCAGGCGACTTGTGCCTCCGGAGAAAAAGTAACACAGATACGTTCTTCATTTTTCTCTCTGCGCTTTATCCCATCCTGCATATGCTTAGTGAGAAGACAGAAAAATTCCTCAAGTACTGCCTCGTCAGACCATGAACAGGCATCAGGGATGTTGCATAGTTCAGGTATCTGTTCTAGGTCAACTAACAAAAAACGGGCTAAACATCCTGTACTCCGTATACCTTTACCTTGTTTGCCCACCATAGAGTCGTTAAATATCTCCGATTGCAGTAACATTAGTATTGTCAGCCGAACATCATCAGCATCATAACTCTCACGGGATGCTCTGCTATCAGAAATCCGTCCCTCTCCCCACGCCGAGTTGAGTGCTGGTGTGTTGCGGAATAGATTACTGCCAAACAATCCGCCAGCTTCATCAGAACCGAGCATCAATGACGGAGATCCCAACGCTAATACCTTTATAAGTCCCTCAATTGTAGAATCATGAATAATAAGACGTGGTCTTACCGGTTCTACTGGCTCTCTTATCTGGCATTCCTCAATTGCTTTGAGTGCGTCGTTCTCATCAACAGCATCAGCTTTATTGAATTGCTTGTTAAGCTTCTTTAACTCAGCTTTCCAAGATGCTCGCTTTATTTCATAAAGCTTTTCCTTTACCAGAAAATCATCTTTCAGCTCTTTTTCCAGTCGGTAGATAGGCTCCATTAACAGCTTGAATACGGTTGATTTCCTGCTACCTGAGCGTGCCAATAGCATGAGATAAAGTGATGTAAAGGTTCTCCCATTTTTAAGCTGAACATCAAATTTGTCCTGGCAGGCAAGTGCCATTACCCCAAGTAACACTATTAAAATAAGTTCAGCGGCGGCTCCTGTTTTATAATGTATATAACTTATTAACCGTTGTGCAAAAGTGGGAAGTGTCTTGAATTTGAGACAAAGCTCTTTATTTTGCGATGAACTATTTTTTTTAGACATACATCCTATCTAGCTCCTCTTTTAGATTAATTGATAAGACTACGATGCAACAACCACTCATCGATTTCTGATTCAAGCCAACCAACAGATTGTGTCCCAAGTTTTCTTTTCTTAGGAAAGGTTGGATCGTAACGTGGCGATTTAGGATTCAACCAGTCGTAGATCGTAGCCCGTGATATGCCTGTTTTATGGATAACAGCAGGTAATCGGAGTATTCTGACTGCAGGTAAAGTGATCATGCTTGTTTGCCCCTCATTGGTTCGCTTTGGTTGTGAGAGATTAGCCGGAATCTGAAATGTAAAAAATGTAGCTACCAAAAAAATATTTTTTACAGCATCTAAGTAATTGATAAGGATAGTTAAAATGATATATCTTTCTAAGTTGCATGAAAAAAACGGACGTAAACTTGAAGAGCTCTCGAAGGCGATGACTAATTGCGAATGGAAGGAACACGCTCACGCATTGGATGAACATTACCCAGTGATGCAGGAGGAGCTTGCAAGAATGAAATTAGTTTATTTTGATCCTGCAAGGATGGGTACAGAAGTATCGTCTTATGCTGAGCTACCACCAGGAGGGTCCAGATACCATCAGGTAAACGGAGTTCTGCTAAGAAAGGAGGAGGCCAATGCTATATATAATCCTATAAAAGAATGCTGGAGAGATTTGGAAAGCCGAATTTTCAGGGAGACAATGAAACCACTTGTCTTGGATAATTCAATAGAAGATGTATTCATCGCACATTTGGTGTACGCCTCAATGTCGTATCAATGGGGAGTATCCGTTATACAAGATGATGAACAAGTTGCGTTTGATGCTCTGTTTACGGCTTCTGAGCTATTAGATAAATGTCTCGGAATGGTTTGGGTTAAAATCGAAGATGATAAAATAACGAAACTATCTAAGATCAGGTGTAATGCAGGAAAAAAAGGAGGTACTAAAAAGGCTGATGTATATAAAATTATACAGGAGGAGCTTGTCAGGTTAATTTATAAAAATTCTCCTGAGGATGGTTGGAAAAACAAGAGCGCTGTAATTGAGGATGTCATAAATCCATTGTGGGCTTTCATCGAAAAAAATAACTTTCAAGGCTCACATGTAAGCAGTGAAGAATCACTGCGCGAGATAATCTTAAAAAGATGGTCAGTACAGGTTGATGATGTGAAACATGCCTTTGATGCTAAGTTATCAAAAACTAACAAAACTAACAAAACTAACAAAACTAACAAAACTAACAAAACTAACAAAACTAACAAAACTAACAAAACTAACAAAACTAACAAAACTAACAAAACTAACAAAACTAACAAAACTAACAAAACTAACAAAACTAACAAAACTAAGATGAGTAAATGAAATGTTAATGCTGGTTACCGACAAAGGTGTAAGCGCCCATTCTGAGCGCTTACACCGTTATTAGCCGACAAGCCTTATACCTCGAATGCCATCTCCAATCATGCTTCCTAGATCAGCAGCCATAACGAAGTCAGCCCACCACTGCATCATAGGACGTCGTTGCTCAAGATAGTCACTGCGGTTATATGCTCGACGGACTTCATTCTTGTCCACATGGGCAAGTGCTGCCTCAATAACATCAGGTGGAAAGCCTTGTTCATTAAGGGCCGTACTGGCGATGGATCGCAGACCGTGTGACACAAGCACCCCACCAAAACCTGCACGTTTTAGCGAAGCGTTAACCGTCTGGCTATTCATTGGCTGGTTGGGCTTGATACGGCTAGGGAAGATAAATTCCCGGTTGCCACTTAACGGCTTCATCATTTCCAATATCGCAATTGCTTCATCTGACAATGGAACAGTGTGGTCACGGTTCATTTTCATGCGTGATGCGGGGATTTTCCATTCTCGCGCTTCCAGATCCACTTCATCCCAGCGAGCCTCAGCTGCTTCGGCTGGGCGAGTGATTGTAAGAAGCTGCCACATGAACAAGCATCGTGTTGACTGAATAATGTTGGCGGTACGCATAGTCTGCATGAGTTGAGGTAACTGATCCGGGCGGATGCTTGGCATGTTCTTCTTCTGAGGCTTCTCAAAGGCTTTGCCAATATTGACGCTAGGAACCGCATCAATTAGGCCAGTATTTTGAGCATAAACCATGACCTCATTGATTCGTTGGCACAGGCGTCGTACGGTTTCCAGCGCTCCTCTGGCCTGAACCGGTTGAACGGCCTGAACCAGTGTATGAGCTTTAATATCTGTAATAGTGATATCGCCAATCGCTGGTAAAACATCTCTCTCCAGCGAGCGCCAGATATCCTCTGCGTAGTCCTCGGTCACACTGGCTTTCTTCACATTCCACCAACGTTCAGCTACGAGTTGGAAAGTGTTGGTTTTGGCTTCAAGTGAACTGCGGAGTTGTTCTTGCTGATGCTCCTGAGGATCGATTTGTTTTGCGAGGAGAACGCGAGCCTCTGCCCGGTAGCTTCGAGCATCGGCAAGAGTAACTGAAGGGTAGGGCCCTATGCTCTTCTTCGCTCGTTTCTTGGTGACAGGACGAATGTAGCGAAACTGCCATATTTTGCTGCCGGTGGATTTGATGAGTAGCTCAAGGCCATCGCCATCATAGATAACGTAGTCCGCTTCCTTGGGTTTGGCGGATTCGATTTCTTTGACGGATAAAGGTTTGGTTTGTCTTGCCATTGCCGGGTTTCCATAGTTTTAGGCACCTCAAAAACAATAAAGCTTTATGAGGTGCCTAACAAGGTGCCTAAAAGGTTCGGATTTAATTAGTTTGCTTCAGACTTCCCAGGAAAAATTGCAGGCACAAAAAAGCCCGCAGGGCTTGTGCCATGCGGGCTCTTTAGACTTAATCGGATGACTCTGGTAATCATCGATTGAAGATTTTGGTGGAGCTGGGGGGAGTTGAACCCCCGTCCGAAATTACTACGCCGTCGGTACTACATGCTTAGTCTATCTTTACATTCGCCGGGCAACTGCGGGTAGACACGCCATTACCAAACTATCCTGATTAGTTTTAATGCTTCAACCCCAGGCAAGGTTTCCACACGATCTCTTTTGGGTTTGACTTCTCTTTGATCCCCGTCTTAAGAGCGGAAGCTAGGGAGAGAAGGCTCTTAGCAGGTTATTAAGCTGCTAGGGCGTAGTTTTCG
Source organism: Buttiauxella izardii (assembly GCF_003601925.1). Classification (GTDB taxonomy): domain Bacteria; phylum Pseudomonadota; class Gammaproteobacteria; order Enterobacterales; family Enterobacteriaceae; genus Buttiauxella; species Buttiauxella izardii. The sequence continues at coordinate 61,326 of NZ_QZWH01000056.1, forward strand.
TCGTTTGCGACTATTTTTTTGCGGCTTTTTACGAGGCAAACCGCCCCTCGGCATGCACCTTGGGTTTCGCGAATCCCGTCGAATCCAGAATCAGCCCCACAAGTGTTTTGTAAGTATAACAGAGTTGTAGCGCCACTTACTACCCCTGATGCCTGTTAACGTTCGCGCAGGGCTTCTTTGGCGCGATTGAACGGTTTTATCAGGTAATCGACGATGGTTTTTTGCCCGGTTTTGATATCCACGGTGGCGACCATCCCCGGCGATATCGAAAAATGATGCCCGGCTTTGTTCACCAGGTAATCCTGATGAGTGCGGATAAACACCCGGTAATAGACGATTTCTGGCTTCACTTTGTCCTGAATGGTGTCCGGGGAAATGGTTTCAACGACGCCTTCCAGCCCGCCGTAAATGGCGTAATCGTAAGCGGTGACTTTCACCAGCGCGCGCTGGCCAGGGTGAATAAAGGCAATGTCGCGCGGGGAGAGACGCGCCTCAATCAGCAAGTGATCGTCCACCGGCACGATTTCCATCATTTCACCGTTGGGCGGGATCACGCCGCCGATGGTCGTCACCTGGATGTTTTTCACGATGCCGCGCATCGGCGAGCGCACGGTCATGCGGCTCACGGAATCTTCACGGCCTTTGATAATGGCCGAAAGCATATCCACTTCGGCGTTCGCTTTGGAAAGCGCCTCGCGAGCTTGCACGTAATATTGCGAGCGCAGGTCGGTGATTTTGAGCTGTAGATCGCTTTTTTGCCGCTGCAAACGCAGCACTTCCACGTTACTCGCAGCGCCGCTTTTCGCCAGCCGTTGCGTTATCCCCAGCTCTTTATTCACCGAAACCAACGCGTCTTGAATGTCCGATGCGGAGTCGTTGAGCTGTGCGCGGCGGCTTTTATACAGGCGCGTTTCGGAGGCGAGGAGATCCGGCCAGGCTTTGAGCGAGTCGGGGAAAACCAGCGGCAAATCGTTCACTTCCGCGTTAAGCCGCACGCTCGAAGCCAGCGACGCCCGGTAACGCGCAGCGCTTTCGCCCACGTTGGATTCGGATCGCGTCGGGTCGAGGCGGGCGACGATTTGCCCGGCTTCAACTTTGTCGCCTTCGTGTACCAGCAGTTCGGTGACGATACCGCCGTCGAGGGATTGCAGTACCTGTTCGCGTGAACTCGGCACCACTTTCCCGGTGCCGGTCGAGACTTCATCCAGTGTGCCAAACCACGCCCACACGCCGAGCAAAATAAACAGCAGCACGCTGATCATAATGATGCGGCTGGCACCGGAAAACTCCCGTTCGCGCTGAATATCCGAATCGGCCATGGCGGCGTCATGCTGATTGGTTTTCATTTTTCCACTCCCGTCCGTTTGGCTGTACGGTGGCGCGACTGTTATTGCTGTTACTCAGCGCCTGAGCTTTCGGTGCGTCCATCACCAGTTGTCCTTCCTTGAGAACCAGCACGCGTTCCACCAGTTCGAGCATCGGCACGCGGTGAGTGGCGACAATCAACGTGCGATTACCCAGCCATTGCCCCAGGCGTTGTATAAATTCGCGTTCGGTATGGTCATCGAGGGAGGCGGTCGGTTCGTCGAGCAGCACAATATTGGGCGAGCGCAACAGCATACGGGCGAGTAAAATCGACTGGCGTTGCCCGCCGGATAAACCCGCACCGCCTTCCATAATCGCGTGGTCGAGTCCTTTTGGCAGACTCTTGATAAAGTTGCCCGCGCCGCTGATTTCCAGCACTTCGAAGATGTTTTCATCGCTGGCATTCGGTGCGCCAAGGGTGAGGTTTTCGCGTAGCGTACCGTAGAACAAGCGAGCGTTCTGGCTCATAAAGCCGATGTTGCGCCGCAAATCCGCCATATCAATTTGCGTCATGCTCAGGTTGTCGAGCCGCGCATCGCCGCTGATTAAATCGACGCCGCCTGATAACGCTTGTAACAAAGTGGATTTCCCCGCGCCGTTGCGCCCGAGCACCGCCACACGTTCGCCGGGTTGAATCTCGAGATGAGCGATGCGCAATGGGATGCGCTGGTCTTCGCTGTGGTAGCGAAACTGCGCGTTTTCAAACAGATAGTGACCGTGGAAAATATCCTGATGCACCAGGCTTTCGTCGCGCTGGGTTTCCACCGGCAATTGCATAATGCTGTCCAGCCCCTGTTTCGCGGCTTTGACTTGTTGCCAGCGAGCGAGCACGCCGCACAGGTTTGCCATCGGGGCAATCATGCGCGAAGCGAGCATGGATGCGGCAACCATCGCACCGGTTGTCATGTCGCCTTCAATCACCAGCGGCGCGCCAAACAAAATCACCGCCGCATACACCAGGCTTTGAACGGTCATTCCCCAGCTGATCAACCCTTGCGAAAGCTGGCGAGTGCGCAGGCCGGATTCCGCCGTAATACGAATGTAGCTGTTCCACTGCTGCAAAAAGCGGTTTTCCGCCTGCATCAGCTTGATGTCCTCCAGCCCTTGCACGCTTTCCACCAGCACCGCATTGCGCAAAGTGGCTTCGTGCGCCGACTGGTTAGCGAGCATCGCCAGTTTCTTTTGCAGCAAAAGGCCGGGCAAAATCATTAATACCGCCGCCACCGGGGCAATCCACGCCAGTTGCGGCGCGATGATGCCCAACACAATAATGAACATAAAGAAGAAGGGGAGATCGACGATCGTCGAGATCGTTGACGAGGTGATCATTTCGCGGATCTGTTCGAGTTCGCGAAGCTGGGAAATAAAGCTGCCGGTGGAACGGGGGATCGCGCTGTTGCGCAGGCGCAGTGCGTGGCTGAAAACGCGATCTGAAACGCGCATATCCGCTCGTTTACCGAGCACGTCCATAATATGCCCACGCGCCACGCGCAGCACAAAACCAAAGATCACTGCCAGTAACACGCCGGATGCCAACACATACAGCGTGGGATAAGACTGCGCGGGGATCACGCGGTCATAAACCTGCATCGAGAAAAGTATCCCGGAAAGCGACAGCACGTTGACCAGAAATGCCGCCAACATCACCGGGCCATACGGGCGCAAATCCTGCATCACCAGCTCTTTTAGCCAGTCCGGGCTGAAGCGCGAAATATAGCTATCGACGCGGCTGTCTTTCAGCGCCGAAAGGGGCCGAAGTGCTGCCACAAAACGGATTTCTGGCAGCAGTTCGCGCAGCGAAACGCGATTCGTTTGGCGCTCGCCGTTAATCACGTAAATATCCACGGTATCTTCACCGTCGAAATGTTCGATAACCGCCAGTTGCCCGTTGTTCAGGCACGCCGCGAGAGGCAGCCGCCATTTGCCAATCGCCAGTTCCGGGGCGTTCAACATGTGAAATGAAAGCCCCGCCTGGCGCGAGAGCTGCGTCAGCGCCGAAAGCATGTTTTTGTCTTTAAACCACGGCGCATTCGCCTGAATGGTGCCGGGCGAGCAGACCACGCGATAGTGCGCAGCGACGTGGCTAATCAGTTGCGCCCAGTGGCTAAGGGATTGTTCATTCAGATATTCATCAACAGGAGGTGGAGTTTTGCTCATGGCTGGATCTCCAGTGACTGGATGGTGCGGTGTTCCAGGCCAAATGCGTTACGCAACCGGCCCGAGTTATACAGGCAGTTGAGCTGCAATTGATGAAGTTGGCTGAGGAGTTGGAGCTGGGCGAAACGGGCCTGGAAAACTTCCTGTTCCGCATTCAACACGTCGAGCAACGGGCGCGAACCTAAATCCAGATATTGCTGCTGATAGAGTTCGCGGGTGCGGGCGCTCAACTGTTCCTGGCGCTGTAATACCTGCACCGCGCCCATTAGGCCGAGCGCCTGGCTGCGCGATTCCATCAGTTTCTGGCGAATATCCAGGCGAGTGCGTTGCACGCCAGATTGCGCCGCTTCCACCGCGTGGCTTGCCGCATTGCGCCGCGCGGTTAAGCCACCGCCCTGGTAGAGCGGCATTTCAACTTTGATAAACGCGGAATATTGCGTGCGGTCGAGCACTTCATGGCTGGCGTATTTATCGTTGAGATAGTGTTGAACCTGCGGTTCGAGGGAAATGGTCGGCGTCATCTGCGCGTTGGCGTAATCGAGATTCGCCTGCGCCACGCTCGCCTGCGCCCACGAGGCTAAAACAGCGGGCACTAAGCGGTCGTCGGGTTTGGTGATATCGCAGCTTTTGCCGAGTTTATTCGGAAATTCGTTGCTGATGTCGTTGAGGTTTTCCCAGCCAAGCCAGCTCATTAATGTGGCCTGGGCGCTGTCGAGATTGGCCTGATACTGAATCAACTGCGAGCGGGCAGATTCGATTCGTGCGTTGGTTTGCACCACGTCCGACATCGACGTCGCCCCTTCGTTATTGCGCTTTTCGGTTAAACCGCCAATGGCGCTCAAGGCGTCGAGCTGATCTTTGGCGATATCGACCATTTGTTGCCACATCTGCACCTGAATCATGGCGTTAGCCGTGTCGTGGCCGACGTTATCAATGCTTACCAGAACGTTGGCCTGTTCCTGCGCCACGCCCGCGCTTTCGGCGCGCACCTGGCTTGAAACTTTGCCGAAGTCGTAAAGCATCTGCGAAACCGACAACACCAGCGACGGGCTAAAGCCGCTGTCGCTATAACTGTTGCTGTAGCCGTTATTCATGCCCGCCGTGACTTGCGGGTAGTATTTTGATTTTGCGACGTTGACCTGTTCCGACTGCCCGGCCAGCTTGCCGATGGCTTCATGAATGCTCGGATGCCAGGTTACAGCGCGGTTTACTGCATCGTTGAGCGTCAGCGTTCCCGGTGCCGGGGCGTTGAGCGGCAGGCTGGATGAGCCATCCAGCGCCGGGAGTTCTTGCTGCTCAGAGAGTTCCTGAGTGCTGATGTATTGTGGAGTGTCATCGGCATGCGCCTGGGCTACACATAGGCTACATGCCAGCCATAAAGCAAGCGGCTGTAATTTTCCCATAATTAATCCCTTTTAAATGGCACTACTTTTTTATTGGTGCAGCCTTGTTGTGTCGGATGACGCTGCGCTTATCCGACCTACGTTTTGGTTTTGTAGGGTGGATAAGCGCTAGCGT
>NZ_QZWH01000057.1 GCF_003601925.1 Buttiauxella izardii
ATGGTGCACCCAGGAAGATTCGAACTTCCGACCGCTCGGTTCGTAGCCGAGTACTCTATCCAGCTGAGCTATGGGTGCATCGGGGTATTGCTTTACTGCTGATTCAATGTCGTTAAACTTACCACAACATCGAAAAAGAATGGTGCACCCAGGAAGATTCGAACTTCCGACCGCTCGGTTCGTAGCCGAGTACTCTATCCAGCTGAGCTATGGGTGCACAGGATTACTTCTTTTACTACTGACTTAATGCTGTTTGTTGTTCTAAACAACATCAACAAGATGGTGCATCCGGAGCGTTACTCGCGGTGCGCGCCCTTTTACAGGCCGTTGCAAAAGCAACGTTACTCTCCCTGTTGCTCGCAAAGAAATTAACTTTCTTTGGAACACTACCGTTGCAACGTGGTAGTAGGAAGAATGGTGCACCCAGGAAGATTCGAACTTCCGACCGCTCGGTTCGTAGCCGAGTACTCTATCCAGCTGAGCTATGGGTGCAAAATGGCGGTGAGGCGGGGATTCGAACCCCGGATGCAGCTTTTGACCGCATACTCCCTTAGCAGGGGAGCGCCTTCAGCCTCTCGGCCACCTCACCACACGCCTCTTTCGAGGTGTACCGCTGAACTTGTTTCTGCTCATCGGCACTGCGTGGCGCACATATTACTTTCCCGCACTTATAAGTCAAACAATTTTTCCCAACTAATTTTTAATTGCACACTTCACGCACAATTCGGGCGAATTCACGGCAAAAAGAGTGTTTTATCAACAAGCAAGATAAGGGCAATGGCTAAAAGAGAGCGATTAGAGCGAGTGAGAAATTATGGCAATGACAGGAGATACGGGAGATATGAAGAGGTAAAGCGAAGAAAATAGCCTGCAAAAGGAAGCGTCTCGCTAGTGATTAGCGAGACGCAGTAACTTTAGTAACTCGTTTGTTGCGATTTTTCAGCCTGGATACGTTGGTAGATCTCTTCACGGTGAACAGAAACTTCCTTAGGGGCGTTAACACCAATACGAACCTGGTTACCTTTTACCCCAAGTACTGTCACGGTCACCTCATCCCCAATCATGAGGGTCTCACCAACTCGACGAGTTAGAATCAGCATTCTTTGCTCCTTGAAAGATTAAAAGAGTCGGGTCTCTCTGTATCCCGGCATTCTCCATCATATACGACAAAAGGTAAGCGGTGACAAACACATAAAGTGCCAACTACCACAACATTACATTCTGTTATGACTAAGTCTAGCCGATATACGCAACTTTAACCTGACTTTATCATTATTGAGTGTGTGCAAATTTATGAAGGCGCCGTAACCTGAATGAGTTACGACGCCTGTCTGCACTTTATTTTTTTACTTAGAGCTTCGCCGAGACCCAAGCTTCAACACCAGCCAGAGCACCTGGCAAAGCTGCCGTGTCTGTACCACCGGCTTGAGCCATATCTGGACGACCGCCCCCTTTGCCTCCAACTTGCTGTGCAATAACGCCAATCAGCTCCCCCGCTTTCACGCGGTCGGTCACATCTTTGGATACACCAACAATCAGAGAAACTTTACCTTCTGAAACCGTCGCCAGAACAATGATTGCCGAGCCCAGCTGATTTTTCAGATCATCAACCATGGTACGCAACATTTTCGGTTCAACGTTGGCGAGTTCACTCACAAGAAGCTTCACGCCTTTTACATCGACAGCTTTGCTGGAAAGGTTTGCGCTCTCCTGCACCGCCTGCTGTTCTTTCAACTGCTGCAATTCTTTCTCAAGCTGACGAGTACGTTCCAGAACTGAACGCACTTTTTCATTCAGATTCTGGCTGTCGCCCTTAAGCAACTGAGCAATATCTTGCAACTGTTCGCTCTGCGCATGCAGATTTGCCAACGCGCCTTCACCGGTCACGGCTTCGATACGACGAACGCCCGCAGCAGTACCTGATTCAGCAACGATACGGAACAGGCCGATATCGCCAGTACGGCTCGCGTGAATACCGCCACACAGCTCGGTTGAGAAATCACCCATGCTCAGAACACGCACGTGGTCGTCATACTTCTCACCAAACAGCGCCATGGCACCTTTAGCTTTAGCCGCTTCCAAATCCATGACGTTAGTTTCGATAGGCAAGTTGCGACGAATCTGGGCGTTGACGATATCTTCTACCGCACGCACTTCAGATGGCTTCATCCCTTCGAAGTGGGAGAAGTCAAAACGCAGGCCTTTGTCATTTACCAAAGAACCTTTCTGCGCAACGTGAGTGCCCAGAACCTGGCGTAATGCAGCATGCAGCAAGTGAGTCGCGGAGTGGTTCAGACGAATGCGTGAACGACGCTCTTCATCAACTTCAGCTTTTACGCTGTCGCCCACTTTTACAACGCCCGAGACAAGCTTGCCAAGATGGCCGATTGCCTGGCCATATTTCTGCGTATCGTTAACCGCGAAATCGACGCCATTAGCCTTGATTTCGCCTTTATCGCCAACCTGGCCGCCAGACTCGGCATAGAATGGAGTCTCGTTAAGCACCACAACCGCTTCTTGCCCGGCAGTGATTTGCTCAACCGGTTTGCCATCCACAAACAGCGCGGTGACTTTTGCAGTCAAATCAGTGTGATCGTAACCTCTAAACTCAGAAGTCGAATCAACGCGAATCATGCTGTTGTAGTCAGCGCCAAAACCGCTGGACTCACGTGCACGACGACGCTGTTCTTCCATCGCGGCTTCAAAGCCCGCTTCGTCAACTTTCAGGTTACGTTCGCGGCAAACATCGGCTGTCAGGTCGACCGGGAAACCGTAGGTGTCGTACAAACGGAAAGCGGTTTCACCATCCAGAGTGTCACCTTTCAGGTTAGCCAGTTCTTCATCCAACAGCGCCAGGCCACGTTCCAGTGTACGAGCAAATTGTTCTTCTTCGGTTTTCAGAACTTGCTCAACCAGCGCCTGCTGACGTTGCAGCTCTTCGCCAGCCGCCCCCATGACTTCAACCAATGGGCCAACCAGTTTATAGAAGAAGGTTTCTTTCGCGCCCAACATGTTGCCATGACGAATTGCACGACGGACGATACGACGCAGCACATAGCCACGGCCTTCGTTCGACGGCGTCACGCCATCCGCAACCAGGAATGCGCAAGAACGAATATGGTCAGCAATAACACGCAGCGATTTGCTGGTCAGGTCGGTTGCACCAGTCACTTTGGCAACAGACTGAATCAATTTGCTGAACAAGTCGATTTCATAGTTGGAGTTAACGTGTTGCAGAACAGCAGCAATACGCTCCAGACCCATACCGGTATCAACCGACGGCTTAGGCAATGGCAGCATTGTGCCATCCTGCTGACGGTTGAACTGCATGAATACCAGGTTCCAGATCTCGATATAGCGGTCGCCATCTTCTTCCGGGCTGCCCGGAGGGCCACCCCAGATATGGTCGCCATGGTCAAAGAAGATCTCGGTGCATGGGCCGCAAGGACCGGTGTCACCCATCTGCCAGAAGTTGTCAGAGGCGTAAGCGCCACCTTTATTATCGCCAATACGAATAATACGCTCGCGTGGAACGCCAACTTCTTTTTCCCAGATTTCAAACGCTTCGTCGTCAGTCTCGTATACCGTGACCCACAAACGATCTTTTGGCAGATTGAACCACTGCTCGCCGGTCAATAATTCCCAGGCGTAGTTGATGGCATCATGTTTGAAATAGTCACCGAAGCTGAAGTTACCCAGCATTTCAAAGAAGGTGTGGTGACGTGCGGTGTAACCGACGTTTTCCAGATCGTTGTGTTTACCACCGGCGCGGACACAACGTTGAGACGTTGTGGCACGGGAATAATTACGTTTGTCGAGACCAAGGAATACATCCTTGAACTGGTTCATCCCGGCATTAGTAAACAGCAAAGTAGGATCGTTATTCGGAACCAGGGAGCTGCTCGCTACGACCTGGTGACCTTTACTATGGAAAAAATCGAGAAACGCCTGACGGATCTCAGCGGTGCTCTTGCTCATAATTATCCTGAAATCAAGCTAACGAGGAGTTAGCAAACCGTGCATAGCCAATTTTGATACTTTAGCTGTATGACCGGTTGCCTTGAAAATGTGGGAATAAGATAAGTTTTCTTATCGGGGAAGTAAAATCCCGCGTGGCCCTAAACGGCAAAATTTAGATATTTACCGTGAATAGAGGCTTTGGATATCTTCCATAAAGAATCCGCGGTAGAGAAGAAAGCGCTGCACTTTGGCTCGCTCTTTCCATTCTGTTGGAAGTGGATCACCAAATTTTCGTTCGGCAATATCACGCGCCATGCTTTGCCAGTCTATTTCACAATTAAACATTGCAGCTTCGCCAGTTTCACGCGCAACACCTTTACTCTGCAATTCCTGGCGAATACGTTGCGGGCCATAACCTTTGCGACCACGGCTGGCAATAAAGCGGGTTGCAAAGAGTTCGTCGTCCAGCCAGCGATGTTCATAACACCAGGCAATAACCTTGTCGATATCTTCTGGTGTGAACGGATCTTCTTCGGATTTGGGCTTTCCGGGGAACGACGGTTGGGCGGTCAGTTTGCGGCGAAGTTCTTGTTCGCTGTGATCGCGCATCGCCAAAATACGAGTGGCTTTATCCAGCAATCGGGAATACGGGTTACGACGAGAATTTGATTCAGCAGGCATAGCGGATAACCTGTTTTAGAAGAAATACAGTAAGGCAGAAATAAACAAGGGCTGCCGTAGCAGCCCTTATGGGATTTAGAAGTCTTCTTTGGATTCGGCTACATCTTTGTCGTGGTCATCAACGACGAAGTCTGGCTTACCATCCGGGTTGTTCAGCAGCATATCGCGCAGTTTCTTCTCGATTTCAACAGCCATTGGCTTGTTCTCTTTCAGGAAGTTGCTGGAGTTTGATTTGCCCTGGCCAATCTTCTCACCGTTATAGCTATACCATGCACCGGCTTTTTCAATCAGCTTATGCTTCACGCCAAGATCAACCAGTTCGCCGTAGAAGTTGATACCTTCGCCGTACATGATCTGGAATTCAGCTTGTTTAAACGGTGCAGCAATTTTGTTTTTAACGACTTTAACGCGAGTTTCACTACCCACCACGTTATCGCCATCTTTCACCGCGCCAATACGACGGATATCCAGACGAACAGAAGCGTAGAACTTCAGTGCGTTACCACCGGTTGTGGTTTCTGGGTTACCGAACATCACACCAATTTTCATACGAATCTGGTTGATGAAGATAAGCAAGGTATTGGATTGCTTAAGGTTACCCGCCAGTTTACGCATTGCCTGGCTCATCATACGTGCCGCAAGGCCCATGTGAGAGTCACCGATTTCGCCTTCAATTTCAGCTTTCGGCGTCAGTGCAGCAACGGAGTCAACAACCAGTACGTCTACTGCGCCTGAACGTGCCAGTGCATCACAGATTTCCAGCGCTTGTTCGCCAGTGTCTGGCTGAGAACACAGCAGGTTGTCGATATCAACGCCCAGTTTTTTAGCGTAAACCGGATCCAGAGCGTGCTCGGCATCGATAAACGCACACGTTTTACCTTCACGTTGAGCGGCGGCGATAACTTGCAAAGTCAGCGTCGTTTTACCAGAAGACTCTGGCCCGTAGATTTCAACGATACGGCCCATTGGCAGGCCACCGGCCCCCAGAGCGATATCCAGTGAAAGTGAACCGGTAGAGATCGTTTCCACGTCCATGGTACGGTCTTCACCCAGACGCATGATGGAGCCTTTACCAAATTGTTTTTCAATTTGGCCAAGTGCTGCCGCTAACGCCTTCTGTTTGTTTTCGTCGATAGCCATTTTTACTCCTGTCATGCAGGGTGATACACGAATGCGCCACGCTGCTTACTATGCTGTTTTGTTGTGCCAATTATACTGTATGGTCATACAGTATCAAGCTTATTTTTGAGAAATTCTTCCCACAGAGTTTGCAGTGCGTATTCCGTGGCCTGGCGGCGAACTGAGTCACGGTCGCCGTCAAAACATTGATGGTGTGCAACCGTACCCTCTTTCTTTGAAGCAAAACCAAACCACACCGTTCCAACAGGTTTTTCAGCGCTGCCGCCATTTGGCCCGGCAATCCCGCTGACGGCAACAGAATAATCTGCAGCGGCGGCATACAACGCCCCTTGCGCCATTTCACGCACCACGGCTTCACTCACTGCGCCATGGGTTTCCAGTGTGCCGCTATCAACCCCAATCATTTGATGCTTTGCTTCATTACTGTAAGTAACAAAGCCGCGTTCAAACCAGGCGGAACTGCCTGAAACATCGGTAATCACTTTCGCAATCCAGCCGCCGGTACAGGATTCAGCCGTGGTGAGGGTGGCACCAAGCTGGCCCAACGCTTCACCGACCTGGTGACTGAGTTGACGCAATGTTTTGTCTGTCATGTTGGCTCCGATTGTAGACATATCGCAGGCTTACACGATAGCACTTAACGGCACTTTCAGAGGATTACATTCGATAACGCGAGGCGGTTCCAGAATATAGAAAACGGCCAGCGAATGCTGGCCGATTAAATCACTTCATGCTGTTAGCGATGGTGTCCACATTATGCTTGAACGCCATTTCATAAGTGCTGGCTGGCCCGTCAGCGGGTGAAAGCGCTTCAGGATAAAGTTCGCCCCCCGGCTGCGCGCCACTGGCGGTAGCAATTTGTTTTACCAGCCGCGGGTCAGTCTGGTTCTCGATAAAGTAAGTTTTGATGTGCTGGCCTTTAAGCTGCTTGATGAGCGCCGCCACATCGCTGGCACTGGCTTCAGCTTCGGTTGAAAAACCAACCGGTGCCAGGAAAGTGACACCATATTCCTGGCCAAAATAACCAAATGCATCGTGACTGGTTAGCACTTTGCGGTGCGATTTTGGAATCGACTCAAAGCGTGTTTTCGCCCAGCTATCCAGCAGTTTCAGGCGCGTGACATATTCAGTCCCGCTTTCATTAATCGCCGCCGCATCTTCAGGGTCAGCAGCCATCAGCGCTTTGGTAATGTTTTGCGCGTAGATAGCCCCGTTTTCAGCACTGTTCCACGCGTGCGGATCAGTAATTTGCTTGCCGTCCTCATCCATTTTGCGCGTCGCGATACCTTCGGACGCCACAATGACTTTGCCTTTGTAGCCCGATGCGCTCACCAGGCGGTCCATCCACCCTTCCATTCCCAGCCCGCTCACAATAACCACGTCCGCTTTACTTAGCGCTACGCTGTCTTGTGGTGAAGGTTCAAAGCTATGCGGGTCGCCATCCGGCCCAACCAGACTTTTCACCGTCACATGTTCGCCGCCCACCTGTTTTGCCATATCAGCCAGCACCGTAAAACTGGCAACCACATTGAGGTTTTTAGCCAGCGCCGCGTGGCTGGAACAAGCCAGCACCAATGACATCATCATCCCAAAACGTTTCATTTAATCCCCTTGCTTGTTGTTATCCAGCCTTTAAAAAGGCTACGCACCAGCCCGCTACGCGAACCAAAAAGTATTGAGATAAAGAAGCCCACGCTTGCCGTCAACACGATGGCGGGGCCTGCTGGCAATGCAGCGGCAAATGACCACGCCAGCCCAAGCCAGGCAGATAACAGACCGAAAATCACGGCGAGCAGCATCGAGCCAGGCAGCGTTTTCGCCCAGCATCGCGCCGAGACAGCGGGCAGCATCATTAATCCGACGGACATCAGCGTGCCGAGAATTTGAAATCCGGCGACCAGGTTTAGCACCAGCAACGCGAGAAAAACGCCGTGTATCAAATGTGGCGCGAAGCGGTTATTAACTTGCAAGAAGCTGCGGTCGAACGTTTCCATCACCAGGCCCCGATACAACGCGGCCAGAATAAGCAGTGTCACGCTCGCAATCACCCCCACAAAAAGAGTGGCCTGGCTGTCTACCGCCAGAATCGAGCCGAATAACAAATGCAGCAGATCGACGCTGGAACCGCGCAACGATATCAGCGTTACGCCCAGCGCCAGCGAGCCAAGGTAGAATCCAGCAAAACTGGCATCTTCTTTCAGGTTGGTGCGTGAACTCACCAGGCCGGAAATTAACGCCACCAGCACGCCCGCCACAAATCCACCGATACCCATGGCGACCAGCGACATACCCGCCAGCAAATACCCGACAGCAACGCCCGGTAAAATGGCATGCGAAAGCGCATCGCCCACCAGGCTCATGCGGCGCAATAAAAGGAAAATCCCCAACGGAGCGGTGCTAATTGATAGCGCCAGACAAGCCACCAGCGCACGGCGCATAAAGCCGTAATCGATAAAAGGTTCGATTAAAAAGTGATAAATCATGCGGATAACACCAGATTCAGACCCAAAGGGTTGTAACGCGGAAGCACTTGTTGGGTTGCCCCCCAATGACACGCATCAGGGCCAAGCAGTAACACTTCAGGAAAGAAGCGCTCTACAAGCTCGTTATCGTGCAATACGGTAATCACCGTTTGCCCGGCTTCGTGCATCTGGTGGATTAACACCATCAGGAAATGAGTTGTTTGGGCATCAACGCCAGTGAATGGCTCGTCGAGCAGCACCAGCGGAGCATCCTGAATCAGCAGGCGAGCAAACAACATGCGCTGAAATTGGCCGCCGGACAGGGTTTCGATTGGCTGTTTGTACATCTCGCTCAGCCCAACGCGGTCTATCGCTTGCGTAACAAGCTCCCGGTGGCGTCGGGTAAGGCTTGAGAAAAGTCCACGAGCGGGCCAGCATCCCATACTCACCACATCATAAACCGTCGCCGGGAACTGACGATCCATATCAGCCAGTTGCGGCAGCCATGCCGTGCGTGGTGCGGTTCCGTGAGCATATTCAACACGTCCTGATACCGGCGCATGCAGCCGTAACAGCGTTTTTAGTAACGTGGATTTGCCAGTGCCGTTTGCGCCGATAACCGCCGTCATGCTGCCCGCACAAAATTTCCCGGAAAGCGGCGAAGTGACTGCCCTGCCCTGATAGCCAAGCACAACTTGTTGTAGCTCAATCATGGCAGCGCTATCGCCCACAGGACGGCCAGCCAAAGGAAGCACAGCACGACTATTACGCCACCTGCACGTAACAAAGCAGACGCGCAAAAAAGCGTACGCGGAGAAGATAAAGACATCAGGAAGCACTCATCATGATTTGTTATAACATAACATAAACCACTTTGAGTACATTGTAAATTCCTGATCGTCGATCAGGAAAAACCGATAGATAGCGCGTAGGAAAATCCCCGCCTTAGAATAAAGCGGGGAAAGAGATTATTGAACGCGAGCCAGCGCCACCGCTTGCCCTAATTGCCAGACCGCCATCGCGTAATGCGTGCTGTGGTTGTAACGGGTGATGGTGTAGAAGTTCGGCAAGCCGTACCAGTATTGATATCTGTCGCCCATATCCAGGCGCAACAAACTGGCTTCCTGATGATTCCCCAGTGAAGCCGTTGGCGTGAGGCCCGACTGTTGCAGCGCAGACACTGAATATTTGGTTTTGAAGCCGTTCGCCAGCCCCGGAACCTGGCCGTTGGCAGGCACCGCCACCAAATCGCCTTTCACCCAACCGTGGCCTTTGAAGTAGTTCGCTACGCTGCCAATGGCATCTTCCGGATCCCATAAATTCACGTGACCGTCGCCGTTGAAATCCACCGCATATTCTTTAAAGGAAGACGGCATAAACTGGCCGTACCCCATCGCTCCGGCAAACGATCCTTTCAATGCCAGTGGATCATCACCTTCGTTACGCGCCATCAGCAGGAAGGTTTCCAGTTCGCCCGAGAAATATTCCGCACGGCGCGGATAAGCAAATGACAACGTTGCCAGCGCATCAATAATGCGCGTTTTGCCCATCACGCGGCCCCAGCGGGTTTCCACGCCGATAATCCCGACGATAATTTCCGGCGGCACGCCATAAACCTGGAAGGCGCGTTTCAGCGCGTCATCGTATTGGTTCCAGAATGCGACACCATTTTGCACGTTATCCGGCGTGATGAACTTAGCGCGATAACGTAACCATGCGCCATTTGGCCCTGGAGGCGGCGCGGTGGTTGGAGCCTGTTGGTCCATTAAACGCAACACGTAATCCAGCCTTTTGGCCTGAGAAAGCACTTCATGCAATTGCTGGCGATCAAAGCCGTGCTTGCTCACCATTTTATTGATGAATTTCTCAGCTTCAGGATTATTGGCAAAATCCCCCGTCTGCATAAACACATCATGCTGTGGTTGCAGCAGGAAACCGCCTGATGGCGTGCCAGCTTGCTGCTGCGGAGTTTCAGTTTTCGGTTTGCTGCTACATGCGGCCAGCAAAACAATAAGCGGAAGTAACGCGACGGAGTAACGCATGTGTTGAGATATCCATATGACTAACGACGAATGTGTATTCCTTATGGTAAATCAAAATCACAGCGGGAGTAACAGACTCTGCGAGGCAACGCGAAGTTTTCCTGCCGTTTGGCGATATGTCATCGCAGGGTTCTATGGTGTAATAGCGAAGCTTTTCACGGAGCATCACCTTCATGCGATAATGCGACCACTAACAATAATAAAAAATCGCAATTAACTTTTAATTCAATGGATTAAAAAGAAAAACATTATGAGTACAACGGAAAATCTCGACGCCCATACCCCGATGATGCAGCAGTATCTGCGCCTCAAAGCAGAACATCGCGACATCTTATTGTTCTACCGCATGGGTGACTTTTACGAGTTGTTTTATGACGATGCAAAACGTGCGTCGCAGCTACTCGATATTTCCCTGACTAAACGCGGTGCATCCGCGGGCGAGCCGATTCCCATGGCTGGCGTGCCACATCACGCCATCGAAAACTATTTAGCCAAGCTGGTGAATCTGGGTGAGTCTGCTGCCATTTGCGAGCAGATTGGCGATCCGGCCACTAGTAAAGGCCCGGTTGAGCGAAAAGTGGTGCGTATTGTCACGCCTGGCACCATCAGTGACGAAGCGCTGCTGCAAGAGCGCCAGGACAACCTGCTGGCGGCAATCTGGCAAGACGGCAAAGGCTTTGGTTATGCAACGCTTGATATTAGCTCCGGGCGTTTTCGCCTGTCCGAGCCTGAAGATATCGAAACTATGGCTGCCGAACTTCAGCGCACCAATCCCGCCGAACTGCTGTATGCGGAAGACTTCGCCGAGACGCGTTTAATTGAAGGCCGTCGCGGTTTACGCCGCCGACCGTTGTGGGAATTTGAAATCTCTACTGCCCGCCAGCAGATGAATATGCAATTTGGCACCCGCGACCTCACCGGGTTTGGCGTTGAAAATGCCCATCACGCGTTATGCGCTGCCGGTTGTCTGCTGCAATACGTGAAAGACACGCAGCGTACTTCGCTGCCGCATATCCGTTCCGTCACCATGGATCGCCAGCAAGACAGCATCATTATGGATGCCGCCACGCGCCGTAACCTCGAGATCACCCAGAACCTGTCTGGCGGATTTGAAAACACGCTCGCGTCAGTGCTGGATTGCACCGTCACGCCGATGGGTAGCCGCATGCTGAAACGCTGGCTGCATATGCCGATCCGTAATGTTGATGTGTTGGAGAAGCGCCAGCAGACGATTGCCGCCCTGCAAGAGCGCAGCGCTGAAATTCAGCCCGTTTTGCGTCAGGTTGGCGATCTCGAGCGTATTCTTGCGCGCCTGGCATTGCGCACCGCGCGTCCACGCGATTTAGCGCGTATGCGCCATGCTTTCCAGCAGTTGCCTGAACTGCGTGAAATGCTGGCGGATGTACCAACGGATTACGTGCAAACCCTGCGTGAAAACATGGGCGAGTTCACCGAGCTGCGTGAATTACTCGAACGTGCAGTCGTAGAAACGCCTCCAGTATTAGTGCGCGATGGCGGCGTAATTGCGCCAGGCTACAACGAAGAGTTGGACGAGTGGCGCGCGCTGGCCGATGGCGCAACGGATTACCTCGATAAACTCGAAATCCGCGAGCGCGAAAAACTCGGCCTCGATACGCTGAAAGTTGGTTTTAACGGCGTGCATGGTTATTACATCCAGATTAGCCGCAGCCAGAGCCACCACGCACCGATTCACTACGTGCGCCGCCAGACGTTGAAAAACGCCGAACGCTACATTATCCCTGAGCTAAAAGAGTACGAAGACAAAGTTCTGACTTCCAAAGGGAAAGCGTTAGCGCTGGAAAAACAGCTCTACGATCAGCTCTTCGACACCTTGTTGCCGCACCTTGAAGCATTGCAGCAAAGTGCGACTGCTCTCGCGGAACTTGATGTGCTGGTAAACCTGGCTGAACGTGCTTACAGCCTGAATTACACCTGCCCGCAGTTAAGCGATAAACCGGGGATAAAAGTCGTTGGTGGTCGTCATCCGGTGGTTGAGCAAGTGCTGAGCGAGCCGTTTATCGCCAACCCGCTGAGCCTTGCGCCGCAGCGCCGGATGCTGATTATTACCGGCCCGAACATGGGCGGTAAAAGTACCTACATGCGTCAGTCTGCGCTGATTGTATTGTTGGCTTACATTGGCAGTTTTGTCCCGGCGCAGCAGGCAGAAATCGGCCCTATCGACCGTATTTTCACCCGTGTGGGTGCCGCTGATGATCTGGCTTCCGGGCGCTCGACCTTTATGGTGGAGATGACCGAAACCGCCAATATTCTGCATAACGCCACCGAACACAGCCTGGTGCTGATGGATGAAATTGGCCGTGGGACGTCCACGTATGATGGCTTGTCACTCGCCTGGGCATGTGCCGAAAGCCTGGCAAACCGCATCAAAGCGATGACGCTGTTTGCCACACACTATTTTGAGCTGACGACGCTGCCTGAAAAAATGGAAGGTGTGGCGAACGTGCATCTCGATGCCATCGAACACGGCGACACCATTGCGTTTATGCACAGTGTGCAAGATGGTGCGGCGAGCAAAAGCTACGGTTTAGCCGTTGCCGCACTGGCGGGTGTGCCAAAAGATGTGATTAAGCGTGCGCGTCAGAAACTGCGTGAACTTGAAACGCTTTCTAATAACACGGCTGCCACGCAAGTCGATGGTACGCAGATGTCGTTGCTGTCTGTAGCTGAGGAAACTTCGCCTGCGGTAGAAGCGCTGGAAGCGTTGGATCCGGATTCGCTGTCGCCGCGTCAGGCGCTGGAGTGGATTTATCGGCTGAAGAGTTTGGTCTGACTTTCTCCCTCATCCCGCCCTTCACCCCAGGGGGCTGTCTCTTAGTCACATCTCTGTGAGTGTGGGGCAGTTCCGTTCACCCGGTGTTCA
>NZ_QZWH01000058.1 GCF_003601925.1 Buttiauxella izardii
GTGGCCACCCTAAGTCGTTCACCGGTGCAGTGGCTATATAAAACACTGAACATCGGGTGAACGGAACTGCCCCACTACTCACAGAGATGTGACTAAGAGACAGCCAGGGGGTGAGGCCTCCTCCCCTCAAATATTGGTCCTACCAATCCCTTCCAAAATGTGACTCCCTCACCCTTAATGACAAATTCCACAACACAACCATTGCCAATGATTAACAAAAGATTAACCTTTATGCATTAACTACCCTACATTGCGATATTGGTCCTACCAATTAAGCAAATAATAATAAGCACATCACGTTCTGGAGAGTCCTGCATGCAAGCCTGGCAACAAGTCTACGACCCCGCAGGTAACATTTGGCTATCAAGTCTCATCGCTGCAATTCCGATTATTTTCTTCTTCTTCGCGCTGATTAAATTGCGCATGAAAGGCTACACCGCCGCCACCATCACGGTTGGGCTGGCGTTGCTCGTGGCACTGTTGTTCTATCGCATGCCGGTTGACCGCGCCTTGTCATCAGTGGTTTACGGCTTCTTCTACGGCCTGTGGCCGATTGCGTGGATTATTATCGCCGCCGTTTTCGTCTACAAAATCTCGGTCAAAACCGGGCAGTTCGACATTATCCGCTCGTCGATTCTTTCCATCACGCCAGACCAACGCCTGCAAATGCTGATTGTCGGTTTCTCGTTTGGCGCGTTTCTGGAAGGGGCCGCAGGGTTCGGCGCACCGGTCGCAATTACTGCCGCGCTGCTGGTTGGCCTCGGTTTTAACCCGCTCTACGCCGCCGGTTTATGCCTGATTGTGAACACCGCCCCTGTCGCCTTTGGCGCAATGGGTATTCCGATTATTGTTGCAGGCCAGGTGACCGGGCTGGACAGTTTTGAAATCGGACAAATGGTGGGCCGCCAACTCCCGTTCCTGACGATGATCGTGCTGTTCTGGATTATGGCGATTATGGACGGCTGGCGCGGTGTTAAAGAGACGTGGCCGGCGGTGATTGTGGCGGGCGGTTCGTTTGCCATCGCGCAATTCCTTAGCTCCAACTTCTTAGGCCCGGAACTGCCGGACATTATTTCTTCCCTGGTTTCTCTGGTTTGTTTGACCGCTTTCTTGCGCGTCTGGAAGCCGGTTCGCATTTTCCGCTTTGGCGATGTTGGCGCGTCAGTCACCGATCAGACGCTGGCTCGCAAAAACTACACCGCCGGCCAGGTGGTTCGCGCCTGGATGCCATTCCTGTTCCTGACCGCCACCGTAACGCTATGGAGCATTCCGCCGTTTAAAGCGCTGTTCGCACCGGGCGGCGCACTGGCCGATTGGGTGTTCAACGTTTCTGTGCCGTTCCTCGACAAAATGGTCGCGAAAATGCCGCCGGTTGTGGCGGAAAGCATGGCCTACGCGGCGGTATATAAATTTGACTGGTTCTCCGCGACCGGCACCGCGATTCTGGTGGCGGCGTTGATTTCCATCGTTTACCTGCGCATGAAGCCGAAAGCGGCTATCGAAACCTTTGGCGAAACGCTCAAAGAATTAGCGCTGCCGATTTACTCCATCGGCATGGTATTGGCCTTCGCGTTTATCTCTAACTATTCCGGTCTTTCGGCAACCCTCGCACTGGCGCTGGCGCATACCGGCCATGCGTTTACTTTCTTCTCGCCGTTCCTCGGCTGGCTTGGCGTATTCCTGACGGGTTCTGACACTTCGTCTAACGCCCTGTTTGCCGCGTTACAGGCCACGACAGCCCAACAAATTGGCGTGTCTGATTTGCTACTGGTTGCCGCCAACACCACCGGTGGCGTGACCGGGAAGATGATTTCGCCGCAGTCCATCGCTATCGCCTGCGCCGCCGTTGGCCTGGTCGGTAGGGAATCGGACTTATTCCGCTTCACCGTCAAACACAGCCTGATCTTCACCTGCATGGTGGGCGTTATCACCACGCTTCAGGCCTATGTCTTAACCTGGATGATCCCTTGATGACCACACAGCCGCGCCTGGCCGACCATTTAGTCGAGCGCGTAAAAGCATTAATTAGCGAGCGTAAACTGGAGGCGGGCAAGCGATTGCCCGCTGAACGCCAGCTTGCGGCGGAGATGGGCGTTTCGCGCTCATCCATTCGCGAAGCCATTCAAAAACTGATTAGTGAAGGCATTTTGATTAGCCGTCGCGGCGGCGGCACTTTTGTGCGTTACGAAGTGCAGGCCTGGTCGGAACAACGCATTGTTCAGCCGCTCAAAACGCTGGTCGAAAATGACCCCAATTATCGTTTCGACATTTTAGAAGCGCGCCACGCGATAGAAGCCAGTACCGCGTGGTACGCCGCCATGCGAGCGACGCCCGCCGACAAAGAAAAGCTGATTGCCTGTTTTGATGCCACGGTGAAATTCAAAGAGAGCGATGACCCGGATTTGGCCGCACAGGCTGACGTGCGCTTTCACTTGGCGATTGCCGAAGCCTCGCACAACATCGTGCTGCTCCAGACGATGCGCGGCTTTTTCGATTTGCTGCAATCCTCCGTGATGCACAGCCGCCAGCGCATGTACACCGTTCCGGCGATTTTTGCCGGGCTCACCGAACAGCATAGCGAACTGTTGCAGGCCATTCTGGCAGGCGACCCGGAACGTGCTCGCACAGCCGCAAAAACACACCTCGGGTTTGTCCATACCACTATCAAAAATCTGCACGAAGACGAAGCCCGACAGGCACGAATTAGCCGCCTGCCGGACGAAGACACCGACGTAATAAGGGACGAAAACCCATGATTATTTCTGCTGCAACTGACTACCGCGCAGCGGCAAAGCGCATTTTGCCGCCCTTCCTGTTCCACTACATTGACGGCGGGGCGTATGCCGAACACACGCTGCGCCGCAATGTTGAAGATCTCGCAGAAGTGGCGCTAAAACAGCGCGTTTTAAAAAACATGTCTGCGCTAAGTCTGGAAACCAAACTGTTTAACGAAACGCTATCGATGCCAGTCGCACTTGCGCCCGTTGGCCTGTGCGGAATGTACGCGCGCCGTGGCGAAGTCCAGGCAGCAAAAGCGGCGGCGGCGAAAGGCATTCCGTTTACGCTTTCTACTGTTTCCGTCTGCCCGATTGAAGAAGTCGCCCCGGCAATTGACCGCCCGATGTGGTTCCAGCTTTATGTTTTAAAAGACCGTGGCTTTATGCGTAATGCGCTGGAGCGCGCCAAAGCAGCGGGTTGTTCGACGCTGGTGTTTACCGTCGATATGCCCACACCCGGCGCACGTTACCGCGATGCTCACTCGGGCATGAGCGGGCAACACGCCGCGCTGCGCCGCTACTGGCAATCCGTCACGCATCCACAATGGGCGTGGGATGTCGGCGTCAACGGTCGTCCGCACGATTTAGGGAACATTTCAACGTACCTTGGCAAACCAACCGGGCTTGAAGATTACATTGGCTGGCTGGCGAATAACTTCGACCCGTCAATTTCCTGGAGCGACCTGGAGTGGATCCGTGAATTCTGGGACGGCCCGATGATCATCAAAGGCATTCTCGACCCGGAAGATGCCAAAGATGCGGTGCGTTTTGGGGCCGACGGCATTGTGGTTTCCAACCACGGTGGCCGCCAGCTCGATGGCGTGCTCTCGTCCTGCCGCGCCCTGCCCGCCATTGCCGATGCGGTAAAAGGCGATATCGCTATTCTTGCCGACAGCGGAATCCGCAACGGCCTGGACGTGGTGCGCATGATTGCGCTGGGTGCCGACACTTGTCTGCTGGGACGCGCCTATTTGTACGCGCTGGCAACCCACGGCCAGGCTGGCGTGGCGAACTTGCTGAACTTAATCGAGAAAGAAATGCGCGTGGCAATGACGCTGACGGGCGCGAAATCTATCGCCGAAATCACCCCGGAACTGCTGGTGCGTGAAGGTCTGAAAGATATTCTTTCGCCGCAAGGAATGGCGGTTGGGTTTTAGAAAGAGAAAAGCTCGCTACATTAGTAAATGTGGCGAGCCTGTTGTTTGCTAACTATCAGTTGAGTTTGTAGGGTGGATAAGCCGCCTGGCGTCATCCACCATTTGCGCCAGTTATGTCGGATGACGCTGGCTGTACGACCGGCCACATAGGTTACAGATCAGACCGGCCACACAGGTAACACATTCTGCCTAATCTATC
>NZ_QZWH01000059.1 GCF_003601925.1 Buttiauxella izardii
CCTTGCTTACTACGACAGACGTAAGCAAAGTATCATCCGGATAGATTAGGCAGAATGTGTTACCTGTGTGACCGGTCTGATCTGTAACCTATGTGGCCGGTCGTACACTGCGCTTATCCGACCACCATAAGCGCAAGCGACATCCATTTTTTTGTTACTCGGGGTCAGGGATCCCCAACGTCGTATTCAACACGCCGCGTGATTTATTAAAAATCTTATTCCCGTTTTCACGGCCTGCACGGCGGCGGCGCTGCTCTTCGGGTGTAAGCGCCAGCTCATCACGGCAAATGTCACTACAGCATCCAGCAAACTTCTCAGCACAGCTCGGGCACTGAATAAACAGCAGATGGCAGCCGTCATTTTTGCAGTTGGTGTGGCTGTCGCAAGACGTGCCGCACTGGTGGCAATGGGCGATCACATCTTCGGAAATACGTTCGCCCATACGCTCGTCAAAGACAAAGTTTTTACCGACGAAGCGCACCGGGATCCCTTGCTCACGCGCACGACGGGCGTATTCAATAATCCCGCCTTCAATGTGGTAGACGTTCTTGAATCCGTTATGCATCATCCAGGCGCTGGCTTTTTCACAGCGAATCCCGCCGGTGCAATACATGACGATTTTTTTGTCTTTATCGTCCTGCAACATATCAACGGCTTTCGGTAACTGTTCGCGGAAAGTATCTGCGGGAATTTCCATCGCGTCCTGGAAATGGCCCACTTCGTATTCGTAATGGTTACGCATGTCGATAAACACAGCATCCGGGTCATCGAGCATCGCGTTAACGTCTGCGGCTTTCAGATAAGCGCCGACATTGCTGGCGTCGAATGACGGGTCATCAATCCCATCGGCCACGATACGGTCACGCACTTTCATGCGCAGAACCCAGAACGACTTTCCGTCATCTTCAAGAGCGATATTCAGGCGCACGCCGTTAAGCGCGGCATGGAAACCGTAAAGCGTTTCGCGGAAGGCATCGACACGGCTTTGCGGCACGCTAATTTGCGCGTTGATCCCTTCATGGGCGAGATACACGCGACCAAAAACATTCAGCGCGGTAAACGCCAGATACAGCGCATCACGCGTGGTCTGAGGTTCTTCAATATGGAAATATTTATAGAATGAGATTGTGGTGCGTGGCTCGGTTTCAGCCAACATGCGCACGCGCAATTCATCATTCGATATGCGGTTGTGTAACACTGGCATGGTGTTCGCTCGGCAATCGTTGAGAAAAAAGTGGGCTGCATCATAAAGCAATTAACGTTAATTTACATCCCTGCATTTTGCGCTACATTTCACTTATTACTTCGCATTTAATTCAACAAACGCTGAAATATCAAACACTCTACACCTGTTAATTTTGGAAGATTCTTAATTAATGTCACAATAGTCTGACTCAAGAAGATCCGGCATTTGCCGTCACTATAGGTTTTACATGACGAACTTACCGCAATTCTCGCGCGCATTACTCCATCCCCGCTATTGGGGAACCTGGTTTGGCATTGGATTGCTGTATGCAATTACCCTGCTCCCCTACCCAGTGATTTATCGGATTGGCTGCGGCCTTGGCCATTTAGCTATGCGGTTTATGAAACGCCGCGTCAGAATCACCCGCCGTAATATCGAACTCGCTTTTCCGCACGTCACGCCTGAAAAGCGTGAATATTATCTGGTTAAAAATTTCGAGTCCGTCGGCATGGGCCTGATGGAAACCGGCATGGCCTGGTTCTGGCCGACCTGGCGAATTCAGCGCTGGTGTGATGTCAGCGGCGTGGATCAAATCCATGCGGTGCAGGAAGCCAAACGCGGCGTGCTGTTAATCGGCATCCACTTCCTGACGCTGGAGTTAGGCGCACGCATGTTTGGGATGAACACCCCCGGCATCGGCGTTTATCGCCCCAACGACAACCCTCTTCTCGACTGGCTGCAAACCTGGGGCCGGATGCGCTCGAATAAAAGCATGATTGATCGCAAAGATCTCAAAGGGATGATTCGTGCGCTCAAACAGGGTGAAATTATTTGGTACGCGCCGGATCACGACTACGGCCCGCGCGGCAGCGTTTTCGTGCCATTCTTTGGCGTTGACGAAGCGGCCACCACAACCGGGACATACACACTTGCACGTATGTCAGGGGCGGCGATTGTGCCCATGGTTCCGCGCCGCAAGCCTGACGGCAAAGGCTACGAGCTGATTATTCTGCCCGCTGAATTTTCCCCTCCGCTGGAAACCCCGGAAGGCACCGCCATCTGGATGAATAAAATCATCGAGCAGTGCATCATGATGGCGCCTGAACAATATATGTGGCTGCATCGCCGCTTTAAGACACGCCCGGAGGGTGTGCCGTCGCGCTACTGATTCGCTATTCGATTAAGTCATAGGGCGGCGTAAAGTCGCCTTTAATCGTTCTAAAACTGCATTTCATAAACATTGCCACTCTCCATTCAACAGGCGCATAATTAGCAAGGTAATAATTCCCCCGCATATCTTCTCTGCACTAAACTGGAGCGTTATGACTCTCCCCGAGAGCAACATCAACTGGAAACGAAATCTCACCGTCGCCTGGCTTGGGTGTTTTCTGACCGGCGTCGCCTTTAGCCTGGTCATGCCTTTCCTGCCCTTGTACGTCGAAAGTCTTGGCGTGACAGGCCACAGCGCACTGAATATGTGGTCGGGTATCGTTTTCAGTATTACGTTCCTTTTCTCCGCGATAGCATCGCCTTTCTGGGGCGGCCTTGCCGACCGTAAAGGCCGCAAAATCATGCTGCTGCGTTCAGCGCTTGGCATGTCTATCGTGATGGTGTTGATGGGTTTTGCGAGCAATATCTGGCAATTCTTAGCACTGCGCGCCCTGCTCGGTTTGCTGGGTGGTTTTGTCCCCAATGCCAACGCGCTGATTGCGACCCAGGTTCCGCGCCATAAAAGCGGCTGGGCGCTCGGTACGTTATCTACCGGTGGCGTGAGCGGTGCGCTGCTCGGCCCGATGATCGGTGGTTTTCTGGCGGATACATACGGCTTACGCCCGGTGTTTTTCATCACCGCCGCCGTGTTGTTTACCTGTTTCGTTTTCACTCTTTTCTGCATCCGCGAGCAATTCACGCCGGTTAACAAGAAAGACATGCTGCACGCGCGCCAGGTTCTCTCCTCCCTGAAAAACCCCAAACTGGTGCTGAGCTTGTTCGTCACCACAATGATTATTCAGGTGGCGACGGGGTCGATTGCGCCGATTCTGACGCTCTATGTGCGCGAGCTGGCGGGGAATGTCAGCAATCTGGCATTTATCAGCGGCATGATTGCATCCGTTCCCGGCGTGGCTGCGTTGATTAGCGCACCGCGTCTTGGAAAGCTGGGTGACAGAATCGGGCCGGAGAGAATTTTAATCTGCGCGCTGGTGGTTTCAGTGCTGCTGTTAATCCCAATGTCGATGGTGCAAACGCCATGGCAGCTCGGCGTATTACGTTTTCTGCTCGGTGCCGCCGACGGTGCGCTGCTGCCAGCGGTGCAAACGTTGCTTATCTACAATTCCAGCAATCAAATTGCCGGGCGTATCTTTAGTTACAACCAGTCTTTCCGCGATATTGGTAACGTCACCGGCCCGCTGGTCGGTGCCGCCGTTTCGGCTAACTATGGCTTCCGCACGGTATTTTTAGTCACCGCCTGCGTCGTGCTTTTCAACGCACTTTACTCGTGGATTAGTTTGCGAAGCCCTACTGAACGCCCCCGTATTTTGGAAGAGTAACGCCGTAATCCTCTAAATAATTCTAGTTGTATCGCGGCGGCAAGTGAACGAATCCCCTGGAGCTTACTAAAGTAAGTGACAGAGGTGAGTGAACGCAGCCAACAAAGAGACAACTCGAAGTATGACGAGGATTAAATTTCATACTTGCAACTTTGCACACAGCGTCAACAATTAACTTGAAATTGCACCGGAGCGCGTGCTCCCTGACCTGTAACAAAAGGAGATGAGTATGAGTCTGTACGCAACGCTGGAAGAGGCCATTGATGCCGCACGCGAGCTTTTCCTTGTAGACAACCCTGAACTTGATGAAGAGAGTGCCAGTGTTCAGCAACTGAACATTCAGAAGTACATTCTTCAGGATGGCGACATCATGTGGCAGGCTGAATTCTTTGCCGATGACAGTGAAGATGGCGAATGTTTCCCGATGCTGAGCGGTGAAGCGGCACAAAGCGTGTTTGATGGTGACTTTGATGAAATCGAGTTACGTCAGGAATGGATTGAAGAAAACACGCTGCATGAATGGGACGAAGGTGAATTTCAACTTGAGCCGCCGTTAGATACCGAAGAAGGGCAAACTGCGGCTGATGAATGGGATGAGCGGTAACGCTTATTCGTACGGGCCGTGGCTGGCATCTATCGGCAGCAACAGAGTGTCGAAGACCAGCGAAAACGGTAAGTCTAAGACCGTGATATAGCGCCATGCACTATCACGCACGTCCCACTGCACACCGGGGTAATACTGATTACCATGTCCCTGCCCCGGTACAGCGCGGCTGATAATACTGCCGCAGCCGCTGAGCAAGCACGCAACCATTATCACAGCCATCATTCTTAACATTCTTTGACTCCAAAAAAATACCGGCCCGAAGGCCGGCATGGTGAGCGCGTTTGCCGGATTACTTAGTCGGCAACGCCTCAGGGTTCAGCTCAACCGTTTTGTAGCTATCAACCCACGAAGAGTAACGCTGCGGGTTGGACCACACACGGTAATGCAGACGAGACATGGTGACCGGGTCGCTTAACAACACCAGGCGACGATCGCGATTCAGCTTATCAGGCGTTTCGTTCAGTGCCTGTTCAACGTGACGATCGCGAGCGATTTCCAGCACCTGGCTTGCACGGTGACGCGCCGTCGCCATTGCTGTTGCCAGTGCGTTATACGACGGGTTAAACACCGCGTGCATAAAGCCATCGTCCAGCGTACGGCTGCGGTTCAGCTTCAGGTAATTGTCGGTATCCACCAGCACCTGCGGAGGAGAATACTCTTCCGGGATCAGGAACAGCTTCCAGCGCTTGGTACGCAAACCGAGTGTCGCGCGGCTCGACAGCACCGAAACAAACGGCGACAGGATCAGCGAGAATACGATTGGCGCAAGCCAGAACAGGAAGCGTAAATCCAGCCATGCCATACCCACTGCCCACACCAGCCCTAACAGAAGCTGGGAACCGTGGCGCATAAACGCTTCGCCCCAAGGGGTGGAATCGTCATCACGCTGCGGCGAATTCCAGACCACTTCCCAACCGAGGAACGCGCTGACCACAAATACGGTGTGGAACAGCATACGCACCGGAGCCAGCAGCACTGAGAACAGCACTTCGAGCAGCAGGGACGCGGTGACACGCAAGAAGCCACCAAACTCTTTCGAGCCTTTGCACCAAATCAAAATGATGCTCAGAAGCTTCGGCAGGAACAGCAACACCATGGTGGAAGCAAACAGTGCGATTGCCAACTCTGGACGCCACTGCGGCCACACCGGGAACAACTGGCGTGGTTGCAGGAAGTATTGCGGTTCCGTCAGCGCGTGTACCACCTGCAAAGCAGTCGATAACGCGAGGAACATAAACCACAACGGCGCGGATAAGTAAGACATTACGCCTGTCAGGAATACCGCACGGTGAACCGGGTGCATGCCTTTGACCAGGAACAGACGGAAGTTCATCAAGTTACCGTGGCACCAACGGCGGTCACGCTTGAGTTCATCCAGCAAGTTCGGCGGCAGTTCTTCATAAGAACCCGGCAAGTCATAGGCAATCCACACGCCCCAACCTGCACGGCGCATCAATGCCGCTTCCACGAAGTCGTGGGACAGGATTGAACCGGCGAATGAACCTTCACCCGGCAGCGGCGCAAGCGCACAGTGCTCGATGAATGGCTTCACGCGAATAATCGCATTGTGGCCCCAGTAGTGGGATTCACCCAACTGCCAGAAGTGCAGACCCGCGGTAAACAGCGGCCCGTAAACACGCGTCGCAAACTGCTGGCAACGTGCATACAGGGTGTCCATACCAGACGCTTTTGGTGAAGACTGAATGATGCCCGCATTCGGGTTAGCATTCATCAGGCGAACCAGGTTGGTCAGGCAGTCGCCGCTCATGACGGAGTCAGCATCCAACACCACCATGTAGCTGTACTGGTTGCCCCAACGACGGCAGAAGTCATCGATGTTGCCGCTTTTACGCTTCACACGACGACGACGACGACGGTAGAAAATCTGCCCTTCGCCCTGCACTTCGTTGATCAACTCCATCCACGCTTTTTGCTCGGCAACACAGATATCCGGGTTGTAGCTGTCGCTCAGGATGTAAACGTCGAAGTGCTGCTGTTGGCCCGTCGCTTTTACCGATTCCCACGTCGCACGCAGACCCGCAAAAACACGGTCAACGTCTTCGTTACAGATAGGCATAATCAACGCGGTGCGGTTCGCCGGGTCAATAGGTTCATCGCCCACCGTTGAAGCAGAGATACTGTATTTATCTTTGCCCATCAGCAGTTGCAGGAAGCCCATCAGCGCAGTCCAGAAACCGGCTGAAACCCAACAGAACAAGATAGCGAACAGAATCAGGATCCCGGTTTGCAGCACGTACGGTAGCAGTTGCATAAAGGAAACCCATAAATCCTGGCCGATCATGTCGGAAGGATTAATCAGCGCCCACCCCTGGTAAGGAAGAATGGTCTTCATATACCAGGTCGCTACGACAGTCTGAGCAATGGTCAACACCAGCAGAATGTAACGGCGGATAGTCCCGACGGTACGCCATTTCTGCTCGGCTTCGGCCTCTTCTTTCGACATGTAGCGAGGGTTAACTTCACGCCCGCGTAAACGATCCCAGAAACGACCAATCGGGTTGGTGCGCCACGGATCGGGGAACATCGAAGCGCGCGTTGCTTTTGGCATCGCCTGCAACTGAGTGCGCCCTTCTTCGTCCTCGATCAGTTGTTCACCGCCCAATGATCCAGGCCAACTCGCTTCGAGCCGGGCCTTTACCGAGGCTAAAGGAGAATCATCGGCTCTGTCATAATGGTGCCCTTTCGCGTCAAGCGCCTCATGCACCGCTTGTAGATCCGATGCAGGAAGAGCCGCCTTCTGCTCAGCAGAAAGCGGAAGAGCATCAATATAATCAGACGCAGTATCAGTAATCTTATTCATTGGCAGGTAGCTGGTAGCTCCAGGTTTCGCTCAACGTTTGGTCACCATTGACCAGCGCTGCACGCATTTCAGTCGGTTTCTTATCGTCTTTGACTTTCACACGTACCGTCAAACGCCAGCCTTTAGTGACCGGGTTGTAACGTACCTGGCTGTCTACGATTTCACCGTTGTCACCAATGCTGGTTTGCGCGGTAACTGGCGTATCCTGCGGCAGTTTTTTCATATCTGCGCCGACATAATCCAGCACAAACGCGATGGTGCCATCAGGCTGACGAATCAGATTAGACTGCTTCACATCACCGGTTGAACGGCGAGTCTGCGCGACGTATGCGTTATCAGGCGCATGCATTTTGTCTTCATCACGACTGAAGGTAATGGTGTACTTGAAGTTCATTTCTTTGCCTGGTTCCGGCAATTGATCCGGTGTCCAGTAAGCAACAATGTTGTCGTTAGTTTCGTCATTGGTTGGAATTTCAACCAACTCGACGCGACCTTTACCCCAATCACCTTGTGGTGCAACCCAGGCGCTTGGACGCTGATCGTAACGATCGTCTAAATCTTCAAAGCGAGAGAACTGACGGCCACGTTGCAGCAAGCCAAAACCAACTGGGTTTTCTGTCGCAAACGAGCTGACAGCCAGGTGTTTCGGGTTGTTCAGCGGACGCCAAATCCACTCACCGTTCCCCGCATGAATAGACAGACCGTTAGAGTCATGCAATTCAGGACGGAAATTGGTCGAAGGAGACGGCTGGTTTGGCCCAAACAAGAACATACTTGTCAGCGGTGCCACGCCCAGTTTGCCCACTTTATCGCGCAGATAAACCTTCGACTGCACGTTAACCACGGTGTCACGCCCAGGGGTAATCACAAAGCGATACGCACCCGTTGCACGTGGGGAATCGAGCAACGCATAAAGAGTCAGCGTTTTATCGCCAGCTTTAGGACGTTCAATCCAGTATTCACGGAAACGTGGGAACTCTTCGCCAGATGGCAAAGCGGTGTCGATTGCCAAACCACGAGCAGACAGGCCATAAACCTGACCTGAGCCAATCACACGGAAATAACTCGCCCCGAGCATGCTGACAATTTCGTCGTTCTTATCTTTGCTGTTGATCGGATAGAGCACTTTGAACCCGGCAAAGCCGAGATCTTTCACGGTGTCTTTATCGTGTTTAACATCACCGAAATTAAAGTAATCCGGGTTGTACTTGATCTTATGAACCGCAGTGGCTGTCACTTCGTTGATAGCAACCGGGGTGTCGAAGTACATACCCTGATGATAAAATTCAAGCTTAAATGGGGTCTTTAACTTGCTCCAGTAGGCTTTATCATGATTGAACTGGATCTGCTGGTAGTCCGCATATTTCATGTCGCGGAACTGCGATGGCAGATTAGTTTTAGGTGCTTCGTAGCTTTTGCCCGCTAATGTTTTCGCTTGTTTTGCGACATCATCGATGTTGAAAGCCCAAACCGAAGTGGTATAAAGCGACAGCATCACAGCAGCACCAAGCCCACACATTTTCATCATTTTTAGTTTATGTTTCATATTAACCAGCACATCCCCCTTTGTGTGCTTAAATCAATCCAATCCATTTTAATGGAAACTTCTGCTTTCCGACAACCAATTACCCGCATTGTTCAGCGCGCCGGCTCAGGCTTTAAGCAAAAAAAGACAACTGCTTACGCTTTCGGAGTGCATCCTGGAGACAGGATGTCACGGTTAGTGTAGGGTTGCCACGGAATTGATACCGTTCGGGACTTCAAGCCTATTGGGATATGTTCTTAAGGATAAGGCGATTCGTCCGATAATGTCTGGAGTATTATGAGTAAAGCACCACAGCAACGCGAGTTTTTCCTGGATTCTATCCGGGCCTGGTTAATGCTTTTAGGCATCCCGTTCCATATCTCGCTCATCTATTCAAGCCATACCTGGCATGTCAACAGCGTTGAATCTTCCTGGGGATTAACTCTCTTCAATGACTTCATTCACGCCTTCCGCATGCAGGTATTCTTTGTTATTTCAGGATATTTTTCCTACATGCTGTTTCTGCGTTACCCGCTAAAACGCTGGTGGAAAGTGCGTGTGGAGCGTGTCGGCATCCCTATGTTGACGGCCATTCCCCTGCTCACTTTGCCGCAATTTTTAATGTTGCAACACGTTAATGACAAAGCCAAAAATTGGCCGGGTCTGACGCCATACGAAAAATACAACACTCTGGTGTGGGAGCTGGTTTCTCACCTGTGGTTTTTATTAGTGATGGTGGTGCTGACGACCGTTGGTTTATTTTTGTTTCAACAAATGAAAAGCCGCCTTGCTGAGCCGTCAGAAAATAGCCAAACCAGTCTCACTTTAGGAAAGCTCTCAATCGCATTCCTGGGTTTCGGTATTTTATACGGC
The DNA here is from genome assembly GCF_003601925.1 of Buttiauxella izardii. GTDB lineage: Bacteria > Pseudomonadota > Gammaproteobacteria > Enterobacterales > Enterobacteriaceae > Buttiauxella > Buttiauxella izardii. The sequence goes on from NZ_QZWH01000059.1 coordinate 9,562, forward strand.
GCGATTCGCCGGACGATTTTTATTATTTATTCGCCAATTTTAAGCGATGGCTTATTTAATTTCGTGGTGATGCAAACGCTGTTCTACCTGCCATTCTTTATGCTCGGCGCGTTAGTGTTTGTGCGCCCCCAGTTGAAAGCGTTATTCACCACGCCGTCGCCAGGGTGCGCAGTGGGCGCGGCACTGGCGTTTTGCGCTTATCTCGCCAACCAGCGTTACGGCAGCGGCGATGCGTGGATGTATGAAACGGAAAGTGTGATCACCATGGTGATGGGCTTGTGGATGGTCAACGTCGTGTTCTCGCTGGGCCATAAGCTGCTGAACTTCCAGTCAAAACGCGTGACCTATTTCGTCAATGCGTCGCTGTTTATTTATCTGGTGCACCACCCGCTGACGCTGTTCTTTGGCGCTTATATCACTCCACATATTGCGTCTAACACGTTGGGCTTTATTACCGGACTGGTGTTTGTGGTGGGCATTGCGGTGATTCTTTATGAAATCCACCTGCGAATCCCGTTACTGCGCTTCCTGTTCTCCGGCAAGCCGCAGAATGTGGCAGTTAAAGTGACGCTATAAGAGCCATTCAATCGGCAAACGATAAACTAACCGCACCAACACCCGTTGCCAAAAACGGGTGTGCGGTTCTTTCTTCCAGACAATCTCTTTACCGTTATTATTCTCAACCCAATTCACTCGCCCCCAACGATCCAGACGCAGCGACCACGCCGCCTCTTTCTGGCTTTGGGTAAAACGCTGGTGAATATTTTGCGCCAGCGCTTCGCTCTCAATGACAAATCCCATCTCGGTATTCAGCATCGCCGAGCGCGGATCAAAATTGAATGAGCCGATAAACACCTTCTGCTTATCCACGCTAAATGTTTTGGCGTGCAGGCTGGAACCTGAATTACCGGTTAATCCGCGGTCATGCGGCCTGCGAACGCCCTCGTGCTCGGGCTTAAGTTCAAACAACTCCACACCATGACGCAGCAACTTTTTACGCCAGCGCGCATAACCCGCATGCACCACCGCCACATCATTAGCCGCCAGTGAATTAGTCAGAATGGCGATTTTCACCCCTTTGCGCACCAGCCCCAGAATCTGGGCAATTCCGGCACGCGTCGGTACGAAATAGGCGGAGATGATGTCAATTTCCTGTTTCGGCATGCCAATGACGTTGATCAGGCGCTGCGGCAATAGCGTGTGATTGCGCGCCCTGCCCTGCCCTTTGCGCGGGTCATCGCTCAACAGGCGCGTCTTCGCCCAATACATTTCCAGAGTGCGTGAAACCAGGTGCGTGGCGAACTGGCTGGTCGTCAGCCGATCAAGGTAACGCCGAGCCGTCGGATCATCGCGCCAGTCATCGGGAAGTTGCACACGGTTATGCAAAACATCCGGGTCAACATCCAACACCTTTTCCAGCGTCGATACGCACTGACTGTTCCAGTAGCGCTCAAAATCCTGGCTTACATCACTGACCACCGGGCCGATTGCCAACACGTCTAAATCTGAAAACAGCGGTTGTTTCCCGACGCCAAAATAGGCATCCCCCACATTGCGCCCACCAATAATCGTCGTTTCGCCATCCACGGTGAACGATTTGTTATGCATGCGACGGTTCAGGCGCGCAAAGTCGGTCAGATAGCCGATGGCGCGAAACAGTCGAAATGAAAAGGGATTAAACAGGCGAACTTCAATCTGCGGATGAGAATTGAGCAGTTGTAAAATATCATCAAGCCCATTGGTGTTGTTATCGTCCAGCAACAGGCGAACTTTCACCCCACGTTCAGCCGCCGCCAGCAGCGCACTGAACATCAAGCGTCCGGACATATCGTCCTGCCAGATGTAATACTGCACATCGAGGGTTTTCTCGGCCATACCGCACAGCAAATAACGCGCCGCAAAGGCGTCGAGGCTATCCGACAGTGGGTGGATCCCGCTAAAACCTGGATGCTCGGCAAGCGACGGAGTAATCGCCCTTCCCAGGCGTGTGGCGTGATGATTTTTCAAATTAGAGTTGAGCAACAAGTTGTTGATAGATTTGGGTATTTTCGTCATCAAAGCAGACAAAAACCACCTCTTCAGGTAACGGGCGTATGCCTATATAGCGGTAAACAGTATCAACGGCGATTTTCGCGGCCTCCTCTTTAGGATAACCATAAGCACCGGTGCTTATCGCCGGGAAAGCAATGGTGCGATAACCATTGGCAGCGGCTAAATCCAGGCAGTTGCGATAAGTTTGTTCGAGCAATTCGGCCTCGTGTTTTTCGCCACCATGCCACACCGGACCAACGGCGTGAATCACCGCTTTAACCGGAATATTCCCAGCTTCAGTAATCACCGCGTGTCCCGGTGCACATTCGCCTTGCTGGCGCACGATCACTTTACAGGCTTCCAGTAATGCAGGGCCCGCCGCACGATGAATCGCGCCATCAACACCGCCGCCTCCCATCAGGGATGAATTCGCCGCGTTGACAATAACGTCAACCTCGACGCGGGTGATATCACCTTGTATCACCGACATTCTTTCGCTCATTGGGAAATCTCCAGTTAGTCTTTGATAGTAGTCTAAACTTACCGAACAGCAGACGTATATCACTTCCTAAGGATTTATCACCACCACACCCCCAGCTTTTTTCTCGTTAACTCCAACAAAGTTTCTTCGTTTCAGGAGAGGTTCTATGGCTAGTGAAGCGCAAAAAGTCGGGCTGGTCCCGGTGATGTTAATGGTGGCTGGCAATATCATGGGTTCCGGGGTTTTCCTGCTCCCGGCAAACCTCGCCGCCACTGGCGGGATTGCCATCTTTGGCTGGATGGTGACGATTATCGGCGCGTTGTCGTTATCAATGGTTTACGCCAAAATGTCCTCGCTCGATGACAGCCCCGGCGGCTCTTACGCCTACGCCCGGCGGGCATTTGGCCCGTTCCTCGGTTATCAAACCAACCTGCTTTACTGGCTAGCCTGCTGGATTGGTAACGTCGCGATGGTGGTGATTGGCGTCGGGTATCTCAGCTACTTCTTCCCGATGTTAAACCAGCCGTGGCCGCTCACCGTCACCTGTATCGCGATTCTGTGGCTGTTTGTCGGGCTGAATATTGTTGGCCCGAAAATGATCACTCGCGTGCAGGCGGTCGCCACTATTCTGGCGCTCATTCCGATTGTTGCCGTGGCGGTTTTAGGCTGGTTCTGGTTTAAAAGCGACACTTACATGGAAGCGTGGAACGTCAGCGGCAAAGGCACTTTTGGCGCGATTCAGAGCACATTGAGCGTCACGCTGTGGTCGTTTATCGGCGTTGAAAGTGCGTCGGTGGCCGCAGCGGTGGTGAAAAACCCCAAACGTAACGTGCCGATTGCCACTATCGGCGGCGTATTAATCGCTGCGGTTTGTTACGTGCTTTCCAGCACCGCGATTATGGGCATGATCCCCAACGCCGACCTCAAAGTTTCCGCCTCACCATTCGGCGATGCCGCGCTCATGGCGATGGGGCCGACGGCGGGGGCGATTGTTTCATTCTGTGCCGCAGCCGGGTGTTTAGGTAGCCTCGGCGGCTGGACGTTACTCGCCGGGCAAACGGCGAAAGCCGCCGCCGACGACGGCCTGTTCCCGCCAATATTTGCCAAAGTGAACAAAGACCAAACTCCGGTCGCGGGCCTGATTATCGTCGGTGTGTTGATGACACTTTTCCAGCTCGCCAGTATTTCCCCGGACGCCACTTCGCAATTCGCCGTGGTTTCCTCGGTGTCGGTCATCTTCACGCTGGTGCCTTACATTTATACCTGTGCGGCGTTGATGCTGCTCGGCCAGGGGCATTTGGGCAACCAACGCCTGCCGTTCTTGTTTATCACGCTGATTGCCTTTGTTTACTGCATTTGGGCGGTGGTGGGAACGGGTGCGACAGAAGTGATGTGGTCGTTCGTCGCCATCATGGTGATTACCGCGATGTACACCGTTAACTATAACCGTCGCCATAAAAACCCCTACCCGCTGGATAAACCCGTGGTTAACGATTAAGACAGGAGTGGCTCATGCTTGATCTCGGCACGCATCAAAAGCGCAAAATTCTGGTGGTCGACAGCAGCATTCAGGACGTTAACACCGCCAACGGACGCGCAGTGGCGGAACTGATTGAAGCTCTGGAAGAAAACAACTTTGCGGTGATTTCCGCCGCTACCTTTGAAGATGGTATCGCCACGGTCACGTCCGATGCTTCGTTGTGCTGTATTTTCGTGGACTGGACTTCCGGCGGCAACGACGACGCCTCACACAGCCAGGCGTTCACGCTGCTGCAAACTATTCGTCGGCGCAATAAAAGCGTGCCGGTGCTGTTGATGGCAGAACACTCCTGCGTCGATACGCTAACGCTGGATTCGATGCGGCTGGTGAATGAGTTTGTCTGGATGCACGAGGACACCGCCGAATTTATTGCCGCGCGCGCCCGTTCGTTGATTCAGCGTTATTACCAACAATTGCTGCCGCCGTTTACCCGGGCGCTATTTAATTACACCCTCGAAAACCCGGAATACTCATGGGCGGCACCGGGCCATCAGGGCGGCGTAGCGTTTACCAAATCGGCAGTCGGGCGTGAGTTTCTGGATTTCTTCGGTGAGAATTTATTCCGCACCGATACCGGTATTGAACGCGCCGCAATGGGTTCTTTGCTTGATCACAGCGGGCCGATTAAAGCCTCGGAAACTTACGCCGCCGAAGTGTTTGGCGCACACAAAAGTTACTCGGTTTTAAACGGCACCTCCGGCTCCAACCGCGCGATTATGCAGGCGGTGGTCGGCGAGCTTGAAATCGCGCTTTGCGACCGCAACTGCCATAAATCCATTGAACAGGGCTTAGTGATGACCGGGGCGCTGCCGGTTTATTTTGTGCCGACGCGCAACCGTTTTGGCATCATCGGGCCAATCCCCAAACGCCAGTTCACCCCGGAAAGCATTCGTGCGGCCATTGACGCCAACCCGCTCAAGCATGAAGTGGTGAGCGATAAACCGGTGTACGCGGTAGTCACCAACTGTACTTATGACGGCATGTGTTATCACGCCGAAGCGGCGCAAGAATTGCTGGCGCAAAGTGTTGACCAGATTCATTTCGATGAAGCCTGGTACGCATATGCCCGCTTTAACCCGATGTACAAAGGCCGCTTTGCGATGCGCGGCGACCCGAAGGATTTCGACAGTAACGGGCCGACGATTTTTGCCACGCACTCCACGCACAAACTGCTGGCCGCCCTTTCGCAATCGTCTTACATCCATATTCGTAACGGTAAAAAGCCCGTCGAGCATTCACGTTTTAACGAGTCGTATATGCTGCAAGCCACCACTTCGCCGCTGTATGCGATTATCGCTTCCAACGAAATTGGTGCGGCAATGATGGACGGCGGCCAGGGCGAAGCGTTGACCCAGGAAGTGATTGTCGAAGCGGTGGATTTCCGTCTGGCGCTGGCAAAAGTGCATGCGGCGTTTGCTAAAAAAGGCGAGTGGTTCTTCTCGCCGTGGAACGCGCCGACGATTACCGACGCATCCGGCGCGGAGGTGCCATTTGCCAAAGCGTCGCGGGAACAGCTCACCACCGATCCTTCCTGCTGGACGCTAAAACCCGGCGACAAATGGCATGGATTTGAACAACTTGAGGACGAATGGTGTCTGCTCGACCCGATCAAAGCGGGGATTTTAGCCCCCGGCATGGGCGATGACGGCAACCTGCTGGAGGCCGGTATTCCGGCGGCGATGGTCACGGCGTATCTTGGCGAGCGCGGCATTGTGCCGTCGCGCACCACCGATTTTATGGTGTTATGCCTGTTCTCCATTGGCGTCACCAAAGGCAAATGGGGCACACTGATTAACGTGTTGCTGGAGTTCAAAACCGATTACGACAACAACACGCCGCTTAAACGTTGCCTGCCGGATTTGATCAGCGCCGACGCGGCACGTTATGCGGGAATGGGGCTGAAGGATCTGTGCGATGAAATGTTTAACTACATGAAAACCAGCCAGATGGACAAACTCCAGGCCGAGGCTTTTGGCAATATTCCCGTTCCGGTGACGCGCCCGCGCATTGCCTTCCAGCAGCATATGGCGGGTAAAGCCGACCATTTGCCTATCGACCAGTTACCGAACCGGATTTCCGCCGTCGGCGTGATCCCTTATCCGCCGGGGATTCCGATTGTGATGCCGGGCGAAAGTTTTGGTGACGCTGATGGGCCGTGGCTGAAATACATTCGCAGCATCGCGCAATGGGGCGAGAAATTCCCCGGTTTTGAGAAAGAACTGGAAGGCGCGGAGTTAATTGATGGGGTTTATCACATTTGGGCGTTGAATCAGTAAACGGGCTTCGCAAACCGTCGGATAAGCCGCAGGCATCATCCGACAAAATTACAAAATCACCCATTCCGCTGCAAAATCATCGGGAAATGGCTGTTCGCCGCAACAGGCGATCAGCCGGTCTTCAACGGTCACGTGATGCAAAAAACGGTCTGGCGGGCACAACGTCTGGAGCGGCAAATGCAGCTGATCCATTTGCCAGACCGTTCCTGCGCGCTGTTTCAGCACCGCTTCGTGGGCCGTCCACAATCGCCAGAACTGCGGGATGTGTTCCACTTCGGGCAATGATTCCAGCCAGTCGCACAAATCCGCAGCAAAGCTGTGGCGGGCAATAGCCATAAACCTCGCGCGCGGGCGAACTTGCTCAATATCGCAGCCGACTTCACCCACCCCAATCAACACCGCAACGCTGGATCCACTGTTGCTGATATTAAATTCAGGCAGCGCCGGATGATACGGTTTACCCTGTGCGGTGCGTTCGAGTTTAGGCAACGCGCCGTTATTAAGCAGCATCGCCAACAAGACTCGTGCGGCAATCCAGTCCAGGCGGCGATGCCCGGCTGGCGCGTCTTGCAGTAATTGCGCCGACAGCCAGCGATTGGCGAGCGCGTCATCAGACAAACGCGCCACTTCGCCCACCGCCAGCCGATAACCGTTTACTGCCAACGGCGCAGCACCAGCGACGTGTTAATGCCACCGAAAGCGAAGTTATTGCTTTGCACAAATTCGGTGTCGATTTTGCGCGCCGTACCCATGATGTAATCCAACTCGCCGCAGGCTTCGTCCGGGGAGGTTAAATTCAGCGTTTCGGCAAACCAGCCTTCGCGCATCATTTCGATACTCATCCACGCTTCCAGCGCACCGCAAGCCCCGAGCGTATGGCCAAAATAACTTTTCAGCGAAGAGATTGGCGTATTCGCCCCGAAAACTGCCGCCGTGGCGTGGCTTTCGGCAATATCGCCGCGATCGGTGGCGGTGCCGTGAGCATTGATATAGCCAATGTCGCTGGCTGCCAGCCCCGCCGATTGCAGGCCGCGCTCAATACAAATCTGCATGGTTTCTTTCTGCGGCTGGGTAATATGTGCCGCATCGCAGTTGGTGTGGAAGCCGACGATTTCAGCATAGATCGTCGCACCACGCGCCAGAGCGTGATCCAGATCTTCGAGGATCAACGTCCCCGCCCCTTCGCCGATCACCAGGCCGTCACGCTGTTTATCAAAAGGCGATGGCGTGGTTTTTGGCTGGTCATTGCGCTGGCTGGTGGCAAACAGTGTGTCAAACACCGCCGCTTCTGATGGACATAATTCTTCCGCACCGCCCGCCACCATTACGGTCTGGTAGCCATGGCGAATTGCTTCCCAGGCATAACCAATCGCCTGGCTGCCCGATGTACAGGCGCTTGAGGTTGGAATCACACGCCCGCGCAAACCAAAGAACAACCCGGCGTTCACCGCCGCAGTGTGCGGCATCATCTGCACATAAGTGGTGCCGGTGATATTACGGGTGTGTTTTTCGGTAAGCATGGTGGCAAATTCACTCACCGGCCCGGTGCTCCCGGTGGAAGACCCGTAGGCAATGCCGGTTTCACCGCTTGTGAGAATCGGGTCGCCGAGCAAACCGGATTTTATTAACGCCAGTTCAGTGGCGCGAGTGGCGAGTAGCGAAACGCGCCCCATCGCCCGAATGCGTTTGCGGGTGTAATGTTCAGGCAAAGTGAAATTATCCACCGGTGCGCCGAGCATAGTGTTGAGGCCGTCGTAAATTTGCCATTCCGGCATATTCCGCACCGCGTTTTGGCCAGACTTCAAACCCGCCGCCACAGCCTGCCAGTTTTCACCCAGTGCCGTTACGCCGCCCATTCCAGTGACTACTACGCGCTTAATCACAGCATGCCTCCATTGATGGAGATCACCTGGCGTGTGACATAACCCGCCACGGGCGACATCAAATAACGCGCAAGCCCAGCCACTTCTTCCGGCTGGCCCATTCGTTGCAACGGAATCAGGCGCATCGCTTCATTTAATGCGGCTTCTTCCATTTCAATCATGCCGGTATCGATTAAACCGGGTGCGATGCAGTTGACGGTGATTTTGCGTTTCGCCAGTTCAATAGCCAGTGCTTTAGTTGCACCGATAATTCCGGCTTTTGCGGCGCTGTAATTCACCTGCCCACGGTTGCCCATCAGGCCTGAAACCGAGGAAAGCGTGATAATTCGCCCGCCTTTGCGCAGGCCAATCATCGGCATCACACACGGCTGGATAACATTATAAAAACTGTCGAGATTGGTACGGATGACGCCGTCCCAGTCCTCGTCGGTAAGCGCCGGAAATGCGCCGTCGCGGGTCATTCCCGCATTGTTGACCACGCCCCAGTATGCGCCGTGCGTTTCAATATCGGCTTCAATCACGCTGCGGCATTGCTCGCGGTTGGCGCTATCAAATTGCATCACGCGCCCGGTTCCGCCCTGAGCTTTAATATCCTCAAGCGTTTGCTGTGCGCCTGCTTCGTCACGATGGTAATGCACCACCACGGCAAATCCGTCGGCGGCGAGGCCCAGAGCTATCGCCTTGCCAATTCCTTTGCTGGCTCCGGTTATGAGTACCGTTTGTTTCATCTTGCTGCTATCCCATTAAAATAATTATTCTAGTTTTTAATTATCAACGTCGTCGGGGGCGCTGCGCTTGCCCGAGCTAAAAAAGCTGTGCTAATTCATTATTATCGGGCTGATAGGTATTCACTCGCCCGCTCGCCAGTACGTTGCCGTCTGCGAGAATTTGTCCTTCAAAACTACCGATTTTGTCATCACGCATCAGCAGCGTGACGTAACAATCCAACACCAAACCGTTTGGCAGATTTCCCGCTGGGCAGCGCAAACCGCGCCCACCGAGCAACATCCCCACGCGGCTGGCTTCTTCGCCGTTATTCATCGAATGCCAGCCAGACCAGACACCGACAGTCTGCGCAATCAGCTCAACGGCAAACCACCCCGGCAGATTGCCATCCGCATCTAAAAACGGGGCCAGCACGCCATTTTGGCTCACCGTCACTCGGCAATGCGCATTTTCTTGTCCAACCGCCACCACCGTTTCGAGCAAGCACATCGGCGCTTCGTGCGGCAAATAGTGGTGAGGGGCAAGAAAATCAGTCATGAGAAACTCCTAAAATCAGGCAGGCATTATTGCCGCCAAAAGCGAACGAGCTCGACAGCATTGCAGGTTTAATGAGTGGTTTTGGCGCGGTGAGTAAACCACAAACCGCCAGGCTCGCGTCTTGATGCGCGTCAGTGAAATCCTGTGCGGGCAACGGCAAATTTTGCGACAACAATAAATAGCAAAGCGCGGCTTCACAGGCTCCAGCGGCCCCTAAAGTGTGGCCCGTCAGATGCTTAGTCGAGCTGGAAGGAATGCTGTCGCCAAAAAGTTGATTCACCACTTTGGCTTCGATTTCGTCATTCAGCCGCGTGGCGGTGCCGTGCATATTAATATAGCCAATATCATGCGGCTCAAGCTGAGCTTCCCGCAGCGCCATTTCTATTGCACGAATCGCCCCCGCGCCTTCAGGGTGTGGAGCCGACATATGCCACGCATCCGATGATTCGCCCACTCCTAACAAACGCACTTTCCCCGGCTCTTTGGTGAGCAAAATCAACACGCCCGCTTCGCCGATGGTGATCCCGTCGCGCTCGGCGCTGAATGGCTTGCAGCGCACGTCGCTTAAGGATTCCAGGCTGGCGAAGCCGTTAACCGGCATGCGACTTAAAGTATCCGCACCGCCAACAATCGCCGCATCCACCATGCCGGATTCAATCAGCCGTTTGCCGGTAATAATCGCCCGTGCGCTCGACGAGCAGGCGGTAGAAAGAGTTAATGCCGGGCCAAACAGTTGCAGATAATCGCTGAGAAAACGCGACGGATCGCCCAGTTCTTGCTGCCCGTAACGATAAGCGTCTGGCGGGTTTCCGGCGTGGCTGCCGCTGACCATGCGGTCGCCTTCATCCAGCCCGGAGGTGCTGGTGCCGAGGATCACCGCCACGCGAGAATCGCCGTATGTCGCTATCGCTTGATTAACCTGCGGGCGAATTTGTGCCAGCGCGGCCAGCAATAAACGGTTGTTGCGGCTGTTGTATCGCGCCATTTCCGGGGCAATCTCAGGCAACTCTGCGGTCACGCGTCCAACCCAACATTCACCTTGCTGCCGCCAGCCGTCAGTATCCGGCCCCATGCCTGGCGCAACGCCTGTCTGCAAATTTGCCGCGATCTCATCCAGGTTGTTGCCCAGCGCATTGACCATGCCCACGGCTGAAAATGTAATCATGATTAGCTGTCCAGATGCTGAATACGGATGACATAACCAAAACGAAGATGATGCACGATCACCGGCTGGCGGATTCCGTCGCGCATCAGATATTGAATGGTTTCAATCAACTCGCCCTGGTCGTCACGCAGCTCGCGCCGCGAATCGATATCTTTTAGCGTCCAGCCCTTTGGCAATTGCGGCTGCCAGGCGCTTATCGGCCAGTAGCTCAACATAATATCGGCAAGAACCTGGCTGGCTGGAGGCAATTCTGGCAGCGTGATGGATTGTTCGGTTTTAATCCCCGAGGGATCGTACGTCAAACGGAATAAACGAATCCCCAACGGCGACAAACCTGCCAGCATGATTTTCTGCTGGTCGGCATTCAGCAGCACCATCAGCGATTGTGTTTTGCCCTTCACTTCGGCGCTTAAAAGCTGTTGCTCGGTGATAGACGGCGAAATCCCCGGCGCGGGTAACGTCACTAAGGTGCCTGGTTTTAACCATGCTTGTGGGCGCGTGTCGTCTGGTTTTTTGCTACTGCACGCACTGAGTAATAAGGCGCTAAACAGTAAGGCGAGGGTCGGTAGTTTTTTCATTATTCTCTCTTTCCGTGAGGCGGTAAGGCTAAGGGAGCGGTTAAGAAGGCGCAGAAGATCCCGCAGCTCAACACAATGCCAAAACTGGCGATGGCTTGTGTCTGGCTAAAGACCAGCATTCCCAGCGTAAAAAGCGTGGTCAGTAAGGCAATGCAAATTGCCAGTAGCGAAGTCAACGGCGTGCCGCGAGGGTTACTAAAGAATAAGGTGTAGTTGATGCCGATGCCGAGCACCAGCACCAGGGCCAGCAAAGAAAACAGGTTCAACGCATGGCCGCTAAAGGCCAGTGCCGCAAGGCCGCCGCCGAGCGATAACAACGACGGCACCACACTCAGCAAGCCACGTTTCACGCCCAGACGCAGCACATAACTGGCGGCAATCGCCACCACTGCCGCCGCCAGCAGCGTTGCCAGCAAGCTGCGGAAATGGCTGAACAATTCGTTGAACATCACTTTGCGATCCACCCAACTGACACCCGGAATTTTTGCCGCAATCTGGCCGAGTTGTTGGCTGTCGTGAACGCCGCTAACGGGAACCAGCGCGCCGCTTTTGCCATCCGGCAACGTCAGCCACAGCAAACGCCAGCCGCTACTGATAACGCTTTTTTGCCAGAGATCCGGTGTCACCGCCATTTGTTGCAGGTTTGGCGCGCTAATCGTGATGCCACTTTCCGCGAGGCGTTTTTGCAAAATGGGAGCCGCTTCGCGCAGCAATTGCAAATCTGCCTGTTGCTGTTCAAGGGAGGCGAGCGGGATCAGGCGGTAGCTGTCGAGGAGTTTGTTGGCTTTCGCTTGCGACAAAACCGGTGCCAGTTTCTCAAGCCGTTGCAGGGTTTGCTCGGCGCTATCGCCGTAAACCACGAACCATTTTTGGTCCATGCCCTGCCCGGTTAATGCGGTTATCGCCTGCTCTTCACGCACTAAATCCTGCGGCAAGGCCTGGAAACTGGCGATATCGTCATTGATTTTTAGCGTAGAGATTCCAGCAACGCTAATCGCCAGCAGCGCCAGCGGCACGCCAAACCGCACCGCTTTGTTGTGTTGCCAGGCGTTCAGCCAGCCATTCAGAAAACCCCGCAAAGGCACGGGTCTGACGGGCAAACCGCGCACCGCAAAGGGATACCAGCACACCACCGTCAGGCAGGAGGCAATCAACCCGCTGGCGGCGAAAACCGCGAGCTGGCGAATACCGGGGAATGGCGCGAGGATCATAATCAAATAAGCGATGGCGGTGGTCGCCAGCGCCAGCAGCAAAGCGGGAAGCACTTTGCGCAAACTGGCGATTGGCGAATTTTCTGCGCCATGCACCATACGTTCGGTGAGGTAATAAAGAGTGTAATCCGCCGAAACGCCGACGATGCTCATGCTCATCACCAATGTCATCAGATGCAATTCGCCAAAACAGAGCAGCGTGATGGCGGTGCCCGCTAACGCCCCGATGGCAACGGAAGTGGCGCATAAAAATAACGGGCGAACCGAGCGGAAGACCAATAACACTAACAACAACACGCCAATCACCGTGGCGAGGCCGAGTGTTGAAACATCGTGTTTCGCCTGCTGGCTGGCGTAATCGCTATAAAACAGCGTACCGCGCGACATCACTTGCGCCTGCGGGAATTTTTGTTGCAGATTTTGCTGCAAGGCTCGCAACTGTTCGACCGCTGCGCGTCCTTGTTTCATATCAAATGAGGAACCTTTCAGCTCACCGTGCAGCAAATACCAGTAACGCCCCTGCTTATCGCGCGCCACCAGCCAGCCGTTGATAAGCCGCATCTGGCTGGCAGTTTGTTGCAACGCCAGTTGCGAACCGCGCACCAGCATCAACGGATCGTTAGTTAACTCTTTGCCGCTGACGCCGGAAAACGCCGAGTAGAGCTGCGCCAAAACCCACTGTGCCTGCGCTTCACCGCCATTTTGCAGGCGGCTACGGGTCTGGTTGTCCACCAGGCCATTGCGGTGTTCGAAGTAGAATTTCCCCCACTCCTGCTGGCCTTTGACATCCATCGGCCCTTGCACGTCTTGCAGGAACGGCTGCTGTTGTAGCTGCGCCTGCCACCATTTAGCCGCGTCGTCATTTGGCTTATCGCCGGGGCTGACCATCCACATCATTTGCCGGTCAAGACGTTGCAGAAAACCGTTCTCGATTTGCGGGGGAATATTCCCCAGGCTGCTGGCAGGCAGTAGCGAAAGCACGCTGCTGTCGAGCTTTGCCTTTGGCAGCAATGTGGCCAGCAACGCCACCAGCAACATGACGATCACCAGCCAACCCCATGCGAGGCGACGATGCACGTCAGAAAGCGAAGCGCTGTTGCTCTTCATGTGTCAGTTTTCGCGGTTCCAGTCGGTGGTCACTAAAGGTGATTTCGGTGAAATCGCCCTGCAAATCATTGAGCGCAATACGATTCAGATATTTATCGCCCTGCAACGTAATGGTGCTGAACAGCTTATCGAGCGGCGTGGTAATCGGCGTTAACACCAGTTGCCACTGGCCATTGCCCTGGTCGGTAAACTCGCTGGAAAAGTTTTCATCCAGCACTTTGCGGTCGGCCTGGAATAACGCTCGCAATAAATGATTGAACTGGAACATTTGCGGGTTGCTGTCGGCGGTGATGATTTGCGGAGCCTGATTGCCCATGATTTGCGCCATGTGGCTGTCATCGAGCACCAGCGTCATCGGGAATGGATGCTGCTGTTGCCACCATAAACCTTTGCTTTTGGCGATCAGCACTTCGCCGCTGGAGTGCAGCGGTTGCGCCATGCCGCTGATTTGGCGGTCTTGCTGGAATTTCGCCCGCACCACCGGTTGCGACGCAAAGCTGCGTTGCACGTCATCAAGCGTCACGGCACTCGCCGCACAGCTGATCAACAGCAAGGCCAAAAAAATGATTCTATTCATAACTCAAGCCCATGCGTTCAAAAAGGATCTGTGGGGAAACAAAGCACATTTCCCCCGTTGTTGCCTCAACGGCAACCTGAATGGTGTAACCCGTGGTGGTGCGTTTTCCGCTTTCGGCATCGACAATTTCATAGCCAATTTTCAGGCGGTTTTCATATTCCATCACCGTGGCGCGCACCAGAATTTGCTGTTCAAACTTCACCACATCGCGGTATTTAACCCGCGTATCGACCACCGGCCAGACGTAACCTGACTCCTGCATGGCGCGATAACCGTAATCAAACTGCCCGAGCAGCGCTTCACGCGCCACTTCAAAGTAGCGAAAATAGTTTCCGTGCCACACCACGCCCATCGCATCAACATCATGGAATGGGACTTTGATACTGATTTCCACGGAAAAACGCGGATCGCTTAACATCCGAACTCCTTTCCTGGTTCTGGCGGCAACTGCCAGAAATCATAAAAATTAAACCAATCGAGTGGCGAACGCAGCGCATAAAACTCAAGGCGCTGCGCGTAAAGATCGATATTTTCTTGCAACGCCTGCTGGCGCGTGGAGCGTGGCAGCAATAACGGGTCAGCAAAATGTTCCGCATGAATGCGCAGTTTGCCCTGTTCACGCAACACCATCATCAGAATGACCGGGCATCGTAATGCGGCGGCGAGAATAAACGGCCCTTGCGGGAATGGCGCCGGGCTGCCCATAAACTGGCTCCAGCATACACGCCGTTCGCCACCGCGCTGCGGGTTAACCGCAATGCGGTCACCAACAATCGCCACCCATTCGCCGGCTTCAAGTTTTTCTTGCAGCATCATGGCGGTTTCCGGGCCAATGTGACTCACCGGTAATAAATTCACGCCCGCTTGTGGGGCGATCTCTTCAATGATCTGGCGAAAACGCTGGGCGTTGTCGGTAAAGACTAGCGCATTAATGATTAACCCGGCCTCAACCTGCGCCAGTGCGCGGCTGGCTTCGATGTCACCCAAGTGTGCGGCAAGAATGAGTTTCCCCTGCCCCGCCTGCGGCTGTAAAACCTCACGGCTGCCTGGCGCAAATTCAATGTCACGGCCCCACAGAATATCACCACGCCAGGCGGCGATTTTGTTGAGCATTGCATCACCAAAACGTAAGAAATGGCGATAGCTGTTCAACCCTTTTGGCAACGAGATTTGCTGGATTTCCGCCTGCTGACGAACCCGCGCCAGCCAGTGTTGCGACGCTTTTCGCTGGGTGCTTCCCGTCAGCCACATCCACGCCACCACCGGGTAGAGCAGCGCGTTAAAGGCGCGACGCCCCAGGCGCTGATAAATGTTAAGCATCAGGCGCATTCCCGCCAGCCCTTTGCGTTCAGGCACTTGCGCCCAGTGGGCGGTTTTACGACGCCGGGCCAGCAGCGCCGGAATACGCGGCAACATGCTGAAAAACAGTCGCGTATGCATCCAGGAAATGCGCACGTTGTCGCGCAGCGCATCAAAATGCGAAATTCCATCCGGCGGGTAAATCACGCGGGTGCGCAAAAAACGGCTGTCGGTGCCTGCCCAGTACAAACGCACCATGATTTCCGTGTCGAAATCCATGCGTTTACCGGGGCGGTGCTCGGCAACCACCGCCAGCGTCGCCGCCAGCGGATAGACGCGAAAACCGCACATGCTGTCTTTTAATGACAGCGATAACGTTTCAATCCACACCCAAAAGTGCGTGATGTAGCGCCCGTAAAGGCGCGATTTCGGCACCGATTCGTCGTATTCTGGCATGCCGGAAACCAGGCTTTCAGGATGGGCGCGGGCTTCATCTAAAAAGCGCGGCACATCTTCGATGCAATGTTGCCCGTCCGCATCAAGCTGAATGGCGTGAGTAAACCCCGCCTGCGCAGCCGCTTTCAGCCCGGTTATCACCGCCTCGCCTTTGCCCTGATTGGTTTCAAGTTCAATCACGGTGACGCCGGTTAATTGCGCCAGATGCTGTTTGGTCGCCGATTCGCTGCCATCGTCAACAATAATGCAAGGCAGTTCATAGGGTTGCAGCCGCGCCAGCACTGCGGCCATCGTCGCGCCGTGGTTGTAACAAGGGATCACCACGCAGGGGTGAAAAGCCGAAGGCGCTACGGACATAGTTTAATCTTTCCGCTACTCGCTGGAATCTCGCCCTGGTCAGTCAGCAAGGTGTAAGAAAAACTCAATACGCTGCGCTGTGCGTCCCAGTTTAAAGTCAGATTCAGTGTGGTGTCAGGCACAATCGGGCGCTGGAATTTCACGCTGTCGATGGCGCTAAAACGCAGACCCGGTGCGAGTTGCGCGCCGTAAGCCATCACCCAATCCAGTTGCGCGACGCCGGGTAAAATCGGCTGCGTGGGGAAATGCCCCGCAAACCAGCCTAAAGTTGCCGGAATCGCCAGGCGCAAACAAAGTTTGTTTTCTTCGGGTTGTGAGCGCTGTAACTCAACGGGTTTCATCAAATAATTCCTGTAATTGCGTCCATGCGCGTTTGCTTTGGCTATTGAGCGGAATGCGCTCGACGATGCGCCAGTAACGCGGAATGGCGACCGGTTCAAGCCAGGCGCGAAGCGCTTCTCGCCACAGTTGCTTGTTGCCGTCTTGCCCGCAAGGGACAACGACCGCGCCCAGCACAATACGATTGCCGCGCAGTATTGGAACCACTGCCGCATCTTCAATGCCGGGTAACGCCTGCAAACGGCGTTCAATTTCAGTCAGTGAGATGCGCTTTTCTTCTATTTTTACGATGCGGTCACGACGCCCGGATAAACGAAAACTGCCCTGCGGCGTAAATTCGAGAATGTCATCCAGTTGCACAGGATTACTGCCAATTAATGGCGATTCAACCCACCAGCCATCTTCATGGGCAATAAAATTCACCAACGGGAATGGCAGCCATTTGGGCGCGGGTTGAACATGTTCTCGCCACGCTAGTACTCCGGTTTCGGTGGTGCCGTAGATTTCTGAAACCGGTGTGTTAAGCCAGGCGCGGGCGGTTTGCGCGGTGTCGTCATCGAGTTTTCCGGCAGCGGAAATGACTCTCTTAAAGTCAGGTGCCGCCAGATTTGCATCGAGACGCTTTAAAAATGCCGGGCTGCTGATAAACAGCAGCGGAGTGGATGTGTGGGCCGCGAGTTGTTCCGGGAAGTGAATCATCGCTGCATCGGTTGCTAAACCGAGCGCCATCGGCAGCATCACGCGGAAGGTGAAGCCATAAAGATGCTGATGGGAAACGGAACCGACCACGCGGCAATCACCTAAACTTTCGCCCCACAATGCGGCAAGCCACGCAATTTCTTCATCCAGTGCGGATAACGATTTAACGATTTGTGCCGGTTCGCCGGTGGAACCCGAGGTAAACAGCGCCACGCCTGCATTGGCAGGAATCGACTCAAACGGTTGAATCGCCGTGCAGGCTAAACCCTTCGGGTTGATGACCGGGCAAATGAGGTTCAGTGCCGCATCGCTCAACACGCCATAAAAATGGATTTGCTGCTCGCGCAGTTGTGCTTCACGGCTATGGCCGGGTATAACTGGCGTTTTTCCGGCGTGGAGCGTGGCTAATAGCGCGGCAATAAAATCGTAGCTGTTGTCAAAACAAAGCGCCCAACGCTCGCCGGGCTGAGTTTTAAGCCAGCTGTAAATACGATGAACGTCGTTGATTAAATCGGCCTGCGTCCAACGCGTCTGCCCTTCAAACGCCACAACATGCAGCGGATGACGGTGGGAATTTAGCCAGTTTGCGAGAGGTAAAGGTTTATTCATAGCGACGTTTCACCCGTTGCCTGACCAGCCATTCGCCAGCAAATAATAGCCCCATCAACACATAGCTCATCATGCCGTTCCACAGCGTCCACCAGTGAATATTGCCCGCAAGGCTTGTCCACAGCGCAATACTTCCGTTAACGATAAAGAACACGCACCAGACTTGCGTCACACGGCGGGTATAACGCACACCGGCGGGTGGGAGATCCCCTTCGCGCCAGCGGGCCAGCCGCTCCACTATCGACATGCGGCTAAACAGCGACGAACCAAATAACGCCAGCATCACGCCATTCACCACCACCGGATACCACAGCAAAAGTTGTGCTTCACGCATCCAGATGCTGGCAACGCATAATACCGCTCCTGCAATTGCCAGCCCTTTAAAGGCGCGGCTTAAGGCTCCGGTTTTGCCCCGTAAGGTACACAAACGCAGCACAAAGCACAGCGCCAGAATCGGCAGCAAAATGTGTAAATGGGGATATGCGATGACGAGCCAGACGGCAAAGGGCCAACCGATGACGGCCAGCCCTCCAGCAATACTCAGCGCTCGTTTTGCCAGCACGCGATTAAGACCCGCTATGCAGACGCTCTACCGCGTCCACGACATCCTGTACGGTGCGAACCGTTTTGAAATCTTCCGGTTTGATTTTTTTGCCGGTGCGTTTTTGCAGATGAACGACCATATCGACCGCATCAATGCTGTCGAGATCCAGGTCTTCGTATAAACGTGCCTGCGGGGTAATTTGTTCAGGAGACAGTTCAAATAACTTCACCAGTAACCCGGTGACTTCCTGATAAATATCTTCTTTATTCATAACGTACTCGTGGTTTTAATCAGGCGCTGTGCGCAGGGTTTTGGCTCGAAATAAATGCAGCGAGGTTGGCGACGGAATAAAAATGTTCGCGCATCGCTTCATTTTCAGCGGATAACACCACGCCGAAACGTTTTTTTACCGCAAGGCCTAATTCCAGTGCATCAATGGAATCAAGTCCGAGGCCATCGTTACCAAATAACGCGGCATCACTTTCAATCTCATCAACACCGATCTCTTCGAGATTCAAGGTGTCGATAATGAGTTGTTTAATATCAGTCTCTAAAGATTCCATATAACCATCCGAGTCTTAACGAGAATCAGGAACTAACTCCTGACACAAAAATTGGCTCAGACGACGCGCCGCAAGTGCGGGGGCTTCATCGTGATTTGCCATAAATTCCTGGCTGTCGATCCGTTGTTTAACACTCACGGTGATCATCGGTTTACGCTTGGGTATCTGATACCAGCGGCTGTGTTTATCCAGATAACGTTGGTCACAATAAATATGGACTAAACGTAGAGGACAGCCACTGCGCACGGCAATATTGGCCGCGCCACGCTGAATAACCAGCGGTTCGCCAGGTTTGGTGCGCGTCCCTTCAGGGAAAATCAGTATCGCCTCCCCTTCCGCCAGGCGTTTTTGGCTCTCCGGGAGTAATGTTTCGCCCTGGCTGTTGACCAGATAATCCGCTGCCTTTATCACACCCCGGAAACAGGGATTGTGTTTCAGGCTCGCTTTCACCAGGCACCCTATATGCGGCGCCTGGGAGGCGATAAATACGTAGTCCAGCAGCGTCGGATGGTTAGCCACAATCAAACATCCACGATCGTTTGTTAACTGTTCGCAACCTTCAAAACGGTAGTCGAACACGCCCAGCCCGCGCCCGATGCGTAAAAATAACCGGAAACTGGCGGCAATGCTACGGCGCGCAATCTCGCGGCGCTGGCGAGTATTACGCACGATCAGTATCAGTAAATTAAACCACACCAGTGAAAGAATCAGTCCGCCGCTGCCAAATAGCACAAACAAAAAGCCGGTCATTAGCACTCGCCAGTACCATTTAATGCGCGACCACATTAGTTGCGGCTCCAGCGCCAGGACATACGCTCGCCTGCCAGGGTAAACGCCGCTTGCTGGCCGAGCCAGCCGTGCAAAAACGTCAGACTTTGTGGTAAATCTTGCGATTCGCTGTTTTGACGAGGAGTCGTTTCACAACAAATTTGCGAGCCGGCTTCCAGTAATAACGCGACGGCGAACGGGATTTTGACGGCTTCACCAGCAAGATGCGAGTGGTAAAATTCTGGAATCAATCCATCGAAATCCACCAGCAAAACACGCTGATAACCCGCGTGATGCAAGGAAGTCACTTCGACTAATGCCTGAGCAAAGCTGTC
The DNA here is from genome assembly GCF_003601925.1 of Buttiauxella izardii. Taxonomy (GTDB): domain Bacteria; phylum Pseudomonadota; class Gammaproteobacteria; order Enterobacterales; family Enterobacteriaceae; genus Buttiauxella; species Buttiauxella izardii. The sequence goes on from NZ_QZWH01000059.1 coordinate 29,643, forward strand.
GTATCCGGCTGAAACGGACGAGGAAACAAGCGCTTGTTGCGCAGCGATTGTCGTGTTGCCCACCGCTGAGTTATGTACCGACATCGCAAAATCTGTTGGCGAAAGACTTTCGTTTTCGGCAAGTGCAGTCAAAATTCGGAAATTTCGCTCCAGTTCGCCATGACGGCTGGAAAAGACCAGGGCGTCAACTTTATGGCGCGACAGGATGGCTAACGCGCAATCAACAGCGAGACGACTCCCGGAAGCCAGGCGACGCGCGGTCATCATCGGCAAATGGCGGCATTTAGCTATAGGGGCGCTCAACGCGATTTCAGCCGGGACCTGGCTCCACGCCTGCCACTGGTCGCTTTCGCATAAACCGGGTGCGCTCGCCTGCCAGTCGATAATGTTAAACGTTAACTTCATGCTCAGTACCATTTTCCATCTACGACGACCTGCCAGATTTATCTCGCGAGGGACGTTCAGACAACGATATTAGTCTTAATTTATAGAGATTTTTCTCAATACGCTTATATTTCGCGCGCCATTAATTCACAGGCGGCGGGAATAGTAACAAAATCGACGGTAAATTAAAAAATGATAAGATAATTCTAATGGCCCGCAATTCTCGGGCCATTAGATCTAGCGGTAAGTGACTTCCAGAATAGCCAGTTGGCGTTTCGCATCAAGATAATGAATCTTTGTGGAAACTGGGGCATCGCCAGCAGAGGAGAATTGATTAATTTTGTTGAAAGCCACCGTTTGCACGACAGGCTTTCCGTTTTGCGAGCAGGTGAATTCAACGCCTTTCTGCTGAGGTGACATACGACATCCGTCTTCTACTATTGCACCTCGAAAGTGAATAACACCCCCATCCGCATGGGCATTAAGTAAAGGGAAAGCGAGTATGACGAATGGCAACAGCATTGAACGTCTTAGGCTTGATGTTTTCACTCTTTGGACTCCTCAACTAATTGGTATGAGGGTTATCGGCAAGGAACACTCGGAACTACAGTTAAAACCTGGTATTTTTAATTAATAAAATCCACATTTTAACAACATTTATTTAACGAATGTTTTGCACGACTAAACACGTCCAGGCGGAGCCCATTGTTTTTCCAGATGAATATCTTTTCCATCCGTAACGGTGACGGTGATCGTCACATTGTCTCCGGGTGAAATATTGAGGCTTAAGCGCGATAATTTAGCGGGTTCATTGGCTTTGATAAAAACCTGGCTGCTTTGGCTACTGTTGCTTTGGCCATTCGAACCCGAACGTTTTGCGGTAAGTTTGTACTGGCACTGGCAGTCCTGAGTTAAAGTTGCCACCGGCACAATGGTGTAGATATCCCCCTGCTGCTGCGTATCAAAAGTGAGCTGATTACCGAGAGCCGCCAGCAATAATAAGGTGTGCATTTTATTTACCCTCCCGAATAAAAAGAAAAACAGGGCATAAGCCCTGTTTTTATAAAGTGCAGAATCTTGATTAATGCTGTTGAAGATTCGCACCGTTGCGGTAGCCAACCTGGGTCAACTCAATTGAAGAACCAGCCGCTGTTTGGTTAACAGTCGCACCGTTTCTTGAACCATATTGGCTAACATCAATGGTTGAGCCTTTCGCTTCCCATTGATCAATTGTTGCGTTGTTATTAGAACCTTTTTGCAGCAGGTCAATAGAGGCGTTATCAGCACCCTGGCCAACATCGGCACCGTTGCCAACACCATATTGTTTAATATCTACAGTAGATTTTTTCGCATCAGCTTGTAGTGCAGTGACGTTGTTATTTGCACCGTGTTGGTACACTTTCATTTCTGATTCTGGGCCGTTGTCATTACCGCCACCGTGACCTGGATTCCAAGGGAATTGAAGGCCTGATGCCATTGCACTGCTTGAAACCACCACTACTGCGATTGCTGCGATTTTGAAAAAGTTCATGGTGAAACCCCCATTGTATTGAGAATGTTAGTCCAAATAGTCATGTATTAGCGTTGAATTACGCGTACTGCCATTTGCGACTGTTTCTGTACAACAACTGCTGATTTTTGCGTGCCCTGTTGAATAATGCTTGCCCTATTAGCAGTACCTTTCTGAATAATAAGTGCGGCATTACCCGACGATTGTTGCTGAATATCCGCGTCATTGCCGTAGCCTGTTTGCGCGATATATGCAACGTTGTAACTCCCTGATTGATCGACGTTCGCGCGGTTTCCAGCACCTGTCTGATTGACCACCGCTAACTGCCGGGTTCCATTTTGATCAACATGTGAATTATTATTGTTCCCATATTGACCGACTATTGCTGCCTGATTGAATGAACTTTTGCTTAATTCATTTCTAGCAAAGTTATATTCTGATTTTGCGAGGTCAGGATTATTCGCAAATACATAACCAGGCGCACCCAGCAATGCTAACATCATAAATAACGATCTGTTTTTCATGTTGTCACCCTGAGTCTGGATGCAGCCATTGAAATATTTCTTCCAATTTAAACTGCTGCTTGCTTGTTAACGCTAACGATGAAAAGTTATTGCTGCGTTACGGAAATGAGTATGTCCTTCGAAACATTTAAAATATCTCACCCGCACGTTGTATTTTGATATTTCCACTCATTACAAAGCATGAGTTAAATAAAAAAATCCAAACACAACAAAGGCTTCCCTAATGAAAATTTTAATTAGCCTGCAAGCATTCAAAATAACCTCGTTAATCAAGCCTGACTTTGCCGTCTGGCTGAGTTTTTAGAGTCATCTTTGGCAATTTTTAGCCGCCTCTGTCACGAAGATGAGTTTTCTTAAGAGAGTCTTGAAAGGAGAGTGTAACCTTCACTATTTACATGTGTTAAGTTCCAGTAAGCAGAAAAACAAAATCAAATATTACTTTAAAATCAAAAAGATAAAATCATTTGTATGATTTTTAAAACTGTGCAATTTATAATATGTGTACAACTTTAGTATTAAAACTAAATAGCAAAAACATTGAGTTGCAACATTTTAATATCTACAGTTACATTCTGTAACAGCTTTAACACTTGCTTTAAGATTAGTAACCGCTAGATTGAAATCAGCAGTAACATTTTGTTTAACACAATAAGTCAGGGCGCAACTTAGCGTTATTTGACAGTGTTATATTAATTTCAAACACAGCAGTGCAGCACCAATCAGTACTTCTGGTGGATTAACTTTCTGTTAATCCAGCTGATCGATGCGCAAACTCGGATGGAGTTTCATCATGTTTAATGAAGTCCATACTATGAATAGTCAGGCGTTAAATGCTCAAACTTTATTGTTGATCACGAAACCCTCGCTACAAGCAACTGCGTTATTACAGCATCTAAAGTCTTCACTCTCTATTAATGGGAAACTTCATAACATTCAACGCTCTCTTGAAGATGTCGTCGGTAATGTTGTGGTGCTTTTCGATATGGTTGAAGCCGATAAAAAGCTGATTAACTACTGGCAAGATAACCTGGGTCGCAAACATAACAGCATTAAACTGTTGTTGTTAAACACCCCTGAAGAGTATCAATTCCGTGACATAGAAAATTGGCCGCATATAAATGGTGTGTTTTATATGTCCGAGGAAGAACCCCGTGTAGTAGAAGGGATTCGTGGCGTAATGGATGGAGAATGTTACTTCTCGCAAAAATTAGCCAGCTACCTTATTAATCACTCAGGGAACTATCGTTTCAATAATGTTGAGTCATCACTCCTGACTCACCGTGAAAAGGAAATACTTAATAAATTGCGTATTGGCGCTTCAAATATTGAAATTGCTCAGTCGTTATTTATAAGTGAAAACACGGTAAAAACGCATCTCTATAATCTTTTCAAGAAAATATCTGTAAAAAACCGCACTCAGGCGGTTTCCTGGGCAAACGACAACCTCAGGCGATAAAGCGATGAAATTTCCTGCTGCTTTACTGCTGGCGTCAGCTTTACTCAGCGCCGCCGGGGGCGCTCGCGCCGTGGAAGTTGAAGTCCCCGGATTATTAACGGATCACACCGTTTCTTCCGTGGGGCATGACTTTTATCGCGCCTTCAGCGACAGGTGGGAAAGCAGTTTTACCGGCAATTTAACGATAAATGAGCGACCCAGTGCCCGTTGGGGAAGCTGGATCACGATAACGGTCGATCAGGACGTTATTTTTCAGTCCTTTTTATTCCCCTCAAAACGTGATTTTGACCGTAACGTCAATATCGCACTGGTTCAAACCGAAGAAGCGATTAATCGCCGGCAAATTGACAAGACATTGTTGAGCACCGGCGATTTAACCACCGACGAATTTTAGGAGGCTGCCATGCGTATCACTCATGCAGTTTTGTCTTTACTGCTAATATCGCCCCTGTCGTGGGCGGGCAATATGACATTTCAGTTTACGAACCCGAACTTTGGCGGAAACCCCAATAACGGGTCTTTTTTACTTAATTCTGCACAAGCACAAAACTCATATAAAGACCCGAGCTTCGATGACAACTTTGGTATTGAAACTCCGTCCGCACTGGATAACTTTACTCAGGCCATTCAGTCACAGTTATTAGGCGGTTTGCTCAGCAATATTAATACCGGCAAACCAGGGCGCATGGTAACCAATGATTTTATCGTTGATATCGCCAACTCTGATGGGCAGCTGCAATTAAATGTGACTGACCGTAAAACAGGGAAGACATCAACTATCCAGGTTGCCGGCTTACAGAACTCATCTACTGATTTCTAGTGGCTCTTAAATAATCAAAAAGTATTTAAGGATAAACATCATGCAGCGTTTACTTCTCATCGTAGCGGTGTGTTTATTAAGTGGTTGTTTGACAGCGCCACCAAAAGAAGCTGCGAAACCTACACTTATGCCTCGGGCACAAAGTTATCGTGATTTGACCCATTTGCCGGAATCCAAAGGGAAACTGTTTGTCTCGGTTTATAATATTCAGGATGAAACCGGGCAATTTAAACCTTATCCAGCAAGTAACTTCTCAACGGCGGTTCCACAAAGTGCGACTTCTATGCTGGTAACAGCATTAAAAGATTCACGCTGGTTTGTTCCGTTAGAACGTCAGGGTCTGCAAAACCTGTTAAACGAACGTAAGATCATTCGTGCAGCACAGGAAAATGGCACGGTTGCCGAGAATAACCGTAGGCCGCTGGATTCGCTAATCGCCGCAAACGTGATGGTTGAAGGTTCGATTATCGGATATGAAAGCAATGTGAAATCAGGTGGTGTGGGAGCTCGCTACTTTGGCATCGGTGGCGAAACGCAATATCAGCTGGATCAAATTGCGGTGAACTTACGTGTGGTTAACGTCAGCACTGGCGAAGTTTTATCTTCAGTGAATACCAGTAAAACCATTTTGTCTTATGAAGTTCAGGCCGGGGTATTCCGCTTCGTGGATTATCAACGATTGCTGGAAGGTGAAATCGGTTATACGACGAACGAACCCGTCATGATGTGTTTGATGTCGGCCATTGAAACCGGCGTTATTTATCTGGTTAATGATGGTATTAACCGCGGCTTGTGGGATCTGCAAAATCCGCAGGATATTAATAACCCGATACTGGCGAAATACAGAGAGATGTCCGTCCCTCCTGAATCCTGATAATCATCAGATAATAAAAAACCTCGCGATGGCGAGGTTTTTTCATTTATAGGTGGCTGACTTTATTCGGCAATAACCTGAGATTCAGGTTTTGCTTTTCGCGCTGCTAACCACAAACCACTGTTCTTCATGGCGAAGCCGAATACCAATCCAAGCAGCAACGAAGGCACCACAATTCGCCATTCGCCCTGGTTTGCAAAGGTCGCGCAAGCCCCGATAAATGTGCCCGGCACAAACGACAACAACATGTGTTTCGCCTGCACGCACATCAGAAACGCCACCACGCCCGTCACCATATAGCCGATGATTTCCAGGTGCGGAGCCAGTGCGCTGCCGTGAATGATCACCTGCGCCCACAATACACCGCTACATAGCGTGCATGCAGAAATGAAAAGCCCCTTGATACCGCCCTGCGGACACGCAAAATATGCGGTACAACCGAGGAAGCCAGCCCAACTAAGAAGGCCGAGACTCACCGCAACCCAGCCCCAAAGGCCAGAGAGAATACCGGTGGTCAATGCCAGAGAAATAAGTATGTTCATGCGGCGTATCATAGCAGAGCCTTATAGCTCGACCACGATCTACCGCACATTTTTTGTAGATCTAAATTGATTGTTGCAGTTCAAATGTGATTTAAATCACAAAACACTACTCTTCGTTTTCTTCTTCCAGCTCATCGCGCATCGCCTGAATGGCTTCGCGGCTTAACAGTGCCAGAGTGCGATAGAACGGGGTTGTCGAGTGAGCTTCGACTTTACCGAGGAACGTCCCCGCCCACGGCAGCAGGTAGTCATCAAACAAGCGAACCTGCGCTTCAAACTCATCTTCTTGTGACTGATCTTCCAACCACGAGGCGGCTAATAACAAGGTGCCAAAATGATCGGCTGGAGTTTCGGCCAGTGGCATACCGCGTTGTTTAAGGAATTCACGCACTTCACCTTCGTTACTGCCCTCTTCCCACGCGGAACGGTACGGCGGCACGCTGCACTCTTCGCCTACAAACAGCGCGTTGTAATCGGCAGCCAACAGTTGAGGGTCGCAGCTTTGTTGCAGGCGAGCCAACAACTCATCCTGCTCCAGCGGCCAGTGCTCAGCCAGTTTGCCATCGCGGATCATTGTCAGCAGCGGAACCAATAATGGATCCTGAGGCTGGCGGTAATATAACGATCCCAAAATGCGGCAAATAATTGAAAACTCATTCATGTTAGCTATCCATATTATAGAAATTAAAGTGTGGCGAATTCGTCGATAGGCGACATGCCGCGGGATTCAAGGAATCCGAGCATCCGACGAACAGAAACATTCAGAATACGATCTTCCGGGAACTCAACTTCTGCCAGAATTTTGCGGCATTCATCGAAATCCCCGAGCGTAAAAGCGGTATGGGAGTCAGAACCTAACGATAACCAACCTCCGGCATCACGCACTGCGGCGGCAATCGCCCGGCAATTCGCCTCGCTGCCTTTACGTGAATGCGTAAATGAAGAGTTATTCAGTTCCAGCGCGACGTTGTACTTCGCCGCTGCTTGCGCGATGGCCGGAATATCAACCGGGAATTTTGGGTTACCAGGGTGGCTGATAATGTGGACATTGCCGCTCGCCATCGCCGCAATCATGGCTTCGGTGTGCGTAGCGCTGTCTTGTGGCGGGAAAACAGGCTCGTGGAAACCGGCGATAATCAGATCAAGCGAGTCCAGCATCGGGCCGGTGCAGTCGATTTCCCCGGCGGTATTTTTAATGTTGGCTTCGATGCCACGTAAAATACCGACGCCCTCCACCACTCGCGGCCAGATACGCATGTTCACGAAATGCCAATAATGCGGCGCATCGGCCATATCCGGGCCATGATCGGTAATCGCAAACAGTTTGATGCCTTTGCTTTTGGCAATCGCGATGTAGTCATGAAGGGTGCTGTAGGCGTGGGTGCTGGCGACGGTGTGCATATGCAGGTCAACGGGATACATGGCTCTCTCCTTTTATCTCTTTCCCGCAAGGATAGCAGTTATCGCCATTGTTTTTTAGCCCGGCCCAGCCGGGCATGATGTTAATAACCGTTATCTAAAGAAACCTGCCCGCCTGGTGATTCACCGTTTTCGATTTGGCGAATGGTTTTCGCAATGTAAACCATCGCTTCTTCGGGGCGTGTCACCGCTGCCAGATGTGGTGTTATCGCAACGCGAGGATGCTTCCACAATGGGCTGTTTTCAGGCAGTGGTTCTTTAGCAAACACATCGAGCATCGCGCTTTTTACTTTGCCGGAATCGAGAGCGGCCAGCAGATCGTCTTCAATCAAATGCACACCGCGCGCGAGGTTCATCACGTAAGCACCATCCGCAAGTTTGTTGAGCAACTGGCTATTAATGATACCCACCGTTTGCGGCGTGTTGGGCAGCAGGTTGATTAACACACGCGTGCCATTGAGGAATTCATCGAGCTGTTCAGCGCCCGCATAGCTGGTCACGCCATGGTAATCTTTTTTGCTGCGGCTCCAGCAGCGCACCGGGAAGCCCCATGCGGCAAGACTTTCTGCGACTTTCCCACCCAATACGCCTGCGCCTAACACACCGATGGTGAAGTTTTCATGATGATAGTCATCAAGTGGCTGCCACTTCGCCTGCTGTTTCAGCGCCTGATAATCATCGAAACGGCGGAACCAGTGCAGCACCTGGCTGACGGCATATTCCTGCATCTGGAGCGCCATACCGGTATCTTCAAGGCGAAACAGCGGCACACCTTTTGGCAGCATCTCAGGATGCGCCTGCAGTTTGCTCAGAATGGAGTCCACACCCGCACCCAATGCAAAGACCCCTTTCAGCTCCTGACGCCCACTGAGCATTTCCACCGGAGGATGCCAGACCAGCGCGTAATCCGCAGGCTGGTTATCACCGGGTTGCCACTGGCGAACCGATGCTTCTGGAAGTTTTTGTTGCATGCCTTCAATCCACTGTTGGGCATTAAAGGTCGGGTGATGAAAAATAATATCCATGCTTTCTCCATTTTTTCTTAGGCTTATCAGCAAGTACTCAACAATACATAAGATGAATATAATAAAAAACCGCCATCTGTTGCTGCTTTAAGAAACAAGTTGTTTGAAGTTTGGCTAAACGCACCAGAATGACTAAAAAGTGGATTGACGCAGACCAGCGTTTTCCCTACATTAGCGCCCGTTCCAGCAGTCAAGGAACAACAAAACGGTGAGGTGTCCGAGTGGCTGAAGGAGCACGCCTGGAAAGTGTGTATACGGCAACGTATCGAGGGTTCGAACCCCTCTCTCACCGCCACATTCCAAGAGAAAGTCTGAATTCACGTTCAGACTTTTTTTTGCCTAAAATTCGGCATCGTTCACACCTTGACCGAACGGTACAGAAACAGAAGATTAAACTTGACCGAATGCGGTTCAATCCCTATAGTAGCGCCCCGTTGCCCCCTGAAGTTGGCAACAAAAACAATACGGTGAGGTGTCCGAGTGGCTGAAGGAGCACGCCTGGAAAGTGTGTATACGGCAACGTATCGAGGGTTCGAACCCCTCTCTCACCGCCACATTATAAGAAGAGCCCGCATGAAAATGCGGGCTTTTTTTCGTCTGTAGTTTGTGTACTTCTTGTCGGATGACTCTATTGCTTTTCCGACCTACTCGCTGGACGTTGTCATCTGAAACACCAAAAAAAAACCCGAACCTAAGTTCGGGCTTGTGAGTTTTACTCTGGTCTGGATTTGCTAAATCGCGCTCGTATCACCACGAAGAACACCGGCACGAAGAATATCGCCAGCAAGGTCGCCGAGAGCATTCCGCCCATCACACCGGTTCCCACCGCGTTCTGTGCGCCACTTCCCGCGCCACGGCTTAATACCAACGGCATAACCCCGAGAATAAATGCCAACGATGTCATGAGGATCGGGCGCAAACGCATACGCACCGCGTCGAGCGTAGCTTCCATCAAGCCTTTGCCCTCTTTCTCCATCAAGTCTTTGGCAAATTCGACGATCAATATCGCGTTCTTTGCCGACAGGCCAATGGTGGTCAATAGCCCGACCTGGAAGTAAACGTCATTATTCATGCCGCGCATCGCCGCTGCTAATAGCGCACCGACCACACCGAGCGGCACTACCAGCATCACCGAGAACGGTATCGACCAGCTTTCGTATAACGCCGCCAGGCACAGGAACACCACCACCAAAGAGATGGCATAAAGTGCGGGCGCCTGGTTGCCAGAAAGCCTTTCCTGATATGACATCCCCGTCCAGTCGTAGCCAATCCCGGATGGCAGTTTTGATGCAAGCTGCTCCATTAACACCATCGCCTCGCCGGTACTTTTACCCGGCGTCGCCTCGCCCAACACTTCCATCGACGGCAATCCGTTGTAACGCTCAAGGCGCGGAGAACCGTACATCCAGTGTGACGAAGAAAATGCCGAAAGCGGTGCCATTTGCCCTTCACTGCCGCGCACGTACAGATTATCAATATCCTGTGGCAGCATGCGGAAACGCGCATCCGCCTGAACGTACACTTTCTTCACACGGCCATGGTCGATAAAGTCGTTCACATAAGTGCCGCCCAATGCGCTGGCGATAGTCTGGTTAATATCCGCCAGGCTAATTCCCAGTGACTGCGCTTTTTCCTGGTCGATTTCCAGTTTGTACTGCGGGGTATCTTCAAGCCCATTCGGGCGCACACGCGTCAACATATCAGGATGTTTGGCGACCATTTCCATCAATTGATTACGCGCCAGCGTCAGTTGCTGATGCCCAAGGTTTGCCTGGTCAATCAATTCAAAGTCGAAACCGGTTGCTGTACCCAACTCCATAATCGCCGGTAAGTTAAACGGGAACACCAGGCCATCACGAATTTTGCTAAAGGCTTTAGTGGCGCGTTCGACGATGGCACCGACCCCGTTCTCTTTGCCGGATCGTTCATCCCAGGGTTTCAAACTGATAAAAGCAATCCCGGAGTTTTGCCCCTGTCCGCTATAACTAAACCCGTTGACGGTAAACACCGATTCAACGTTGGATTTTTCAGTCTCGAGATAATAATGAGTTATCTCGTCGAGCACTTTTTGCGTTCGCTCCTGCGTGGCACCTGCGGGCAACTGCACCATCGTCATAAACACGCCCTGATCTTCTTCGGGCAGGAATGAGGTTGGCAAACGGAGGAATAACACCGCCATTCCGACCACAATAATCAGATACAGCAGCAGATAGCGCCCGGTGTTGCGTAAAATGTTGCTCACGCTATCGGTATAGTGATTCGCGCTTTGGTTGAATTTATGGTTAAACCAGCCAAAGAAACCGGTTTTTTCATGCGCCGCAGGATCAACCGGTTTTAGCAATGTCGCACACAATGCAGGTGTGAGGATCAACGCCACCAGCACCGAAAGTGCCATTGCCGACACAATCGTAATGGAGAACTGGCGGTAGATGGCCCCGGTCGAGCCGCCAAAGAAGGCCATCGGAATAAACACCGCCGACAGCACCATCGCGATCCCAACCAACGCACCCTGGATTTGCTCCATCGATTTTTTGGTGGCTTCTTTGGGTGAGAGATGATCTTCCACCATCACGCGCTCAACGTTTTCCACCACCACTATCGCATCATCAACCAGCAAGCCAATCGCCAGCACCATGCCAAACATGGTGAGCGTATTTATCGAGTACCCAAATGCGGAAAGAACGGCAAACGTCCCGAGCAAAACCACCGGGACTGCAATGGTGGGAATGAGTGTCGCACGGAAGTTTTGCAAGAAGAGGTACATCACCAGGAACACCAGGATGATGGCTTCAAACAGCGTTTTCACGACTTCATGAATGGAGATTTTCACAAACGGCGTGGTGTCGTACGGGTAAACGACTTTCATCCCTTGCGGGAAGTAGGGTTGCAGCGAGGCCAGTTTCGCCTTAATACCCGCTGCGGTATCCAGCGCATTCGCCCCGGTCGCAAGTTTAATCCCTAAGCCAGCAGCGGCCTGACCATTAATTTTCGCTACGGTATTGTAGTTTTCACCGCCTAACTCAATGCGTGCCACATCGCTTAAATGCACCACCGAGCCATCGGGATTCACTTTCAACGTCACTTTGCCAAATTCAGCCGGATCTTTTAAGCGCGTCTGAGCAATGATCGAGGCGTTAAGCTGCTGATTTTTGACTGCAGGCGTGCCACCGAGTTGCCCTGCAGCCACCTGGTCGTTCTGCATTTTCAGCTGCGTGACGACATCGCCCGGATTAAGTTGGTATTTGTTCAACGCATCGGCATTGAGCCAGATACGCATCGCGTACTGGGCCCCAAAGAGTTGAACATCCCCGACGCCGTTAGAACGGCTGATGGCATCTTTTATATTTGATGCCACGTAATCGGAAATATCATCCTGCGTCAGGTTGGGGTTATCAGAGATAAAGCCTGCCACCAGTAAGAAACTGCTGGAAGATTTTTCAACGCTAATCCCCTGCTGCTGCACTTCTTGCGGTAACAGCGGCATCGCCAGTTGCAGTTTGTTTTGCACCTGAACCTGAGCAATATCCGGGCTGGTGCCTGATTTAAACGTCAAGGTTATGGTCACGCCACCGGCAGAATCACTGGTGGATGACATGTACATCAGGTTATCGATACCGTTCATGTTCTGTTCGATAACCTGCGTCACCGTGTCCTGCACCGTCTGCGCATCCGCACCCGGATACGTTGCAGTCACCGCAACAGCCGGAGGTGCGATAGTGGGATACTGCGCGACAGGAAGTTGCAGAATCGCCAGTGTACCCGCAATCATCAGGATGATTGCCAGCACCCAGGCAAAGATGGGTCTTTCAATAAAAAACTTAGCCATTATCCAGAATACCTTAGCGTGTTTGAGCGGCAGCGCTATCCGGCACTATCTGTACAGCGACGCCAGGGCGAACCCGCTGAAGGCCGCTGACAATCACTTTGTCCCCTGGTTTAACGCCTTTAGTCACCAACCATTGATCGCCAATAGCCTGCGGCGCGGTTACTTCACGGACTTCGGCTTTATTGTTTTGATCAACCACCATCACCGTGGCATCGCCACGCGGATTACGCGTCACGCCTTGCTGTGGCACCAGAATCGCTTCAGGCTGAATGCCCTCATCAATTTTTGCGCGCACATACATGCCAGGCAATAACTGGTGTTGCGGGTTCGGGAACACGGCGCGTAAAGTGATCGATCCGGTGGTTTGATCAACCGTCACATCGGAAAATTCCAGCTCGCCGTTGATGGCATAAGGCTTGCCATCTTCCATCACCAGTTGCACCGCCGTTTTGCCATTCGCTTTTTGCAGGCTGCCCTGTTCAACGGACTGCTTGAGTCGCATAAAGTCATTGCTGGATTGGGTGACATCGACATAAATCGGGTCGAGCTGTTGGACGGTTGCCAATGATGACGCCTGGCCGTTAGTGACTAACGCCCCTTCGGTGACATTCGATTTGCCGACGCGCCCGTCAATTGGCGAGCTAACTTTGGTGTAAGCGAGATTAATCCGTGCGTTTTCGACTTCAGCCTTCGCTGCGGTGACTTCTGCATCCGCTTGCTGCGCATCGGCCACAGCCTGATCGTATTCCTGCTTGCTGATGTAGTTTGTACCAAGCAGCGGCACATAACGTTTAACGGTTAAGTGCGCGATATTCGCGGCGGCTTTCGCCTTGGCAAGTGAGCCTTGTGCGCTGTTCCAGGCGGCTTGATACGGTGCCGGGTCAATTTGATAAAGCGAACTTCCCGCTTTAATATCACTGCCTTCAACAAAATTGCGCTTCAGAATGATACCGCTGACCTGTGGGCGAACCTCTGCCACGCGAAAGGCGTCGGTACGCCCCGGAAGTTCAGTCGTCACCGCCAATGGCGCGGCTTTAACGGTATATACATTGACTTGCGGTGCGGGCAATTGCGCCTTTTCGTCGCTTTTATCATTACAACCCGTTAATACGCCAGCCGCTATCAACAGCACGGAAGGCAGCACCATGAACTCACCATATTTCTTCATTACTATTCCTTAAAGCTTGATTCTTAAAGTAAAGACTTGTCGACGATGGGCGATGACTGAGCCATCAGCGGCGTATTCCTGTTATTTCGACTTTCCAAAACGGCGGCTTATCACTACGAAGAACACCGGGACAAAAAACACTGCCAGCAAGGTGGCAGAAACCATTCCGCCCATCACGCCCGTTCCCACGGCATTTTGCGCACCACTCCCCGCTCCGCTGCTGATCACCAGCGGCATCACGCCAAGAATAAAGGCCAGTGAAGTCATCAGAATCGGACGCAGGCGCATACGCACCGCATCGAGCGTGGCCTCAATTAATCCTTTGCCTTCTTTATCCATCAGGTCTTTGGCGAACTCGACAATCAGAATGGCGTTTTTGGCCGACAGGCCGATGGTTGTCAGTAGCCCGACCTGGAAATAAACGTCGTTATTCAAGCCGCGCAATGTGGCGGCGAGTAGCGCGCCAATAACCCCAAGTGGCACCACCAGCATGACTGAGAAAGGAATGGACCAGCTTTCATAAAGCGCCGCGAGACACAGGAAAACGACCAGCAGCGAAATGGCGTAAAGTGCAGGAGCCTGGTTGCCTGATAAACGTTCCTGATAGGACATTCCCGTCCAGTCAAAACCAATGCCACTCGGCAATTTCGACGCCAGGCTTTCCATCAGCAGCATGGCTTCACCGGTACTTTTACCCGGCGTGGCTTCTCCAAGAATTTCCATGGATGGCAGGCCGTTGTAGCGCTCCAGACGTGGAGAACCAAATATCCAGCGCGCGCTGGCAAAAGAGGAAAACGGCACCATTTGCCCGCTGCTTCCCCGCACAAACCAGCTATTAATGTCCTGCGGCAGCATGCGGCTTGATGCGCGCCCTTGCAGGTAGACTTTTTTCACACGCCCGTGGTCGATGAAGTCATTGACGTAGGTGCTACCGAGGCCGGTAGCAATGGTTTGGTTAATGTCTGAAATGCTTACGCCGAGCGATTGCGCCTTTTCCTGGTCAACTTCCAGCTTGAATTGCGGCGTGTCTTCAAGGCCATTTGGACGCACACGCACCAACATTTCCGGGTGTTTGGAAATCATGCCCAATAGCTGGTTTCGCGCCTGTGTCAGCGCATTGTGCCCAAGACTTGCCTGGTCGATTAATTCGAAGTCAAAGCCCGTTGCCGTACCCAATTCGGTGATGGCTGGCAAGTTAAACGCGAAAACCATTCCGTCATGGATTTTGCTAAACGCACGAGTGGCGCGCCCGACAATCGCAGTTACTTCGTTTTCTTTACCTGGCCGTTTGTCCCAGTCTTTCAGCCGCACAAACGCCAGGCCATTGTTCTGCCCTTTGCCGCTGAAGCTAAAGCCGTTAACGGTAAATACGGATTCGACGTTTGCCGATTCATGGGTCAGATAGTAATCGGTGATCTGATCCATAATTTTTTCCGTTCTGGCCTGGGTCGCTCCCGCAGGCAGCGTGACCATGGTAAGGAATACGCCCTGATCTTCTTCCGGTAAAAATGAGGTAGGTAAATGAAGGAATAGCGCAACCATACCCGCCACAATCAACGTATAAAGCGCCATATAGCGGCCTGTGCGGCGCAAAATCTGCTTCACGCTGTCGGTGTAATGGTGAGTACTTTGCTCGAAACGGGCGTTAAACCAGCCGAACAGTCCGGTGGTTTTACCGTGGCTGCCTTTGGCGACCGGTTTGAGTAAAGTGGCGCACAGTGCAGGTGTCAGAATCAGCGCCACCAACACTGAAAGCGCCATGGCGGAAACGATAGTTATCGAGAATTGGCGATAGATAACGCCGGTGGAACCGCCGAAAAATGCCATCGGAATAAATACCGCTGACAACACCATCGCAATCCCGACAAGTGCGCCCTGGATTTGCCCCATCGATTTTTGCGTGGCTTCTTTGGGCGGCAACCCCTCTTCCACCATCACGCGTTCGACGTTTTCCACCACCACAATGGCATCGTCCACTAGCAAACCTATCGCCAGCACCATGCCGAACATCGTTAAGGTATTGATGGAATAGCCAAATGCGGCAAGTACAGCGAAAGTCCCGAGCAGTACCACTGGCACCGCAATAGTGGGAATCAGCGTGGCACGGAAGTTCTGTAAAAACAGATACATGACCAGAAACACCAGCACGATAGCTTCGAGCAGTGTTTTGAAGACTTCACGAATCGATATTTTGACAAACGGTGTGGTGTCGTAGGTGTAAACCACGGTTAAACCGTGTGGGAAATAGGGTTCGAGCTTCGCCATTTGTGCCTGCACCGCTTTCGCGGTATCCAACGCATTTGCCCCGGTGGCGAGTTTAATCCCCAATCCGGCGGCAGGTTTCCCGTTATAGCGTGCAATGACGTTGTAGTTTTCGCCACCCAACTCAATACGCCCCACATCGCGCAATTCTACTTTTGCACCGTCGGGCTGCACTTTCAGCAGAATGTGACCGAATTGCTCGGGGTCGCGCAAACGCGTCTGGGCAATAATAGAAGCGTTAAGTTGTTGCCCCGCAATGGCTGGTGTTCCGCCAAGTTGCCCTGCGGCCACCTGCGCGTTCTGGGTTTTTATCTGGTTAATCACATCCAGCGTGGTTAACTGATATTTATTGAGTTGGTTAGGATCAAGCCAGATACGCATCGCGTACTGTGCGCCGAACAACTGCACATCCCCGACACCTGCTGTGCGGCTGATAGGATCTTTGATGTTAGAGGAAATATAGTCAGCAATATCGTCCTGACTCATGCTGCCATCTTGCGAGATAAACCCGGCAACCATCAGGAAGCTGCTGGAAGATTTTTTAACGCTAATCCCCTGCTGCTGCACTTCCTGTGGCAACAAAGGCATGGCGAGCTGAAGTTTATTTTGTACCTGAACCTGAGCAATATCCGGATCGGTGCCGGACTTGAAGGTCAGCGTCACCGTCACGCTGCCCGACGCATCGCTCGTCGAAGACATATACATCAGATTATCCAGACCGTTCATATTCTGCTCGATAACCTGCGTCACCGTATCCTGAACGGTACTGGCATCCGCACCGGGATAGGTTGCATTAATAGCGACCGCTGGCGGGGCAATTGTTGGGTACTGCGCCACTGGCAAGTTGATGATGGACAGTACGCCTGCCAACATCAAAATGATGGCCAGCACCCAGGCAAATATGGGGCGCTCGATAAAAAACTTCGCCATGGAGAAATTTCCCTGTTAAAGGTCTAACTCTGTAATGGATATAGAGAAGACGAGCTTAACAGAGGCTTTATCGATTAATGATTCATGCTTGTATGTATAATCTTCTACGCCTGGACTGGACATCGAAAAATTTAAAGCACAGAATAATTCACAATCTTCTTAATCTCACCCAAAATAGAAAAATAATATTTAAACCTGTTAATTCTTGTAACTAATATCCACAAAGAGTTAATTATCTATGGCGCGAAAAACAAAAGCCGATGCGTTAAAAACGCGTCAGCACCTTATTGATGTTGCTATCACACTATTTGCTAAAAATGGCGTTTCCACCACAACCCTTGCCGACATTGCTGATGCTGCTGGCATGACCCGTGGTGCGATTTACTGGCACTTTGATAGCAAAACTTCGTTGTTTAACGAAATCTGGAATATCCAGTCTTGTATCTCATTGGAAATAAGGCGAAAACTCAGTCCCAAAATTCTGGATAATGATTTAAAGCTATTACGTGAAATCATGATTGAAACGTTGAGGTTCATTTCGTCTGATCGTCGGCAGTACGAATTATTGCAAATTCTTTACCATACCTGCGAATTCAACGGGGAAATGTATTCTGAGAGGGAAATAAGGGAGCGTTATTGGTTTAACCGGGAAAGAATGAAAAAAATATTGCGCAATTGTATTTCAAAAGGGCAAATTCCTGTTAATACCAATATCGAATTGACGATAACCATCATTCACGGTTATTTCAGTGGGATTATCAAAAACTGGCTGATGCAGCCGGAGAATCTCAATCTTTATGAGCAAGCGCCAGATGTGGTCGATAGCCTTATTTTGATGCTCACCAAATCGGCCTAAGTGTCGGATGACGCTGCGGTACAAACCGGACACATGGGTAACACTTTAGACCGGACACATGGGTAACAGTTATAAACGGCATAGCAGAGGAGACTCACTATGCCCTGGACTGAGACCCGCCCCATGCAACGTCTTGATTTCATCCGTGCCTGCCACGCAGGCACGGCTCCTGTTTCCGAACTGTGCCGTCACTTCGGCATCAGCCGTAAAACCGGGTATAAATGGCTGCAGCGTTTTAACCCCGACGACCCGGCCTCTCTTTTTGACCAGCCCCGCGCCCGCCTCACGCATGATGAACGCCTGCCTGCCGGGATTGTTCAGCAGCTTATCGATATGCGCGTACGGCACCCCGACTGGGGGCCGAAAAAAATCCGCGCCTGGCTGATGAATCATCAGGCGCCGTTTGATGTGCCGGCCGCCAGCACCATCGGCGATATCCTGAAGCGTGAAGGGCTCGTTATTTCCCGCCCTCATCGCCGTCGCACGCCCGGAA
>NZ_QZWH01000060.1 GCF_003601925.1 Buttiauxella izardii
AACAAGGGGGATAATACAAGGTGGGGTTTTGTAGGGTGGATAAGCGTTAGTGTCGTCCACCGTTTACGCAGGATTAAACCAGGGCTGCCATGCGCAGCCCTTTGCGTTATTTACGGCCCAACAAGAAGCCAAATACCACGCCAACAGCGGCTGCAATCGCTAAACCGGAAATCGGGTTGGTGGAAACCTGATCCCGAACATTATCTGTTGCGTCACGCACAGCATAACTGGCTTGCGACGCATATTTCCGAGCTGCACCTTTTAACTCTTCGCCAGGGTTGTTGGTCTGTTTGCCATACAATTCACGTGCGGTACCTGCGGCCTGGTTAAGTTTGTCTTCTGCTTTATCAAACATGCTGAGCTCCTGAAACGTTAAATGTACAGATAAGTATAGTTAAGACGAGTCAGCAGGGAGATTATTAGGATTGTTTACCGAAGCCGTATATCCGGAAATATCACCCCAAAGCATGATTTTTTATTTTGTTTAAATATGCTTTTCTGGTCGGGTTCCTGTATGGAACAGAATCTGTTTTATTTGCTTTGAGGTGGTAAAAATGAGGCTTTATTTTGCTACTGTTCTCATCTACATAATTGCTGTTCCCGCATTTTCTCAATCGCTATCTCCAACAGTCAGGTCGTCTGATGAATTGGCTGACCCAAATGTGGGTATGCATGCGCAATCTGCAGAGCCCCCGGCGATAAAGATTATGAAAACTGACCGTGTGACAAAGTGTTACGATGTTTCTCCCACTGAGCGCCAGCCAGGTCTTAATTGCATTCCCGACGGCTCAACAGGGCGTTAGATGCTAACGCTTTTCATACCCCGAGCCAGTCATCCTTAGGCTGGCTCTTTAACTAAACCCTTGTCACCCGTGCAGCAGCTCCCGCTGGGGGAACTGCTGACAATATTACTTGATAGGCATTTGCTCGAGGTCGGCAATTAGTGATGGACCCGTCGGTTTCCAGCCTAAACGCTGCTGGGTGAGGTCGCTTGAGGCCGACATATCGTGTGTGATGAAGATGTTCATCCAGCCGAAATGCTCGGCGGCCTGGTGCGCAGTCAGGCGTTTTACCGGTAAATTCAGCACTCGTCCCAGCGTCTCGGCGATGGTTTTCATCGGGATGGCGGGCTCGGCCACTGCGTTATAACGGCTATTGGCGGCGTTTTTCTCTAGTGCCAACACATAGAGTCGCGCCGCATCGCTGATATGCACCGCGGACCAGCAGTTCTCCCCTTCATCCACGTAAGCCGAGACGCCTTTCTGCAAAGCCAACTCGACTAGCGACGTGATCAAACCCTGCTTGACAGGGTCATGAACCTGCGACAAACGCACCACTGAGACACTGGCGCCGTGCTCGGCCGCCTTGATGCCACCCAGCTCGGAGGCTTTGCGCGGGTTAGGATGATCCGGGTTGAAGTTCTCCTCGCAGGCTAAGGTGTTCTGCCCAAGTGCGCCAAGCGCGACGCCAGAAGTGATAATCAGCGGGCGAGCTGAGCCTGCCAATTCGTGACCCAGCGCTTCAATCACCTGACTGTCACTTTCACAGTTGGCTAAAAACGTCGAGAAGTCGTGATTGAAGGCGGTGTGGATCACGCCGTCAGCCTGACTTGCACCGCGCCGCAAACTCTCCAGGTCATTAATATCGCCGAAATGGGCTTCGGCCCCCATAGCAGTGAGGTTCTGTGCGCCTCGCTCGCTGCGGGTTAAGCCCAGCACTTGGTGGCCCGCGGCGATAAGTTCGCGAGTGACGGCGGTGCCGATAAAACCGGTCGCGCCGGTGAGAAAAATACGCATGGTGAATTCGCCTCTGATTGGTCAGGACTTCAGCGTCCCGTGGCCTTTACTCTAGATTCTGATCGCTGGACGATCTATGCTGGAAAGTCGCTATTTTTCGTCTAATCGTCCAACCCTGTGAGGCTCAAAATGGATCCTTTGTCAGAATTGCTCGGTTTGCTCAAACCGCAGAGCTATGCCTCAGGTGGCGTGGCGATTGGCCGCGAGATGGCCATTCAATGGCCGGAGCATGCCGGAATTAAGTGTTATGCCGTGGTATCGGGGCATTGCTGGCTCTCAGTTGAGGGTATTGAGGGGCCGGTAAAGCTCAATGCGGGAGACTGTTACCTTCTGCCGCCGGGGCCGTCTTTTGTTATTGCCACCGACTTGCATGCCGCGCCGGTAAACTTCGCTATCCTGCGAGAGGCGAGGCTTTTAGACCAGGGTGTGCTGGGTGGCGGCGAAGAGGAGTGTTTTCTGGTGGGCGGCCATTTTGTGTTGACTGGGCATCACGCCGGTCTACTGCTCGGCTCCTTGCCGCCCGTGGTGCACATCCAGCAAGAAGCGGACAAAGCTGCCATGCGCTGGTCACTGGAGCGTATGGCGCAGGAGGTGCGCGAACCCCTGCCGGGCGGCAGCCTGATTGCCCAGCAGCTGGCTTATATGATGCTGATCCAGGCCCTGCGGCTGCATCTGCACGAGGCTAAAAAAAGCGGCGTCGGTTGGCTTTTTGCTTTAGCTGACAAGCAGTTAAGTACTGCACTGGCTTGTATGCACAATAACCCAGAGCAACGCTGGACTTTAGACAATCTGGCCACGCACGTCGGCATGTCTCGCTCGGCTTTCGCCAGGCATTTTAAGGATACCGTAGGCAGCGCACCCATTGAGTACCTGACGCACTGGCGGATGCTACTGGCCTGCGATCGTTTAAAAAACTCGGCAGATTCTATTGCGCGCATTGCCATTTCTCTTGGCTATGAATCTGAAAGCGCCTTTGGTAAAGCGTTTAAACGCGTTATCGGCTGCTCGCCGAGACAGCATCGATAATCGTATTTATCACTCTTCCTGGGGGCTGATAAACGCGACATTTACGACGAGAGCGGGGTATCCAGAGACTATCTCCATTGAGAAAAACCCCGTTCCGTATGCCGTCATCAGTTTTCATCGTCAGATTCATGATCGTTCAGATGGGACTGTAAAACATCCGCACTCCCGAGACGGACATCTCAATTTAGCTACTACATTGTTAAAGCAAGTTTAAAATGTCACCTGTTTCTCCAAAGTTCAAATGTCACTTCTAAGTCAATCTATTTATACATAATCTTTACATCTTCACCCGGTGACACGGTGCTAATTGGCCTGTAATGTTCAATGTGTGGCATGCAAGCCGCCGGTGACTTAGGCATAAGTTGCTGATGGGTCGAAAAGAATCTCCGAGACTGCCTTGTGGGCAAACTTCTCATTGGCAGGGCCGATGGTGAGGGTTGAAGTTCGTTCTGGAAAGCTCGAAACGTGGGAACAATACCGGTTACGTAAACCACGAACTGTCCAAGGTCAGGGCAGTCTAAATACACCAGGGATTAAATATCTGGGCGCCCAGATCATATCAGAGCTAAAGCGATGAATATTGATCTGAACATTGAGATAAAAGTGGATGCAGCTCGAGTAATTTGGTCCATTACCGGCCTGGTTACTTGCATTGCTAAGTGCCTCGGCTATCTCTAAAAAAATCCTGGGTGGCCATATGACTGCCCAGGTACCAGCCCTCAAACCCCAAAAATGTCGGTGTCCGTGAAGATCGGATTTTTACCGATATAATGTCTGGGGCCACCGATGAACGGGAAGGGTTACAACGGCTGCTTGCCCGGGCCGAAAAAGATGATGTCATAATCTGCACTAACGTAATACCGCCGATATGATCAACATCGTTGATGGGTGCTACAGAAAAGGTATTTCTATCCGCTTCCTTGAAAATGGTCTCAGTACCGAAGGGACAATGGGGAAAATGGTTATACAGATCCTGGCTGCGGTAGCCGAAGCAGAGCGTGAACGTATCCTGGAGCGGACTAACGATGGGCGAATTGCGGCAATGGCTGCCGGTGTCAAATTTGGGAGAAAACCGCACCCAGCAACATCTTCGGTGTTGTCTCTCATAGAACAGGGGCTTTCAATCAAATCCATCCAGGATAAAACGGGTATATCTCGGGCCACTTATTTCAGGTTGAAAAAATCTTAGTAACTAATCGCTTAACGAGGCTCTATGGAAAGCTCAAATATTCAACTTAAAATTAAAATATATATACCTAATATTGAATATTGGTCAAACAGTGAAAATGCTGTAGCAGCTAAAGAAAAAGACAGATCGTTTTGGGCAAGCCTGAAAAAGGAATTTGATGATGATAATTCTTGGGTTGGGCGTGTCAAATCGGAAAGCGACGATAATCAGAAGTTGGAATTAGCTTTAAAATACATACCACTCCCGCAAGCGTTTAAAGAGTCTGCTATTGCATTAAGATCTTTGATTAAATCAAAAAAGAAAGACAGCGCTCCATATATTGATGAACTGTACTTCCTATATTGGCTAGCATCAATAAAATCATTTAGCGTGCCTTATTCTCAACTGCTTGGTGAACCTTAAAAGCGAGGGTGCAACACGACCTTTTGCCTGCGGGCTGTTTGCACAGATAGAGAGAATGTTCATCTGCTGCATCGAATCCCATATCACCCATAGTTTTGCCTTTGTTGCAAAATGCAGCCATAGCATCCATGAATTTTTTTGGGTCAGCTTTATACTCACCGAATGCAACAATAGAGTCGATGCCATACTGGCTGGCCGGATGGTTATCACAATCTTTATTAATGCCCAGTGAATCGGCATTTGCTGAACATGCGAATGGCAGCAGGGTTAGACTTATCGCAGTAGTAACAGTAACAAGCAATAGTTTCATTTAAATCAGGTCCTAAAGAAAAACAACAGGACGACCCGAAGTGCAGATAAAAAGCCGCAAGACATTTCAGCCGTTATGCGAACCAGGCGGCAGATGAACGAACATATTATGCAAGATAAGACCAACCACGAAATCACTGGATTCTGTCTTATCTTACACTGGTGCGCATAATGTATATTATGTTAAATAGACTTAACCCCATCAAAGCCAGGCAATACCGTCCGATATTACCTGCCCTCAACTCAGTGTTACTGCTTCACCCAGACCAGTTGATCGACCTTGAAGCCCAGGCTGCGCGCCGTGTTCAGGTAATCCTGTTTTACAGAATCCGGGATGGTTTTCGTTCTCGACAGAATCCACAAGTAGTCACGGTTCGGGCCACTCACTAGCGCGTATTGATAATCGTCATCCAACTTGATGACGTTATAGCCGCCGTAGAACGGTCCGAAGAATGACACTTTCAACGCAGCGGTCGTTGGTGCGCCAGTGAATGAAGCTTTTCCTTCGCTTTCATTCCACTTGTTTTTGATCGGATCATATCCGCGATTGAGCACGCTAATTGCGCCATCGCTGCGTTTGCCGTAGGTCGCGGTGACTTGCTCAAGGCCGCGCTCAAAACGGTTTTCGAGACGGGCAATCTCATACCACTTTCCAAGATAACGGCTGGCATCAAATCCTGTAATCGGCTTAACGCCTTTTGGTGGCGTGGGAGATTTACAAGCAACCAGCGTCAGTGCGACAGCAACTCCGGTGACAATTGGCCATATCTTCATGAGAACTCCTTTCATCTTCACGACTGGAATTAAAGTGTAGTGCAAACATCCTGCACTTCATTCAAGCGGGTGATATTCGTAGTATATTGAGAATATTCTCTGTTCTCAGGTGAGCCTTATGCCCTACTCCATCGGTGAATTTGCCCGGCTTTGCGGAATAAACGCGACCACTTTGCGCGCCTGGCAGCGTCGTTATGGCCTGATCAAACCGTTGCGTACCGATGGCGGGCACCGCCTTTATAGTGATGATGATGTCCAGCAGGCACTCAAAATTCTCGACTGGGTGAAAAAAGGTGTCCCCGTTAGCCAGGTAAAACCCTTGCTCGCACGCCCTGAATCAAGCCACACAAATAACTGGCTCAGTCTTCAGGAGAGCATGTTACAGCGGTTGAAAGAGGGAAAAATCGAGGCACTACGCCAACAGATTTATGACGCGGGCCGCGAGTATCCGCGCCAGGAGATGGTCACTGAAGTCCTTCGCCCGCTGCGCAGCAAAGTCTCGGCCAATGTACCGGCGATAATGACTCTGCGAGAAATACTCGACGGTATCATCATTTCGTACACTTCATTTTGCCTCGAAGGCGATAAAAAAACGCCGGGAGACAATTACTTAATCACCGGCTGGCATCTTACCGACCCATGTGAAATCTGGCTCGAAGCGCTCAAGCGTACCGGCCAGGGCCATCGCATCGACGTGCTTCCCGTGCCGCCTGCCATGCTGGCCCCAGAGATTTTCCCGGATCGAAAATGGCTGCTGGTGACCACGGGTAAACTCACCGCTGCGCGCAAAAATCAGATCGAACTCTGGCAGCAACAAGTCGCTTCGCTCGACGTCATTGCGCTCTAAAACCCTTTATCTAAACTTGTACAAACACTATTATTTGTCTAAGTTTTAATGATGTGATTACCACATTGTTTACAGCCGGGGTGAGATTCATGAGCACAAAACCAGTCATTGGAATTAGCGGATGTTTAACCGGCTCCGCCGTCCGGTTTGATGGCGGCCATAAACGAATGGGCTTTGTGATGGACAACCTCGCTCAGTGGGTGACGTTTAAACCCATCTGCCCGGAAATGGCTATCGGCCTGCCCGTTCCGCGCCCTGCACTGCGCCTGGTTCAAACCACAGCCGGTGACATTCGGATGCGTTTTAGCCACGCACCTCATGATGATGTCACTGAGAAAATGGCGACATTCGCTGACGCCTTTCTCTCACAACAAGAAGGTTTGTCGGGATTTATCGTCTGCGCAAAATCGCCGAGTTGCGGCATGGAACGCGTGCGCCTTTATGATGAAAAAGGCAATCGCGGACGCAAAGAAGGCGTGGGTCTGTTTACCGGGGCGTTGCTGGAGAAATTCCCCTGGCTTCCCGTTGAAGAAGATGGCCGCCTGCACGATGCAGTCCTACGTGAAAACTTTGTCGAGCGGGTTTTCGCCTTACATGAGTTGAACACTTTGCGGGCCAATGGTTTGACACGCCGCGCCCTGCTGGATTTCCACAGCCGTTACAAACTCCAGTTGTTGGCGCACCATCAGCCAGGCTATCGGGAAATCGGGCCTTTCGTCGCCTCGCTTCACGAATGGGAAAACCTTGATGCCTTCTTCGTGGAATACCGCGAAAAACTAATGGCGATCCTGAAAACGCCTGCGTCACGGAAAAATCACACCAATGTGCTGATGCATATCCAGGGTTACTTCCGTAAACAGTTGAACACCCGCCAGCGTGGTGAGTTAAGCGATGTGATTCTGCATTATCGCGATGGATTGTTGCCGCTCCTCGCACCGCTGACACTTTTAAAGCATTACCTCGGCGAGTACCCGGATCGCTACTTAATGACGCAGAACTACTTTTCTCCCTGCCCCGAAAACTTGTGCCTGCGCCTGTCGGTGAACTGAATCGGTATGTAAAAATGAGTGCGCTACGCGAATTCTGAACTTTTGGCAGACCCTTTTACCCGCTAAAATTCACGTAGCGCTTCGTTTTTTTAGCGCTTTTTTGAGCAGCGTGATCTTTTTCAAAACACCCGCAATGTTTTCCCTGATGAGAATTAATTCAATTTCCTCTCTCGTTTTATTATTTAACGTGAAACATGAATGTAAAGAAATGAAAACTTTAACTCTTAATAGAGTTAATGATAAATCTTCTCGTCTTTATATCTGTGGCTGATTTTAAATAAACCTTTAATTAAGCATTCAGCTATCAACCTGTAACTATCAATAAGATACGATATTATGCATTGTGCTATATTTTCTCATAAGCGTGTTTATTACCCTTCTATGCTGACTCAACTAATAGTGAGGACGCTCAGCATCTGGTAAGTAAAAGTAAAAAATGATTCAAATTCTAATATTTTCATGAAAAAGCATGAGTGAAGTAATACAGAGAAACACCATAGTTTGATCATAACAAAAGTGTAATGTGAGACAAAATCTCAAAACTCTTACCGTTGCTAACGTTTGATTTTTAAACCTGACCGCCTTGAATGCATTCGCAAATTCAAAAGGCTAAGGCCGTCTGTCGCTCTTTTCACGATAACTTTTTGGCACTAAATAAATATCGTTACTTCGCTAAGTATCAAACAAGGAGAATAACTCTAATCAGGCTGGTAATAGTTTCAATTAAATAAAAGGGATCTTTGCCAGGCAATAAAACCAGATAACTCACGTTATCGAAAATGGTTCATTCTTCTGTTGATTATTTTAAAAGCAGAAACGAGTGATGTTAGCTTATACAGGTAAAGAAAGAGGTAATATTTATGGCCTCACAATATGACTTTACGGTCACGCTTCACGATCTTGCTTTTATTCTCAAGCAGATCAAAATATCTGAAGCAGCAACTAACCCCGACGGCAGTATTAATGGTGACGCCCTCCGTGATTTAGTCTCAAGCCCACTGTTACCCTACGGAATACGCACAGTAGATGGTTCCTGGAATAACCTCCTCCCCGGTCAGGAACTTTACGGTTCTGCCGACCAGACCATGCCAAGATTAACCGCTCTGAACTGGCAAGATGCGGACGCCATGACCAGTTACACCCAACTCGGTGGCATGGTTATCGATGCCGATCCGCGAATTATCAGTAACTTAATTTCTGATCAAACGGACTCCAACCCAGCAGCGGTTGAAGCGCATAACGGGTTATCAGATGCACCCGGCGGCGGAACCACCTCGGCAAACGGCAGTTTATCGATCCCTAACCTGTCGCCCGATGTCGGCCTTTCCCCTGCTTTCAACGGCTGGATGACCTTGTTCGGTCAGTTCTTTGACCACGGCCTGGATTTGATTCCGAAAGCAAATAATGGCGTGGTATTCATTCCATTACAGCCAGGCGACCCCTTATATGTCACAGATTCGCCCAATAACTTCATGTTATTAACCCGGGCAGCCGTAGATGCCAATCATGATACTGTAAACCTCACCACTCCCTTTATAGACCAAAACCAAACCTACACCTCACACCCTTCCCATCAGATATTCATTCGCGAATATGTCTTTATTGATGGTAAACCCGAACCGACGGGTAATTTATTAGAAGGTGCCAGCGGTGGATTATCAACCTGGGCAGATGTCAAAGCTCAGGCTGAATCGTTCCTCGGAATTAAACTCACCGATCAGGATGTGTTTAATGTCCCGTTATTAGCCACCGACCGTTACGGCAATTTGATATTAAGTGAAAATGGTAAAGTGCAAATCGTTACCACCACGGGATTAGTTGAAGCCAACGGTGACTTTTTACCGGCAAATACCATTAGAACGGGTCATGCTTTTTTAGATGATATTGCCCACACCGCCGCGCCAAAAGCAGGTCTGGTCGCTGATGACGATGATGCCATTGGTGGCGTTCAGGCACCGGGAACTTACGATGACGAATTACTCGACCGCCACTTTATTACCGGCGACGGACGCGGCAATGAAAACATCGGCTTAACGGCAGTCCATGCGGTATTTCACGACGAACATAACCGCCTCATAGAACAATATAAAACCACCATTCTCGAATCCGGTGATATTGACCTGATCAACGAATGGCTGATGCCTTCGCACCAGATAACTGAACTCCCGGCCGATACCAGCACGTTAGTCTGGAACGGCGAATATCTCTTCCAGGCGGGCCGTTTCACCACGGAAATGCAGTATCAACACCTCGTCTTTGAAGAGTTTGCTCGCACCGTGCAACCTGCGGTCGATCCTTTTGTCTTTTCAAACAGCGCAGATATTAACCCGGCCATTTTTGCGGAATTCGCCCATGTCGTTTACCGCTTTGGCCACTCGATGCTTACAGAAACCGTGGCGCGTACCGATATTGATATGCAAAACGGCGACATTGGCCTGATTCAAGCGTTCCTTAATCCTGTTGCTTTCAACGAAATCAACGGTGTCACGGTGACCGATGAACAGGCGATTGGCGCGATTGTGCGCGGTATGTCGCGGCAAGTCGGTAATGAAATTGATGAATTTATTACCGATGCCCTGCGCAATAACCTTATCGGGCTGCCGCTTGATTTAGGGGCGCTGAACATTGCTAGAGGCCGTGATACGGCGATGCCAACGCTGAATCAGGCTCGCGAGCAGTTCTATGAATTAAGTGGCAACAGTGAGTTACGGCCTTATACCAGTTGGGGGGATTTCACCACTTACCTGAAAAACCCGGCTTCCATCATCAACTTCATGGCCGCTTACGGCCAGCATGAACTTATTCTGAGTGCCACTTCCCTGCAAGGGAAACGCGACGCAGTAAACTTCTTGCTGTTTGGCGATGGGACAAATCCACCTCCTGCTGATGCGATGGATTTCTTCAATAGCACCGGAGCATGGGCGACGAAAGAAACTGGCCTGAACATGGTCGATTTCTGGATTGGCGGCCTTGCGGAACGCAAAAATGAATTTGGCGGCATGCTCGGTTCCACCTTCAACTTCGTCTTTGAAACGCAAATGGAAATGCTGCAAGACGGCGACCGCTTCTACTATTTGAGCCGTGTTCAGGGCCTGAACATGCTCAATGAACTGGAAGCTAACTCGTTCTCGGCACTGGTCATGCGCAACAGCGACCTGGGCGATAGCAACTCATCTCATCTCCCGGCGGGTTTATTCCAGACTCCCGATCATATTTTCGAAGTGAATAAGGCGCTACAAACTGAAGTCGATCCGAAATGGGGCAATCCGCTGAAAGACTTGCTGACACCGCTGTTAGTCAGGCGTGCAGCGACGCAGGACGTTGACGGTGATGGTGCCGCCGACGGCGGATACCTTAAATACACCGGAGATGGGCATGTGGTTCTCGGTGGTACAGCCGGTAACGACACGTTAATCGGCGGCAAAGGTATCGATAGCCTGTGGGGCGATGCTGGCGATGACCGACTTGATGGTGGCGACGAAGCTGACGTGGTTCACGGCGGTGACGGCGATGACATTATTACCGACACCGGCACGCCAGTGGGCGATGCTGACTTCCTGCACGGTGACGCGGGTCACGATGTCATTTTCTCCGGTAACGGTAACGACCTGGTATTCGGCGGCAGCGGCAGCGATTTTGTCGTCGTGGGCGAAGATGCTCAGGAAGTCTTCGGTGGTCGGGATAACGACTTTATTCTGGGCGGTTCGGGTGCAGATGCCCTGCTCGGTAATGAAGGCGATGACTGGCTGGAAGGCGGCGACGGGTTTGACTCACTGACGGGGGAAAACTCCGAGCTGTTCTTCAACAGCACCATCGTTGGCCACGACGTGCTTAACGGCCAGGGTAACGACACGGACTACGATGGCGAAGCGGGCGACGACATTATGGTTCAGGGCGCGGGTATTCAACGCAACAATGGTATGGCCGGTTTCGACTGGGCAATCCATAAAGGCGACCCGCATGGCGCGAACTCCGACCTCGGTATTCCTATCTTCGTCAACCAGCAGGAATTTATCCTGCGTGACCGTTTCGACCTGGTTGAAGGGTTATCGGGCTGGAAATACAACGATGTGTTGGTAGGCACCGAACAACCCCTCGGGACGGCGCCAGTGCTGGGAACGCCGCTGTCCAATAATCTGACTCAGGAAGGTGCTGACCGGATCACCGGGCTTCAGGAGATTCTCGGCGTTGCACACCAGGCCGACCCGAATGCCGTGTTGGTCAACCCGGATGATGGCAGCGATATTTTACTCGGCGGCGGCGGCAGCGACCGCATAACCGGTAAAGCAGGCAACGACATTATTGACGGTGACGCATGGCTGAACGTGCGTATCGCGGTCACGGGATTGCCGGGCATCACCAGTGTCGACAGCATGAACGAGCTGAAATCTTACATGCTGGCTGGCACCTTAAAGCCCGACCAACTCGCGATTGTGCGAGAAATCCTCCACGAAGGTGATGGCACAGAAACTGACGTTGCAGTGTATCGCGACATCAGCAGCAACTATGCCTTTACCCGTATGGCGGACGGCAGCCTGCGAGTCGACCACGCTACTCCTGATGCGGCATTGAATCTTAATGACGGTATCGACCGCCTGCTGAACATCGAAAAACTGGAGTTTGGCAACGGTGATCAACTGTGGGTCACGGCGCAACAGGCCACCGGCAATCTCTCAGTCAGTACCGCCACGCCTCAGGTTGGCGATCTGCTGCGCGTGAACATTGCCAATTTGCAGGATGGTAACGGCCTTGCGGCGGATGTGGCGATAACGCTGACCTGGCAGGCATTGGTGGCTGGTCAATGGCGTGATCAGGCGGTCGGTGAAGAGTTCCGCGTGCCTGGCTCGATTCAGGGTGCGCCTGTTCGCGTAGTCGCCACGTTCAACGACCGGATGGGCGATGCCGAAAGACTCGTTTCGGGACAAACTCAGGCAGTCGTGCCACGGGATATGCCGACAACCGGCCTGCCTGTGATTAGCGACGCCACGCCAACCGAAAGCCTGGTGCTGACCGCTGTTGTCTCTGGCATTGCTGATGCCGATGGCTTGAGCGGCGGCAACTTTAGCTACCAATGGCGCATGAGCAACGGTAATGGTTTTACCAACATTGTCGGTGCGACTGCGGCAACGTACACGCCAACCCAGGCCATGGTCGGCAGAACCATACAAGTGGTTGTCACCGTGGTGGATGACGAAGGCAACCCTCCGGTGATTCTGACCTCTACCACCACTCAACCGGTTGGCGATCTCATCATCGGCACCAACACCGGCAACGTTCTCACCGGCACAGCGTGGAGTGACATTCTGCGCGGCGAAGGTGGCAACGACACCCTGAATGGCGGCGCGGGTGATGATTTGTTGGTCGGTGGCACGGGTAGCGACACCCTTTTGGGTGGAACCGGCAACGACACTCTGCAAGGGGACGCGGGCGACGATGATCTGGATGGTGGCCAGGGTGCGGATTCCATGGCTGGCGGTGACGGCAACGACACCTATATTGTTGATAACGCGGGCGATGTTGTTATCGAGGCGCTTAACGGTGGCACGGACGTCGTTGAAACCAGCTTCAGCAGCTACGTGATGACCGAAAACGTCGAACAACTGGTGTTTACTGGCGCGGGTAACTTCGTCGGCACCGGGAATGCGACGGCTAACATCATGACCGGCGGTAACGGTAACGACACGCTGTACGGGATGGGCGGCAACGACCAACTGAACGGTGGATCAGGGAACGACACTCTGGACGGTGGCGACGGCGTCGATAATCTGCAAGGCGGAATTGGCGATGACATCATGCTGGGCGGCGCGGGAGTCGATACCCTTTCCGGCGGAACGGGTAACGACAGGCTCAACGGCGGCACGGGAAATGACACATTAGACGGCGGCACCGGAAATGACATCTTCGCCTTCAGCGCAAGCTTCGGGCAAGACCGCATCAACGGTTTCGACAGCAATGCCACAGGTGGCCAGGATTTCCTGGATCTCAGTCTGATGGGCATTACAGCGGAGAACTTTGCCAGCAGCGTGGCGATTACAGGCAATGCTGGCAACACCTTCGTGACCGTCGGTGCGGACGTAATCACTCTCGTGGGCGTGAATTCAACCACCGTCAATATTGGTGATTTCATTCTCGAAATACCGTCAAACTTTGCCGCAAATAACGGCAATAACTCACTGATCGCGTAAGGAGAACAACATGTCGCGCCAGCATACGCCAACAGAACTGAATAACGCATTAAAGGGAACCAAGCCGACCTTTATAATGCTCCTGTTTTTTAGTTGTGTGATTAATATGCTTATGCTGGCGCCGGCAATCTATATGTTGCAGGTTTACGACCGCGTTCTGGTGAGCAAAAACACCACCACGCTGCTGATGTTAACCTTACTGATTGTCGGCATTTATATTGTGATTGCGATGATTGAATCGGCCCGTTCCAGCGTGATGATAAGGCTCGGTAACCGGCTGGATGTTAAATTAAGCCAGTTGGTTTTTAATGCTGCCTTTAAACGAAAGGTGGCAACCGGCGAAAATAACCCGGCACAATCCCTCGCCGAACTGGATCAAATTCGCCAGTTTCTTTCCGGCAGTAGTTTATTTGCTCTGCTAGATATTCCATGGACTCCCGTTTATTTACTGATGGCATTTCTGGTTCACCCGTTGCTTGGATATCTATCTCTGGGTGGCATTTTAATACTCTTTATTCTGACCATCGTGTCGGAAGTTTCGACCAAACGCCCTATCCAGCAAGCCCATTCGCTGACCATCAACAACGCCACCAAACTCAATAAACAATTACAAAACTCCGATGCCATTGAAGCGATGGGAATGCTTTCTACCCTTAAACTCAACTGGCAGGATCAACACAGTAAAGTGTTGGTTCTGCAAACCCAAATCGCTGATAAAACCGCAAATTTAAATAGCCTGAGCCGCTTTGTGCGCGTGTTATTACAATCTATTGCCCTGGGCGCTGGCGCATTATTGGTGATCGGCGGGCATATTACACCGGGGTTAATGATTGCCGCGTCCATTATTCTTGGACGCGT
The DNA here is from genome assembly GCF_003601925.1 of Buttiauxella izardii. Classification (GTDB taxonomy): domain Bacteria; phylum Pseudomonadota; class Gammaproteobacteria; order Enterobacterales; family Enterobacteriaceae; genus Buttiauxella; species Buttiauxella izardii. The sequence goes on from NZ_QZWH01000060.1 coordinate 14,436, forward strand.
GCTGAATCCGGTTGAACAAATCATCGGTAGCTGGAAGCAGTTCGTGCAGTTTCGTAGTGCCTGGGGCCAGATATCGACACTCTTGAAAGAGTACCCGGCACCGAAAGAAGTCCTGACTCTCCCGCGCCCGAAAGGCAATATCAGCGTCGAAAGTGTCTTTGCCGCCGCACCCGGCCAACAGGCACCGCTGCTGCGTAATATTTCATTCCAGCTCGAAAAAGGCGAAGTGCTGGGCATTATTGGCCCGTCGGCATCCGGGAAAAGCTCGCTGGCAAAATTGCTGGTCGGCATCTGGAAACCGCTGTCCGGGAAAGTTCGTCTTGATGGCGCGGACATTTGCCAGTGGGATAAAGAGTTGCTCGGCCCTTCCATTGGCTATCTGCCGCAAGATGTTGAATTATTTGATGGAACTATCGCGCAAAATATCGCCCGATTTACCAATAACGACAGTACATTGATCGTCGAAGCCGCCGCGCTGGCGGGCGTACACGATATGATTTTGCGCCTTCCCCAGGGTTACGACACGCCACTCGGCGCGGGTGGGCATCAACTATCCGGCGGCCAACGGCAGCGTATTGGCCTGGCGCGTGCGGTATATAACAACCCGGCTTTTATCGTGCTCGATGAACCAAACGCCAACCTCGATGACGCGGGCGAATTTGCCCTGGTTAAAGCAATAAATACGCTGCGCACTCAGGGGCAAACCACAGTCATTATTTCGCATCGCCCGACCTTACTCGGCGTGGTCAACAAAGTCTTACTGCTCAACGAAGGTGCTATTCAGGAATTCGGCACCCGCGATCAGGTCTTCGCAAATCTACGACAAGCCAACATCCTAAAACCGGTAGCGACCCCTGCTGCATCGGCCAATGAACAGCAACGTGAGGCCTGAAAATGAAAAAGAATAATGCCGAAACTGAACGTGCCGGAAGTGTCGATACCAGAATCTGGCCACCTATTCTTCGCGGGATTATCGTGATAGTGCTTGGCGTTGGCGGCTTCTTGCTGTGGGCGATTCAAGCGCCGCTCGATGCCGGTGTGGTGGCTGACGGCACCGTCACGGTGTCGAGCAACCGCAAAACGATCCAGCACCTTAGCGGTGGTCGAGTCACCGATATCTTTATTAAAGAAGGTGATGTGGTTAAGAAGAATCAGATATTGGTCCGGCTGGATAAAATGCAGCTCGATATGCGTTTCAGTGCATTAAACGCACAATTTATTTCAGCCAAAAGTAACGAAGATCGTTTGCTGGCGGAAAGAGATGGCCTGGAAACCATTGCTTTCGATACCACCCTGACGCAGCAATTTGCCAATAATAAGCGTCTGGCGGAAGTCAGAAACCTCCAGGAAAAATTGTTTGATACGCGGCGTAAAACGATTCAGGACGAATTATCCATGATTCAGGAAACACTCGATGGCCTGGTCGGGCAGACCGACAACTTAAATAAAATAAAGGGCTTTCGCGATCACCAGTTCACGTTAATCAGCCGTGAACTCGGCGCGATTCGCGCACTCAGTGAAAAGAACTACTACCCCAAAGCACAATTGCTGGTGCTGGAACGCGAAGCGGCTGAAATATCCAGCAGTGTCTCGGAAGATATTCTGAATATTGCCAAACTCAAATCGCAGCAGAATGAATTGAAAATCAAAGCGTATCAGGTTCGCCATCAATATCTGCGTGAAGTGGAATCTGAGTTATCGGAAAAGCAAAAAGAAGTCGCCATGCTGGAAGATGAATTAGTGTCCACACGGCATGAACTGGATAATACGGAAATCCGCTCGCCCATTGATGGCATCGTGCTGGACGTCAAAGTCAGCACCGTCGGCGGTATTATCCAGCCGGGCGAACACTTAATGGATATTGTCGCCGCCGGGCAACCTCTGCAAATCGATGCCAAAATTCCGGTACATGCCATTGATAAACTCGCGCCGGGACTGATGGTGGATGTGTTATTCCCTGCCCTCAACCATGCTTTATTGCCGTCGGTTCCTGCGCGTGTATTAACGATTTCGGCTGACCGTTTAATGGATGAAGTCACGCAGCAACCTTATTATCTTGCGGAAGTGCAAGTATCCCGTGAAGGCGTGCAGTTGCTGGGTGATTACAAAATTAAAGCCGGAATGCCCGCCAGCGTCACGATAAAAACCGGGGAGCGGACATTCTTAAGCTATCTGTTCAAACCTTTAATTGCACGCCTGGAGCTGGCGTTTAAGGAATACTGACACTCCGGCGGTTTGCTGATAATCTTGCAGGCCACGCCTTTCAGGCACCTAAAAGAGCCAGCATAAGATGAAGTTAACCGTTAAACGAACTGGAACGCTCGTTGCGTTTGCCCTTTTGCTTGCAGGTTGTACATCAAAACCACCGCAATCTTTGGTCACACCCTTTCCCCCGGTGGCTAAAAACCCTTTACCCACGCAGGGGAAAAGTAACGAGCCGGTGCGCGGTGTCTGGCTGGCGACCGTTTCACGTCTTGACTGGCCGCCGATTTCTTCTGTTAATGCCAGTCGCGAAAATCGAATTAGCCAGCAACAAAAAGCGTTAACCGACAAACTGGATAAGCTCAAAAACATGGGGATCAATACCGTGTTTTTCCAGGTGAAACCGGATGCCACGGCGCTTTGGTCATCAAAGATTTTGCCATGGTCGGATACGTTAACCGGCCATATTGGTGAAGATCCGGGCTACGATCCGCTGCAATTTATACTCGATGAAGCGCACAAGCGCGGCATGAAAGTCCACGCCTGGTTTAACCCGTACCGTGTGTCGACGAATACCAAACCGTCGACCGTGGCAGAACTCAATAAAACCCTATCGAACCAGCCGCCGAGCGTCTTCGTGCTGCATCGCGACTGGATTCGCACCGCCAACGATCGCTACGTACTCGACCCAGGCATCCCGGAGGCTCGTGACTGGATAACCAGCATCGTGGCTGAAGTCGTGGCGCGTTACCCTGTTGATGGCGTCCAGTTTGACGATTATTTTTATTCCGAAGCGCCCGGCGCCACGCTCAATGACGCTCAAACATTCCAGAAATACGGCCAGGGATTCGCTTCAAAAGCCGACTGGCGCAGGCACAACACGCAACTGTTAATTGAACAAGTTTCTCGCTCCATCAAACAGTTAAACCCGAATGTTGAGTTTGGCGTCAGCCCGGCTGGCGTCTGGCGCAACCGTTCACACGATCCTTTAGGTTCCGAAACTTCCGGTGCGGCGGCTTATGACGAAGCCTTTGCCGATACTCGCCTGTGGGTGCAAAAAGGATTACTGGATTACATCGCGCCGCAGGTTTACTGGCCTTTCTCCCGCAAAGCCGCACGTTATGATGTGATCGCAAAATGGTGGGCGGACGTAGTAAAACCGACCCATACCCGCCTGTATATTGGCGTGGCGTTATATAAAGTCGGCGAATCCACTAAAAACGAACCTGAATGGACTGTTCGCGGCGGCGTGCCTGAGCTGAAAAAACAGCTCGATTTAAATGAATCACAGCCAAATATTAACGGCACGATTTTGTTCAGAGAGGATTATTTCAACCAGCCTCAGGCTCAGGAAGCGGTGAGATATATTAAAGAGCGTTGGGGAAATAGTTTAACCCTGTAATTTTGATACTTTATCTTGATGGGCTGCGGAGATAATCTTTCGCAGCCCTTTTTATGACATATTAAAAATAACAGCCCCCCAATTTATTATTTAATTAATATGAGTGGGTATGTTGAATGGTTGTTGGGAACAATAAGTGAACAATATTGAAGAAAATGTGAAGAACTAAAAATTGAGTTTATTCTGGTTGTCCCAGTTTCATATAACCCGATAATCAATTGCAATATTCACAGTGAAAAGCGGTACCCACACATGAAGAAATTTGCATTGATTATCAGCAGCATAGTAATTGTTATGAGTCTTTCAGGCTGTATCTATCACGACGGTGGCCGCCATCACGGTTGGCATCATCACCACCACTATCGTTAATTAACGAAAATAAAAACAACAAATCCCGATTATTTGGGTTTGTTGTTTTTATCAACAAAGATGCAGTTTGTCATACGCCTTTCGGCTGGTACGAACTGCTCATGGTTTTTGCATCGCGACCGGGTTCCACCTCACGCAATGGTTCGACCTGATGCATCGTTTGCTGGCAGCGAATCACCAAATCCTGATATTCACGGGTGCCTTTTTTCTTCCACTCGAGTTCATCGGGGCGCAACTCGCGCACGAACTTTGCCGGGCTGCCGAGGATCATTTGGTTAGCGCCAAATTCCGCCCTGGCTTTTACAAACGCCGTGGCACCGACAATGCTGTTCTCTCCAATTTGTGCACCATCGAGAATCACCGCGTTCATGCCAATCAGCGCATTTTTGCCAATTAAACAGCCGTGCAAAATCGCACCGTGGCCGATATGCCCGTCTTCTTCCACGACAGTGTCCTGTTCAGGGAAACCATGCATCACGCAATTATCCTGCACGTTCGCCCCGTCTTTAACGATGATGCGCCCAAAGTCGCCGCGTAAACTGGCATTTGGACCGATATACACACGGTGCCCAAGCACCACATCGCCAATCAATACCGCAGTGGGATGCACATAACTGTCTTCAGGGACGACCGGCGTCAACCCATCAATTTGATATATCGGCATAATTTCTCCTTAATCACTCAAATTAAGTCCGCCAAAACGCTGGAAATAACCGCTCCCCGGCTGCGGTAGATCGCCCACCGACGTTTCGCCATGTTCAGTGACAAACGCCAACGCACCGGGTGCAACACGTTGATAAATATTGATGCATAACTGACGGGCACTTTGCCCCTGCCAGTGCGGCGGCAACAGTTCATCAGGCAACAGTGGATCTTTCAGCACCACGCGGCGATAGAAATGGATCAGCAAAAGCTGAATCTGGAAACAACGCAGCGGGGTCAGCTCGCTTTCATCAGCTTCGCGCAGCAACGGCAACAATGGGCGGAACGAATGAATAAACTCACCGTAACGTTCGTTTTTATCGGTCAGCAGCCAGCACTCTTCGACTCGTGCTTTTAACGCGGTTTTAGAGGCCTGCAACGGAGAACTGGCTTCAAAACACATCACGTTATCCGCCACGCCCGCTTCATGCAGCAGGCTTTGCACATCCGCCAGGTTTTGTGACGGCGACGCCATCAGGCTTGGCGCAAGCGTGCCAAACCCCTGCCAGATCAACTGTTTCTTGACTTGTTGCAGCGTGCTTTTCTCAAGCCCTTCGGACAGCAACAACAGCCATTTCCCGTCCCATTCCGGTTGCCCGGCACGGTAGATTTTCGCTTCTGCGCGGCGCGTCATACGCTGGCCCATTTCGGTCAGGCGGTAAAAGCTGCGCCGCCCAACGCGTTCCACATCAAGCCAGCCCTCTTTATTGAGCCTGAACAGCGAGGTGCGAACAAAACGGTCACCGAAACCGAGGGATTCCAGCATTGTCGACAAGCTGCCGAGCCAGATTTCTCCGCCGCGATGCGCCAGCGCATCACCATACAAAGAGACAATCAGCGACGTTCCACTTATCGGAACCGCGCTCACGGCCTGCTGAATAAACTGTTCCAGTTTGTTGCTCATAAATCGCCTGAAAATCCGTTTAAAACCTTCAATAGATAAAACATAGCACAACAAAGGCAATAAAAATCATACTATTAGCAATGTGATTCACATTTTTGTAAATTCTTAAATAGTTGAAGTGCTTATGGGGTGTCGTCGAGGGTGTCGCGGCGGTAAATATCCCCAAACTTTTGAATTTTGCGAGGCGCTTCCACGATGTTTATCTCGCTTATTGTGTGACCATTTTTTCCCCTTCATTCTTCCGTTGCATAAAACTCAAACCAATATTATGATTGGGTCATAAGTAAGGATTTTGTTCGATGGAAAGAGAAGATTTTGGCTTACGGCGTCCGATAAAGGTCATTTCTATGAATTTTCCTCAGCGGAACAACTGCTGGAAGATTTTTTTAAGCATAGTGAAGAGATAATTAAACGAAGGAGAAAGCGATGAAGGCAAGAATCGGAATCATGCAAAATGCACTTATCCAAAAACATATGCTGGCTATTGTGTCCGGAAGGTATCAGCGGCCACCGGATGAACCTAAAATTTGGTTCACATCAATCAACGCGTTAGGTCAAATCCTTAACCCTGAAAACATCGCACTCTTGCGACTGATAGCCAAACATCAGCCAGAAACTATCTCTGAACTGGCAGCGCTCTCCAACCGGCAGCTCAGTAATTTGTCCGTTACCTTGCAAACCCTAAACGGTTACGGCTTCGTTGAGCTAATCAAAACCGGTCGTAAAGTTACCCCTAAAGCGCTATATACCGACTTTGAAATCATTGTCGACAGCGCCCTTGAAGCCCGCATCAACGCCGCATAATTAAGCCCCTTTTCAGGGGCCTTATCTTTACTGATTCGCCGCCTGGCGCAAATCACAAACACGAATCGCTTTGCCTTCCGAACGTGGCAGGCTGCCGCAGTTCGCAATGGTGACATCGGTCGAAATCCCCACCATTGATTTAATGCGGTGGCGCAACTGGTGGCACACCGAGCAGCGCTGTTCATGGCTCAGATGCAAACTGCTTTCTTTTAATTCTACTTTGACGGACAGCGTGTCGAGATGGCCGTCGCGATGCACTTCGAGTTGATAGTGCGGTGCGAGATGCTCGAACTTCACAATCTCTTCTTCCAGCTGTGACGGGAATACATTCACACCACGGATAATCAACATGTCATCCGAGCGCCCCGTGATGCGATCCATACGGCGCATGGTGCGAGCAGTGCCCGGCAACAAGCGAGTCAGATCGCGGGTGCGGTAACGGATCACCGGTAACGCTTCTTTGGTTAGCGTGGTGAACAGTAATTCGCCCTGCTCGCCGTCTTCCAGCGGTGCGCCGCTGATAGGATTAACGATTTCCGGGTAGAAATGGTCTTCCCAGATGGTCGGGCCGTCGGTGGTTTCCAGACACTCCATCGCCACACCCGGCCCCATCACTTCTGACAGGCCATAAATGTCCAGCGCGGTGATCCCAAGGCGGCGTTCGATTTCCCGACGCATCGCGTTAGTCCACGGTTCCGCGCCAAATACGCCCACACGCAGCGAGCAATCCCGCGCATCGCCGCCCATCTGGCGTTCCAGTTCTTCAATCAAATTCAGACACCAGGATGGCGTGACCATAATCATATCCGGGCGGAAATCGCGGATCAGTTGCGCTTGTTTTTCAGTCTGCCCGCCAGACATCGGGATCACTGTAGCGCCGAGGCGTTCAGCGCCGTAATGCGCACCTAAACCGCCGGTAAACAGCCCGTAACCATAGGCGACGTGAATCTTATCTTTTGGCGTGCCCCCCGCTGCGCGCAGCGAACGGGCAACAATATCCGCCCAGGTGTCGATATCTTTTTGCGTATAGCCGACGACCGTGGGTTTACCTGTGGTGCCGGAGGACGCATGAATACGCACGATCTGCTCCATCGGCACCGCGAAAGTGTCGAACGGATAGTTGTCGCGCAGGTCTTGTTTGGTGGTGCAAGGAAAGAGGCGAATATCCTTCAGCTCTTTAAAATCATCAGGATGCACACCCGCCGCATCAAACTTGCGTTGGTACATCGGCACGTTGTTGTAGGCGTGATTAAGCGTCCATTTCATGCGCTGCGTTTGCAGGGCTTGCAGCTCATCAACTGACGAGGTTTCAATCGGTTCCAGCTTTGTAGGAGAGGTTATCATTATAGGTTACTCGCAGGGTTGATTAGCTCACACGCTCAAGGATCAGGGCAATGCCCTGACCAACGCCGATACACATCGTACACAGAGCGTAACGCCCTTTGCGGCGATGCAATTCGTGGCTGGCGGTCAGCGCCAGTCGGGTTCCACTCATGCCTAACGGATGGCCTAATGCGATCGCTCCGCCGTTGGGATTAACCTGTGGGGCGTCGTCAGGCAACCCCAGTTGGCGCAACACGCCCAACGCTTGCGCGGCAAAGGCTTCATTCAGTTCGATAACGTCCATGTCGTTGATAGAAAGCCCCGCCAGTTCCAGCACTTTGCGTGTAGCCGGTACTGGCCCAAGCCCCATCAGGCGCGGCTCCACGCCTGCTGTTGCCATCGCCACAATGCGCGTTTTCGGCGTTAAACCGTGGCGCTGTGCAGCGGCAGCACTGGCTATAATCAGCGCGGCGGCGCCATCGTTCACGCCAGACGCATTCCCCGCGGTGATCACGCCGTTTTTACGAAATGGCGCTTTCAGCTCGTTCAGTTGTTGCAGAGTTGTTTCCGGGCGCGGATGTTCGTCTTCGCGAATTTCCGTCACCATGCCTTTCTTTACTTTCAACACAACCGGCACGATTTCCTTTGCCAGTACGCCATTTTCAAGCGCCTGCTGCGCTCGTTGCTGGCTACGCCAGGCAAAGGCATCTTGATCTTCACGGCTAATATTTAACAACTCAGCTACATTCTCCGCCGTTTCGGGCATGCTGTCAGTACCAAAGTGCTCAGCCATGAGCGGGTTCACAAAACGCCAGCCAATGGTGGTATCAAACATCTCCGCCTGGCGCTGGAAAGGCGTGTTGGCCTTGCCCATCACAAACGGTGCGCGGGACATAGACTCCACGCCTCCGGCAATCATCAACTGCGCATCTCCGGCCTTAATCGCCCGCGCCGCAAAACCTAACGCATCCAGACCCGAACCACACAAGCGGTTGATGGTGGTGCCGGAAAGTGTTGGTGGAAGCCCTGCCAGCAGCGTCGCCATGCGCGCCACATTGCGGTTATCTTCACCCGCCTGGTTGGCACAGCCGAGAATCACGTCGTCCACCGCGTTCCAGTCCAGATTCGGGTAACGCGCCATTAATTCTTTCAGCGGAATTGCGGCTAAATCGTCGGCCCGCACCGAAGAAAGCGCGCCGCCGTAGCGGCCAATCGGCGTGCGCACACCGTCACAAATAAATGCGTCAATCATAGTTTGGCTCCTGAAACAGTCGTCCCGATACGGTGCGAACGCCCACGAAACAGCGCCACCGTTTTCTCATGTTGGTTAATGATTTCAATGTCATACACCCCGGTCTGCCGCCCTTGGGTACGCACCTTCGCAATCGCGGTTAGCGTGTCACCTGCGATTCCAGGCCGCACAAAATCAATACTGCAACCGGATGCCACCGCCGCCAGCCCCTGGCTGTTGCAGGCGTAAGCAAAGGCGGTATCGGCCAGCGTAAACAATTGCCCGCCGTGGCAGGTCTGATGGCCGTTGAGCATCGCCTCGGTGATGGTCATTGTCAGGCGGGCAAAACCGTCGCCCATCTCCTGAATCTCAATGCCCATCTGCTGTGCGCAGTTGTCGCGAGCGTACATTTCCCGGGCGTTCGCCCATGCATTAATGCTCATGTTGCGTCTCCAGTAGCGTGCGTTGGCGCAGTAATGACGTTGGGCGATAGCGCTCTTCGCCGTAATGTTGTTGCAGGTTTTCCATCAGGCGCAGCACGTTTTGCCAGCCGAGTTCAGCTCCCCACGCCAGCGGGCCGTGCGGGTAATTCACGCCCAGACGCATGGCGGTATCAATGTCCTGTTCGCTGGCAACGCCTTTCTGAGCCGCGTCCGTCGCTTCGTTGGCTAACATGGCGACCGTGCGCCACACCAACATGCCGGGGTAGTCGGCGATCATCAGCACCTGTTTACCTTGTTGCTGGAAGAAGTGAATCACTTTGGCATTTTGTTCCGCGCTGTTATTTGCCGCAGCCGCCAGCACAACCAATGGCGAACGCTGCCAGTCGTTGACTAAATCCAGCAGCACGACCGGGCGTTGCAGGCGTTTCGCCAGTTGCGTTGCGCTTTCACCTTGCGTGACCTGAACCCAGACTTCGTCCAGTTCGGCATAAGAATCGGTGACAACGTCACCTGACTCGCGATTATTCAACCAGGCCGCACGACCCTGGCGATGAATCTGGTTCGCCCCAGCGCTGGCAGGCTCTGCCGGGAGATACGGCAGTTCTTCGTTTAACGGCCAGCGATACACACCCTGCCCGGTTTTTTTACCCAGCCGTTTGCCGAGCACCAATTCTTGTTGAATCAGCGACGGCAAGAAACGGCGTTCCTGCCAGAAGCCGTTAAACACCGAGCACGTCACGGCAAAGTTCACGTCCTGGCCGATCAAATCAGTCAGGGCCAGCGGCCCCATTGGGAAGCCGCCGCAATCACGCAATGCCGCATCAATCACTCCCGCAGGCGCAACGTTCTCTTCCAGCGCACGCCAGGCTTCGGCGTAAAACGGACGCGCCACGCGGTTGACGATAAACCCAGGCGTTGAATGGCAGCGCACCGGCTGTTTTCCCCAACGCAGCGCCAGCGCGGTTAAGCTTTCCAGCACCGTTGGGGACGTTTCCAGCCCGCTCACTACTTCCACCAGTTTCATCACCGGAGCCGGGTTAAAGAAGTGCAGCCCAGCCACGCGCTGCGGGTGTTCAACGCCGCTGGCAATCGCGGTAATGGAAATCGATGAAGTGTTGCTGGCAAAAATTGCTTCGGGCGAACAGACCGCTGCCAGCTCACGAAAGATCGACTGTTTAATGTCGATTTGCTCCGCAGCGGCTTCAATGACCAGGGCCGCATCCGCCAGTTCACCGAGTTCCTGCGCCGCTGTTAAACGGCTGACGATGGCGTTTTTATCACCCTCCGCCAGTTTCCCTTTCGCGACACGGGCGCTAAGAGAAGTGGCAATATTGTCGATAGCCCGCCGTGCCGCGCCGTCCTGAATGTCATAAATTTTGACTGTGTGCCCGGCCTGCGCCGCAACCTGCGCAATGCCCGCGCCCATGGTTCCGCTGCCAATTACGGCGATAATAGAATGTGGCGTCAGCATGATTATTTCCCCTTGAACGCGGGTGTACGTTTTGCCAGAAATGCCGATACCCCTTCGCGATAATCTTCGCTGCGCCCTGCAAGCCGCTGGTAATCGCGTTCGAGTTCGAGCTGCTGATCCAGTGTGTTGGTTTCGGATGCCAACAGTGCTTTTTTTACCAGGCCCAGGCCAAACGTCGGCTGGCTGGCAAAATGCGTAGCGAGCTGGCGCGCGGTGTCGGTTAAGGCTTCATCATCCACCACCTGCCAAATCATGCCCCACTGATGCGCCTGTTCGGCGCTGAGTTTGTCCCCCATCAGCGCCAGACCCATGGCACGCGCACGTCCGGCCAGACGCGGTAAAGTCCAGGTGCCGCCGCAGTCAGGAACCAGCCCCAACTTGCTAAAAGACATAATGAAATTCACCGAACGCGCCGCAATCACGATGTCGCACCCCAGCGCCAGCATCGCTCCGGCCCCCGCTGCCACACCGTTTACCGCCGCAATCACCGGCTTTGGCAATGCGGCCAGGCGCTTGACCAGCGGGTTATAGAAGTTTTCTACCGATGCGCCTAAATCTGGCGCTTCCCCGGACGGATCAACATTGCGGTCGTTTAAATCCTGCCCCGCGCAAAATGCCCTTCCCGCGCCGGTTATTAACAGGCAACGAATGGTGTCGTCGCGCTCGGCCTGCGTCAGCACTTGCGCAAGCTGGCGGTGCATTTCGTCGTTAAAACTGTTCAGGCGCTCCGGGCGATTTAACGTCAGCGTCATCACGCCGTTTTGCACGTCACTGAGAATGAAATTCATAGTTATCGTCCTTTAAACACAGCGGGTCGTTTTTCGAGGAAAGCATTGATGCCTTCCTGCCGGTCTTCGGTGGCGGCAAGCAGCGTAAAGAGCTGGCGCTCCTGCTGTAATCCCTGAGTCAGAGAGAGTTCGTGCGCCTGGCGCAGCGCGGTTTTTGCCGCCTGCAACGCCAGCGGCGCATGTTGTGCGATGCGTGCTGCCAGTTTTTGCGCGTACTCCATCGTCAGCGCCGCCGGGTAAACATTGGCGACTAATCCCGCCTGTTGCGCTTGTTCGGCAGTGATAGCTTCACCTGTGAGCACCATTTTGTAGGCCAGCGCTTTGCCGACGCTGCGAATCAAACGCTGTGTGCCGCCTGCACCGGGCATGATTCCGAGGGTGATTTCCGGCAGACCAAAACGCGCGTTGTCGCCCGCCAGCGTGATGTCACACAGCATCGCCAGTTCGCAGCCTGCGCCGAGCGCATAACCGTTCACCGCCGCCAGTAATGGCTTATTAAATCGTTCGATGCGCGCCCAAAGTTGCGGGCGTAGGTCGTTAAGCGTGGCGGGCATATCGCGGCTCGCCATCTCTTTAAGATCCGCTCCGGCGGCAAAGAAACGCTCGTTGCCGGTGATCACCACCGCGCCGATAGCGTCATCGTTTTGCGCCGCTTCCAGCGTCTGAGCCAGTTGCTCGAGCAGCGCGTTGTTGAGTGCGTTACGCGCCGCCGGACGGTTTAACGTCAGCGTTAATACGCGTTGGTTTTGTTCAATCAGCAATTCGCTCATCACAACCCCTGCGCGTCAAAGTCGATGATCACGTCGTCGCCTTTTGGCAGCGCCTGGCAACTGAGGATGTAACCTGCCGCCAGTTGGTCTGGTTCGAGACTGTAATTGACGCCCATTTCCACTTCACCTTTCACCACTTTGCAGCGGCAGGTAGCGCACACGCCGCCTTTGCAGGCGTAGGGCAAATCCGCGCCCTGGCGTAACGCCGCATCGAGAATGCTTTCGTCGTGGGAATCGAGGGTGATTTGGCGGTCGCGTCCGTCCTGGCGCAGCGTCACCACTTTGCCCGCTGCTTGTTCACGGCGGCGCAGGCTTGGCGCGGTGCCTGGCGTGTTGAAGTGTTCAATGAAAATGTTTTGCTGGGCGACGCCCATTGCCAGCAACGCCGCTTCAGATTCCTGCATCATGCTTTGCGGGCCGCAAATAAAGGTGCGATCAAAGCCTTTCAGATCAAGCAAGTTATCGCCCAGCGCTTTGATTTTCGCGCCGTCCAGGCGCCCACTCAGTAATTCGCTTTCCTGCACTTCCTTGCTGAATAAATAGATCAGCTGCAAGCGCTGCGGATAACGATCTTTTAAGTCGGCCAGCGCCTGGCGGAACATCATGCTGCGGCTGCTGCGGTTGCCGTAAACCAGCGTCACATGGCTTTCGGCTTCGGTCGCCAGCGTGGCGCTGACAATGGCTATCATCGGCGTGATGCCAGAACCGACCGCCAGCGCTAAATAGTTGCCTGCGGTTTCCGCTTGCGGTTGGTAGCCAAAAATTCCCTGCGGGATCATCACGTCCATTGCCGTTCCCGCGACTAAATCGGTCACCGCATATTGTGAAAAGCGCCCGCCGTCGATGGCTTTTACCGCGACACAAATTTCCCCTGGCTTTTCTGCACGGCAGATGGAGTAACAGCGGCGCAACTCTTCGCCGCCAACACGGGTTTTCAGCGTCAAATGCTGGCCGGGTTTGAAAGCAAATTGGGCCTGCAAATCACCGGGCACTTCAAAAGTGATGGCAACCGCTTCAGGAGTTTCCTGCTCAATGCGCGCCACCTTTAGCGAATGAAACGTCGTCATGGCAACCTCAAATACATTTAAAGTAATCAAAGGGTTCGCGGCAGCTATCACAGCGATATAACGCTTTGCAGGCCGTGGAACCGAATTCGCTAATCAGCGAGGTTTGCAAACTTCCGCAGCGCGGGCAGCTCACTTCGCGGCTCAGTTCGGCGTGGCACGAATGCCCTTGCGGCGGGCTGATGCCGTATTCGCGCAGCCGATTTTTTGCCGCAGGCGTCATCCAGTCGGTGGTCCACGCCGGGTGCAGCATTTGCTCGATATGCACCGGCGTCAGCTTGGCGGTTTCCATCGCCTCGCGAATCTCTTTCAGCAGAAAATCCGTCGCCGGACAGCCGGAATAGGTCGGCGTGAAACCGATATGCCAGCCGTCCGCACGGTGATGAACGCCACGCACCATGCCGAGATCGGTAATCGTCAGCACCGGGATTTCCGGGTCGCTGATTTGCCCGAGAATGCGCCACACTTCGCGCACTTGCGCCGGTTCCACCACGTCGAGAGTTTGCATAAAAACCTCACTACCACTGCTGATTGGGATAAGCGCGTTGCAGATACTGCATTTCTGCCAGTAGCGGCCCGAGATGCTCGGTGTGCAGCCCCTGTTTGCCGCCAGTGCGATATTGCGCTTCCTGCGGTTTAACCAGCGAGGCTGCGAGCAAACCGTTAAAGACTTCCGCTTCCCAGGCTGCGCGTAATTCCCGCGGATCAACCGCGATCCCTTGTTCCGCGAGGCTGATTTCCAGCTCGTCGGCATGGAACATTTCGCCGCTAAAACGCCACAGTTTGTTGAGCGACTGCTGCATTTTCTGCTGAGAAAACTCGGTGCCGTTGCCGAGGCGAACCAGCCAGCCACGGCTAAAACGCAAGTGATAACGCACTTCTTTGATGGATTTCGCGGCAATCGCCGCCAGTTGTGAATCGCGGCTTGCCGTAAGACGGCTGAACAGTTCAACGTGCCAGGCATCCAGCAAATACTGGCGCATCAGCGTGTCGGCAAAATCGCCATTCGGCTGCTCGGCCAATAACAAATTTTGGTACTGGCGTTCATCGCGGCCATAAGCCAGTTGGTCTTCATCAAGCTGCGCGCCCTGAAGTTCGGCGGCATAGCTCAAAAAATTGCGCGCCTGGCCGAGTAAATCCAGGCCGATATTCGCCAGCGCGAGGTCAATTTCCAGCTCTGGCGCGTGTCCGCACCAGCCGGTTAAGCGCTGTGCCAGCACCAGGCAAGTGTCTCCGAGGCGCAGTGTGTAAGTGGTTAACGGGGAATAAGTCATTGCGCGCCTCACATGTGCTCGATGCCATCAGGGAGGGTGTAGAACGTGGGGTGGCGATAAATTTTGGTTTCCGCCGGGTCGAAAAATGCACCACGTTCTTCGGGCTGCGAGGCAATGATTTCGCTCGCTTTCACCACCCAAATTGAGCAACCTTCGGAGCGGCGGGTGTACGCATCGCGGGCGTTTTCCAGCGCCATTTGCTCATCGGCGGCGTGCAGGCTGCCCACGTGACGGTGCGAAAGCCCTTGTTTGCTGCGGATAAAAACTTCATATAACGGCCAGTGAATATTGCTCATCAGTTCTTCCTTTAGATCGTGTGTCATTGTCGGATGACGCTTCGCTTATCCGACCTACAAAATCAAAACGTTATGCGACGTTTTTGCTGGCATAAGAGAGAGCGGCTTCGCGCACCCACGCGCCCTCTTCCCAGGCTTTGCGCTTGGCGGCCAGGCGTTCTTCGTTGCACAACCCGCGCCCGGCGACCACTTCGTTAAACTCTTGCCAGTCGATTTCGCCAAACTCGTAATGCCCGGTGGTGTCGTTGAAACGCAGGTCTTTATCCGGCACGGTCATGCCAAGCATTTCCACCTGTGGCACGGTATTATCGACAAAGCGCTGGCGCAGCTCGTCGTTGCCAAAGCGTTTGATTTTCCACGCCAGGCTCTGGGCGCTGTTCGGCGAGTTGTCGTCGTTGGGGCCAAACATCATCAACGCAGGCCACCAGAAACGGTTGATCGCGTCCTGCAACATCTGGCGCTGTTCTTCGCTTCCCTGAGCCAGCACGTTGCAGGCCTCAAAACCCTGGCGCTGGTGGAAGCTCTCTTCTTTGCAGATTTTCACCATCGCCCTGGCATATGGCCCGTAAGAGGTGCGGCACAGCGCGACCTGGTTAACAATCGCCGCGCCATCAACCAGCCAGCCAATCACGCCGATATCGGCCCAGTTCAGCGTCGGGTAGTTAAAGATCGAGGAGTATTTCATCTTGCCGTCGAGCATCTTCTGGTAGATGTCCTCCCGCGTGCAGCCCAGCGTTTCCGCCGCGCTGTAGAGGTACAAACCGTGTCCGGCTTCGTCCTGCACCTTCGCCAGCAAAATCGCTTTGCGTTTCAGACTCGGCGCGCGAGTCAGCCAGTTACCTTCCGGCAGCATGCCAACAATCTCGGAATGGGCGTGTTGCCCAATCTGGCGGATCAGCGTTTTGCGGTATTCGTCGGGCATCCAGTCCTGCGGTTCAATCGCGATTTCCTGTGCGATTCGCTCATCAAAGCGGTGTTGTTCAGTCAAGTCATCACCTTTTATGATTCAAATAAGATTCACTAAATCGCTTTCTGTGAATCACTTAATGATTAAAAGTTACAGATAAGTTAACTAAAACAGCAAAAATTACACGCAACCTTTGTGAGCATTATCACGATAAATTTTAAATAAACGCCTTTATTCATAGAGATAACGAAATCATCAAAACCACACGCATTCACATTGTTAACAAATTATTAAATTACAGCTTGATTTTTATGATTCACAAATCAAACATTGAATGCATTAAACGTAATACTTAATGAGGTGTGAGATGCAGCAGTTAACCAGTTATCTTTCTGGCTTTTGGCTGATGGGCCACGGCAAAGAACGCACGATAAATCATGCAATTAGCGGCGAAGCGTTGTATCAAGTGACAAGCGAAGGGCTGGATATGGCGCAGGCTCGCCGCTACGCCATCGACCACGGCGGCAATGCGTTGCGCGCCATGACCTTTGTGCAACGCGCAGCCATGATCAAGGCGGTGGCGAAACATCTGCTGGCGAACAAAGAGTCGTTTTACGCGATTTCTTATCAAACCGGGGCGACACGCGCAGACAGTTGGGTGGATATCGAAGGCGGCATTGGCACCCTGTTCGCTTATGCCGGGATGGGGAATCGCGAGTTGCCAGACGATGTGTTGTGGCCGGAAGACGAAATGATCCCGCTGTCTAAACAAGGCGGATTTGCCGCCCGCCATGTGCTGACCTCTAAATCCGGCGTCGCGCTGCATATCAACGCGTTCAACTTCCCGTGCTGGGGAATGTTAGAAAAGCTCGCCCCAACCTGGCTTGCGGGAATGCCAGCGATTATCAAACCCGGCACTGCCAGCGCACAATTAACTCACGCGATGGTGAAGTCGATTGTTGATTCGGGCCTGGTGCCGAAAGGCGCAATCAGCCTGATTTGCGGCGGCGTGGGTAATCTGTTTGATTTGTTTGACGAGCAGGATGTGGTGACGTTTACCGGTTCCGCCAGCACCGGTCAGAAGTTACGTTGTCACCCAAACATTATCGCCCGTTCGGTGCCTTTCACCATGGAAGCCGATTCCCTGAACTGCTGCGTATTGGGTGATGATGTCACACCAGAACAACCTGAATTTGCGCTATTTATTCGTGAAACCGTGCGTGAGATGACGGCTAAAGCCGGGCAAAAATGCACCGCCATTCGCCGCATTATCGTTCCTCAGGCGCAACTCGAAAACGTTGTGCAGGCGCTGAAAGCGAAGCTTGAAAAAATCCAGCCAGGCGACCCGGCGCACGAAGGCGTGAAAATGGGTGCATTGGTCAGCCTCGAGCAGCGTGACGACGTGCAAAGCAAAGTGAATCAGTTGCTTGCCGCAGGCTGTAAAGTTGTGGTCGGAGGCAACGCCGACTCTTCGCACGCGGGTGCCTTCTTCCCGCCGACTTTGCTGCTTTGCCAGCAACCTGATGAAACCCCTGCCGTTCATGAACTGGAAGCCTTCGGCCCGGTCGCCACGGTGATGCCGTATCACGACGGCGAACATGCGATGGCGTTGGCACGTGCGGGCCAGGGCAGCCTGGCGGGAACGCTGGTGACGGCGAATGGTGAAATTGCGCGCCAGTTTATTCTCGGTGCGGCGCGTGCGCACGGGCGTATTCAGGTGCTGAACCAGGAGTCGTCCGTGGAATCCACCGGGCACGGTTCCCCACTGCCGATGCTGGTTCACGGCGGCCCAGGCCGCGCGGGCGGTGGCGAAGAATTGGGTGGCCTGCGGGCAGTGAAACACTACATGCAACGCACGGCGATTCAGGGCAGTCCGTCGATGTTGGCGGCGGTGAGCAAGCAATGGAGCTACGGCGCAGCGGTGCATGAAGATCCCGTTCACCCGTTCCGTAAACAGTTTGACGATCTGCAAATTGGCGAAAGTTTACTGACCGCGCGCCGCACCATTACCGAAGCCGATATCGTCAATTTCGCCAATCTTAGCGGCGACCATTTCTACGCTCATGTCGACAAAATCGGCGCGGCGGAATCGTTCTTTGGTGAACGCGTGGCGCACGGCTACTTTGTGGTTTCTGCCGCCGCCGGGTTATTCGTCGACCCAGGCGTGGGGCCAGTTATCGCCAACTACGGCATGGAAAACCTACGTTTTATCGAACCGGTGAAAATCGGCGATACCATTCAAGTGCGTCTGACATGCAAGCGCAAAACCGCCAAACCACAAAAGACGGCTGAAGATAAACCGGTCGGCGTGGTGGAATGGGCGGTGGAGGTGATGAATCAGGAGAATCAATCGGTGGCGATTTATTCGATTTTGACACTGGTCGCAAGGAGGGTTTCTTAAACGTTAGTGCGTATGGCGACGGGAGCGAGCCTCGCCCCCGTCACATTTAACTCTCATCACCCAACCGGGTGATGGCTCTGCGCAAATAATTCAGCACCGTCGTGGCGGCCTCCGTCATCGACGCGTTATTCAGCGTCACCGCCCCGACATCCATATACGTAGTGCTATCCGCAATGCTACGGCGCATAACGCGCAAACCTTCAAGCGACCATGGGCGATAAACCAGGTCCGACAAAATCGTCACGCCCTTTCCTTTTGCCACCAGGCTGCGTACCGTTTCAAACGAGGTGGTGGTAAAGCCGATATTTGGGCTTCCTCCCTGCGTGCGCCAGTGCTCGGTGATCACATCCGGGTATTCGTCGGTATCGAGCAGTAAAAATGGCAGGTTTTCGATATCGGCAAGATGAATGACCGACTGGTTTAATAGCGGATGCCCCTGGGCCACCCACAGGCGGCGGGGTGAACGGATAAAGATTTCAGTATTTAACGCATCGTCCGGGGGAATATTCGAGGTTAATAGCAGCGAAAAATCGGTTTCATGACGTTTTAAAGATTCGGTTAATACCTGCGGATTGGCTTCGATAAAGTTAATCGTCATTAATGGGAAATGCTGCTCAACCTCAAGAATAATCGCCGGTAATAAATAAGCAGAAAGCGTTTTGGCAATGCCAATATTCACCGTGCCTTTTTCCAGTTGGGGCTGATACAACAAATCGTCTATCGCAATCTGGCTTTCATTAATTATTTTACGTGCGTAATGCAAAAAGCGCTCGCCTGCGGTTGTGAGCTGAATCCCTTTTGGCAAACGAATAAATAGCTGATTGTTTAATGAGGACTCGAGATTGCGCATCGCCACCGTCATCGACGACTGCGAGATATTACATTGCGATGCGGCTTTAGAGATCTGTTGTGTCTGTGCTAAAGCGATGAAAAATTCCAGTTGCCGCAATGTGAATCTCATAGTTTTAAACTATACCTCGCAACGAAAAAGATGAATTAGATTTTCACTCCTCGCAATTTTAGCATGGTAATCCTCAAATCGATGTTCTTATCACCCTCCGGGTATGCATTGAATCTATAGCTGAGTGGTTTAAACTGTCTTCAGGAACTCAAATTATGCCGTATTTACTGTTAAGCCTTGCTGCCTGTTTCTGGGGCGGAAACTATGTGGTTGGCCATGTGTTAGTGGCGCAGGTCGACCCGATTGTCCTGTCGGAAGCCCGTTGGATGCTCACCGCCCTGTTGCTCATCGGCCTCTATTTCCGCCAGATAAAAGCACAGTGGGCGGCGATGGTAGAGGCAAAATACACGGTATTTTTCCTCGCGCTATGTGGGCAAGTGTTATTCCCGGTGACGCTGTACGTTGGCCTGCAATATACCTCTTCATTAAATGCGGCGATTTATTTATCTACCACGCCCGCATTGGTGTTGCTGATCAATAAGTTTATTTTCAAAGAGACGATTTCCCGGCGCAATATTTATGGCGTGGTGCTCAGTTCGTTGGGGGTGATATATCTGGTGATGCAGGGCGATCTGTTACATTTGAATACGCTGAAAAATTTGAACCGTGGTGATATCTGGACGATGGCGTCGGCCATTAGCTGGGCATTGTATTGCGCCTTTTTACGCCTCAAACCCAAACAGATTGGTGGCAACGCATTTGTTGCGGTTAGCGCGGCGATTGGCGCCATTGTTCTGCTGCCCGTTTTATCGCTTTACGCGGCAACACATTTTGGCCCGCCGTTAAAGCTGTCTCTGGATACTGGCTGCATGTTGGGACTGGCGTATCTGGTTATCTTCCCGTCATGGCTGTCTTATCTGCTGTGGAATAAAGGGATTCAGGCGATTGGCGCAACGCGGGGTGAAGTTTATTCGCACCTGATTCCATTGACTGGCGGCGTGTTTAGCGTGCTGTTTCTCAACGTGCCGTTACACGGTTTTCATCTGATCAGCGCCCTGCTTATTGCACTGGGAATTGCCCTTTGCTCGATGGCTCCAAAGAAGAAGCATCGATGTTTCGCCGCCTTAGTCATTTCTAAGGCGGCTTGTGAGGCAATTATTTAATTATCGCAGTGGCCTTGTTGGGCCAGTTTCACTTCCGGCTTGGAAACAACGCGCTTACCTTCAGTTTCAGAAGACTCGCTCAAACCTGCGCCACCGACAAATGCTCCCATCTTTATATATTGTCTGATGAAGTAGTTCTTGCCTGCTTGCATGAATAACGACAGATCATTTGGCGAAAATTCAGACTCGGTGGAAATCTTATGCGTCTGATTACCTGTAACTTGCGTATAGAAGAACGTTCTATCCGCCGTTTCGCCTACACATTTGCCATCGACATACACATCTTTTTTAAGCGATTTACCCGCAAAGCTATCACGATAAATATACAGCCCAGCTTTGTTTTGCTCTGGAGCGGGGAATGTTTTGGCATTAATCGATTCTTGCTCAGGAGCCAAAGGGACACTCGCGCACCCACTGAGAAGTAATGCAGCTAAAACAGAGGTAGCGACCAATAGATTTTTAGTTTTCATTAAAGAAAATCCTTTTATATAAACAGTATGTTTTAAGTTTTTTAAGACGGAGTAATGTCGCCAATGGAAGATAAAAGGTCAAGCAATCAATAAGATGAATACTAAAAATGGTAGGGAAATATAACATCTATTCTCCTTAACTTAAATTAATCCAGGAATCTTCTCGGCTCTATAAATAAAGCCTCACAATAACTGCCGCTCCGAATCATAGGAATACCAAACTAAATCGTAAAGTTTAAATTACACCACCTGTAACCCAGATTTGACGAGTCCGTAACAATCCCTTACCCTGCGCGGCATAATCTCGTTATTACAAGCGTAAATTCAGAGGGAAGCGTGAAGAATCGCACTCTTGGCAGTATCTTTATCGTCGCCGGCACCACGATTGGCGCAGGAATGTTGGCAATGCCGTTGGCTTCAGCAGGCGTGGGTTTTGGTGTGACGTTGCTTTTGCTGGTCGGCCTCTGGGGGTTGATGTGCTACACCGCGCTGCTGTTGGTGGAGGTTTATCAGCACGTATCCGCCGACACCGGGCTGGGCACCCTTGCCCGCCGTTATCTCGGTAAACCGGGGCAATGGCTGACCGGTTTTAGCATGTTGTTTTTGATGTACGCGCTGACGGCGGCGTATATCAGCGGTGCAGGCGAGTTGTTATCGGCCAGCCTGAGCCAGTGGTTCTCAACTAATATTTCGGTCACCACCGGGGTTTTGCTGTTCACGATTGTTGCCGGGGGGATTGTCTGCATCGGCACGCATATGGTGGATATGTTTAACCGCGTGTTGTTCAGCGCCAAAATCGTGATGTTGGTGGTGATGCTCGGCTTAATGATGCCGCATATCCACCACACCAATTTGCTGACGCTGCCGCTGGAAAAAGGCCTCGCACTTTCCGCAATCCCGGTGATTTTCACTTCGTTTGGTTTCCATGGCAGCGTGCCGAGTATTGTCAGTTATCTGGACGGCAACCTGCGCAAATTACGCTGGGTGTTTATCATCGGCAGCGCGATTCCGTTGGTGGCCTATATTTTCTGGCAGGTGGCGACGCTGGGCGCGATTGATTCGGGCGTGTTTAGCGGGTTGTTGGCCAATCATTCCGGGCTGAATGGTTTGTTGCAGGCGGTTCGTGAAGTGGTGGCTTCGCCGCACGTCGAACTCGCAGTGCATTTATTTGCCGATCTGGCGCTGGCGACTTCGTTCCTCGGCGTTTCCCTGGGGCTATTTGATTACCTGAGCGATTTGTTTAACCGCAACCGTAATGCCTCCGGGCGGATGCAAACCGGGCTGATGACCTTTGTTCCACCGCTGGTGTTTGCGCTGTTTTATCCGCAAGGATTTGTGATGGCGCTGGGTTACGCGGGTGTCGCGTTGGCGATTCTGGCGCTGATTATTCCGTCGCTGTTGGTCTGGAAAAGCCGCCAGATGCAAACTGAAACGGTTTACCGCGTTGCGGGCGGCAAACCGTTGTTGGTTCTGGTGTTCGCTTGCGGCATCGCGGTGATTGTGATTCAGGCGCTGATTGCCAGCGGCGCGTTGCCGGAAGTGGGTTAATTACACCAGGCCGGTGTTGACCCTTTTGCCTATCTCTTTGAGCTGTGCGTATTTTTCCAGCAAAGATGGGCCGTCATCGAGGCTCATGGCAAACATCCACATGTAGGTCATGACCGAATAAATATGCCCGGCGTTCCCGACGCCCTTGACGGTCATCATCCAGATGGTCATTGAGAACAGGAACGCTGCGGCAATGCCAATCGACAAATAGCCAAACGCTTCACGATCCGACAGGCGAATGCGCACGCGAGCTAAAAAGTTGTAGTGCTTGATGAGCGTATTCTCGCTTGCCGTGCCGACGAATCCGACCTCTTTCTCTAATCTGTCGTTGAGTTTCTCATACAGCATTTCGTTCTTGCGCGTGTAGCCCGGCAGGAAGAGTGCGAAGAAAATCAGTACCGCAAGGCACGCCACTCCCGCCCAGAATTCAATCGTCAGCAGCATCACGACTGCACCAATGATCGACGCCACCGAGGTAATCAACAGCGGTAAGTGTGTCTCGAAGAAATTAACAAATTCCCGTGACAACGTCACGCGAGCGGCAATGGTCGAATGGCTATGGTCGTCCTCGCGCTGGGCGAGAATCACCGGCACCGCAAGCCCGGCGTAGATTCTGGCAAATGTGCGTGTGTCCATGCTGCGGCGGGCGGCACCAATTGCCCACATAACAAAGACCACCAGCGCATATAACAACGCGTGGAGCGATTGACCTTTGATAATGGCGTTGATGGCAAAACCTGCCATCAACGGATAAAGCAGGTAGATAATGTTTTCGGCGACCACCAGCATCAGCGTCACAACGAGCTTTTTGCTGTGGAGTCGGGCGAGTTTTTTTAAGGTGTTTAATGCACCGCGTGAAGGCTGAAGCTGCGCGGTTTGTAAGGTTTCCATGACTTTAACTTCTTAGATTGTTATCCTTGAGCGGTTGCTCAAAGAATGAAAAGAGTCTATTTGAGCACTTGCTCAAAGTCAACGAAGGTACTGTGATGAAAGAAAAAGCGTCTGTTTTAAAAGAGAATATTCTTGATGCCGCGATTGCCCTGTTCACCGAAAAAGGGGTCGAAAAGGTCACCACTCGTGAACTCACCGAGCAAGTCGGCATTGCCCGTAGCCACATTTATCACTATTTCCCAGACTGGCAGACGCTGTGCATTGAGGCGTTTTCGCGCTTTATGTATGCGGAACTGGAAACCTTTACTCAAAAATGCCGCGCACTGCCGCCGGAGCAAGGTTTAACGGTTTTTATCGAAGACTATTTACCCGACCGCGCCGATGCCGTCTGGGAGTTGTACAGTTCGCTGTGGCGGCTGGCGGTGCATAACAAGGTGTATGCCGATTTTGCGCTGGCGTTAACGGAAAAGTGGGATGCGTTGCTGGCGAGTATTATTCATGACGGCATTGAAAGCGGCGTCTTTCGCCAGACGGATGTTTTGCGCATGACCCGCCAGCTAGGTTCACTGTTGAACGGGTATTCGGATCAACTGATTATCGACAGCGCGCCGCTCGCCAGAGAGCAGGCGCTGGAAGATATTCACGGGTTTATTGAGCAGGTGCTGCTTACGGATAAGTAGCTATGGATAGGTAATCCCCGGCGGGTTAATTTCGGACGCCGCAACTTCTTCGCCCTTTTCTCCCCAACGGTCGAGAACTTGCTGATATTCGCCACGTTTCACCGCGCCATCGAGCGCGGCTTGCAGAGCGTAAACCAGGCCATTGCCCTTTTTAGTGGTGGTGGCGACATAGGCTTTTTTAGGCCCAAGCCCCACAACACGCGTTTTCCCGGTTAATGCCGCTTTATAGGCGGCAACACTTTGCGGGCCAAATGTCGCATCCGCTCTTCCCGCCTGAATATAAAGATTCCCGGAAGCGTCATCCGTCAGATAAATAGGCTGCGCGGGTTTGCGTCCTTCACGCTCGTTTAGTTCATTCCAACCCAACAGGATTTTTTCCTGATTGGTTCCCGAACCCAAAATAATGCGTAACCCGGAAACATCCGCAGGCCCGGCAATCTTTTGAATTTCACTGTCTGATTTCACTGAAAACGCCAGGGAATCGACGCGATAGGTCGCAAAATCAAACTTCGTTTTACGCTGTTCCGTCACGGCAATATTCACCAGCGCGACATCATAACGGCCAGAGGTAATTCCCAGCGGCCAGTCTTCCCAGGCTGTCGGCACCAGTTTGAGTTTTAGCCCAAGACTATCCGCCAGCAAACGAGCGATATCCGGATCGCTACCGATCCTGGTGCGGTTATCACTCGCCAGCATCGCCAGCGGCGGCGAGTTAAGCGCGGAAATCGCCACCGTCAGCGTTCCCGGTTCAACAAATTGATAGTTCTGAGGAATCTTTCCAATCGCAATCGGGTCTTTCGCCGTGTGAATCGGTTGTTCATTAGCTTTGAGATCAAGCGTTCCCTGAGCAAAGCTCGCCGTGGTAAACAGCATTAACGCCAGTGGGACAAATTTCATGCCTGCTCCTTAAAGAACTTTCGATAAAAACTGCCGCGTTCGGGAATGTTGCGGATGGTTCAGCACTTCGTCGCTGCTGCCTTGCTCAACAATTTTGCCGTCCACCATAAACACCACGTTATCCGCCACTTCCCTGGCGAAACCGATTTCATGCGTCACTACCACCAGCGTAGTGCCGGAACGGGCGAGCTTTTTAATCACATCCAGCACTTCGCCCACCAGCTCCGGGTCAAGCGCAGAAGTCGGCTCATCAAACAGCATCACACGCGGACGCAACGCCAGAGCGCGGGCAATCGCAATCCGTTGCTGCTGGCCGCCGGAAAGATGCCGCGACCAGGCATCCGCTTTATTACGCAGCCCCACCACATCCAGCAATTGATACGCCTGTTCAATCGCTTCTTTGCGATTAAGTTTCTTGTGGGCAATCGGCGCTTCTATCAGGTTTTCCAGCACCGTCAGATGCGGGAACAAATTGAAATTCTGGAACACGTATCCCACATTCACGCGCTGACGCAGGATCTCCTTTTCCTTCAGCTCATACAGCTTGTCTCCCACCTGGCGATAGCCAATGTAGTCGCCGTCAATCTGGATAAAACCTTCATCGACTCGCTCCAGATGGTTAATCGCCCGCAATAAGGTGGATTTACCGGAACCCGACGGCCCAAGAATCACCGTGACCGAACCAGGTTCCAGCTCGAGAGAAATGTTATCCAGCGCTTTATGGCGACCAAAATATTTACTGACGCCGGTAATGGAAATATGGCCGGTTTGGTTATGGGCATTGTGATTATGGGAGTGGAGCATGTGCGGCCTCCTGGGTTTGCAGAACCGGCTGGCGTGGTGCCTGGCGTGCCGGGCTTTGCTGATTAATGGCGGAGCGGCGTTCACTGCGTGCCAGCGATCGTTCCACCAGATATTGAATCAATGACAGGACGCTGGTGATCACCAGATACCAGACCGCACCGACCATCAGCAGCGGGATCACTTCCTGGGTGCGGTTGTAGATCATCTGGATGGTGTAGAACAGTTCCGGCATCGCCAGCACGTAAACCATCGCCGTGCCTTTGGCGAGGCTGATAATTTCATTAAAACCGGAAGGCAAAATGGTGCGCAGCGCCTGCGGCAAAATAATGCGCACGGTACGTCGCCAGGCCGGAAGCCCTAACGCCGCTGCCGCTTCATATTGCCCGTGGTCGACGCCCAGAAAGCCGCCGCGAATAATCTCCGCCGTATAAGCGCTTTGTACTAGAGTCAGCCCGACAACCGCCGTGGAAAACTGCCCGAGCACGTTAATCGTCTGGTAGCTTCCCCAACTTATTTGCGTAAACGGAATGCCAATCGACAGCGTGTCGTAGAGATAAGAGAAGTTATAGAGAATGATCAGCACCACAATCAGCGGCAAAGACCGGAACAGCCAGATATATCCCCACGCCAGGCTGTTAAGCAGCCATGACGAGGAAAGCCGCGCCAGCGCCAACAAACCGCCGAATATAACGCTCAGCACCGTGCCAATCAGCGTCAGCAATAAGGTTTGCACCAGCCCTTGCAGAATCACCGGGTCGAAGAACCAGCGGGCAAACACGCTCCATTCCCAGCGCGGGTTAAACGCCACCGACTGAACCACAATCGCCAGCACAAACAGCGCGACAACCGCCCCCAGCGTGCGTAACGGATAACGCGCCGGAACGACTTTAATGGTTGAAGATGTAGTCATAATCATTCCTCAGGCCGTTTTCAGCTGTGTAACGGTTAGCTGTTTAGTAAACCGCAAGCGCCCGTCAAACGGTGCCACGCTGTATTCTTCCCGGTCGCGGTAGATATCAAACTGCGGCTGGTAATCGAGACTCAAATACAGTTTCACCGCTTCCGGCTGGCGAAATCCGGTGGTCAGATAGAGATGACTGTAACCCGCAAGCTGCGCCCTGTTTTCCAGTTCCCGCATCACGCGCTGGGCAAGTCCTTGCTGGCGCAAGTCCGGGTGCGTCCAGATACGTTTTATCTCGGCGGTATATTCATCGAATGGCTTATACGCGCCGGTCGCGATAATTTCACCGTCACGCTCCAGCACAATGAACAACCCTTGCGGCGCGAGATACCACTCGGTTAATTCCACTTCCGCATCACGAGAAAAGTAGTCCCCATAACGCGCTTCATATTCACCAAACAGCCCGGTAATAATCGGCTGGAGTTCCGGCGCTTCCGGGGAAACATCACGAAATTGTTCACGCATGTTGTGCTCCTTAATCGCCAAGGCCAGCGGGGTTGATTTCAGATGCCGGGATTTGCTCAACGCCTTCGCCCCAGCGGTTCAATACTTTGTTGTAATCGCCATTTTTGATGACGCCATTAAGCGCGGTTTGCACCGGGTCGACCAGGCCACTGCCTTTTTTGAGCGTGACGGCAATATGCGCCGCTTTTGGCCAGCCGCCATCGACCACGCCGACGAGCTGCGTTTTCTGGGTTAGCGCGGCTTTCCATGCGCCAGTGACGTTCGGGCCAAAGAAGGCATCGGCGCGGCCAGACTGCAAGGCTAGGGTTTGAGCAGCATCGTCTTTGGTATAAACCGGCGTGAATGGCTTCAGCCCTTTCTTCTGGTTCTCTTCATTCCATGCCAGCAAGATAGATTCCTGGTTGGTGCCGGAGCCGACGATAATGCGCAGCCCGGCGATATCCTCTGCTTTTTCAATCTTCTTAATTGGGCTGTTGGCCTTCACATAAAATCCGAGTGAGTCTTTACGATAGGTCGCGAAGTCGAATTTCTGTTTGCGATCTTTAGTGACGGTAATATTGCTGATTGCGGCATCATATTTCCCCGAACTGACGCCCAGCGGCCAGTCTTCCCAGGATGTTGGCACCACGTTTAGCTCCAGCCCTAAGCTGTCGGCTACCAGGCGGGCGATATCCACTTCGCTCCCAAGCAGCGTTTTGTTGTCTTCAGCAAATACGGTTAACGGCGGTGAATTCAGTGCGGCAACCGCCACGGTGAATTTACCCGGCACGGCAAAGCGATAATCTTTTGGCAGTTGCGCCACCGCAGCGGGATTTACGGCGGTGTTGATGGGCGTTTTGTTGGCTTCGAGGCTGACGCCAGTGCCGTTAATCGTCACGTTTTGTGCAAACGCGGCAGTGGAAGAAAGTGCCAGCGCGATGGCCAGAATGAGCGATTGTTTTTTCATGTGTTGTTCTCTTTTAATTATTGTGATGTTTGTTGTCGGATGACGCTTCGCTTATCCGACCTACCCGGTTACGCGAAGCGTCATCCGCCATTTATGCCGAGAATTGATTCACCGGTTCTGCTAAACCCAAACTTTCGCGCAACGTGGTGCCGGGATATTCGGTGCGGAATAACCCACGCGCCTGTAATACCGGAACCACTTCATCGACAAAACGCGGGAAGGTATCTGGCGTGCCGCCCTGGATAATGAAACCGTCGGCGGCGTAGCTTTCGAACCACTGTTGTAACCCGTCAGCCACTTGCTGCGCGGTGCCTGCAAAACGTGGGCGTGGCGATGCCGCTTCGAGTGCAACCTGGCGTAATGTCAGCTGGCGTTCGCGGGCATTGCGTTTGATTTCATCTGTGGTGCTGCGAAAGCTGTTTTGCCCCAAATCACCGATATCAGGGAACGGTTCGTCCAGCGGATACTGGCTAAAATCATGGTGTTCAAAGTAACGGCCGAGGTAATTCAGCGCGTCGTTAATCGAGACTAACGCGGCGGTGGTTTGATACTGGTTTTCCACATCATCGGCATCTTTACCGACAATCACGCTCACGCCCTGGAATATATGCAGGTCTTCGGGCTGGCGATTGTGATTTGCCAGTTGGCTTTTTACATCGCGATAAAAATGCTGCGCGTCTTCTATTGTTTCATGATGCGTGAAAATAGCATCCGCATGGCGAGCGGCTAATTTTTTACCATCATCGGAAGCACCTGCCTGGAATACAATCGGGCGGCCTTGTGGCGTGCGGGAAATATTTAGAGGCCCGGCCACTTTAAAGAAATCACCGTGATGATTAATGGT
This sequence comes from Buttiauxella izardii, assembly GCF_003601925.1. Classification (GTDB taxonomy): domain Bacteria; phylum Pseudomonadota; class Gammaproteobacteria; order Enterobacterales; family Enterobacteriaceae; genus Buttiauxella; species Buttiauxella izardii. The sequence goes on from NZ_QZWH01000060.1 coordinate 43,357, forward strand.
GTGTAATTTATTCTGGTCGAAAAACTTACCGGTTTCTTTATCACGAATAAAGGCATCTTGTTCCCAGGAATCCCAAAGCCCCTTTACCACATCGAGATATTCATCGGCAATGCGATAACGCAATGCGTGTTCCGGGTGGTTCTCGCGGGAGAAGTTCTTTGCCGAACCTTCCAGTGGTGAAGTCACCACGTTCCAGCCCGCACGGCCTTTGCTTAAATGATCGAGGCTTGCGAACTGGCGCGCAACGGTGAACGGCTCGCTATAGGACGTCGACAACGTGCCGACCAGGCCCAAATGCGTAGTAACGCTGGCTAATGCCGACAACACCGTGAGCGGCTCAAATCTATTCAGGAAATGTGGGATAGATTTTTCGTTAATATATAAACCGTCAGCGACGAATAAAAAATCCAGCTTTCCGGCTTCGGCTTTTAATGCCGTCTCTTTAACAAAATCAAAATTAATACTGGCATCGGCAATGGCGGCTGGATGACGCCAGGCCGACATATTCCCGGAAGCGCCGTGTAATATTGTGCCCAGGCGCAGTTGTCTCGCATTCGACAAGAGGTTTGACATAATGATTCTCCGAAAGATTATTTTATCAGTAGCGCCTGTTCGGCAAGCGTTGCGAAATATCTCGCCGCATCTTCAATTAAGGCTTCATCCGGATTAAACGCCGAATGGTGTAAACCGTATTCGCTGGCGCTGCCAATACTGACAAACGCGCCGGGAATGGATTGCAGATACACGGCAAAATCTTCGCCGCCCATATGCAGCTCCGAGGTTTGAGTCTGATACCCGGCCTCTTTTGCGACCTGCATCGCAAACGCCGCCCATTTCTCATCGTTGATCAATGTTATTGGCCCGTTAAACCAATCCACTTCAATGTGCGCCCCAAACGCACTGGCTAAACCGGCTGCAATCTCACTGATTCTTTTCTCAACCACCCGTTGTACATCGGCGTTATGGGTACGCACGGTTCCTTCGAGTTCGACGTTTTCCGGCAATACATTCCAGGTATTCCCTCCCTGAATGCGTGTGACACTCACAACCACCGAATCCAGGGTGTTGATATTGCGGCTGGCGATAGTTTGCAGCGCAATCACCAACTGGCTGGCGATCACAATCGGATCGTTCCCTTCTTGCGGGCGAGCGGCATGTGCGCCCTTGCCCGTAACCCGAATCACAAAGCGGTCGACGTTGGCATAAAACGCGCCGCCGCGTGTGGCAAAAGTGCCAACCGGCAAACCGGGTTCGTTATGCATACCGAAAATGGCGCTCACGTTCTCCAGCGCCCCGGCTTTAATCAGCGCTTTAGCGCCGGTAAAGTTTTCTTCTGCAGGCTGAAACAATAAACGCACGCGCCCGGCCAACTGTGATTCCCGCGCTTTTAATAACAGCGCCGCACCCAGAATCACGCTGCTATGCACGTCATGGCCGCAGGCGTGCATTACGCCGTCATTGTGCGAGCTAAATTCAACGCCGCTGGTTTCGTGAATCGGCAGCGCGTCGATATCCGCTCGCAACGCAATCACCTTTTCACCCTGCCCGATTTCCGCAACCACGCCGGTGGCGAGTGAATACGGCAACAAACGCAAGCCAGCAGATTCCAGCCAGTGGCGTATCCGTGCCGTAGTCGCCACCTCTTCCCCGGATAATTCCGGGTGCTGGTGTAACTCACGCCGCCAGTCGATAAGCTGCTGTTTAAAGGTCATCAGCGTCCCCTTACCAGGCTTCATGTTGCGCAGTAAATTCGGCGACCGGCTTGACTGGCGTGGTGCCAGCCAACAAACGCAGCGACTGAAAACGGGCTGCGGGATCGGCAATCGGCGTATCAATAATGAATTCGTCGATACCAAACTCTTTGCTCAACGCCGCCAGCCCGGCGTGAACAGTTTCAGCGGTGCCTTTTAACAACGATGGTTCACGGCGTTCGATTTTTTTGATGGCGCTTCCTGCCTGGCGGGCAAAAGCGTGGGCTTGCGCTTCACTGGCGACACTCACGCGCTGGGCGTTTTCCAGCTCCACGCTCCAGATTTCCACAAGATTTGCCAGTTCATCGGCTTTTTCTGCGTCGGCGGCAACAATCACCTGCACCGCAACAATCGTGTCGAGCGCACTGCGGCTGCGCCAGGAACTGAGCACTTCACGCATTAAGGCTTTGTCGCCATTCAGGTGGGCGGCGTAGACAAAATTCCAGTTCAGTTGTGCGGCAAGTCTCGCACTTTCAAGGCTTGCGCCCAGCAAGAAACGATCGGCGCTTTGAAGCGGAACCGGCGTGGCGCGTAAGGTTTCCTGGTCATCCTGTGCGGCAGGCAAAGAAAGCCAGTTATCGAGCTGGGTGAGTTGTTCGGCGAAGGTTTCTTTCTCCTGCACACCGCGCTGCAACGCTTTAGTCGAAAGCGGCAATCCACCGGGGGCTTTGCCAACGCCGAGATCAATACGATTGGGCGCCAGGTTTGCCAGTAAGTTGAAGTTTTCAGCCACTTTATACGGGCTGTAATGCTGCAACATCACCCCGCCGGAACCGACACGAATGCGGTTTGTTTGCCCGATAATCCACGCAATCAGCAATTCCGGCGATGGGCTCGCCAGCCGTGCGGTGTTGTGGTGTTCGGCAATCCAGAAACGGTGATAACCCCAGGCTTCGGCCTGTTGTGCGAGATGTAGCGTGTGCTTCAGCGCCTCGCCAGGCGTGTCATTCTGCGCAACCGGGATTTTATCCAACAGACTGATTCGATAAGACATGCAGCAAACTCGTGTTGATTAACATGCCTTCATTAATAGGGATTCCGTCTGGTTGAGTGAAACAATTAATTTACATTTGGTTATCCAGTTTCTGGATAAGGGGATTTTCACCACATGAAAAAGGTCATAAATGGTCTATTGTTTTAATAAAAATTCAATAAAAGACCTTTCATAAACCATTAAATGTGCATTAGACCAAATATGAGCTATTTGAATTAAAAAAAGACAATAAAGCTCACTCATGATACATTTTTATATCACAGGCTCACATTTAACCTTTTTCCTGCTTAAATTATGAAATGGGGTCAAAAATGAACTACGACACGACATCACTCGCCGACAAACTCCACGCCATGAGCGAATTACTCAATGACGTTAAAAAAGCGGTGATTTTGCGGGCGCAGGAATCTGACCTCGCCATCAACGAACAGGTCATTACGGAGTCGGCGCAGCTCGGGCTGCAATTGAACCAGCGCCGTAAAGAACTCGATATCGATCTGGCGACGCTCGAGCTACAAACCGGGGTGTCGGCCTCAACGCTCAAACGCCTGTTTAAAGATCCAGAGCAGGTCAAATTTGGCACCGTATTGCGGGTTGCCGAGGCATTAGGTGTGAAGCTATGCGCCGCCGTGTAGAAGTGTGGTTATACGGTGAGCCAGTGGGCGAGTTGCGTCAGGACGACAACGGTTTTGCTTTCAGCTACCACGCAGATTATATCGGCCCGCCGCTGTCGCTGAGTTTACCGGTGCGCGTTCGCCACTTTCAAAGCCCGACGCTGCCGCCCTTTTTCGCTTCATTAGCGCCTGAAGGCTGGCTGAAAATGCGCTACAGCCAATTACAGCAGCGCGACGAACACGACCTTCTCGGGATGCTTATCGATAACGGTAAAAACCTGATTGGCGCGGTGCAACTGGTCAACATGCAGGAGGATTAACCATGCGATGCCACATTCTTTTGACACCGCTGACGCAGGCCAAAGAGCAGGAATCCGGTTATTCAGCCAAAGGCCTGAAGTATCTGACGGGTTCCGGCAAAGTGAACCCACAGCTCAGTTTTACGCGTAACGAATTTATCCATGAACTGCCGAAAGCCCAGCGCGGGATGAGCATTTCCGGGTATCAGCCAAAGCTGCAAATGGTGGTGCGCGACGGTGAGTTTGCGGTGGTTGAACATCAGGGCGAGTACATTCTCAAACCGTCCCCTGCTGAGTTCCCGCACCTGGCAGAAAACGAACACGCGACGATGACGTTAATGGCGCGCCTGGGTTTTGATGTGCCGCCAAATGGGCTGGTACGTTTTGCGCGTGAAGATAATGAAACGGAACCCGAGTTGGCCTTCGTGATTCGCCGCTTTGACCGTGATACTCAAACTGGCGCGGCAATCCACCAGGAGCAACTCGACGCGGCGATGAACGTCGGCGAAAAGTACGGTAAAACCGGCAGCGACGGCAAACAGTACGTGAGCTATCAGCAACTGGCCGAGTTTCTGACTCAGCACGTCAACAGCAACGTGGCGTTTAAAATCGACCTGTTCCGCCGTATTGCCTACGCCTATTTGTTGGGTAACAACGATATGCACCTGCGTAATTTCGGGCTGATTCACCCGCGCATTGGCGAGCCGACGCTTTCGCCGGTTTATGATTTTGTCTCGGTTGCGCCCTATCCGGCCATTTTTAGCTCCGGGTTTATGGCTCTGCCATTGCTGAGCTGCGAGGAAGGCGACCGAGAATTAGCGCCCGGTTTTAAAACCGCCTACGGTGAATATCTGGGTATGGATTTCCGCGAACTCGGCCTGGCGATGGGATTGACCGACAAGCTGATCGTCAAATTGTTAGGCGATTTGCAAAAAGAAAGCCGCATTGTAGAAGCGGTGTATCGTGATTCGTTGATGCCCGAAACCGACGTAGAAATAACGCTGCGTTGTTATCGCCAGCGGTTAGACCGGTTGATGCGGCTGGATGAAGCGGAGTTGTGAAAATGTCGGATGACGCTTGCGCTTATCCGACCTACGGCGCAAGCGTCAGGCTGTGTTAGTAGCTGTTTTTATTGCCAGTCTGCAATGGAGGCTGGCGGAATAATGCCAGGCGCGCATCCAGAGCTTGCGTATAGAGCATGGTATCTACGCCGACCGCGACAAAATTAGCTCCCCACTCAATGCATTTTTTTGCCATTTCCGGATTCACGGCCAGGAACCCCGCCGCCTTGCCTGCGCTGCGGATACGGCGAATACTTTGCTCGATGATGCGCTGGACTTCCGGGTGATCGGCGTTATCCGGGTAGCCAAGCGATGCAGATAAATCCGCCGGGCCGATAAAAATACCGTCGATACCATCAACTTCCAGCAACTCATCCAGGTTATCCAAAGCCGTTTTACTCTCGGCCTGAATTAACACGCACAGTTCTTCATTTGCCTGCGCCATATAATTCTCAACTCGTCCCCAGCGGGCAGCACGCGCAACGCTTGCGCCAACGCCTCGGGTTCCCAGCGGCGGATAACGCGTGGCGCTGACAATTTCCCTGGCCTGCTCGGGCGTGTCCACCATCGGAATCAGCAACGTGCGTGCGCCGATATCCAGCATCTGTTTGATAATGCTTCTTTGCCCTTCGACCGGGCGAATCACCGGCTGGCTGCGGTATGCGGCAATGGCCTGTAGTTGATGATAGAGATCCTGAACGGTGTTCGGCGCGTGTTCGCCGTCGATTAACAGCCAGTCATAACCCGAGGTTGCCGCGATTTCAGCCAGATAAGACGAGGTGCTGCTCAGCCAGAGTCCGATTTGCACCTCGTTATTGAGAATGCCCTGCTTAAACGGGTTTGATAACAGCGAATTCATAGCGATTCCTTTTCATTAATTCGGGTCAGCGGTGCCTGTTTTGCCACGCTAAGGGTGAAGATAATCAACGCGCCGACAATGGCGATGCCCGCCAGCGCCAGCAATCCTGCGGCATTATTGTTAAAAGCGGTTTCAGCTTTGACACGAATAAGCGGAGCCAGGAATCCGCCGACCGCACCAAACAGATTCACGAAACCAATGCCTGCGGCGAGTGCCGTTCCTGAAAGAAGCTGTGTGGGCATCGTCCAGAACACCGGCTGTACGGCAATGAAACCGACAGCCGCAACGCATAGCGCGACCATGGCAAAAAACGGGCTGACTAAACCAGAAACGCCGATGCCTATTCCTGCCGCAAGCAATGTCAGCGCTGCTATATTTTTGCGGTCGCCGGTTTTATCGGAATAACGCGGGATATACCAGGTGCCGAACAGCGCCGCAACCCAGGGAATGGCCGTGACTAGCGAAGCGGTAAAGCCGACTTTTGTTCCCATTAATTGCGCCACCTGAGTGGGCAGGAAGAAGATCAGCCCGTAAACCGCAATCTGGATGGTCATATAGATAATGGCGAGCTGCCACACCCGGCTATTGCTGATGGCGTCCATAAAGCGCGAGTGGGTTTTCTTCTCGTCTTCACGCGCCAGTTGCGCCAGCAAAACCCGCTTCTCTTCATCCGTCAGAAAACGCGCTTTCTGCGGCGTATCGTCGAGATAGAAAAAGGTGAATACCCCTGCCGCAATCGCCAGCAGCCCTTCAATCAGAAACATCCAGTACCAGCCGGGGCTGCCCATAAAGCCGTGCATTTCCAGTAACGCACCGGAAAGCGGCGAACCGAGCGTTAACGCCAGCGGCGCCCCCATATAAAACAGCCCCATAATTGCGGCGCGGTTTTGCTGCGGAAACCACTGCGAGGTGAGATAAATCATGCCGGGGAAAAACCCGGCTTCGGCAGCGCCCAGCAAGGTGCGAACGATGAGAAACTTCGCTTCGGTATCGGCGTAACCCATGCCAGCCGACAGCGCTCCCCATAACAACGTTGTGCCGCCAATCCAACGCCGCGCGCCCCATCTGCGCATCAGTAAGTTTGCCGGAACGCCGAGAAACGCATACACCACGAAGAAGATCCCCGCCCCCAGCGCATACGCTTCGTTGCTTAATCCGGTGTCTATCTGATAAGTCTCTTTCGCAAACCCGATATTGGAGCGATCAAGAAACGCCAGAATATACAGCGCGAGCATGAACGGAATCAGACGTGCGCGGTTCTTCTTTACCGCACTGTTTAATACGGAATCCATAACTGTTTCCCTCTGAATGATGCGAATAAAGGTTACAGTGTCACGAACAATCAACGGTGATATCCTGTTAAACGTGACACTGGATGATTAATGGCTGTAAGGACGTTTCAGGTTTAAATCGCGGTTAAGCTCAACGCCGAAGCCCGGTTTATCGAGCACCGACTTGTGCATTCGCCCGTTCACCGGCACCGGTTCATCGAGCAAAATGGGGTCAAACTGCGGACGCAGTGTTGAACAATCCGGGCTGGTCATCAGGAATTCGCTAAACGGCGTGTTGGTGAAGGTAATCACCGCGTGATGGGAATAGACAGAGGAGCCATGCGGCACCACAAGCTGCCCGCGAGATTTGGCAATCGCGGCTATTTCTACCAGCGTGGTCAACCCACCACACCAGCCGACATCCGGTTGCATAATGTCGATACCGGTTTCGGCCAGCGTGCGGAAGGATTGCAGCGTGCCGTGGTGTTCACCACTGGTCACCATCATGCCCGCAGGGGCATTGCGCTTCAGCTCACGATAGCCTTCGTATTGCTGCGGCGGCAGGCACTCTTCTATCCATTTCAGGTTGTACGGCGCGCAGGCATGGGCAAGTTTGGTGGCGTAGTTCACATCCTGGCTCATCCAGCAGTCGAGCATCAGCCAGAAATCCGGCCCGCATTTTTCACGGAACTGCGCCACCATGGCGGCATCTTTGCGAATACCCGCATCGCCATCGTGCGGCCCCCAGTGCGTAGGCATTTTGCCGCCGATGAATCCCATTTCTTTGGCTAAATCAGGGCGCGCACCGGTTGCGTAAAACTGAATTTCATCACGCACAGCGCCACCCAACAGCTTATAAACCGGCAGTCCAACCACTTTCCCAAACAGATCCCACAAGGCGAGATCGATACAGGAAATGGTGTTCATCACCAGGCCGCCAGAGCCGGAGTAATACATTGAAGCATTCAGCATTTGGTCGTGAATAAGCTTAATGTCGCTGACGCATTTCCCCTCGATAAAGCGATTGAGGTGTTTTTCAACGATGAAGCAGCCCATTTCCCCAGCGGTAGAGACTGCAAAACCGATCTGCCCGTTATCGGCTTCCACTTCCACCACTAAAGTGCCCAGAACGTTGATGCCGAACGACTGGCGCGACTGCTCATATTGAGCATATTTGCTCATCGGCGTGGCGATATGGTCATCAATCCAGTGCTGATTTCCTTGATCGTGATAATCGGCACCGCCGCTGCCTTTTTCTGCGGTAGCACCGCCAAGAAACCAGGCTCTGACTTGTTTGATTTTGGGTAGGGTCATGGTTTTTTCCTTATGAAATACGTTATGAGGCTTTCAGGTCGAACGGACTGCGCCAGCCGAGCAAACGGGAAATATCTTTGGCGCAGGCGATAGTCTGGCTGGCAATCAGGTCGCGATTGTCGTCGTTTATCTGGAGTCGGGTGCCGACCACGGAGATGGCGGCTGTGAGGTTGTTGTGCCCGTTGAACACCGGTGCGGCGACACAACGCACATCGGTATAATCTTCGCCCCGGTCATAGCTCCATCCCTGGTAGCGGATTTTTTCTATTTCCTGGAGCATGCGTTCAGGTGTGGTAATCGAGGTCGGCGTGGCTGGGCTGAAATCCAGCCCGGCTACAATATTTTCCCGTTGCGGCGAGGGCTGCCAGGCGAGCAGGCATTTGCCAATTCCTGAACGGCTCAATGAAAGACTTTTCCCTTCATGGGAGCGCACGCTGATGGTGGAAGAAGATTCAATCTTGAGGATGTAATAGGCATTCCCCCCATCAATGATCCCCAAATGGCACAGCAATCCTGTTTGTTCCATCAGTTGCGTGAGCCGTTTTCGGGCAATATCACGCAGGTCGATTTTGCTTAGCGCGTGCCCGGCAAGCTCAACCAGTTTCGTCCACAGGCAGTAGTTATCTTGCGCATCTACCGCCAGAAACCGGTGCTTCTTTAATTCCGCCAGCAACAGATAAAGCGTGCTTTTCGGGATACCCAGTGCGTTCATCAACGTTGCAGCACTGGATGGCCCGTGCTGCGCAATGAAATTGATAATTTCGATAGATCGCGTGAGTGCGGGAACTTTGCTTGATTCCATTGGGCTGGACTCCGGTCTTGTCTGATGGAATCAAGTGTGGCGATCGGGTCGCTGTGCTTATGTGAAGAAGGTCATACTTTTTTGTCTGTCGGATAAACGCGAAGATTTAGTGAGAAGAAATGTGAGGAAGTACGCAGATTTTTTTAGCGGCAGTACAACAGGTTGTACTGAAACTGACGTTTACGAGTTATAGGCCGGATAAGCGCAGCGTCATCCGGCGCTGTCGCTTATCCAGGCTTATCTAAAAAATCAGAAGGTTTCCCAGTTGTCGTTGGAATCGCTAACCGCAGCTTTACGATTCATCACCGGAGCGAGAGTGATTTTCGGCTCCGGATTGCGGGGTTGTGATTTCACTTCCTGATTAATACGGAACACCGCGACGGCCTGAGTCAGGCGGCTCGCCTGCTCTTCCAGTGCGGATGCAGCAGCGGCGGATTCTTCAACCAGTGCGGCGTTTTGCTGAGTGACGCGGTCCATTTCAGAAACCGCCAGCCCAACCTGGTCGATACCGCGGCTTTGTTCATCGGATGCCGAGGCGATTTCGCCCATGATATCCGTAACGCGCGTAACCGCATTGACGATTTCGTCCATGGTTTCACCCGCGCTTTCAACCAGCGTTGAGCCGGTATCCACTTTATTCACGGAATCTTCAATCAGACCTTTGATCTCTTTCGCGGCTTGCGCGCTGCGTTGCGCCAGGTTGCGAACTTCACCCGCCACCACCGCAAAACCACGGCCCTGTTCACCGGCACGTGCCGCTTCAACCGCCGCGTTCAGCGCCAGGATGTTAGTCTGGAAGGCAATGCCGTCGATCACGCTGGTGATATCAGCAATCTTCTTCGAGCTGCTGGCGATGTCATTCATGGTGCGAACCACGTTATCCACCACTTTGCCGCCCTTCTGCGCGGTTTCGGAGGCACTGAGTGCCAGTTGGCTGGCCTGACGTGCGTTTTCCGCATTCTGCTTAACCGTGGCGGTCAACTCTTCCATGCTGGCGGCGGTTTCTTCAAGCGATGCGGCTTGTTGTTCGGTGCGGGAAGAAAGATCGTTGTTGCCGATAGAGATTTCGCTGGCACCGCTGTAAATCGCGTTTGCGCCGTTGCGCACATCGCTGACCGTGCTCATCAGTTCAGACTGCATATGGCGCAGGCTTGCCGCCAGTTGGCCCATTTCATTAGTGCCTTCCACGTCAATGGAGTGCACCAGATCGCCGTCTGCGATGTGGCGAATGTTATCAATCAGGCGATGAAGCGGTTCAATCAGGGTTTTCTTGATGCCCAGCCAGACGATAATAATGGCCGCAACCACCAGCGTCAGGATCACGATAAGAATCCAGATGGCCTGGGAATAAGACTGGTTATTGTCGTCAACCGCTTCCTGATACAGATGGTCGTTTTGTTGCAGATAGTTAACGTATTCTTTCTCGAAACCATCCTGATATTTTTGCGTCGGCTGGTCGAAGAATTCATTAATTTTGCCCGCGCCCAGCAGCTGAATCAGCTCGGCCAGCGCGCCGTGGTAAATCGCGTAATTACGCTTGATTTCATTGATGGATTCTTCGCTCTGACGCGGGTCGCGTGGCAGGGATTCATACGCCGCCCACTCTTTCTCCGCCTGCTTTAACGACTGGCTGGCGATCAGCATCAGCTCGTTCACCGTCGAACCGCTACCGGTGTTGTTGGCATCCATCATATGACGGATGCCTGCGCGGTTCAGGGTGTTACGGGTTTGCAGCAACGCCACCCAGCTACCGTTGAGCGTCGACTGCTGCTGGCGAATAGTTTGCAGAACAGTGAAGTTTTCTTTGTCGCTTTTCAGGGCGTTAAAGAACAGCCCACCGGACGTCAATTGCAAAATACCAAATAAACCCAGCACAAACAGAAGGCTGGTTACAACTTTTATGCGCGTTAACATGCTTTTTGTTCTCGTGACAACAGAAGCATATAGTTTCGGCAGATCCCGTTGAAACTTTATGCTTCATTTCAGAGAAACGGCGCAATTAGCTGCGTTCAATGTCCTTTGCGGCCTGGTCTAAGGTATCGATGATTTTATACAGCGTCTCTTTGGGTAAATCGCTCTGGCCGAGTTTGGTATTGAGCGCCATTTTGAAGTTATGAATAGCGCGCTGAATTTCAGGCAGGCGGCGGTTATCCCCCAGCACTCCAAGTGATTCAAGCTTCGCAATAATATGGCCGAGATGTTCTTGTTGTTGAGCAAGTTCACCGTGGCCTTCTTCGGTCAACATCCACGCCTTTTTGCTACTGTCGCTTTGCACCTGAGCGATAAACCCCATTTCCTCTAATAAGGAAAGATTCGGGTAAATAATGCCAGGACTTGGCACGTATTCCCCTTTGGCCGTCGCTTCAATGGACTTAATCAGCTCATAACCGTGTGCCGTGTTGCCCGAAAGAAAATGCAGGATCAGCAAGCGAATATCGCTGGCGTCAAATAAACGCTCGCGGCGCATACGCGCTTTGCCGTCCATGCCGCCGTGTTCGTGGTGGCCACCGTGTAGACCGTGCCTTTCGTGGCGTTCATGTCGGGCGCAAAAACCGTGGTGCAGATGATGGATTTTCATATTCGACTCCTTATTTGCTATGCCAGTAAGCCACGGCGCGAACGTAATCTCCGTCCAGCCCACGGTTTTCCAGCAGTTCATCGCTGAGTTGTTTTACGTCTTGCCCTTCGCCGGTGATCCAGACGAAATAGTCGCTGGCCGGGAATTGAAGGTCGCTGACGCGTCGGGCGATAGATTCACTATCAAGCCATTCAACCTGCGCGCGTGTAAATTCGCTGAGGTAATCGTGGCTTTGCGGATGATGGCTGTTAACCAGCACGATTGGCGCGATGTGTTCAGGCAGCGATGCCAGACGGCGGCGGACCGCAGGCAGGCCACTTTCATCGCAAACGTAGAGCTGGAATGAATAATCGGTCGGGATCACCAACGATCCTCGCGGCCCGCCGATCAGCAGCGAATCGCCAGGTTGCGCACCGTCTGCCCACTGACTCGCTACGCCACCATCGTGGATGTAGAAATCTAAAGTGAGTTCGTTACGCTCTGCGTCAAACTCCAGCGGCGTGTAGTCACGAGAAACAGGACGCGCGCCCTCACCCCAGACAATGCCATCGTCCGTGACGGATGGGCGCACGAAGTCGCCACTTTCCGGTGGGAAAAAGACTTTAATATGATCATCGAAACCGTGTGAGGAAAAGCCTGCCAGCTCCGGGCTGGTAAAAATGATGCGGTGGAAACAACCGGCCACGGTTTCATTGCTTTTAACGGTTAACTCGCGGAATTTGAGTTCGTTTTTGACGCGTTTTGGAAGTTTAGGTTTGGTTTGTAAGGTCATCGGGTTCTCTTTTTCTGATGCGTAAGATATATCATAGATATGTTTTAGCACACGAAATCGAGATTGTCGTTGTCAATTTTTGCTTTTATGCAAGCGATGAATTGCTGAAAATATAACCAGAGTGGTGAACTCGCGTAAGGGATCGCAAATTGACAAACCCTTACGAAGCGGGACTTCCAATTTGCGTTAAGGAGTGCCTACACTGGCTTTGGCAGCAACTGCCAGGCTCTACTCCATTCACCATCAAAGACCAGGAGGTTTGCAATGTTTCCTGAGTACCGTGAACTGATCACCGAACTAAAATCCTCTAACCCGCGTTTCCTCAGCTTGTTTGACAAGCATAATCAACTCGACGATGAAATTTTACGCAAGGGAGGGCCGCAAGGGACGGGATGCAACGAAAAGGTCGTGCAAATGAAAAAAGAGAAGTTGCGGCTAAAAGATGAGTTGTATCAGATGTTGAAGAAAGCCAGTCACTAGCTTCGCGTCTTTGATTTTCAGGAAGGGGGATCTCCCCTTCCTTTGTATTTTTAAGCAGTTGCGACCCGTTTAAACACAATCGCGTAAAGCTCGATCAAACCCGGATAAATTTCACCAATCACTTCTTTTAGTTGTGGCAACGTCATGTTTTCCTGGCGTGCATGCTCGTCGGTCAATTGGTCAAGCGCTACGGGTGCGACGCTGATCACTTCAATCGTGCAAAAGTAGACGTCATCTTCATAACGCCCCACACGCAGTTGTTGGCCTGGCGTGAAATGCGATTCGGAAGCGTCACGCAGCGTGATGGTTTTGCGCCCGGCGACGATATCGCTTTCAAAACGCTGGAAAAAAGTTATGTCGTTCATGGAATACCTATTTGGCTAAAACAGCGAGAACATCAACGCGACGGGGAAACTCATCGGCCACGTTGCGCCTACCAGCACAGAGCTTAACAGTTTAATGCGTTTGGTATCGCGAGCCAAAAACCAGGTGATAAAAGCAGTGATTAATGACATGACTACATAAAAAACCAACATATTCTGATAAAGAGTCATTTTAAAAATTTTATAGCCCGTAAAAAATTGTCACGAAATATGCCGTTTTTTATGACTCAGATCAAGTTTTAACAGCCCTCCAGATGACGCCGTGCTTAACTTTTAAGATGAACAGCGCGGTGTCATCTCATCCTTTGTTACCAGGAATTAATGTTAGATAGCGTCTATCTTTAGTTAAGAACAGTCGTTCTGTGAATCGAGGCCGCTATGTTTCTTAACTATTTTGCGCTCGGCGTGCTTATTTTCGTTTTCCTCGTTATTTTTTACGGGATTATTATTCTTCACGATATTCCTTATCTTATTGCAAAAGCTCGCAATCATCCGCACGCAGATGCCATTCACGTTGCGGGCTGGGTGAGTTTGTTTACGCTGCATGTTATCTGGCCGTTTTTATGGATTTGGGCCACGCTTTATCGACCTGAAAGAGGCTGGGGTATGCAACAAAACCCCGACGCAACACTGGCTTCGTTACAGCAAAGGGTTTCTGAGCTGGAGCAAAAGTTAGGCGACAATAAAATAACGCCATCGGAGTAACATCATGGATTTGCTCATTATCCTGACATATGTTGCTATTGCCTGGTCAGTCTTCAAAATATTTAAAATACCGGTAAATAAATGGACAGTGCCAACAGCGGCATTAGGCGGCGTATTTTTAATTGGCGCACTTATTTTATTGATGAACTACAACCACCCTTATACTTTTCTGGCTCAAAAAGCGGTTATTTCTATTCCATTGACGCCACAAGTCACCGGTGTTGTTAGCGAAGTCACCGATAAACAAAATATGATGATTAAAAAAGGAGAAGTGTTATTTAAATTAGATCCCACCCGCTATCAGACCCGAGTGGACAGATTACAGGCTGATTTAACCACTGAAATTCACAACAGCAAATCATTACAGGGGCAACTCGACGAAGCTATTGCGAATACCACCCGAGTGATTGCTGAACGCGACAGATTATATAAAGATTACCAACGTTACCTGAAAGGAAGTAAAGCGCGGGTTAACCCCTTCTCTGAAAGCGATATCGATAACGCACGGCAAAATTATCTGGCACAAGATGCGCTGGTAAAAGGTTCTGTTGCCGAGCAATCCCAGGTAAAAAGCCAGTTAGACAGCATGGTCAATGGCGAACAATCACAAATTGCCAGCCTGCGGGCCCAACTTGCCGAAGCGAAATACAACCTGAGCCAGACGGTTATCCGCGCGCCGAGCGATGGTTACGTAACACAAGTGCTGATTCGCCCCGGAACCTACGCCGCCGCGCTGCCATTGCGCCCGGTGATGGTGTTTATTCCGCAGCAAAAACGGCAGATTATTGCGCAGTTCAGGCAAAACTCGCTGTTACGTTTAGAAGCGGGAGATCAGGCCGAAGTGGTGTTTAATGCCCTTCCCGGCCAGGTTTTCCAGGGGAAACTCACGTCGATACTTCCGGTCGTGCCGGGTGGCAGTTACCAGGCGCAAGGCACACTACAATCTTTAACGCTCACACCCGGCAGTGACGGGGTTCTGGCGGTGATTGAGCTTGAGCCAAATGCGCAAGTCGATGCCCTCCCGGATGGGATTTTTGCCCAGGTTGCCGTTTATTCTGACCACTTCACTCATGTCTCGGTGATGCGTAAGGTTTTGCTGCGCATGACGAGCTGGATGCACTATCTGTATCTTGACCATTGATATTTAAATCATTTCCCCAAAATGAATTAATCGGATTCTGATTTTTGCCACACGAACGGATAACTGTGAAAAAGGAGTATTTTCCTGGGTCAATTATAGACTACGATGAATTGCACTTTTTTATACAAGGATTCGTAAATGGAACTCATGCATAAACAGATCACTAGCACGATATTAGAAATTGAGCGCGCAGCCAGCGATCGTTTCAATAAAGGGGATATTACTGGGTATCTGGATATTTATCGCGATGACATCACCTATGTTGACCCAATGACAGCGGGTGTTCTCGTTGATAAAAATACCGTGAGACACTATTTCGAAAAATCATATTTAGGCATTGAAATAGAACAAGCGGAATGGTCAAACGTTCAAGTGGTGATTAACGAATCCGCAAACACGGCTATTTTGACCTACAACCAGCAGAACCATATTCGCAGCAAAAATGATGGGAAGCTGCATCAACTTCCCCTGTGGAACTGTAGCGAAGTTTATCGTTTGACCGACGGCCAATGGAAAATAGCCCATGCCAACTGGTCGTTTGCTCAACACCCTGTTCTTCTCGACAGCCTGAAAACATTATTCACGGATCTGGGTTATCTGTGAATGGATTAAGGTGGATAGGCGTTCAGGCGCTATCCACCTTCCCAAACGCTAGTGTTTGATCATCACATGCCGAATCACGGTGTAATCTTCTAGCCCGAACAGCGACATATCTTTGCCGTAGCCTGAAAGTTTCTGCCCGCCGTGCGGCATTTCGCTCACCAGCATGAAATGGGTATTCACCCAGGTGCAGCCATATTGCAAACGGGCGCTCAGACGATGCGCGCGACCGACGTCTTGCGTCCATACCGATGAAGCCAGCCCGTAACTGGAGTCGTTCGCCCAATTCAAAACTTGCTCTTCATCGTCAAAAGTAGTGACGCTGACCACCGGGCCAAACACCTCTTTTTGCACGATGTCATCTTCCTGCTTCGCCCCGGCAATCAACGTTGGCTGGAAGTAATTTCCCGGCCCGTCGACTTTTTCCCCGCCTGTTACCACCTTCACATGCGCCAGCGCTTTGGCGGCATTCACCGCTTTGCTCACGCGCTCAAGATGGGCGGCGGAACTCAGCGGGCCAAGCTCGGTAGACTCATCATCCGGTGCGCCGACTTTCAACGTGCTCACCGCCTCGCCTAACTTCTCGACCAGCTTGTCGTAAATCCCTTTCTGCGCGTAGATACGACACGCGGCGGTGCAATCTTGCCCGGCGTTGTAATAACCAAAGGTGCGCACACCTTCTACCACCGCATCTAAATCCGCATCATCAAACACAATCACTGGCGCTTTGCCGCCCAGTTCCATATGCGTGCGCTTAATTGACGGAGCGGTATGGCTGATGATGTGCTCGCCGGTCGCAATCGAACCGGTTAGCGACACCATGCGCACTTTCGGATGACCGGTCAGCGCATCGCCCACGGTTTGCCCACGGCCAAACAGCACGTTCAACACGCCCGCCGGGAAAATATCTTTTGCCAGTTCAGCGAGTTTAAACGCGGTTAGCGGTGTGATTTCCGATGGTTTGATCACCACGCAGTTGCCTGCGGCAAGCGCCGGGCCGAGTTTCCAGGCCGCCATCATCAACGGGTAGTTCCACGGTGCAATCGAGGCCACCACGCCAACCGGATCACGGCGGATCATCGACGTGTGCCCACTCAAATATTCCCCCGCCGCCAGCCCACCCAGGCAACGACTGGCACCAGCAAAGAAACGGAACACATCCACCACCGCCGGAATTTCGTCATTCAATACGCAGTGATATGGCTTGCCGCAGTTTTGCGATTCCAGCCGGGCAAACGCTTCCGCGTTTTGCTCAATCACATCTGCCAGTTTTAGCAGAAGTTCGGCGCGCTCTTTCGGCGTGGTTTGCCCCCAGGTAGCAAAGGCAACATCTGCGGCATTCACCGCATCATTGACCTGTTCCGTGGTGGCTTCTGCAATCTCAAGCAGCACTTCCCCGGTTGCCGGATTGTAGACCGGCAACTTTTCCCCAAGGCCGTTCACTAACTGGCCGTTAACCAAGAGTTGGCTTTGCATAGTGATACCCTTTCGTTATTTACCGCTGCCCGCGACTTCATCTCCGCCACGGCTCAGCCAGTACGCCCCTAAAATTGGAATGGTGGTCATCAGCATTACCATTAACGCCACCACGTTGGTGACCGGTACTTCACGCGGACGCCCAAGCTGGTTGAGCAGCCACAGCGGCAACGTGCGTTCATGCCCGGCGGTAAAGGTGGTGACAATAATTTCATCAAACGACAGCGCGAACGCCAGCATGCCTCCGGCAAGTAATGCAGAACCCAGATTCGGCAAAATCACATAGCGGAAGGTCTGCCAGCCGTCTGCGCCTAAGTCCATCGACGCCTCAATTAAGCTATACGAGGTGCGGCGGAATCGGGCGATGACGTTGTTAAACACAATCACCACGCAGAACGTCGCATGGCCGACGACGATGGTGAAAAACCCCGGCTCAAAATTCATCATCTTGAAAGCGGTTAACAACGCCAGGCCGGTGATAATCCCCGGCAGAGCAATGGGTAATAGCAGCAATAACGAGATAGCGTTTTTGCCGAAGAACTCCCGCCGCCACAGCGCAGCCGCCGCCAGCGTACCGAGAATCAAAGCAAGGAATGTTGCCAGTGCGGCAATTTTAAGTGACAACGTCACGGAGTCGAGGATATCGCTACGCGATGCTGCTACGCTAAACCAGTGCAGCGTCAGCCCTTTCGGCGGAAAGCTAAACGCCGCCTCTTCGGTGTTAAACGCATACAGCGCGATAATCAGCAGCGGAAAGTGCAGGAATATCACGCCTCCCCAGGCGGCGATTTTCAGCAGTAACGGAGCGCGTTCAGAGTGCATCGAAAGCCCCCAGACGTTTCACCAGTGAAAGATAAATGGCAATCAACACAATCGGCACCAGCGTAAACGCAGCAGCCATCGGCATATTGCCAATCGCACCTTGTTGCGAATAAACCATGTTGCCGATGAAATACCCCGGCGGGCCAACCAGTTGCGGCACGATAAAATCACCCAGCGTCAGCGAAAAAGTAAACACTGAACCGGCGGCCACACCAGGAATTGCCAGCGGTAAAATCACATGGCGGAAGGTTTGTGATGGGCGAGCGCCTAGATCTGCCGATGCCTGTAACAGTGACGGCGGCAAACGCTCAAGAGCGGCCTGAATCGGCAAGATCATGAACGGCAGCCAGATGTAGAGAAACACCAGGAAGCGCCCAAAACCGGAGGTCGAGAGCGTATTGCCACCGATAGCCGGAATGGTCAGCATCAGGTTTAACACCGGCTCCAGCCCCATATGCCCGAGGAACCACTGCGCCACGCCGTCGCGCGAAAGCAGCAGCGTCCAGGCGTAAGCCTTAACGATGTAACTCGCCCACATCGGCAGCATCACGGCGATGTAGAAAAACGCTTTCAGCTTGCCGCTGGTGTAGCGCGCCATAAAGTACGCCATCGGGAACGCCAGCACCGCGCTGGCGAGCGTGACGGCAATCGCCATCGTCAGCGTGCGCAGAATAATGTCGTAGTTAGCCGGGTTAAACAGCGCCGCGATATTGGCAAATGTCAGGTCAGGCGTGACCGACATGGTGAAATCATCGAAGGTGTAAAACCCCTGCCACAGCAGCGTTAACAGCGAACCGAGATAAATTACGCCGAACCACAGCAATGGCGGCAACAATAACAACGCCAGCCAGAAGCCCGGGCGCTGCCACAAGAACGTGGCGACGCGCCGCATCAGGCGGTTGTCCGGGTGCGAACTGGGAAGGCTCATATCCATTTCATCCTTCCCCCTGCAACGCAACCATCGCCGCACGGGGCCAGACGGCGGTGACTTGCTGCCCGATTTGATAGCGTTCTTCGCTGATGATGCGTTGCGGATTCGCCTCACTGACCAGCAGTTTTTCGCCATCGGCCAGGCGCAATTCAAGACGAGTTGCCGCGCCCTGATAGTGGATTTCCTGAATCATGCCGCTGACCCGAACATCACCATTGTGGGTGGGTTCATCGCTCAAAACGATATGTTCTGGACGCAGCGAAAACAGCCCTTCTTCGCCGCAGACTTTGCCAGAGAGCGCCGGTTGCAACACGTTTGAGGTGCCGACGAAACTCGCCACAAACGCGGTGCGCGGCTGCATATACAACTGGCGCGGGGTATCAACTTGCTCGATGCGCCCGTTATTGAAAACGGCGACGCGGTCGGACATCGATAGCGCTTCGCTCTGGTCGTGAGTAACGAAAATAAACGTAATGCCCAGTTCGCGTTGCAGCTTCTTTAACTCGCCCTGCATCTGTTCACGCAGTTTGAGATCGAGTGCGCCCAACGGCTCATCCAGCAGCAACACACGCGGGCGATTCACCAAAGCTCGCGCTAACGCCACACGTTGCCGTTGGCCGCCAGAAAGCTGCGACGGTTTTCGGGCGTGAACAAAGCCCAGCGCCACGCGTTCCAGCGCTTCCTGCGCTTTGGCAAGGCGCGTCTTTTTATCGACGCCCTTCACCATCAAGCCGTAAGCCACGTTTTCTAACACCGTCATATGCGGGAATAAGGCGTAGTCCTGGAACACGGTATTCACATCGCGCTGATAAGGCGGCACGTCCTGCGCCGGTTGACCAAAAATCGCGATTTCGCCAGAAGTGACCTGCTCAAAGCCCGCAATCAGCCGTAAGCAGGTGGTTTTGCCCGAGCCAGATGGCCCGAGCATCGAGAAAAACTCCCCGTCGTCGATATCAATCGAGACGTTATCCACGGCCCGCACATCACCATACAGGCGCGAGACGTTTCTGAACTGCACAGCGTACGACATAACTCCTCCAGGCTTAGCGGCCGCCCATAATGGCGATGTAATCCTGAGTCCAGCGACTGTACGGCACGAATTTACCGCCTTCTGCGACCGGAGTTTTCCAGAACACTATCTTATCGAAGTAGTTGTAGCCGTTGGTTTCACAGCCTTTATCGCCGAGCAAGGTGCTGGCTTTGCAACCTTCGGCAACCGCCGGGAGCGAACCAAACCAGGCGGCGACGTCACCCTGAACCTTCGCTTTTAGCGAGTGATCCATCCATTTGTAGGCGCAGTTCATGTGTTTCGCGTCAGCATGCAGCATGGTGGTATCTGCCCAGCCGGTGACGCCTTCTTTCGGGAAGACGGTGGCAATCGGCTGGCCTTCGCCTTTCAGGGCGTTAGCTTGATACGGCCAGGCGCTGGAAGCCACCACGCCTTCGTTTTTGAAGTCACTCATCTGAACGGTGGTGTCGTGCCAGTAGCGGTGAATCAGGCCGTGTTGGTCGCGCAGCACCTTCAGCACGGCGGCATATTGTTCTTCGGTGAGTTGGTACGGGTCGGAAATGCCCAACTGTGGCTGCGTGGCTTTCACGAACAGCGCGGCATCGGCGATGTAGATTGGCCCGTCGTAAGCCTGCACGCGGCCCTGGTTGGTTTTGCCATCCGGCAAGTCTTGTTTGACGAACACCACGCTCCAGCTATCCGGTGGTGTCGGGAAGGTTTTAGTGTTGTACATCAGCAGGTTTGGCCCCCACTGATACGGCGTTCCGTACACTTTGCCATCGACGTTAAACCACGATCCTTTCACCAGGCGCGGATCGACATTTTTCCAGTTTGGGATCAGTGCCGTGTTAATCGGCTGCACGCGTTTGCCCATAATCAGGCGCAACGACGCATCGCCTGACGCGGTCACTAAGTCATAACCGCCCTTCGCCATCAAACTCACCATTTCATCGGATGTGGCGGCGGTTTTCACGTTCACCTTACAGCCGGTTTCTTTCTCGAAATCGGTGACCCAGTTGTAGGCTTTGTCGGTATCGCCGCGTTCGATATACCCCGGCCAGGCGATGATATCGAGCTGCCCTTCGCCCGCACCAATTTTGTCCGGAAGCCCTGCCGCCTGTGCAGAGAGCACAGTCAAACACAGGGCTGAGAGAGTCCATATAGTCTGTTTTGTACGCATTGCTGCTACTCCTGTCAGAAAGATAAAGGCGGCACGGGAGTCAAAAATCAGTGCCGAAAGAGCAAAAAAATCCCCGTATAAAAACAATAGTCTGCGCCAATATTCCGGGTATGGCGGCAAGCGGAAATTTCATCAGGATGTGATATACAGCGCAGTAAAGCGCACATCGCAAACGCCTTTCTGGTTAAGATAAGCGAATGATTTATAGGCTGTAGACAGGTTTAATTCAGGCGCTGAAAATACGCCAAAGGTTTTCGCAACTATCGAAATTTCATATGGATGGAGGTAAAAAATGCAGGTTGCTCATATTGCGCTGTGGACGAATAACCTTGAGAGTGCCTGTGCATTCTGGCGTGAGCACTTTAATGCTCAAGTGGGTGAGGCTTATCATTCAAAGCGCCGGGAAGGTTTTATCTCCCATTTTGTGACGCTGGAAAATGGCCCCGCACTGGAGTTGATGACTCTGCCAGGGCTGGTGGATAAACCGTCGCGTGAAGATAACCGCACCGGATGGGCGCATATCGCGATTAGTCTCGGTTCGGTAGAAGACGTGGATAAACTGGTCGCCAGCCTCAAACCCCTGGGAGCGTTGGTTCATGAAGCTCGCTGGACGGGGGATGGTTTTTACGAAGCGGTGATCGCCGACCCGGATGGGAATCTGATTGAGATTACTTCGTGATTTGAGACTGATAAAAAATGGGTGCCATTGGTGGATGACGCTGACGCTTATCCACCCTACGATTCAATGAGTTGCAGAGCGCACCCGACAAAACCAGAGCCGATTACCGGCTCTGAGTTTCAATTAAACGTAAGTCTGATTTTCTCTGGCGTTTGAGCATTTCATAGAAATTCTCATGAGCACCCAGGCTCAGTAAATAAAGCTCTAAACGTGCATTCTGCCAGCTGTAACCGAGCAGTGCTTGCTGGTTATTAAGCTGAAATTTATGCACTCGCAAATAGCTGAGATCGCCTTTTTTACGCTCGCCGATTTCCGGCTCGGCAATCACCTTTTCGATTTCGTCTTCCACTTGCGCCTGGAAAGTTTCTGGCAGTTTCTCCAGAGCCTTTCCAAAACGCGCGGTTTCATACACTGTCAGGGGTTTGCCGTTTGGTTCTGCGGACATATTTTTGCACTCTGCCATTTTCCATTTCGCTTTGTGCCAGCAGGGTTTCTTTAATAAAGCTGTAAGGTAAATCAGGGTTGTCTTCAACGATTTGCCCGATCTTCGCCCAATACTCTATTTGCTTTGGCACGCTCCGGCTGCAGGCGTCGGCGTGAATTTTGACATCCGCTACAAACTGGTCATCTAACCGTATGCTAATAGCCATGTTCATACTCCATCACCTCCTTGTGACCTTCAGTTGTTGTGAAGTCTATGCGCATTTCATCGCGTGACGCGACAAAATGTCGCAAATTTGCGAGGCGGGTTCAAGAACTATTTTTTGTACGATTTTTCCATCACCGCAGAATCAGGCGTTCGGTGTGGTAGTCCATCTTCATTCCTTAATATTTTGTCTGATTAAATTGGCCAGAGTGATGACAGCGTGCAGTTCGCGCTCGCCCAAAAACCATGAGGCGTTAAGGCGGAAATAGTTATGCCAGGCGCGGCCAGTGGTGAACATTTTCCCCGGCGCGATACTGATTTTGTGAGCAATCGCCTGTTCGCACAGTTCACTGGCGTCCATGTATTCCGGCAACTCTATCCACAAAAAGTAGCCACTTTCACTGTGGTGAATTTTTACCTCACGCGGAAAATGCTGATGCAATGCCTGCCAGGTTTGCTGTTTACGCTCGGCCAGAATGCGCCGCAGCTTGCGTAAATGGGCGTCATAACGTTTAGTCGCCAGGTAATCCACCAGCGCCAGTTGCATTGGCGAGCTGGTAGAAAGCGTGCTCATGAGCTGGAGTTGTTGAATGCGACGCGCATGTTTCCCCGCCGCCACCCAGCCAATACGGAAGCCTGCGACCAGGCACTTTGAAAACGACGAACAATGCAGCGTGATGCCCTGATCGTCATACGCGCGAGCGGGTAATGGCCGCTCGCGCCCGTAATACAGCTCGCTGTAAACATCATCTTCAATCAGCGTGACATTGTGTTGTTGCAGCAATTCAACCAGTTGCTGCTTCTTTTCAGGTGACAGTGTCACGCCAAGCGGATTCTGGCTGTTCGTCATTAGCCAGCAGGCTTTCACCGGATAATCGTTAAGTGCCTGTTTTAGCGCGGTAAGATCAATGCCATTTTGTGGATCGGTGGCCACCGACAACGCTTTTAAACGCAACCGTTCAAGCGCCTGTAATGCACCATAAAAACAGGGGTTTTCGACTATCACCCAGTCACCGGGTTCGGTAACGGCTTGCAGACTGAGGTTCAACGCTTCGAGCGCACCCGCCGTGATCACAATTTCATCCGGCGAAACCTGCATTCCCTGCTGCGCATAACGTCGCGCAATCGCATGGCGCAGCGCTTCATTCCCCGGCGGCAGGTTTTCAATCACGCTCATGGCGGTGGCAGTTTTGCTGACGGTCGCCAGTGAACGGTTGAGTTGCTGAAGCGGGAATAAACGCGGGTCGGGGAATGCCGAGCCAAATGGCACAACGGTCGCGTCGCAACTGGCCTGAAGGACATCAAAAATGTAGGTATTGATGTCCACCGCTTCATCGAGCGTGACTTTCACCGGAGCAAGCTTGCTCCGCGCTGCCGGACGTGAAGCCACGTAATAACCCGACTGCGGGCGGGCAACGATCACGCCCTGACTTTCCAGCGTTTGATAAGCATGGCTGACGGTCATAAAACTCATGCCGCTCAGCGTGACCTGCTCGCGTAACGAAGGCAGTTTATCTCCTGGCAACCACGCCCCAAGGGCAATCTGTTCGATAATTTGCTGCGCAAGCTGCTGGTATTTTTTCATTGTATGACCACACCACGTTCCATATCAATTAGCTAAAAATACGCTTTATGAAGAAACTGTTATAGTTTTATGATGCTTTTTTTATGCGGGGCGTGTATGAGAACGGGTTTTGTAGGGTGGATAAGCGATAGCGTCATCCACCATTTTCGTCATTAATGTCGGATGACGCTGCCGCTTATCCGACCTACAAAAGGTATAAAATTAGACTCAGGATTATTAGTTTACTTTGCTGCTAACGCGCTCGATAGCATTGTCGTAAACGGCATTCTGTTTCTCATTTTTTGCATTTTTATAATAGACAAGCGCATCAGCATATTGATTTGCCGCTTCGTAAATCTTACCGATATTGTAATTAGCACCAGCCCTGATGGTTGCTGCATTATTACCCGATGCCAGCGCGATAGCCTTACGGTTCGCCCAAATAGCTTCCGCTGTGCGCCCAACCTTTTGATATGTCAGGCCAAGATTGCCATAGGCTTTTCCATTATCTGAATAATAGTTAATCGCCTCGGTGAAGTAGTAAATAGCATCTTCGTAATTTTTAGCTTTATATGCAGCTTCCCCTTTCAGGTTCAGGGATTTTGATTGTTCTATATTGGCATCGCTCCAGGTGGCAGTATCAATAGCAGAACCCTCTTTCACTAATGAACTCAGGTCAGAATTGATTTTATCTGCTGGCAGTGAAACGCCTTTCAATTTATTGATATCTTCAATTTCACCATTTTCATTAATTCTGAATACAGTCCATAAATTCCCTGTTTTACCTTGTGGGATGTAATAAGTACGAACGAGTGATTCCCCTACATAGACAAATACTTTTGCCTGGCTATTGGAAAGCTGGGAGGTTTGCGGGTCGTTCTGATCGCTGTAATCATGAACCGCATAAACGTAATTTTGGCCGCCTTCGCGCTTGGTTAATGTAATGGTTTCAGGGCCGTAGCTATCAGTATCATCAACATCCAGATTACCGTCGTGTCCTTCTGGATGATTAAAATAGATATGATTGCCAGGATACGCGATGTGGGAATCAAGATCGGAAGGTGTGGCCCCCCAACTCAAAACAATCCTCATGCTATCAAGACCTTTCATCGCTGGACTCAATGCGTATGACATGCCATCACAAGGGCATTTAGCGATCAATGTCGAATAGCCATTCTTTTTAATGATAATGATATTGTCGCTGGTATCTGCATTCGTGCTCGTAAAGCTTGCCTTTCCTGAAGCATCACTGGTCGTCGCAAGCGAGCTTTCGCCATTGTGTTGCACAACAACCTGAGCATCGGCAATTTTTTGATCTTTAACGGTAGCGCTCAATATTTCGATATTAGATTGCGCGGCCTGTGACAAAAAGCTGACCGATAATGACGCGGCTAAAACGCTCATTTTAAAAAAATGTTTCATACAAATCCTTTTTAATATTGCCCGGGATGCTGATACAGCACGGGGTACAGAGCTAGCCCGGAATTATATTAGTAGGGTTGCCGTTGGCTAATACAAACGCGGTTCGGATTGATACTTTCAGATAAGTGCGGGTATGTTTATGCAAGCAAAAAGCCATAACAGTGCTGAACTGTTATAGATAAATATCACCTTTCTGTTTCTGATAATTCCCTTCGCCGCTCCCTAACATAGCCTTGAAGTTATTGTGCTATGAGGTTGCGCATGTTTGGATTAGACGCTTTTCATCTTGCAAGGATTCAGTTCGCATTTACTGTTTCCTTCCACATTATTTTCCCCGCCATCACCATCGGGCTGGCCAGTTATCTGGCGGTGCTTGAAGGGTTGTGGCTCAAATCTAAAAATCCAGTTTACCGTTCGCTTTACGATTTTTGGTCGAAGATTTTCGCGGTCAACTTTGGTATGGGCGTGGTGTCCGGGCTGGTAATGGCTTATCAGTTTGGCACCAACTGGAGCGGGTTTTCACAGTTTGCGGGGAGTATCACCGGGCCGCTGCTGACCTATGAAGTGCTGACGGCGTTCTTCCTTGAAGCGGGTTTTCTTGGCGTGATGCTGTTTGGCTGGAAGCGCGTTGGCCCTGGCTTGCACTTTTTTGCTACCTGCATGGTGGCGCTGGGGACGCTGATTTCCACCTTCTGGATTCTGGCGTCGAACAGCTGGATGCAAACGCCGCAGGGGTTTGAAATTCACAACGGGCAAGTGGTGCCGGTGGACTGGTTCGCCGTGGTGTTTAACCCGTCGTTCCCTTACCGCCTGCTGCATATGTCGGTGGCGGCGTTTCTCAGCAGCGCGTTTTTTGTCGGCGCTTCGGCGGCCTGGCATTTGCTCAAAGGCAACAAAACGCCAGCCATCAAAACCATGTTTTCGATGGCGCTGTGGATGGCGTTAATCGTCGCTCCGTTGCAGGCGATGATTGGCGATATGCACGGCCTGAATACCTTAAAACATCAGCCCGCAAAAATTGCCGCCATTGAAGGGCATTGGGAAAACGTGCCGGGCGAACCGACGCCGCTGTTGCTGTTTGGCTGGCCGGATATGGAACAAGAGCGCACACGATACGGGTTAGAAATCCCCGCGCTCGGCAGTTTGATTCTGACTCACAGCCTGGATAAGCAAGTTCCGGCGCTTAAAGAGTTCCCGAAAGAAGATCGCCCAAATTCCACCATGGTGTTCTGGTCATTCCGCATTATGGCGGGGCTGGGCATGTTGATGATTCTGGCAGGCGTGTTGAGTTTGTGGCTGCGCTACCGCCATCGCTTATATGAAAGCCGCGCGTTTCTGCGCTTTATGTTGTGGATGGGGCCGTCCGGGCTGATCGCTATTCTCGCCGGTTGGGTGACGACCGAAGTGGGTCGCCAGCCGTGGGTGGTGTATGGCTTGCTGCGCACCAAAGATGCGGTTTCCGCGCACGGTAATTTGCAGATGAGCATCAGCCTGCTGACCTTCTTTGTGGTGTATATGTCGGTGTTTGGCGTGGGTTACAGCTACATGATCAAGCAGATTAAGAAAGGGCCGCAGCCGTTTGAGGAGACACACTAATGGGCGTCGATTTATCGGTTATTTGGTTTGTGATTATCGTGTTCGCCACGCTGATGTACATCGTGATGGACGGTTTTGATCTCGGGATCGGCATTCTGTTCCCGTTCGTGCGCGGTGCGGAAGACCGCGATGTGATGGTGAACAGCGTCGCTCCGGTGTGGGACGGCAATGAAACCTGGCTGGTGTTAGGCGGTGCGGCGTTATTCGGCGCGTTTCCCCTCGCCTATGCGGTGATTATTGATGCGCTGACGATCCCGCTGACGTTAATGCTGCTCGGGCTTATTTTCCGTGGCGTGGCCTTTGAGTTTCGCTTTAAAGCCACGCCCGCGCACCGCCCGTTCTGGGATAAAGCGTTTATCGGTGGTTCGATAGTGGCGACGTTTTGCCAGGGGATTGTTGTCGGCGCGGTCATTTCCGGCTTCCCGGTGACTGGACGCACGTTTAGTGGTTCGCAACTGGACTGGATAACGCCGTTTAATCTGTTCTGTGGCATCGGGCTAATCGTGGCTTATGCATTACTGGGTGCAAGCTGGCTGGTGATGAAAAGCGAAGATCCGCTACTAAAAGTGATGCGCAAAATCGTCAAACCGCTGCTAATCGTGATGCTGTTGATCATCGCCATTATCAGCCTCTGGACGCCGCTTGCCCATCCGCAAATTGCTGAGCGTTGGTTTAGTTTGCCGAACCTGTATTACCTGTTGCCAGTTCCGCTGTTGGTGGTGCTGTGTAGTATCTGGTTATGGAAAGCGGTGGGTTCTGATCAAAGCTGGCACAGCACGCCATTTTTGCTGACGTTGGGGCTGATTTTCTTAGGGTTTAGCGGGTTAGGCATCAGTATCTGGCCATATCTTATTCCACCGTCTATCACGCTGTGGCAGGCCGCAGCGCCGCCACAAAGCCAGGGTTTTATGTTGGTCGGGGCGCTTTTCATAATTCCGATAATCCTGGTTTATACCTTCTGGAGTTATTACGTTTTCCGCGGAAAATACAGCATGGTGAGGGGTATCACTGATGAAACAAACGGCATCTCGCGTGATGTGGTTGGTGGTGTTATGGGGCGGCAGTGTGTTGGCGCTGGCCGCCGTGGGAATGGGATTCCGGTTGTTGATGACAGCGGCTGGGTTTAAGTCATGATTTTGTAGGGGAAAATGGTGGATGACGCTGCGCTTATCCACCCTACAAAACCATAACCATAACCATAACCATAACCATAAAATCGTAGGCCGGATAAGCGTTAGCGTCATCCGGCATTTCTGTTATCGGGCCAGCACGCCGCTGGCCGCATCCATATAACGTAATGAGAAATAGATCCTGTCTTGCCCGGTTGGCACAGGCGTCGATAACCATTTTTGCTGATACGCCGCAGAGGCTGGTGTCGCTTTAAAGGTTTTCGCCTGTTTATCCTGGCGGAACAGTTCAATCACCTTCCCGGTTGACGGTGTTTTCAGGTATAGCGAGCGTTCGGCTTCGGTCAGCATTTGCGTTCCCGCTCCGTCCTGCACCCACACCTTCACGCCGCTGTGGCTGAGGGTTTTCACCCATTTGCTGTACGAATCCGGGGTCATATTTCCGGCAAAAAAGCTGCTCACGGCAACCGGTTTATCGGCGACCGCAGCCAAAGAGAGGCGGGTTTTGGTCAGCCAGTTTTGCGCCGTCTGCTGCATTTGTGGCTCGCGCCAGCGCCTGTCATCCAATTCGCTGCTGATATACCAGCCCGTAATCGCGTTTTCGCCCAGTACCTCAACCCAACGTTTTGCCACTGAAACGTCATCGGCGCGCAAGCGATTCAGGTAGTTTTCCAGTGCCGGAAGCGGCTGTTTTTGGCGCTCGAAAAACTGCCCGTCTGCCGCGAGGCCAATAACCAGATTCAGGCCGCTTGCACGAGTCAGTTGCGCCTTATGCTCAAGCCAGGCGCGGGATTCACCGTCGCGGAACGCATCGTCATAACGCGTCCACTGCAATACCAACGTGTCGATTCCCTGCCCTTTAAGTTTGTTGAGAACACTCTGCCACTGGGCGTCAGAAACGTTAGTGTCGCGCAGTTGCGGCTGATACATCACCGCGTTCATGGCGTTTGCCAACGGTGCGACGGCAAGCAGCGCCGCTAAAATGATTTTCTTCTTCATTACCAGCGTGCTCCTAACGTCAGGAAAAGACTGTTTTGGGAATCCGTGTCGCGATTGTGGCCGGATAATGCGCGTTGATATTCCAGGCCTACGCTGACTTTATGCGGGAAGGCGCTGTAATGCGATTCGCCAAACCAGGTATTCAACCGCACACCGACGCCACCCAGCGTGTTATCACGATATGGCGAGTCAGTGCTGGCGTTGTATTGCGCATGCCAGTAAGGCTCAACGGTTTGTCTGCCGTTAATTTTCTGGTGCCAGCTCATGCGGTAATCGGCGGTGTATAACTGGTAATCGGCTTTGACGAAGTGCGCCGCATCGAGATACAAGTTTTGCGCCATCCAGCCATTGCCGGTTGGGTGCCAGTCATCGCTGAATTTCCCGCCGTTAAAGAACGAGGCGCTGGCGCGTAGCATGAGATCCGCTTCGCCGTGATGATGGTCTAAAGGGATTTGCTGTTCGGCAGCCAGATAAATCACCTGGTCGTGCAGCGGTTTCCAGCGCACACCGAGTCCGAGCATCGGTTCATCAACCGGCACAAAGTTATTGTCTTTGCTGCCAGCAAACACGCGGCTGTAAACCGAGAGCTGGTCGCCGTCGATAATCTGGTTTTTACCGATGCGATATTCCGCTTCAATTTGCTGATAACTACGGTAACTTTTACCCCGCGGCGCGCCATTGCTGTTGCCCGCGCTGTTCAGGGAATCTGGCGTTAAACCAAACGAACCGTCATAACTGAACGTCCAGCGACGCTGGCTGTCTTCGTGAATCCGGCGGAAGGCAAAGCGATCTTCTTGTTGTTTGTCGCTCAACGTTTGCTGCGGCGTGAGGGTGTTATCAATGTCGTCCACCACGCGTTCGCTGTATTGCTTGGTTTTTGGTTTGTCGTCGAGGCGTTCATTGAGATACGCCAGCTGGCGCAGAATGTCAGGCGAGTCGGGCTGCACCTGGCGCGCTTTTTCCAGCGCGTCGCGGGCTTCCTGATGTTTGCCTTGTGCCGCCAGGGCAAATCCACGGGAGGCGTCGTCCGGCTCGGCTGCTTTAGCCTGCGGAGCAACGATGCCATTCGCTTTCGCGAGTGAGTAATCTTCTGCGGCAAACGCCAGGTAGCCGACCTGGCGTTGGTATTGCGGCGACGAGTCACGCGATGCGGCCTGCTGCGCGGCATACAACGCAAGGCCAGGCTGCCACGGGTAACATTGCGCCAGATGCGACCAGCTTTCGGCGTCATACTGTGGCGACAAATCGCCTAATAAATTGCGCACAATGCCGCAGTCTTCTTTGCCCTGGAATAAACGCGCCTGCGCCATGCGTTGCGCTGGCGTCGGCAGCGGTTTCGCCAGCCGGGCTTTGCTTTCGGCGCTCATCCATTCCGGGTGCGCCGCGAGTTGGGTATACAGGCGGTTGCTCAGCTTGCGCTGTAAATTCCCCGTCTGATTAAACGGCCATTCACGCAGCAGCAAGTCGGTGGCCATTTTCCCTTGCCCCATGGCAATAAGCTGATAGCTGACAGTTTCCAGCTCCTGCCCCGTTAAACCACGCATCTGGCTGATTTGATTAATCAAACGCAGGCTGGATTGGGTATCTTTTTGCGCAAGGCTCAACGCGAGGCGCTGATCGAGCACCTGATTATCCGGGAAGGTTTTAAGCAGCGCGTTCGCGCCCTGCCAGTCGCCTTTCTGAATACGAATCGGCAGTAACGTGGACAACACATATTTTTGGTTTTCCGCATGCATTACCGGCCAGTTTGCCACGGCACTGCCGGGTTGCTGGCTGTAAGTTGCCAGTAAACGCATCCAGTTGTGTTCTTCAGCGGCTGTGGAAAACTCCGGTTTACGGTTATCGAGATAACGGCGCAGCGGCCCCAGCGCATTGCGTTCAGCCAGGGATTGCGCGTAGGAAAGTTGCATCCCCGCGCTGTTCATCACGCCCTGACTTTGCAAGTCCAGAATCCGCTGGTCGCGCTGCATGTGCAGCAAGATGGCGAACCATTGCTGATACTGCGCGTCGCTGAGCGTGGCTTCGCCATCAAGCAGCGCAAAGCCCTGATCCGCCACGCTCCACTGGCGCAGGAAGATCGCCCGTTGCGTGTAGTTGTCCGCCAGCTGTAAACCTTCTTTGGTATGGCGGAATTTCGCATCCGTAAGCTGCGCCCGCGCAATCTCTAACTGATTGAGCTTGATAGCATAATTACCCACTTCGCTACGACAACGCACAGTCGGGGTGGCATCGCATTGTTTTTGTAATGCGATCAACTGTTCAGCGGTGTGTATTTCTGGCGCTGGGACGGGAATGGCCTCCAGCGCACGCTGTAGCTCTGGGTTTTGCGGGTGTTTTTTTAGCTCGCTGGTCAGCAGCGTTTGCGCTTTATCGTTGTGTCCAAAGTGGCGATACGCTTCCGCAAGCCATAACGTCAGACGCAAACTTTCAGGTGCCATTTTGTGCGCATGTTCAAAACTAGTCAGCGCCCGAGTTTCGTCATTGGCTTTCATGGCTTCCTGCGCCCGCTCGATATGCGGATACACTTTGAAATAGCGATAATCGCTCAGGCCGAGATCTTGCCGCGATCCTTCTTGCGCCGCCATCGCTGGAGCGACAAGCAACACGCCACAAATCAGCGCCGCCAGCGGGTTTAAACGAGTTTTCATAATGCTTCCCCCGCCAGACGTGCCTGTTGGAGCGGGCTAATGCCAACGCTTTGCAACAGTTCGCTCATGGTCGGCTGAAGTTGCTGCTGCTGTTCAAGCGAATGGTCAACAATGTGCTGGCTGACCACGCCCTCCTGCACCAAAAATTCGCCAAACATCACTTCGCTACGTTCATAACGCAGCAGCACCGCGCGAAGAACCGCTTCATTTAAGTGCGATTCGTTGGTCAGCACTTCGGCAAACATCAACTGGCCGGAGACATATTTTTCCCACAGTTCATCAGCCTTTTCCTGGGTCAAAAGATGTTCGCGCACCGCGCAGTCGAGGAGACGTTTTTCTTTAAGAGTTAAATCATCGCCAAACCAGTAACGCAGGCCAATCACCACCTGCCCGCGCGGCACAATCACATACCGCACCGGACGGCCGATTTTACGCGCCAGCGCACCAAGCGAAACGGGATCGATGCTGTTTTCAGAAGCCAGAATCAGGGTTTCGCCTTCCAGGCGAATCGGCAGCACGGCGTGATGGTGCGCGACTTTCGGCGAAACACTTTGCACTAGCGCTTGATCAAGACTCAGAGGATCAATGGATTCCATCGGTACTTCGGCCTGTTTTGCCAGAGCCACCGCCAGTTGATGAGCGGTAATCAGCCCCTGATGCACCATGCTACCGCCCAGTTTCAGGCCGTGAATACGCGTTTGTAAGGCTTCTTCAAGTTGCGCCTGAGTGATTACGCCAGAGTCGACAAGAATGTAACCCAGCGGTTGCGCGGAACGCTGCTCGCTCACCGTCGGGAAATCATGAGTGGTTTTATCCCACGCCACGCGGCGCGGGTCGCCATGCTGAATGACCTGTTTTATCGCCCGCCAGTTCGCCATGAAGTTAATCAGGTTGCCCCAGAACAGGCGCGGTAACACCAACATGCCTTGCGCCAGGCCGTAATACGCCGTCACGAAAATCATGCGTTGAATGATGCGGTTAGCCATCAGGAAGAAGTTAATCCACAGCAATGTCGTCAGCCATGCGCCGCCGACAAAAATAGACAGGAACTGCCAGGCACCTTCAACACTGCGCTGATAAACCATGATGGCGACGAGCTGTAACATCACCAGCATCGCGGCAAAGCTCAGGAAGTTGGCGATTGCCCCTTTGCGGTCGCGCCATAAGAAATAGTTAAGAACCGGGCTTTTGCTCCAGCGGTGAGTTTTAAAACCCTGGAAAACAATGCCGATGATCCAGCGCGATTTTTGCCGTACGGCGGTGGCGAAGGTGTCGGGGAAATATTCACGCACGCAAATCACGTTGGCGGTGCGGGCGCGCTGCAAGAAGGGTTTTGCGGAGTTGTCGTTTTCATCCACCACCGGGAAGCGGCAGAAAATTTCTTCCATCCCTTTTTGACGCAGACGGAAACCGATGTCGTAGTCTTCCGTCAAACTTTGCACGTCAAAGGCAATACCGTCACCATCGGCTAATAACGCCAACACGGCGCGACGGCTGAAACAGGTGCCCACGCCCGCGCTCGGAACCTGCCCTGCTAATGCTTCACGCACCGGAACATCTTTGCCATGGAGTTCTGAAAATTCGTCGAGATAACTTAGGCTGGTGAAGTGTGTCCACTTGCGTTCAAACGGATAAACCGGGATCTGGATAAGGTCTTTGCGATCGACAAGATAGTTGTACAGACGCAATTCGAGGGGAGAAATCACGTCTTCCGCGTCGTGCAGAATAAAACCGGAGAAGTTAAAACGCGCGCTGCGTTCAAATTGCAAAATCGCATCCAGAATGTTGTTCAGGCAATCGGCTTTGCTGGTGGGGCCAGGACGTGCGCAAACGACTTTGTGAACGTTCGGAAAGCGTGCGCAGACTTCGTCGACATCGCGTTGTGTATCCGGGTCATTGGGATAAGTGCCGACAAAGATATGATAGTTCTCGTAGTCCAGTGAACTGGCGGCAAGGCTCGCCATGTTACCGATAACTCCGGTTTCATTCCACGCCGGAACCATGATCGCCAGCGCCTTTTCTTGCGGCTCATAAAGCGCTTTATAATCGAGACGATCGTTATTGCGATAGACCGTGACCGAGCGCCATACGCGGCGAACCCAGTAGACGATATCAATAAATAAGTCATCAATTCCGCTGATTAACATCAGAATTGCCAGAGTAATAGCGATGACTTTCAAGCCGTATAAATACGTTGAAAAGTAATCAACAAACCAGTCCATTTTTTACCCCAAAGGTCATGTGAAACCTAATGCTGTCGTCCACAGGAGGTCAGACGCATACACATTTAGGCCTCATATGTTACCGGTATCATAATGCAAGAATTTAAATGCGGGAAGAATATAAATCTAATATTTAGCTTATTTACAATCACAGAAATTGTACCATTAACAACAAAACCAGTGTTTTCAGCTGGTATTTACAAGTGTTACAGGACGTTTAGCATGTAAGAAATTAATGCGAATTGTTGATAGCGATGCGTGGCATTTCTTGCCAGAAATCGCTTTGATCTTTACATTGGCGGCCTGATACCGAGGGAGAAACTGACATGACTTATTTGTGGCTGATTGTGGCTATTGTCGCCGAAGTGATTGCGACGACTTCGCTAAAGCTTTCTGAGGGGTTTACTCGTTTATGGCCCAGCGTCGTCACGATAGTGTTTTATGGCGTGGCGTTTTATTGCTTGTCGGTAACGATGCGTACCATTCCGACAGGCATTATTTATGCGATTTGGTCTGGTGCCGGAATTGTATTAATTGGCGCGGTGGGCTGGATATTCCTGGGGCAGAAACTCGACTGGCCAGCGATTGCCGGAATGGCGCTGATCATTATTGGCGTATTAGTGATTAACCTTTTTTCAAAATCCGTCGCGCATTAATCCCTTCTTTACCCTGCGATGCTCGCCGCAAAACGCGTGAGCATCGCATATCAATTCTTAACCAACCGTAAACAAAATCTTAACTGTTGAGCCTTTTACACTCCTGACAATTCTTTTGCTTTTTTTCTAAAAGTTGAATAGTAACTGACCGGAATTATCGGTAAAGTGCGCCCGTCACGTTAATGAGGTGAGTAGCAATGGTTAAACAATTGAGGTCAAAATTAGGGATGATTTTGTTGCTGATAGGTGCGGCGCTTTTTTCCGGCCAGACGACAGCCCAAAGGCACGGTCATCTTTATTTGATTGTCAAAAGTGCTGACATGCTGCTGCGCCACCAGGCGGACAGCGATGAACTACGCCAGGCAGCGGAAGATTCCGCCGCTGATTTCC
The DNA here is from genome assembly GCF_003601925.1 of Buttiauxella izardii. Taxonomy (GTDB): domain Bacteria; phylum Pseudomonadota; class Gammaproteobacteria; order Enterobacterales; family Enterobacteriaceae; genus Buttiauxella; species Buttiauxella izardii. Next base: position 78,348 of record NZ_QZWH01000060.1, read on the forward strand.
GTGAGTTTCATTATCAGGTTAATGAGCGGCGGCCCGGTACGCATCAGCTGTAAACTTCTTTTTTGGCTACAAATTCCGCACACCGCCATCCATAAGCAACTCGCTGCCGACCATAAATGCCGATTCATCGGATGCGAGAAAAACAGCGGCTTTTGCCAATTCAAGAACCGTGCCTAACCGCCCCACCGGCACCAGCGCACGGATTTCATCACGCAGCGCTTCCTCCGAGCCACCATTCCCTAATTTCCCTAAGGCGGGCGTTTCCGTAGGGCCAGGACTTAACCCGTTGACCCGAATCCCAAGCGGATGCAATTCGCCGGAAAGTGTTCGTGCAAGAGAAAGAATTGCCGCTTTGCTGGCGGCATAAACACTACTTTGCGCCAGCCCAATATGCGCACTCACCGAACCACAAACTATGATTGAGGACGGGTTAGCCAGCTGCGGCAACAGCGCCTGAATCAAAAAGAATGGCCCTTTGAGATTGGTATTCATCAGCGAGTCATAGGTGCGTTCGTCCCACTCCTGCAACGGTCGATGCGTGACATCTCCTGCGTTGATGTACAGCACGTCGAGGCGCGGCCAGAGTTGAGAAAGCTGCCCCGCCAGCGCTCGCTGTTGCGTGGAGTCCCCGGCGTCACTGTGAAAAGTCTGTACGTTGCCTAACGTTTGTTTCGCAGCCATTAATCCCGCCTGGCTGCGCCCGGTAATGGCGACGGTGGCTCCCTCGTCGATAAACTGCCGGGTGGTTTCAAGACCAATGCCGCTGGTGCCACCGGTGATTAATGCGTATTTACCTTCAAGTCTGCCCATTTTCGTTACCTCGCGATTAACTGGTCACGCCATTATTTACGCTATAGTATCCTTTGGATAGTAGGCACCATTTGGATACTAAGGCACCCATCGGGATGCATTGACGCACCACAAGGGAAACCCATGACAAATAATTTTTCGACGTTGCCGGTGGCAGGCGAAAGCTGCCCGATGGTGAGTTTTGTGAATCTGATTTCCGGTAAATGGGCGATTCCGATTCTGTATCGCTTGATGGTGATTGACGAACCCGTGCGTTTCAGCGATTTGCAGCGCGCGGTTCACCCTATCACGCAAAAAGAGCTGACGCGCCAGTTACGGCAATTCGAAGCAAGAAAGCTGGTGACAAGGCAAGTGTTCGCACAGGTGCCGCCACGGGTGGAATATCAAATTACTGAATTAGGAAAGTCGTTGCGCCCAACGCTGGATTCTTTAGCGCAATGGATGCGTAATAACGCAGAGCAGCTTCAAGAGCAGTTGTAGGAATAGAATCCCTGCCGACTGGCATCGGCAGGGCTAGTTTAGTGCTTATTTATCGCCAAAATGAATCACGGTACGAATCGACTTCCCTTCGTGCATTAAGTCGAACGCTTCGTTGATTTGCTCAAGCGGCATGCGGTGCGTAATGAACGGGTCGAGGTTAATTTTGCCCGCCATTGCATCTTCCACCATGCCCGGCAATTGTGTGCGCCCTTTGACTCCGCCGAATGCGGAACCACGCCATACGCGGCCAGTCACTAACTGGAACGGACGGGTTTTGATTTCCTGGCCCGCACCCGCCACACCAATGATGACGCTTTCGCCCCAACCTTTGTGGCAGCATTCGAGGGCGGAACGCATGACATTCACGTTGCCGATACATTCAAAGCTGAAATCCACGCCGCCGTCGGTCATCTCGACAATCACATCCTGAATCGGCTTTTCGCTGTCTTTCGGGTTGATGCAATCGGTCGCGCCCATTTCGGTCGCCAGTTTGAATTTCTCAGGATTGGTGTCGATGGCCAGAATACGTCCGGCTTTGGCCTGCACAGCGCCCTGAATCACCGCCAGACCAATACCGCCCAGACCGAATACCGCAACGGTATCGCCTTCTTTCACTTTCGCCGTGTTGTGCACCGCGCCGATACCGGTGGTGACGCCGCAACCCAACAGGCAAACTTTATCCAGCGGTGCCTGTTCGTTGACTTTCGCCAGTGAGATCTCAGCAACCACGGTGTATTCACTGAAGGTGCTGGTGCCCATGTAGTGATAAATCGGCTCGCCGTTATATGAGAAACGCGTGGTGCCGTCTGGCATTAAGCCTTTGCCCTGCGTAGCGCGAACTGCCTGGCACAAGTTGGTTTTGCCAGATTTACAGAACTTACATTCGCGACATTCTGCGGTGTATAACGGAATCACATGGTCGCCGGGTTTCAGGCTGGTGACGCCCTCGCCCACTTCAACCACAATCCCGCCGCCTTCATGGCCTAAAACCGCCGGGAACACGCCTTCCGGATCGTCACCAGACAAGGTAAATGCATCGGTATGGCAAACGCCGGTGTGGGTAATTTGTACTAATACTTCGCCTTTTTGTGGCGGCGCTACGTCAATTTCAACGATTTCAAGCGGTTTGCCTGGCCCAAATGCAACAGCAGCACGTGATTTCATAGTCTTCTTCCGTCGTCAGGTGAGAGTGAATTTTTATATAACAACTATTTTAGATAAGAGCGGATTAAATGGCCGACTTCTGCCATGCGCACGGCGCGTTGATCCTCGGAGGTTTCTCCCGCAACCAGCTCGTCTTTCAGATGGATTTCCATCATTTCGGCCATCAAGCCATTTGCCGCCCCGCGTACGGCGGCGATTTGTTGCAAGATGGCGATACAAGGCTCGCCGCTGTCCAACGCACGTTCCAGCGCTTCAGTCTGGCCGCGAATGCGCCGCACGCGAGTCAGAATGCGTTTTTTATCTTCAGGTGAATGTGGCATTTTGACCTCCAGATACTATAGGGGGGTATGGTAATCTATTTGCATCCGCTGTGGAATAAATTTATCGATTAGGTAAAGTTGCCTCACAACCTCAAAAACTAAAGATAAACAATGACCACGATTGTCACCGACAGATTAATTTTGCGTCCGCAAACCATGGCTGATTTTGAGGTGTGGTTTCCGATGTATGCAGATCCTCAAATTTTCCATGTTATTAATGCTCCGGGATTTACGGCTGAAGAGGCGTGGAACCGGATATTGCGCAATATCGGGCATTGGACGACGTTTGGTTATGGCATATTTTCCATCTTCCAGAAATCTGACGGCGCTTTTTTAGGGGAAACGGGGCTGGCTAATTTCCATCGTGGAATTGATCAAAATTTTGAGAAATATCAGGAAGCTTCATGGGTTATTGCCACTTCAGCTCAGGGGAAAGGGATTGCGCAGGAAGCGGCTAGTGCCGCGCATCAGTGGTTTGTTGAGGCATTTTCGCCGCCCAAAACGGTGTGTCTGATCGTGAAACATCATGCCGCCTCAATTCGCGTGGCGGAACAAGTGGGTTATCGCATTTACGATGAGTGCCTGTATAAAGGTGCGGAGTGCGTCAAGCTAGAACGCATCGGCTCTGAGTGAGTGTCTGCGCGCCATAGGGTTGCATGTGTGCGGTTTGCCGATTACCATGACTTGCTCAAAACATCAGCAGTGGCGTATTAGCTAACAAAAGCATGACCCTACAGTTACCGTATCAATATCCTGAACACCTTCGGCATACACTCGAAACCCTTCCATCGCGCCCAGGCGTGTATATTTTTTATGGATCGGATCAGAGCTTCCCGCTCTATATAGGGAAAAGCATTAATATCCGCAGTCGCGTTCTGGCTCATTTCAGAACGCAATCGGAAGCAAAATTGCTGCATATGACCACCCATATCAGTTTCCACGAAACCATTGGTGAAATCGGTGCCCTGCTTCTCGAATCTCAGCTGATAAAAAACCAAAGTCCGTTGTTTAATAAAAGATTACGAGTAACACGTAAGCTGTGTTCGCTGCGTATTACCGACAAAACAACGCAATTTGTATTCAGTAATGAAACAGATTTTACTCATGCGCCAGACTTGTTCGGGCTGTTTAAAACCCGTCATGCGGCAATTGACCAGATCAGAGAGTTAGCCGATCAAGAACGGTTGTGTTACGGCGCGCTGGGGCTTGAGAAATTATCTGCCGGGAGAGCGTGTTTCCGTTTCTCCCTGGGGAAATGTGCGGGTGCATGTTGCGGGAAAGAGACGCTGGATGAGCATCAACAACGGCTGAGAAATTCGCTTGAGTCATTGCGTATTCGTAGTTGGCCGTATGCTGGACGCATCGCAATAGAAGAGAAAGCTGGCGCGCTCACTGAATACCATATCCTGAATAACTGGTTGTATCTGGGGACAGCAACGTCACTGGAATCCGGTAAATCAATGATCACGCCCACCACGCATTTTGACCGCGACAGCTACAAAATCCTTTGCCGCTACGTTTTCGGGCAAGACGGCCTGAATATCGTTGAGCTGGATTAACGGTCTTTCTTACCCGGCATCATGCGCAGCAACGTATTGTCTTTCCAGACATAATGGTGGAATAGCGCGGCAAACGCATGAATGCCAATCACAAAGTAGCCAACGTTGGCGACCAGTTCGTGATAACTCTTGATGGTGAATTCCATATCTTCATCCGGCTCAATGGCATGCGTCATCGGGATCCCGAATACCGACCAGTCGCTGCCTTTGAAGTACACGGTCATAAACCCCAGAATCGGCAACACGATAAACATCAGATAGATGATGGTATGCACCAGGTGCGACATCCCGGTGATTGCCGGATGCGGTTTAGGTGTAATCGCGGGCGCGCGGATATTTTTAT
>NZ_QZWH01000061.1 GCF_003601925.1 Buttiauxella izardii
CGGTACATCGCTCGCACCGTGCAGAACCAGTGGGATATCTACGACTTCACGAATTTCAGCCAGACGCTGGAAGTCAATTTTCGGACGTTTAGTGTAAAGCCCATGAGCGGTGCCGATGGCAACCGCCAGGCTGTCGATTCCGGTAAGTTCTACGAAGCGGCGTGCTTCTTGTGGATCGGTAAGAAAGGCGCTTTCTTCATCCACATCCATATCGTCTTCTACACCGCCCAGGCGACCTAATTCAGCTTCGACGCTGCAATCATTACGGTGACAAAAATCGACTACTGATTTCACCAGCCGCACGTTTTCTGCCAGCGGGAAGTGACTGCCATCAATCATGGCGCTGCGCACGCCAGCATTCACTTTGCGGCTGATATCGGCCAGCGATTCATGGTGATCCAAATGCAGCGCCAGCGGCATGTCGTAGCTTTCGGAGTAGGCTTCACACAGCGCGTAGATCTCTTCAAACGCGATATGTTTAAAGGTGCCGGGTGTGCCCGCAAGAATGACCGGAGACTGCATCTCTTTGCAGACTTCCAGAATCGCCTGGATAGTTTCGGCGTTATGAATATTAAACGCAGGTACGGCGTAGCCTCGAGCCTGTGCATCTTGCAGAAGATATTTAGTGGAAATAATACTCATGTTGTAATCCTCTCAGCCTTTCCACGGATGAATAATCACACCTTTCACAACACGGTT
>NZ_QZWH01000062.1 GCF_003601925.1 Buttiauxella izardii
GAGGGGGAATACCGTACAGTTCCCTCTCCTGGGGGAGAGGGTTAGGGTGAGGGCGTTTGCCGTAACTGCAAATCTATCGGCGTTTTACTCGGCTCACCGCCAATCTCTCGCGCCAGCTTCGGCACCATATAGCCGGAAACCATCGTCAGCAACTCACGCATAATCTTGCGCGCTTCATCGTCACTGACCATGAAATGCGCCGCGCCCTGCACTTTATCCAGCACATGCAGGTAATACGGCATCACGCTCGCGTCAAACAGCGCATTGCTCAGATCGGCGAGGGTTTGCGCATTGTCATTCACATCGCGCAGCAACACGCTTTGGTTAAGCAGCGTGACGCCCGCCTGGCGTAAATTCGCCATCACCGCTCTGAACTCGTCACCGATTTCTTGTGCGTGGTTAATATGATTAACCAGAATCACCTGCAAGCGAGTGCGGGCAAGGCGTGCGACGAATGTTTCGGTGATACGAGCCGGGATCACAATCGGCAAACGGCTGTGAATGCGCAGGCGCTTAATATGCGGGATCGCTTCCAGTTCGCCGATCAACCAATCCAGTTCATGATCTTTTGCCATCAGCGGATCGCCGCCGGAGAAAATGATCTCGTCCAGTTCCGGATGTTCACTGATGTAGGCAATGGCCGCCTGCCAGTTGCGCTTGTTTCCCTGGTTATCGGAATACGGGAAATGGCGACGGAAACAATAACGGCAGTTCACCGCACAACCACCTTTCACCAGCAACAACGCACGGTTGCGATATTTGTGTAGCAGGCCTGGCACCACGCTGTGCTGCTCTTCGAGCGGGTCGGTACTAAAACCGGGAGCGGCAATAAATTCTTCTTTCGCGGTTAACACCTGGCGTAAGAGTGGGTCATGCGGATTGCCTTTTTCCATGCGAGCGACGAACGCTCGCGGCACGCGTAAGGCAAAAAGTCGACGTGCATCACGTCCCGCCAACAACTCTTCGTCAGCGTTCAGGTCTAAAATATGCAGCAGTTCATCCGGATCGGTTATAACATCGGCAAGTTGCGTCAACCAATCTTCTCTGCGGGGGGGATTTAGGGTTACAATGTGTGCCATTTTTTGGCTAAGCTACCAATTAACAATTTCAGAGGGCCTTATGGCGACTTATTCTAGCAACGATTTCCGTGCCGGTCTTAAAATCATGTTCGAAGGCGAACCTTACGCAGTCGAATCAAGTGAGTTCGTGAAACCAGGTAAAGGCCAGGCCTTTGCTCGCGTTAAAATGCGCCGCCTGCTGACAGGCACCCGCGTAGAAAAAACCTTCAAATCTACCGACTCCGCTGAAGGCGCAGACGTTATCGATATGAACCTGACTTACCTGTACAACGACGGTGAGTTCTACCACTTCATGAATAACGAAACTTTCGAGCAACTGGCCGCTGACGAAAAAGCAGTTGGCGAGAATGCTAAGTGGATGCTGGATCAGGCCGAGTGTATCGTGACCCTGTGGAACGGCCGTCCAATCGCCGTACAGCCACCAAACTTCGTAGAGCTGGAAATCGTTGAAACCGATCCAGGTCTGAAAGGTGATACTGCTGGTACTGGCGGTAAACCTGCAAAACTGTCTACGGGTGCTGTAGTTAAAGTACCTTTGTTCGTACAGACTGGCGAAGTCATCAAAGTTGACACCCGCTCTGGCGAATACGTTTCTCGCGTTAAGTAATACGTGAAGGTTGGCGGTGGAGCTTCCACCGCCGCTTGCTAAGGGCAGGGAAGATGAACCGTTTGATTAAACATTTACTTTTCATCACGTTGTTAACCACGATTTTGTCTGGCTGTAACACCACTCGCGGCTTTGGCGAAGACCTCAAGCATCTGGGCGGTTCAATCGAACGCGCTGCAAACAAGTAATTTCCAACACTCCTAAAAATCCGCTTTTTCCTTCAGTCTGCCAATTTTTGTCTATGCTTTAACTGCTATACACAAACAATATGGTCAAAAAAGGAAACGGTCATGATTAAGAAAACTATTGCAGCGTTCTTTTCTCTCGTAGTGCTTTCGTCGTTACTCACCGCGTGTAATACCACCAAAGGCGTGGGTGAAGATATTCAGGATGGCGGCCAGGCGATTTCCGGTGCCGCAACTAAAGCGCAGAATTAATGTTTTAGCGGACGGTACGGTATCAACACCGTACCGTTGTTTATTTCGTGGTTATTGATGTTGTTCGATAAATAATGAAAAGCGATTGCTAATGCCGAGCTTCATACGGATATTCCGCTTATAGGTATATACCGTTTTCGTGCTAATCCCCATCATGTTGGCAATAAAGTCATTATTGGCTTTGTCGGTCCATAATTTTAATATACGTTCTTCACGCAGCGTGAGTAATGGCGATGTGAGCTGCCAGCCGGGATTAAAAGGAGGGCGGGCGCTGAGCTGTTTATAAATTGCGGCATAAAGCTCATCTAGCGGTACTGTTTTGCTATACAAGGCGCGCGAGCCTTGTGACAGGCAATACTCTTCAATCATTTCATGCCGCATGCTGTTCAGGAGCATCAGACGAATAGATGTGCCACAGGCGGAGTAAATTGACGAAAGCTGTTGGATATTATGTAGCGAACTGGCAAAGCTGGTAAAGTCTGCAATAACAAGATTGGGCCGCCACTGAATTATTTTCTCACGGGCTAATAATAAATTATCCGTTTCAGAAATAGAAAATACATTATTTTGATTAAGCCAATTCTTGAATCCCTGCCGGGTATAATGGCAGCGGTCAATTAACAATATCTTATGCATACTTACCGTTCACGAGACTCACTGATACAGCCTTTTTTGAATTTTGATGAGTACTCATAATATGGAAGAATACTGAAAACGAATTGTGGATATACGCGTCGTTTTACAGCTAATTCCTGGCTTAACAATCCTGCTCCCAATTGTTAAAATAGCGCCTTCAGCCGCCTTATGGGACGACCCATAAGCGTTTCTTATACCGGGGACGGCCCCATACAAAGGAGTTGTATATGGCCTGGTTTATTCTTGTAATCGCCGGTCTGCTGGAAGTTGTTTGGGCTGTCGGCCTGAAATATACCCACGGTTTTACCCGCCTATGGCCGAGCGTTATCACCGTCGTGGCGATGGTGGTCAGCGTTGCGCTGCTGTCGTGGTCGATGAAAACGCTGCCAACGGGTACGGCTTATGCCGTCTGGACCGGGATTGGTGCCGTTGGCGCCGCAACCACCGGCATTATACTGTTAGGCGAATCAGCAAGCCTGGCCCGCATCGCGAGCCTGGCATTGATCGTCATCGGTATTATCGGCCTCAAACTCAGCACCCACTAACGGGCGGGCTGCTTAACCCACAGGAGCTTCTCAACCGGGAAGCCCTGTCGTTTGGCGGTTTCAAGCATCTGCTGTTTCACCTCATCGCTGATGGTTGGCGTGCGTGACAAAATCCACAGATAATCTTTATCCGGCCCGCAAACCAGTGCGTGACGATAATCTTTATCAATCGCTATGACGTTATAGCCGCCATAAAACGGCCCAAAGAATGACACTTTCAGGGCGGCCCGGCTTGGGTCGCCAGTGAAATACGCCTTGCCGACACTCTGCTGCCACATTTGCCTGTCAGGATTAAAACCTCGGTTGATTACCCGAATACCGCCGTCATCCATGGTGCTGTAAGTCGCCGTGACTTGTTCCAGCCCTTTTTCAAAACTGTGGTCCAGGCGTGCAATTTCATACCATTTTCCCAGGTACCGTTTCGCTTCAAAATTATTAACTACCGTGGTGCCAGGTGGAGGAGTGGGTGAACTGCAGGCCACAAGGAAAAACGCAACTGCAAGGGCAGGGATAATCGGCCAGATGCGCATAGCAAATTCCTTCTCGGTTTTTTGCTAAGTGTAGATTGCGGCTGGAAAAACGGTGGGTCAGGAAAGAAATAAAACGGCGGGTCAGCGATAACGCCACCCGCCGTAATACGGGCTACTGCAACGCGTGCAAAATCGTATAGGCCGCTTTTACGCGCTCGGGGTTGGGGTAGCTTTTATTCGCCAGCATCACGATGCCGAGCTGCTGCTCAGGAATAAACGCCACGTAGTTGCCAAACCCGCCCGTTGATCCCGTTTTATGCACCCACGACGCTTTGACTGGCGCAACAGGTGGATTAATCGCTGTAACCGGCGTCAGGGCAAGCGCGACTTTATTATCGCTACCGTCAATCACCGTCTCGGCTTTCAACGGCCAGTTCAACATCTCCCAGCCTAAGCCCTGATACATGCTGCCAGCGCGCCAGTAGCGCGACTGCGCAAGCTCGATTCCTTCACGCAATGTCTTATCGGCCACACGTTCTGGGGACATGTTGAATTGCACCCAGCTCGCCATATCTTTGATGCTTGATTTCACCCCGTAGGATTCAGCATCCAACATGCCTGGCGACACGCGCACCGGTTTTCCGTTGCGATAACCATGGGCATACTGTTTTTCTTCGGAGGCAGGCACTTTTATCCAGGTGTGAGTCAGTTTCAGTGGCTGGAATACACGCTGCGTCATCGCCTCTTCAAACGTCTTTCCAGAAGGTTTCACCATCAGCGCACCGAACAGGCCGATGCTGGCGTTAGAGTACAGGCGCTTTTCCCCTGGTGCTGATTGCGGCTGCCAGCTCTGGTAGAAATTAAGTAGTGAGGCTTGATCGGTGACTTCGTCCGGGACTTGCAGCGGCAAACCACCCGCTGTGTAGGTCGCCAGACTTAACAGGCTGATCCCTTTCCACTGGCTGCCTGTCAGTTCCGGCCAGTATTTCGTCGCCGGGTCGCTTAAGTTAATTTCACCGCGCGCAATCGCATCGCCACCCAGCACGCCGGTAAAGGTCTTACTGACTGAACCGAGTTCAAATAACGTCTCTTTTGTGACCGCCTGATTTTGTTCGATATCGGCCTTGCCGTAGGTGAAATAGTACGGCTTGCCCTGATAAATCACCGCCACGGCCATGCCGGGGATATCCTGGGCTTTCAGCAGTGGGGCGATAGTGTCAGCGACGGTTTTACCGATTTGTTGTTCGGTAAGGGGTTTAGGGGCGGCAAATACGGTGAATGTCGCGCTCAGTACCAGCGCTGCGCAAAGTGTTCTTTTTATCATTGGGAGTCCTCCATGAAAGTGACACTTTAGTCGTGAGCGCTAAAAATAAAAAGGCCTGCACATGGAATGGCAGGCCTCGTTCAAGCAATCAGCGTTATTACAAAGTGATGACGCCAATAAATGTCACAACAGTCAGAATCGCGGCCAGACCGTAAAACACCCATTTGCCAGACGGCACATGAATCTTCAGGTCATGCATGGCATGGTGGATACGGTGTAACCCGCACCAGAGTGGCAGCACAATCATCAGGAAGATGAACAGGCGGCCAATCAGGCTCTGCGAGAACGCCAGCACACGGTCATAGCCTAACGCATCGCCCGGGAACAGACCCAGCGGCAGCATAATGCCAACCAGCAGCACGATGACTGGCGCGATGATGGCGCCCCACATGCCGCCTGCGCCAAACAGACCCCAGAATACCGGCTCGTCGGAGCGTTTTGGATTTGGATTAATCATGACGTCCCCCTTACCAGAACAGTGCAATAAACAGAATGACGACCGTGGCGACAATCGTCACCGCCCACAAGCCTTTAATCACCGGCTCAGGCCCCATTTTTTCATCTTTGATGATGATGTTGGCGGCCTTCGGTGCCAGTTCAAACCAGGTTTTGGTATGCAGTAAAGCGGCTGCCAGCGTGATTAAATTCAGGATAATCACGATTGGGTTTTGCAGAAATGAAACAAATCCCGCCCAGCTTTCTGGCCCACTTTTCAGTGAGAACAGGCCGCAGATCAGCAAAATGCTGAACCAAACCGTTGGCACTGAAGTCCCTTCGCGAATCATATAAAAACGGTAGAAGCCCAGCTTTTGCCACCAGGTCGGCGTCATCGTCCGTACATAAGGCTTACGTTTCGTAGTCATTTTGCACTCCTTAGCGTGGTTTCAGGGTGGCAATCAAAAAGTCTTTCGAGCTTTCGACTTTACCCTGCTGGATGGCTGCGGCTGGATCGACGTGTTTCGGGCACACTTCGGAGCAGAAGCCCACGAAAGTACAGCTCCAGACGCCATTCTTGCCGTTTAACTGCGCCATACGCTCTTTCTTGCCGTGGTCGCGGTTATCCAGGTTGTAACGGTGTGCCAGCGTAATTGCCGCCGGGCCAATAAACTCAGGATTCAAACCAAACTGCGGGCAGGCGGAGTAGCACAGGCCACAGTTGATGCAGCCTGAGAACTGATGGTATTTCGCCATCTGTGCCGGAGTCTGGTTGTTCGGCCCCTGATCTGGCGTGCGCGGGTTGCCAATGATGTACGGCTTAATCGCTTCCAGGCTTTCGATAAAGTGAGTCATATCGACGACTAAATCGCGCTCGATAGGGAAGTTCGCCAGCGCTTCAACCTTCATGCCTTGCGTGTATTCGCGCAGGAAGGTTTTACAGGCCAGTTTTGGCACGCGGTTGACCATCATGCCGCAAGAGCCGCAGATAGCCATACGGCACGACCAGCGGTAAGTCAGGTCGGGTGCCAGATTGTCTTTGATGTAACCCAGCGCATCCAGCAGCGAGGTTTGTTCATCGTAAGGCACTTCGTAGATTGCGCTGTGCGGCTCGTTATCCGTTTCCGGATTGTAGCGCACGATTTCAATCTTCAGGGTTTTCATCACTTCAGCCATTCGACGTCTCCTTCTTCTTGTCGGCCGCTTCTGATTCCGCACCGTAGACGCGTTTAGCCGGTGGCAAAGTCGTGATTTTCACATCGCTGTATTCCAGACGCGTGGTTCCATTTTCGTCGCGGAAAGCGAGGGTATGTTTCAGGAAGTTCACGTCATCACGCTCGGTGCAGCCTTCGTCCAGACGCTGGTGCGCGCCGCGTGATTCTTTACGTGCCATCGCTGAGTGCGCCATACATTCGGCAACGTTCAGGCCGTGGCCCAACTCGATGGTGTACAGCAAATCGGTATTGAACACGCTGGATGTGTCAGTAATGCGAACGCGTTTAAAGCGCTCTTGCAGCTCAGCCAGCTTATCAATGGTTTTCTGCATCAGTTCAGGGGTGCGATAAATCCCGCAACCTTCTTCCATCGACAGACCCATTTCGTCGCGGATCTTCGACCAGTTTTCCGAACCTTCCTGATTCACCAGTTTCTTGAGGCGGGTTTCGACGTCAGCGGCTTGCGCATTCAGTGCCGCGTCGTTGGCTGGCTGTGCTTCGTTTGCACGACGCATAGCACCTTCACCGGCCAGGCGGCCAAACACCACCAGCTCTGCCAGTGAGTTGGAACCTAAACGGTTGGCACCGTGCAGGCCAACGGAAGAACATTCGCCGACGGCGAACAAGCCTTTAATGCGGGATTCGCACTGGCTGTCGGTTTCGATACCGCCCATGGTGTAGTGCGCGGTAGGGCGAACCGGAATCGGCTCTTTCACCGGATCAACGCCGACATAGGCTTTCGACAGCTCGCAGATAAACGGCAGGCGCTCGAGGAGTTTCTTCTCGCCCAAATGACGCAGGTCGAGATAAACCACATCGCCACGTGGAGTTGGAACGGTGCGGCCTGCGCGCCATTCGTGCCAGAAGGCCTGAGAAACTTTGTCGCGCGGACCGAGTTCCATATATTTGTTGCGCGGCTCGCCCAGCGGAGTTTCTGGCCCCATGCCGTAATCTTGCAGATAACGATAGCCGTCTTTGTTGACCAGAATACCGCCTTCACCACGGCAGCCTTCCGTCATCAGAATGCCGGAACCCGGCAGGCCGGTTGGGTGATACTGCACAAATTCCATGTCGCGTAGCGGTACGCCGTGGCTTAACGCCATGCCCATACCATCGCCGGTTACGATGCCGCCGTTGGTGTTGTAGCGATAAACGCGACCCGCACCACCGGTTGCCATCACAACGGCATTCGCGCGGATTTGCACCAGCGTGCCTTCCATCATGTTCATGGCGACTACGCCACGCGCAGCGCCGTCATCAACCAGAATGTCGAGCACGAAATGCTCGTCAAAACGCTGGATTTGCGGGAACTGTAAGGAGGTCTGGAACAGGGTATGCAGCATATGGAAGCCGGTTTTATCCGCGGCAAACCAGGTGCGCTCAATCTTCATACCACCGAAGCGGCGCACGTTGACGGAACCGTCAGGACGACGACTCCATGGGCAACCCCATTGCTCAAGCTGTGTCATTTCTGTTGGGCAGTTATGGACGAAGTAGTCGACCACATCCTGCTCGCACAGCCAGTCGCCACCGGAAACGGTGTCGTTAAAATGATATTCGAAGCTGTCGTGATCCTGCGTAACGGCAGCAGAACCCCCTTCGGCGGCCACGGTGTGGCTACGCATCGGGTAGACTTTGGAGATCAGAGCGATTTTAGCTTGTGGATTGGCTTGCGCTGCCGCAATGGCTGCTCGTAAGCCCGCTCCGCCAGCGCCAATTATGGCGAGATCGGCTTGAAAGGTTTGCACGACATTCCTCCAGATTTTAGTTATTTCGCATAGCTAATTTAACCAAAGGTAGTTCACCGATACGGCGACAGCTATTGCGAAAGGGTTTTCCCTGCTCCTTTGTAGGTAGCGGATTATAGCCGCAGGCTTTTTAAGGAAATTTGACGCGTTCGATTTTTTTGCTGTTCAGTTCAGCAATTAATTAATTCTGGTGATGATTTGTGTCACGAAATTGGGATTCGTCACGCTTTGATGGCCTGACAGAAGGTGAAAATTTACTGCGCAAAATTTGTCTCGCTTATGCGTTGCGGGTAGACTTCTCGGCCTTGTATGAATACGGAGACTCCACCATGAGCGAAACGGCCACCTGGCAGCCGAGCGCATCCATCCCCAACCTGTTGAAACGCGCCGCGATCATGACGGTTATTCGGCGCTTTTTTGCCGACCGCGGTGTACTGGAGGTGGAAACCCCCTGCATGAGCCAGGCGACGGTAACGGACATTAATCTGTTCCCGTTTGAGACCCGTTTTGTTGGCCCAGGCCACGCTCAGGGCGTCAATTTGTACCTGATGACCAGCCCGGAATACCACATGAAACGCCTGCTGGCGGCGGGCATCGGCCCGGTATTCCAGCTGTGCCGCAGCTTCCGTAATGAAGAAATGGGGCGCCACCATAATCCAGAATTCACCATGCTGGAGTGGTATCGCCCTTGCTACGATATGTATCGTCTGATGAATGAAGTTGATGATTTGCTGCAACAGGTTCTGGAAACCGATGCCGCAGAAACGCTCTCTTATCAGCAAGCTTTCCAACGCCACCTGGAAATTGACCCGCTTTCTGCGGACAAAAACCAGTTGCGTGAAGTGGCGAAAAAACTCGATTTAAGCAACATTGCCGATCAAGAAGAAGACCGCGATACCTTGCTGCAACTGCTTTTCAGCATGGGTGTCGAGCCGCATATCGGTAAAGAAAAACCGACGTTTGTGTACCACTTCCCGGCAAGCCAGGCGGCCCTGGCGCAAATCAGTACCGAAGACCATCGTGTCGCCGAGCGCTTCGAGGTGTATTTCCGAGGTATTGAGCTGGCGAATGGTTTCCACGAACTGACTGATGCGCGTGAACAGCAGCAGCGTTTCGAACAGGAGAACCGCAAACGTGCCGCTCGCGGTTTGCCGCAGCAGCCGATTGACGTGAATTTGCTGGAAGCATTGAAAGCCGGTTTACCGGATTGTTCCGGCGTGGCGTTAGGTGTGGATCGTTTGATTATGTTGGCATTGAAGGCCGAGAGCCTGGCCGATGTGTTGGCGTTCCCGGTGGATAGGGCTTAAATCCCCTCACCCTCACCCTTGCCCTCTCCCTGAGGGAGAGGGTATTGTCCGGTTTTCTCCTTCTCCTGGGGGAGAAGGCCGGGATGAGGGGAGTTGGCTTACAAACTCCCCGGCGTCCGTCCTGCTTTCCCCGAAGAAGTCACCGTCTTAGCACTACGTTGCCCGCCCAGACTATCCAGACGCATCTGGAATGGTGGGAATGGCAGTTCGATATCGTGTTCGCGGAAGCCTTGCAGAATCAACTGGTGAATCTCGTGACGCAGCGGCATACGATGGTTCATCTCAGCGGCATAAATTCGCAACTCAAAGATTTGAATACCCGCCTGTAAATCGACCAGGAAGGCTTCTGGTGCCGGGTTATCAATCACCAGAGAGCAGCGCTCTGCCGCCTGCAACAATACCTTTGTCACCTCTTCGCTATTAGCATCTGACGGCGCTGGCACGGTGAGCACCACACGTGTGACCGAATCCGACAGCGACCAGTTGATAAACTGCTCGGTGATAAACGCTTTGTTCGGCACGATGATCTCTTTACGGTCCCAGTCGCTGATGGTGGTGGCGCGGGTATTGATTTTGGTGACGCTGCCGGTCAAATCGCGGATGGTCACGGTGTCGCCAATACGAATCGGCTTCTCGAACAGAATGATCAGGCCAGAGATAAAGTTGGCGAAAATCTCCTGCAAACCAAAACCTAACCCCACACCAAGTGCGGCGACCAGCCACTGCAACTTCGACCACTCAATGCCAATCATCGAGAAGCCAACCAGCGTGCCCACCAGTAGCAGCAGATATTTGGTGACGGTAGTGATGGCGTAACCAGTGCCAGGTGCTAAATCCAGATGCTGTAGCAGCGCGAGTTCCAGCAGCGCAGGGAGATTACGCACCAGCTGCATGGTGATAATCAGCACCAGAATTGCTATCAAAACTGCGCCGAGCGTAATCGGCTCCAAGCTTTCCACACCTTGCACCGTGGAAGTCACATCCCACAACGTGATGTTCTCCAGGAAGCCAAAGGCGGAATGGATTTCTGACCACAGCACAATCACCGACAGCAGTGCGATCAGCATCAAAATGGAACGCACCAGGCGCAGAGACTGTACGCTGATAGTATCCAGATCGATTTCTGGCTCTTCGATCGTTTCAGCTGAACCTTCGGTGCTATGGCTGTGAGCCGCTTCTTCTTCGCCGCGAGCGCGCTGGGCGAGGATTTCCGCGCGGCGATGTTTAGCGCGGTCAAACGCCAGGCGACGACGCTGAATCAGCATCCAGCGGCGGAAGATATGATAAACCACCAGTAACAAGAACCAGATGGCGACCGAGGTTTCAAGCCTTGCCAGCAGTGCTTGCGCGGTTGCCAGATAACCGACTACGGCAGCTAAAATCGCCAGTAGCGGAGCGGCCAGCAGCAGGTTCCACAAAATCGTGTTGGCGATGTTTTCACTGTTGCCTTGTTTATCCAGATACAGCGGAATACCGGCGCGTTTCAGGCTTAACGTCACCAGAGCCATCGCACCGCAAATCAAAATAAAGCACAGCCGCCCAAGTGAGCCGGAGAACTCCCGGTCACTAAGATTATCGAACATAATCAAAGCCATAATCAGCGGCACGATTAGCCCGATGCTCATCAGATAATAACGCATGGCGCGAGCAACACGTTGCGGCGGCCAGCCGAAATGCACGATGAACAAACCGTTTGAACGGGCGAACGTCGCGCAAATCATGACTGCCCAAAGCAGTGGAACCGTGGCTGTTACGCCATCACCAATCGCCACCGCGAGCGGATATGGCCAGGCGGCTTGCAGCCCGAAACCGAGCGTTGCCCACAACACCGGCAAAGGCAATGCCACCAGAATCGACCAGAACACAGTGCGCAGCGTTAAGCTGAAATGATCCTGCGTCACTTTCCCCACTTTGGCGCTGGAACGTTCCAGGAAAGCGGTAAAGTGGCGGCGTGAACTGATACTGAAACCCACCAAAATTAACGCAGCAAACAGCGGCAACAGCGTCTCTTTGCTGGTCAGCATCATGACGGTGGCGCTGCCAAGCTGACTAAAGGTGTCCATCGACACCAGGCGGCGTAAATCCTGCACGATTTCAACCGGCCAGGCGAAGCCAATCGGGCTGACGTCGGATGTCCAGAACAGGTAGCGGTGCGTGGCTTCGTTCACCTCTTTGAGCGCGTCTTCCAGTTGGCTGTTTGCTACTTTCAGTTTGGTTAGCTCAAGAATCAGGTTGTCGCCGCCTTGCAGCAGGGAATTGAGCAATTCGCGCTGGGTGCGGAGTTGCGCCTCCAGAATACGGTTTTGCTCAGCGGTGAGCGGCTGACCATCGAGTTGACGAATCTGGCGCAGTTGCTGTTGTTTACTGAGTAGATCTTCGTAATGCAGGCGCTGAACACGCAACTGGCCGAGTTCGGTATCAAGCTGTTGCGGCTTGGGCATTTCAGGCAAACGTGAAACCTGGGCGCGCAAGGCTTCGCCGAGCACGTTGGACACGCCAAGCCATTGTGACTGTTCGCGCAGCGTGTTGAGCGCCTGACGCACTTGTAAGGTCTGGCTGCTCGCCTGACGTTGCTGTGAGGCGACTAAATCCATGCGCTGAGCCTGCTGGTTCAACGCCTGAGAAAGCTGACGGTTGTTTTTAAACTGGTCAACGATATCTGGCGGCAGGTTAGCGCTGCTTTCAGCCAGCAGTTCAGTGCTTTCCAGCGCTTTTTCTGCTTCGCGCTGGCGCTGGTTGTTCAACTGGTTACGCAGTGCTTGCAGATAGGCATCCAGTTGCGCGCTCTGTTTTTGAGCCAGTTCTGCGCGCAGACGCGAAAGCTCCTGGCGGTTGCTGGCGGATAGCTGCGCCAGTTCTAATTCGTCGACCAGGGCTTTCAGGCGTGAAGATTCGGCCTGCAAAGAGAGATTTTGTGCTTGTGATAACGGCGTGCTGGTGGCCGGTTGGGTGCCCATCCGCCGTTCGACTTCGTTCAACTGGCGGCGAGCGTCGGTCTGTTGCTGCGGCAACTGGCTGAGGGAATCGGTGATTTCTCGGGTGCGTTCTTGTTCCTGTTGCGCCAGGCGGCTTTTATCCAGTAACTGGCTGCTAACTTGCAGGATTTCCTGATTTAACGCATCGGTCGACATGCCATCCGGCACTTTCTGCGGCTCGTCGCGCAGAGTGCTTATCTGGCGGCGTAATGTTTCAGAAAGCTTGGGGAAGTTATCAATAACTTGTTGGTATTGCGTGGCTCGTTCGAGCGAAACTTTGCGCTCATCCAGCGCGTTGAGCGCGGCCTGAAGGGCTTCCACCGTTTCCGCACTGCCTGGTTTATCTTTTGCGGATTTAGCTTGTTCCAGTTCCTGGGAGATTTGTTTAGCGTCTGGAGCCGTGGCGGCGTACAGCGGTAGGCTTAGGCACCAGGCCATCAGAAAAGTGAGTATCAGGCGCACGTAAATACCTATAGGTGAGTCAGCCCTCGCCGCGATGTCGCGAGGGCTGGGTAGGGAGATTTAAACGTCTGGTTTGGTTTCCTGATCGGCGGCAACTTCTGCTTCAGTAATCTCACTGACAGGCACTTCAGGTTCGCCCATGGGTTCGGTAGAAACGGCCAGCGGCTCACCAATCTTAGTGACAGACAGGCTTTGCAGTTGCTCGGCCAGGTTTACTTTGCCTGGTGCGAACAAGTTAATCACTGTTGAACCCAGTTTAAAGCGGCCCATTTCCTGGCCTTTTAACAGCGCAACAGAGCCTTCGCTTTCACCCGCAGGCCACGTCCAGCGCTTGATAACGCCTTCACGCGGAGGCGTGATGGTGCCAGCCCAGACGGTTTCGATGCTGCCAACAATGGTGGCACCCACCAGAATTTGTGCCATCGGGCCAAACTCGGTATCGAACAGGCAAATAACGCGTTCGTTACGGGCAAACAGGTTCGGCACGTTTTGCGCTGTTAAATGGTTCACAGAGAACAAATCGCCCGGCACGTAAATCATTTCACGCAAAATACCGTTACACGGCATATGTACGCGGTGGTAATCACGCGGTGACAGATATGTGGTCACGAAGCTGCCGTTACGGAACAGGTCGGCCATTAAGTAGTTACCGGCAAGCAGGGCTTCGAGGCTGTAGTTATGGCCTTTGGCTTGCAGGATTTTGTCTTCTTCGATTGGGCCTAACTGGCTCACCACGCCGTCTGCTGGCATCACCAGCACGTTTGGATCGGTGTTGATTGGGCGCACATCGTCACGCAGTGGGCGCACGAAGAATTCGTTGAAGGTGCGATAGCTGGCGGTGTCCGGCTTCTGTGCTTCCTTCATGTCGACTTTGTAGTATTTGACGAACAGG
Source organism: Buttiauxella izardii (assembly GCF_003601925.1). GTDB lineage: Bacteria > Pseudomonadota > Gammaproteobacteria > Enterobacterales > Enterobacteriaceae > Buttiauxella > Buttiauxella izardii. Next base: position 14,132 of record NZ_QZWH01000062.1, read on the forward strand.
TCGATCACCAGTTTGGTCAACCAGCCCGCTCGTTTGCTTGCACCCCAGCCTGCCAGGCGGGTCAGCCAGAGTTTAGGCAGGATGTACTGGAGCGAAAGTTTAAAGTTGTCTAACAAGATAGCCTCCTGGCTAATTACCCATGTTAGCGGGCATACACAAAAAGGAGCGCGATTTTAGCGATGCCCAGCTTAATTGTCAGCGGTCAGTATCGGAAAAGGTTTTACGCGATTTTACCTCGGACATGCTTTCCAGTATGCGATGGTAGTTTTCGAAACGCGATTGGGCGATATCCCCACGCTCAACGGCTTCGCGCAGTGCGCAGCCTGGATCGTTGGTGTGGCTGCAATCACGATATTTACAACGGCCTAAGTAGTCATGGAATTCAGTGAAGCCATGAGTGACTTGATCCGGTTCTAAGTGCCACAAACCAAATTCGCGCACGCCCGGGGAGTCGATAACATCGCCGCCGCCTGGGAAGTGGTAAAGGCGTGAAGCCGTCGTGGTGTGCTGGCCTAAACCGGAGTTGTCAGAAACGTCATTCACCAGAATCTGGACTTCTTTAAATCCGAGAAGGTTGTTCAGCAGGCTGGATTTACCCACACCTGATTGCCCGGCAAAGATACTCACGCGGCCAATCAGCGCTTCTTCCAGTTCTTTCAGACCTTCAACTTTGTGGCTGGAGACGAACAGAACGCGATAACCAATCTTGCGATAGATATCCATTTGCTCATTGACGAACTTCAGGCCCGCTTCGTCGAGCAGGTCGGTTTTGTTCAATACCAGCAACGGTTCTACTTCGAGGGTTTCGCACGCCACCAGATAACGGTCAATAATATTCAGTGACAGCTCGGGCAGAATCGCGGAAACCACGATGATCTGGTCAATGTTGGCGGCAATGGGTTTTACGCCGTCGTAAAAATCAGGGCGCGTCAGAACGGTGGTGCGCTCGTGTACCGCATCCACAATGCCTTTAATGGTGACGCCTGCCGCGGCTTCTTTAGCCGGACGCCAGACCACGTTATCGCCGGTAACTAGCGAACGAATGGTACGACGAATATTGCAGCGGTGAATTTCACCACCGGGTGATTCAACATCGGCATGTTGGCCGAAACGGCTGATCACGCGTCCATCGCGTGGTTCACCAAACTGAGAGTCGTCAGGATCGGCTTTCTCCACAGTCTGTTTAAGCCGACGCTGGTGGTTTGCTGAAACCCGGCGCTGCTGTCCTTTGGAGAGTTTATTTTTGCTCAATCTTACTGGCTCCTGGTCGCCCGTGGTGGGCAAAACCTCTATGATACACACTATTTTATACGAGTTAACCCATCGACAAGGGTGGGCGACGCACAAGAAGGGTGGAAAATAGCATGAGTGGAAATGAAAACAATCTGATTTGGATTGATTTAGAAATGACCGGCCTGGACCCCGAGCGGGATCGCATAATTGAAATCGCCACTCTGGTTACTGACGCCAATTTGAATATCCTCGCCGAAGGGCCAACGATTGCGGTTCATCAGTCTGACGAACAACTGGCGCTGATGGATGACTGGAATGTGCGTACCCATACCGGAAGTGGTCTGGTTGAGCGCGTTAAGGCAAGCCAGCAGGACGACCGCGCGGCTGAACTGGCAACGATTGAGTTCCTGAAGCAGTGGGTGCCAGCTAATAGTTCGCCGATTTGTGGTAACAGCATAGGTCAGGATCGCCGTTTCCTGTTTAAGTACATGCCAGAACTGGAAGCTTACTTCCATTATCGTTATCTGGATGTCAGCACGCTGAAAGAGTTGGCGCGTCGCTGGAAACCAGAAATCCTGGCTGACTTCAAAAAGCAGGGTACTCACCAGGCGATGGACGATATTCGTGAGTCTGTGGCAGAACTTGCGTTCTATCGCGAGAATTTTATTAAGCTTTGACAGGCGTTCGGGAGGAGCTAAACTCCTCCTTCGCTGAGAAATTAATCATTTTGCCGTTTAAATCGCCATTCGAACTAATTTTATGAAAAAAACCTTTTGAGGGGCTTGCGACTAAAACGATTTCTCGTATAATGCGCCTCCCGTACCGATGCAGAATTTGCAGCGTTACACAGAGCGGGAATAGCTCAGTTGGTAGAGCACGACCTTGCCAAGGTCGGGGTCGCGAGTTCGAGTCTCGTTTCCCGCTCCAAATTTGATTTAAGCAGTACCACCAAATTCGATGGCTTTTAAGCATCAGCTTGAAAGACGAAGAATATGCGGGAATAGCTCAGTTGGTAGAGCACGACCTTGCCAAGGTCGGGGTCGCGAGTTCGAGTCTCGTTTCCCGCTCCAAAATTTGATTTGGCTTTTAAAGCCAGCACCACCCAAGCGGGAATAGCTCAGTTGGTAGAGCACGACCTTGCCAAGGTCGGGGTCGCGAGTTCGAGTCTCGTTTCCCGCTCCAAATTCTAATCTTCAGTACAAATTATCCACAACGCTAAGTCGCGTCGGTGGTGGTTTTTACGTTCCTCATAAACTCTTGTAAACAGACTTATCCACAGCTTCTGTCTATTCACTTAGATCGCTAATTATTTATTAACTTTTACATGATTAATTTAAATAATTGATTTTGTTGATTTTTTAAATGTTTAGAAGTGTTAACTGGATCGCTTGCAGAATTTATTTTGCTGATGGGATAAGGCTTTCAAAATTTTATTCACATCCTGTGGACATGTTACGCGTCCCGTTTCAGCCCCTTTTCAATGACTCTAACCAGACGTTGCTTTTGCGGTAACTGAACTTCCGTTGCGTTAGCGCTTCGCTTGCTTAATTGTTGCGCAATCGCCCAATCAATATGCTCATCAAGAAGTGGGTGCTCACCTTTTCGCTGTTGCAGCGCTTCCAGAATCGCTTCATCCCACGGTGCATTTCCTAATGCGACGGCAATATTTCGCAGCCAGCGTAAATGACCAATGCGGCGAATCGCTGAACCTTCGGTCACGCGCAGGAAATATTCTTCATTCCACGCAAACAGTGCCACCAGCTCCGGCGCATGCAACTTGCTGCGCGGGCTAAAGTCATCTTCTGTGGTTAGTTGTGAGAAACGGTTCCACGGGCAAATCAGCTGGCAATCGTCACAGCCGTAAATTCGGTTGCCGATGAGCGGCCTGAATTCTTCCGGGATAGCGCCTTCAAGCTCGATAGTGAGATAGGAAATACAACGACGGGCGTCGACCGTGTAGGGTTCGACTATCGCGCCGGTCGGGCAAATAGTCATGCAGGCCACGCAGCGCCCGCACTTTTCCTCAACCGGCTTATCAACCGGCAACGGAATATCGACTAATAATTCTCCGAGGAAAAAGAACGATCCCGCTTCTTGATTCAAGATAAGTGAGTGCTTACCTGTCCAACCAAGGCCCGCTTTCTCAGCCAGTGGGCGCTCAAGAATCGGCGCTGAATCCACAAAAGGTCTAAAATTCAGCGTGGAACAGTGGGACTGGATCATTTCACCCAGTTTTTTGAGCCGGTTACGCAGCAGTTTGTGGTAATCGCGCCCGAGGGCGTAACGGCTGATATAACCGATTTTGGGATTTTTAAGCGTCGAGGCAAAGGCCGCGTTTGCCGGGAGATAGTTCATCCGCACGCTAATCACGCGCAGTGTGCCCGGCAGCAATTCGTGTGGGCGCGCGCGCATCATGCCATGACGAGCCATCCAGTCCATCTCGCCGTGGTATTGTTTATCCAGCCACAACTGGAGCGCAGGTTCACTGGCGGTGAGATCGGTATCGGCAATTCCCACTTGCTGGAAGCCGAGTTCGATTCCCCACTGTTTGATATTTTGCGCTAATTGATTGAGATCGAGGGGCTGTGACATGACGGACCTGAGCCTAAAAATAACCGCCAAAAGTATACCACATTCAGTCTGGTCAGCAGACTGGTTGCGCACCGCAGAAAAGCAGGCGGCGGATGAATTAGGGTTAACGCTTTATGAATTAATGCAACGGGCGGGCGCTGCTGCGTTTAATCTCGCCCGTGAGCTTTATCCGCAAAGCCAGCACTGGTTGGTCGCATGCGGGCATGGCAATAACGGCGGCGATGGTTATGTGGTGGCGCGTCTGGCGCAGGCTGCTGGCGTGCGCGTTACGCTTGTCGCGCTGGAAAGCGATAAACCGTTACCCGAAGAAGCGGCCACTGCGCGTGATGCCTGGCTGGACGCCGCAGGTCTGATTCATGCGCCGGAACATCCATGGCCTGCTGATATTGATCTAGTGGTTGACGCTATTCTTGGCACCGGCCTTACACAAGCGCCACGAGATAATGCCGCAAATCTTATCGAGAAATGTAATCAGCATCCTTCTCCTGTGATTGCGCTGGATATTCCTTCGGGCTTGCTCGCAGAAACGGGTGCAATTCCCGGCGTTGCAATTAACGCCGCTCACACTATTACGTTTATTGCCCTGAAACCGGGGCTACTCACCGGCAAAGCACGTGATGTGGTCGGAAAGTTACATTTCCATGCGCTCGGGCTTGAAGAGTGGCTGAAAGGGCAGACTGCGCCGATTATCCGCGTGGACAGCGCACAATTATCGGGCTGGTTGCCGCCGCGCAAACCCACGTCACACAAAGGCAGTAACGGGCGATTGGTGATCATCGGTGGCGATCACGGTACGGCGGGTGCGATTCGCATGACGGGCGAAGCGGCGCTGCGAACCGGAGCAGGTTTAGTCAGAGTTTTGACGCGTTCAGAAAATATTGCGCCACTGCTGACGGCTCGGCCTGAATTAATGGTTCAGGAACTCACGCCACAAACGCTGGATGAAAGTCTTGAATGGGCCGATGTCGTCGTGATTGGCCCAGGATTAGGGCAGCAAGAATGGGGCAAAAAAGCCCTACAAAAAGTAGAGAACAGCCGTAAACCGATGCTGTGGGATGCAGATGCGCTTAACCTTCTGGCAATCAATCCCGATAAACGTCAGAATCGCGTGATTACGCCGCATCCTGGCGAGGCCGCACGGTTGTTAAATTGCACCGTGTCACAAATTGAGAGTGACCGCTTACTTGCCGCAGACCGCCTGGTAAAACGTTATGGCGGAATTGTGGTCTTAAAAGGTGCCGGTACGGTTGTTGCCAGCCAAAATGGCGAATGCTCCATTATTGATGTGGGCAATGCCGGAATGGGCAGCGGCGGGATGGGGGATGTGCTCTCCGGAATCATCGGGGCATTGCTGGCACAGAAGCTAACCCCGTATGATGCAGCAAGTGCCGGATGTGTGGTTCATGGCGCAGCCGCTGATGTGCTGGCTCATCGCTTCGGCACGCGTGGCATGCTGGCGAGCGATTTATTATCGACGTTGTACCCTTTTGTTAACCCGGATTTGAATAGCTAAAAAATGATTAATCGAGTTATCGCATTACCTGATGAAGCCGCGACCTTAGAACTGGGCGCACGTCTGGCGAAAGCCTGTGAAGGGGCAACCGTTATTCATCTGTATGGTGATCTTGGTGCCGGGAAAACAACGTTTAGTCGTGGTTTTGTGCAGGCGCTAGGGCATAAAGGCAACGTGAAAAGCCCAACTTATACGTTGGTCGAACCGTATGAACTCGGTGATTTGATGGTGTATCACTTTGATCTCTATCGTCTCGCCGATCCAGAAGAACTCGAGTTTATGGGAATTCGTGACTATTTCACCAATGACGCAATCAGTCTGGTGGAATGGCCGCAAAAAGGTCAGGGTGTGCTTCCAGAACCGGATGTCGAAATCCACCTAAGTTACCAGGCTGAAGGGCGCGAGGCGTGCCTGAAAGCAGTTTCCCCATCTGGTGAATCGTTACTGGCGCGGTTGGCCAAATAACAAGGATGACGGGATGATTTTTCGTGCGAAAAGTTGGTTGATGGCGGCATGTTTACTGGTGCTCACGGCACAGGTGAACGCCGCGAGTTTGGCAGATATACAGGTGTCGAACGGGGATTCTCAGGCGCGGATCACCTTTAGTTTTATTGGCGACCCTGAATATGCGTTTTCTCAGGATGACAAGAAAAGCGTTGCGCTGGATATCAAGCAAACCGGTGTGATTCGTGGTTTACCGCTGCTTTTCAGCGGCAATAATCTGGTGAAAAGTATTCGTTCCGGCCAGCCGAAAGACAGCGATTCTTTACGTCTGGTGGTTGACCTTACCGAGCCTGGGAAAACCCGCGCGGTAAAACAGCAAAACGGTAGCAACTACACGGTAGTGTTTACCATTAACGCCGATGCACCGCCGCCACCTCCGCCAGTTGTCGCGAAACGGGTGGAAGCTCCGCCTGTGACTCGCTCGTCAGAACCGGCAAAAAATCCGTTTAATTCGCAAACCGTGACCGGTGCAATCAGTTCTAATACGGCGATGCATCCTGCACGAACAGAACGTGCAACGACGCAATCCGATACTGTGGTTGTGGCGATAGATGCCGGACATGGCGGGCAAGATCCGGGCGCGATTGGCCCTGGCGGCACGAAAGAGAAAAACGTCACCATTTCCATTGCCCGTAAACTTCGTTCATTGCTCAATGACGACCCGATGTTCAAAGGCGTGTTGACCCGTGATGGCGACTATTTTATTTCGGTAATGGGGCGCTCAGACGTGGCGCGTAAACAGAACGCCAATATTCTGGTGTCGATTCATGCGGATGCCGCGCCAAATCGTGATGCCACGGGAGCATCCGTTTGGGTGTTGTCGAATCGCCGCGCGAACAGCGAAATGGCGGGCTGGCTTGAGCAGCACGAAAAACAATCCGAGCTGTTGGGCGGTGCGGGTGATGTTCTTGCAAACAGCCAGGCTGACCCGTATTTGAGCCAGGCGGTACTGGATTTGCAATTCGGCCATTCCCAGCGCGTCGGGTATGATGTGGCAACCAAAGTGCTGGCCCAAATGCAACGCGTAGGTTCATTGCATAAACGTCGTCCTGAGCACGCCAGCCTTGGCGTACTGCGTTCGCCGGATATTCCTTCGGTGCTGGTGGAAACCGGGTTTATCAGTAACAACTCGGAAGAGCGCCTGTTGGATAGCGATGACTATCAGCAAAAAATCGCCCAGGCGATTTATCAAGGGCTGAGAGATTATTTCCTGACGCATCCGTTACAATCTGCACCCGCAACTGGTCAAACTGCACGTTCGCAAGGCGCGAGTCTCGACCAGGTCGCGATTACTCAATAAGGAGATTTCATGCCGATTCAGGTTCTGCCGCCGCAACTTGCCAACCAGATTGCTGCTGGCGAAGTGGTAGAGCGCCCCGCATCGGTGGTGAAAGAACTGGTTGAGAACAGTCTTGATGCAGGCGCTACGCGGATTGATATTGATATCGAACGCGGTGGCGCCAAGCTCATTCGTATTCGTGACAACGGCTGCGGTATCAAAAAAGATGAGCTGGCATTAGCGCTGGCTCGTCATGCCACCAGTAAAATCGCGACGCTTGATGACCTTGAGGCGATTATCAGCCTCGGTTTTCGTGGCGAAGCGCTCGCCAGTATTAGCTCGGTGGCCCGCCTGACGTTAACCTCTCGCACAGAAGAACAAAGTGAAGCGTGGCAGGCCTACGCCGAAGGGCGCGAGCAGGATGTAACGGTAAAACCCGCTGCACACCCGGTCGGGACCACGCTCGAAGTGCTGGATTTGTTCTACAACACGCCCGCACGTCGCAAGTTCATGCGCACCGAAAAAACCGAATTTAACCACATTGATGAAATCGTCAGGCGTATTGCGTTGGCGCGTTTTGATGTGTCGATAAACCTGACGCATAACGGCAAAGTGATTCGCCAGTATCGCGCGGTGGCAGAAGGTGCACCGCGTGAACGTCGCCTGGGTTCGATTTGCGGCACGCCGTTCCTCGAACAAGCGCTGGCGATTGAATGGCAACATGGCGACCTGGCATTACGTGGCTGGGTGGCGGAGCCAACGGGCACGACTTCCGCGCTGGCAGAGATTCAATATTGCTACGTGAACGGGCGCATGATGCGCGACCGCTTGATTAATCACGCAATTCGTCAGGCTTGCGAAGATAAACTTGGAGCCGATCAGCAACCGGCGTTTGTGCTGTATCTGGAAATCGACCCGCATCAGGTGGATGTGAATGTGCATCCTGCCAAACATGAAGTGCGTTTTCATCAGTCGCGCCTGGTGCATGATTTTATCTACCAGGGCGTGTTGAGCGTACTGCAACAGCAGAGCGAAAACCGTTTGCCGCTGGAAGAAACGGCGGAAGACGCGACACCGCGCTGGCAGCCAGAAAACCGCGTTGCGTCCGGGCGAAACCAGTTTGCTACACCAGCGCCCGTTGCTTCACCGCGCGAGTCTGCTCCTGCTTCTGGCGGATATAGCGGAGGCAGTGCGAGCAAAAATAGCACTCCGTTATGGCCACATGCCGCACCTGGTTTCCAGAAGAAAGAAGGGGCGGTATACCGCGAGTTGCTGAATACCCCAACGTCTTCTGTTTCCAGGAATCGCGTTGCCGAACCAGAACCAGAGTCTTATGAAGCGTTAGACGCGCACGCGCAGAGTTTTGGCCGCGTGCTGACGGTTATTGCTCCAGACCTCGCGTTACTCGAGCGTGATGGGAAAATCATGCTGCTTTCATTAAGCGTGGCTGAACGTTGGTTGAAAATGGCGCAATTAGTGCCAGGGGCTAGCGGAGCCTGTGCGCAACCGTTGCTGATCCCCATTCGTTTGAAAGTGACGAAGGAAGAACAAGACGTTCTGGTTAAATATCAGCCGCTTCTACTCGAAATGGGCATCGAATTCGCCGTTGAGTCGCGTCAAATCACAATTCGCACCGTACCTTTACCTTTACGTAAACAAAATTTACAAATCTTGATTCACGAACTGCCAGGATACCTGGCGCAACAGACAGAGGTTAACGCAACACAGATTGCTCAGTGGTTTGCTCGTCAAATGGACGGCAATCATGAACAATGGAATCAGGCGCAGGCAATTGCCCTGCTGGCTGATGTGGAGCGCCTCTGTCCGCAACTGGTGAAATCACCACCTGGCGGTTTGTTACAACCTGTTGATTTACAATTGGCGATGAACGCCCTGAAACATGACTGAAGTTAAGCAAAGCCTGCCACAGGCAATTTTTTTGATGGGGCCGACGGCCTCAGGTAAGACAGCGTTAGCCATTAATTTGCGTAAAACGTTGCCGGTAGAGTTGATAAGCGTCGATTCGGCCCTTATCTATCAAGGGATGGATATTGGTACTGCGAAGCCCACGGCTGAAGAACTGGCCCAGGCTCCACATCGGTTACTTGATATTCTCGACCCGGCACAAGCTTATTCCGCCGCAGATTTCCGGCGTGATGCATTGGCTGAAATGGCTGAGATTACCGCCGCCGGGCGTATTCCCTTGTTAGTCGGGGGTACGATGCTCTACTTCAAGGCATTGTTAGAAGGTTTATCGCCGTTGCCATCCGCTGACCTGGACGTTCGGGAACGGATAGAGAAGCAGGCTGCAGAGCAAGGATGGGAAGCGTTGCACCGTGAGTTAGCACAGGTTGATCCTGTCGCCGCTGCACGTATTCATCCAAATGATCCACAAAGGCTTTCCCGTGCACTGGAAGTTTTTTTCATTTCGGGTAAAACTTTAACGGAACTGACGAAAACGTCAGGAGAAGCTCTGCCTTACCAGGTGCATCAGTTCGCCATCGCCCCGGCGAGCCGTGAACTGCTCCATCAAAGAATTGAGCAGCGTTTTCATCAGATGTTAGCTTCTGGATTTGAAGCTGAAGTTCGGGCTCTTTTTGCCCGTGGTGATTTGCATACGGACATGCCTTCCATTCGTTGTGTGGGATACCGACAGATGTGGTCTTATCTGGAGGGCGAAATTTCACATGATGAAATGGTTTATCGTGGTATTTGCGCGACGAGACAATTGGCTAAGCGACAGATGACCTGGTTGCGAGGTTGGGAGGGAGTTCACTGGTTAGATAGTGAGAATCCGTCTCAATCTTACAACGATGTACTACAGGTTGTTAGTGCGAAGCACCAATGAATGTGTACAATTGAATCGTTATGGTGCGCAATATTTTACGCAGTTTTTCAGAGCCTCAGGGTTCTTGAGTTACAAACAACAAGCATATAAGGAAAAGATAGAATGGCTAAGGGGCAATCATTACAAGATCCGTTCTTGAACGCACTGCGTCGCGAACGTGTTCCAGTTTCTATTTATTTGGTGAATGGTATTAAGCTGCAAGGTCAGATTGAGTCTTTTGATCAGTTTGTAATCCTGTTGAAAAACACGGTTAGCCAGATGGTCTATAAGCACGCGATTTCAACTGTTGTTCCGTCACGTCCGGTATCTCATCACAGCAATAACACCGGTACTAGCGGTTCTGGCAGCTACCACCATGGTGGAAGCGCGCAAGGTTCTGCGCCACAACAAGACAACGAAGACGCTGAATAAGGCGTAACGTTGTTTTTCCAAGCCGGGGAACCAGGGATGCAGGGTTCCCCGCTGGTCTTTTTGAGAGGTTATACGCTTGTTTGACCGTTATGATGCCGGTGAGCAGGCGGTGCTGGTACACATCTATTTTACGCAAGACAAAAACATGGAAGATCTAGAGGAGTTTGAATCTCTGGTTTCTTCAGCTGGCGTCGAAGCATTACAGGTGGTTACTGGTAGCCGTAAAGCTCCTCACCCAAAGTATTTTGTTGGTGAAGGTAAGGCAATTGAAATTGCCGATGCAGTGAAAGCCACTGGGGCATCGGTCATTTTATTTGATCACGCGTTGTCTCCAGCTCAGGAGCGTAACCTCGAAGCGCTGTGTGAATGTCGCGTCGTCGACAGAACCGGCCTGATTTTAGATATTTTTGCTCAACGTGCGCGTACCCATGAAGGTAAGTTGCAGGTTGAACTGGCTCAGTTACGTCACATGGCTACTCGCCTGGTGCGCGGCTGGACCCACCTTGAGCGTCAGGGAGGGGGGATTGGTTCACGAGGCCCTGGGGAAACTCAGCTCGAAACTGACCGCCGTTTACTGCGCAACCGGATTATGCAGATCCTTGGTCGCTTAGAACGAGTTGAAAAACAACGTGAGCAAGGTCGGCGATCGCGTGCCAAGGCTGATATCCCAACCGTTTCTCTGGTGGGCTACACCAACGCCGGTAAATCCACCCTGTTTAACCAAATAACAACGGCTGACGTTTATGCCGCTGATCAGTTGTTTGCCACGCTTGATCCTACATTGCGCCGTATTAACGTCGTGGATGTGGGCGAAACGATACTGGCTGACACCGTAGGTTTTATTCGTCACTTGCCACACGATTTAGTGGCAGCGTTTAAAGCGACCTTGCAGGAGACGCGTCAGGCGACACTGTTATTACATGTCATTGATGCCAGCGACCTCAGGATTCAGGAAAACATTGCCGCGGTAGATACCGTTCTCGAAGAGATTGAGGCTAATGAAATCCCAACGCTGATGGTGATGAATAAGATAGATATGTTGGAAGATTTCGTTCCACGTATCGACAGAGACGATGAAAACATGCCGATTCGGGTCTGGCTTTCTGCCCAGACCGGTGACGGTATTCCACTGCTTTTCCAGGCTTTGACGGAACGTTTATCTGGTGAAATTGCACAGCATACGTTGTGCTTGCCCCCCCAGGCTGGGCGACTTCGGAGCCGTTTTTATCAGCTTCAGGCAATAGAAAAAGAGTGGATGGAGGAAGACGGCAGTGTTGGCTTACAAATTCGTATGCCTATTGTTGACTGGCGTCGCCTCTGTAAACAAGAACCGGCACTCGCTGACTACATTGTCGAGCAAGTCAAGGGAATGTCCTGAAGACTTTTTCCCCTTCGGGGGATATCACCGCACAACAAATATGGAGCATAAACATGGCGTGGAATCAGCCCGGTAATAACGGACAGGACCGCGACCCGTGGGGAAGCAGCAAACCAGGCGGCGACTCTGGGGAGAAGAAAGGAGGGCGGGATCAGGGGCCACCTGATCTGGATGATATCTTCCGAAAATTAAGTAAAAAACTGGGTGGCCTGGGTGGCGGTAAAAGTGGTGGCGGTGGTTCGGGTGGCGGTTCTTCACAGCTTCCGCGTCCGCACATTGGCGGTCGTATGGTCGGCATTGTTGCCGCCGTCGCTGTCGTTATTTGGGCTGCTACTGGGTTCTACACCATCAAGGAAGCTGAACGTGGTGTGGTCACCCGTTTTGGTCAATTCAGCCACTTGGTTGAGCCGGGCCTGAACTGGAAACCAACATTCATTGATAGCGTCCGAGCGGTAAACGTTGAAGCCGTGCGTGAATTGGCGGCATCCGGTGTGATGCTGACTTCCGATGAGAACGTGGTTCGCGTCGAAATGAACGTGCAGTATCGCGTTACCGATCCGCGTCGTTATCTGTTTAGCGTGACCAGCGCGGACGATAGCCTGCGTCAGGCAACCGACAGCGCATTGCGTGGTGTTATTGGTAAATACACCATGGACAAGATCCTCACCGAGGGTCGTACCATTATTCGTAATGATACTCAGCGCGAACTGGAAGAAACCATTCGTCCGTACAACATGGGTATCACCTTGCTGGACGTCAACTTCCAGGCTGCTCGTCCGCCGGAAGAAGTGAAAGCTGCATTTGATGATGCGATTTCTGCGCGTGAAAACGAACAGCAATACATCCGTGAAGCTGAAGCTTACACCAACGAAGTTCAGCCGCGTGCGAACGGTCAGGCACAACGTATTCTTGAAGAAGCTCGCGCTTATAAAACACAGACCGTGTTAGAAGCGCAGGGTGAAGTGGCTCGCTTTGCGAAGATGCTGCCGGAATACAAAGCTGCACCGGAAATTACCCGTGAGCGTCTGTATATCGAAACCATGGAAAAAGTGCTTAGCCATACCCGTAAGGTTCTGGTTAACGACAAAGGTGGCAACCTGATGGTTCTGCCTCTGGATCAGATGCTGAAAGGCGGTTCACAGCCTGCGGCTAAGACTGACACCAGTGGCGCGAACAACTTGTTGCGTCTGCCGCCTGCATCCAGCTCAAGCAGCGGTAGCGCCAGCACACAGTCCTCGTCAAGCCGGGGCGATATCATGGATCAGCGCCGCGTGAACGCGCAGCGCACTGATAACCAGCGCGTAGGGAGTGAATAACGATGCGTAAGTCAGTCATTGCTTTAATTATCATCGTGCTGGTTGTGCTGTTTACCTCGATCTTCGTGGTACAGGAAGGCGAGCGCGGGATTACGTTACGCTTCGGTAAAGTGTTGCGTGATGATGAAAACAAGCCGGTGGTCTACGAACCAGGTCTGCATTTCAAAGTACCGTTTATCGAGTCGGTGAAAACTCTCGATGCGCGTATTCAGACCATGGACAACCAGGCCGATCGTTTCGTCACCAAAGAGAAGAAAGACCTGATCGTCGATTCTTATATCAAATGGCGTATCAGCGATTTCAGCCGCTACTACCTGGCAACCGGTGGTGGTGACGTTTCTCAGGCTGAAGTGCTGTTAAAACGTAAATTCAGTGACCGTCTGCGTTCTGAAATTGGTCGTCTTGATGTGAAAGACATCGTGACCGATTCTCGTGGCCGTTTGACTCTGGATGTACGTGACGCGCTGAACTCAGGTACTGCGGGCACTGACGATGAAGTGGCAACCCCTGCTGCGGATGACGCGATTGCCTCTGCTGCTGCGCGTGTGACTGCGGAAACCAAAGGCAAAGTGCCAGTGGTTAACCCGAACAGTATGGCGGCATTGGGTATCGAAGTGGTCGATGTGCGTATCAAGCAGATCAACCTGCCAGCTGAGGTTTCTGAAGCTATCTACAACCGTATGCGTGCCGAGCGTGAAGCTGTTGCTCGTCGTCACCGTTCACAAGGTCAGGAAGAAGCTGAGAAGCTGCGTGCTACCGCAGATTACGAAGTGACTCGTACTCTGGCAGAAGCCGAGCGTCAGGGCCGAATCAGCCGTGGTGAAGGTGATGCAGAAGCGGCCAAACTGTTTGCAGATGCATTCAGCCAGGATCCAGACTTCTATGCATTCATTCGTAGCCTGCGTGCTTACGAGGCGAGCTTCAATTCTGGACAGGACGTTATGGTGTTAAGCCCGGATAGCGATTTCTTCCGCTACATGAAAACACCAGCGAATAGCGCACGTTAATATTTGCGAAAAACGTATCAAGAGCCGGTCTGACCGGCTCTTTTTTTATTGGTGCTAGAGGGAATTATGAATTCGACTATCTGGATGGCATTGGCGCTAGTTTTGGTGCTCGAAGGTCTCGGACCGATGCTTTATCCGCGCATGTGGCGTCGTATGATTGCCGCTTTAACGCAGCTTCCTGATAATACGCTGCGTCGTTTTGGTGGCGGACTAGTGGTTGCGGGTGTCGTTGTCTACTACATGTTGAGTCGAGCCGCTGGCTGAACCGCATTAAGGTGGACGATTACCATTTTGTATACTAAAAGGGCTGATCATCGAGGAAACCGATGGTAGAATCCTTTTTTAAGCAAACGGTGATTTTGAAAAATGGGTAACAACGTCGTCGTACTGGGCACCCAATGGGGTGACGAAGGTAAAGGAAAGATCGTAGATCTTCTGACTGAACGGGCTAAATATGTTGTGCGCTACCAGGGCGGTCACAACGCAGGCCATACTCTCGTAATCAACGGTGAAAAAACCGTTCTTCATCTTATTCCATCAGGTATTCTGCGTGATAACGTTACCAGCATCATCGGTAATGGCGTTGTGCTGTCTCCTGCTGCACTGATGAAAGAGATGAAAGAGCTGGAAGACCGTGGGATTCCGGTACGTGAGCGCCTGCTGTTATCTGAAGCTTGCCCGCTGATTCTTGATTATCACGTCGCGCTGGATGTGGCTCGTGAGAAAGCGCGTGGTGCGAAAGCTATCGGTACAACCGGTCGCGGTATCGGCCCTGCGTATGAAGACAAAGTGGCCCGTCGTGGCCTGCGCGTTGGCGACCTGTTCGACAAAGCCACCTTTGCCGACAAACTGAAAGAAGTTCTGGAATACCATAACTTCCAACTGGTTAACTTCTATAAAGTTGAAGCGGTTGATTACCAGAAAGTTCTGGACGATGTCATGGCAGTTGCTGACATTCTGACCAGCATGGTAGTTGACGTGTCCGATCTGCTGGATCAGGCACGTAAGCGCGGCGACTTCATCATGTTCGAAGGTGCTCAAGGCACACTGCTGGACATCGACCACGGTACCTATCCGTACGTGACCTCTTCCAACACCACCGCGGGTGGCGTGGCAACAGGTTCCGGCATTGGTCCACGTTATGTTGATTACGTTCTGGGTATTATCAAAGCGTACTCGACTCGCGTTGGCGCAGGTCCGTTCCCAACTGAGCTGTTTGATGACATCGGCGAGTTCCTGTGCAAACAAGGTAACGAGTTCGGTGCGACCACCGGTCGTCGTCGTCGTACAGGCTGGTTGGATATCGTTGCTGTGCGTCGTGCAGTGCAGATTAACTCCCTGTCAGGTTTCTGCCTGACCAAGCTCGACGTTCTGGACGGCTTGAAAGAAGTTAAACTCTGCGTTGGCTACCGTCTGCCAGATGGCCGTGAAGTGACTACCACTCCAATGGCTGCTGACGACTGGGAAGGCATCGAGCCAATCTACGAAACCATGCCAGGTTGGTCCGAAACCACCTTTGGTGTGAAAGAGCGTAGTGGCTTGCCGCAGGCAGCACTGGACTACATCAAACGCATTGAAGAACTGACTGAAGTACCTGTAGATATCATTTCTACTGGCCCAGACCGTTCTGAAACCATGATTCTGCGCGACCCGTTCGACGCATAATGATGTGATGGGGTGTGCTTAGCACGCCCCAACTGCTTTATCCTGCCGTTTAATACCCCTTCTCCGTTAAATAAATTAGCTGGCAACCATATGGCTGGTTTATCATCAATATATCGCCTTGATGGCGAGAAGCGTTTCCCCTCCCACCCTAGAGGTTGATGTGCAGTTAACGAGTTTTACTGATTACGGTTTACGTGCTTTGATTTATATGGCGTCTTTGCCAGAAGGTAAAATGACGAGCATTTCTGAGGTAACAGAAGTGTACGGCGTGTCACGTAATCATATGGTGAAAATCATCAATCAACTCAGTCGCGCAGGCTATGTGACGGCAGTGCGTGGCAAAAACGGTGGCATTCGCCTCGGCAAGCCGGCGGTCTCTATCCGTGTCGGCGATGTGGTGCGCGAGCTGGAACCGCTTTCTTTGGTGAACTGTAGCAGTGAGTTTTGTCATATTACCCCCGCGTGTCGCCTGAAACAGGCGCTGGCCCAGGCAGTACAAAGCTTTCTGACAGAGTTGGATAAGCACACGCTGGCCGATTTGGTGGACCAAAACCAACCGCTCTACAAATTATTGCTGGTGGAGTAAATCACTATTTCCTCAGCAAATGACAACGGAGGAACCGCAATGTCAAAAGATCCTTTTCAGGAACGAGAAGCCGAAAAATACGAAAACCCGATCCCAAGCCGGGAGTTTATTCTCGCTCATCTGACCAAACGTGAAAAACCAGCCAATCGTGACGAACTGGCTGAAGAACTGAATATTACCGGTGAAGAACAACTTGAAGCGCTGCGCCGCCGTCTGCGTGCCATGGAACGCGATGGGCAGCTCGTCTTTACCCGCCGCCAGTGTTACGCCCTGCCAGAACGTCTTGATTTGCTAAAAGGCAAAGTCATTGGTCATCGCGATGGCTTTGGTTTCCTGCGCGTTGAAGGCCGCAAAGACGATCTCTATCTTTCATCTGAGCAGATGAAAATGTGCATGCATGGCGACATCGTGCTGGCGCAACCATTAGGCGCTGACCGTAAAGGCCGGCGCGAAGCGCGCATTGTGCGCGTGCTGGAACCGAGAACCGGGCAAATCGTTGGTCGTTACTTTACCGAGGCGGGCATCAGCTTCGTCGTCCCGGACGACAGCCGTCTGAGCTTTGATATCCTTATCCCACCAGAAGGTGTGATGGGCGCTCGCATGGGCTTTGTGGTGGTGGTTGAACTCACCCAACGCCCGACTCGCCGCACTAAAGCCGTCGGCAAAATTGTTGAAATTCTTGGCGATAACATGGGAACCGGGATGGCTGTTGATATGGCCCTGCGTACCCATGAAATCCCATACGTCTGGCCGCCAGAAGTCGAAGCACAAGTTGCTTCGCTGAAAGAGCAGGTCCCGGAAGAAGCGAAAGTTGGCCGTGTTGATTTACGTGACCTCCCGCTCGTCACCATCGATGGTGAAGATGCGCGTGACTTCGATGATGCCGTATTCTGTGAGAAGAAACGCGGCGGCGGCTGGCGTTTATATGTCGCTATCGCCGACGTAAGTTATTACGTTCGTCCGCCAACTGCGTTGGACAAAGAAGCGCGCAACCGTGGCACCTCTGTGTACTTCCCGTCGCAAGTGATCCCGATGCTGCCGGAAGTGCTGTCCAATGGTTTGTGCTCGCTGAACCCACAAGTTGACCGTCTGTGCATGGTCTGCGAAATGACCATCTCTTCGACTGGCCGCCTGACCGGCTCCAAATTCTACGAAGCGGTGATGAGTTCCCACGCGCGTCTGACCTACACCAAAGTGTGGCATATGCTGGAAGGCGATCAGGAACTGCGCGAGCAGTATGCGCCGCTGGTTCCGCACATCGAAGAGCTGCATAACCTCTACAAAGTGTTGGATGTATCTCGTGCTCAGCGCGGTGGCATCTCGTTTGAAAGCGAAGAAGCGAAGTTCATCTTCAACGCGGAACGCCGCATTGAACGCGTCGAGCAAACTGTACGTAACGATGCGCACAAACTTATCGAAGAGTGCATGATCCTCGCGAATATCGCGGCGGCACGCTTTGTTGAGAAGAACAACGAGCCGTCACTGTTCCGTGACCACGATCGTCCAACCAACGAGGCGATCACGTCATTCCGTTCGGTGTTAGCCGAGTTGGGTCTGGAACTGCCTGGCGGGCAGAAACCAGAACCGCGTGATTATGCTGAATTGCTGAACTCGATTGCCGATCGTCCGGATCATGAAATGCTGCAAACTATGCTGCTGCGCTCCATGAAACAGGCGGTTTACGATCCAGAAAACCGTGGTCACTTCGGCCTTGCGTTGCAATCTTATGCGCACTTTACTTCGCCGATTCGTCGTTACCCGGATCTGTTGCTGCACCGTGCCATTAAGTATTTGCTGGCAAAAGAGCAGGGTCATAAAGGCAACAGCACCGAGTCGGGTGGCTGGCACTATGAAATGGACGAAATGCTGCAGCTTGGTCAGCATTGTTCCATGGCAGAACGCCGCGCCGACGAAGCGACACGCGATGTGGCTGACTGGCTGAAATGCGACTTTATGCAGGATCAGGTTGGGCAGACCTTTAAAGGTATTATCGCCAGCGTGACCGGCTTCGGCTTCTTTGTTCGCCTGGACGATCTGTTTATCGACGGTCTGGTCCACGTTTCAACGCTGGATAACGACTACTACCGTTTCGACCAGGTTGGCCAGCGTCTGATTGGTGAATCTGGCGGGCAAACTTATCGTTTGGGCGACCGTGTCGAGGTGCGCGTTGAAGCTGTCCACATGGATGAGCGCAAGATTGATTTTGCTTTGATCTCCAGTACTCGCGCCCCTCGTGGTGTGGGCAAAACTGAGAAAGACCGGGCGAAAAAAGGTGCAAACGGTAACGGGCCAAAACGTCGTCAGGGCGGCAAACGCACCAACTTCGAGCCGGACAGCACTTTCCGTA
The DNA here is from genome assembly GCF_003601925.1 of Buttiauxella izardii. Taxonomy (GTDB): domain Bacteria; phylum Pseudomonadota; class Gammaproteobacteria; order Enterobacterales; family Enterobacteriaceae; genus Buttiauxella; species Buttiauxella izardii. Next base: position 32,811 of record NZ_QZWH01000062.1, read on the forward strand.
AAGAGAAAGGGCCAGCCAAGCCGAAGAAAGCGAAAGTCGACAAGACGGAAAAGACGGAAAAGAAAGAGAAGAAAGCAAAAACTCCTTCTGATAAAACCCGTAAAATAGCCGCAGCCACGAAAGCGAAGCGCGCAGCTAAAAAGCAGCCGAGCTAATTTAAACCACCTCGCTCTGGCTTTCTCCCTCTCCTGGGGGAGAGGGCTGGGGTGAGGGCGACCATCTTAAGCATTAAACACCGTCGCATCTGCGGCTGAAACGAGTGACACCAATGAGTGAAATGATTTACGGCATCCACGCCGTCCAGGCGCTACTTGATAACGCCCCCCAGCGTTTTCGGGAAGTCTTTATTCTTAAAGGCCGTGAAGACAAACGTCTGATGCCTTTAATCCATGCGCTGGAAGCCCAGGGTGTGCCGGTTCAAATGGCAAACCGCCAGTGGCTGGATGAAAAATCTGAAGGCGCTGTGCACCAGGG
>NZ_QZWH01000063.1 GCF_003601925.1 Buttiauxella izardii
AAATGTGACTAAGAGACAGCTCCCCCAGGAGAGGACGAGGAATCGACGATTACTGCTGTTCCACCAGCAACGCCTCGAGCAAATCGAGATCGTGCAGCAGCTTCATTAGCGTTTCATTACTGATTTTCTGCGTGGCGCGCAAATGGTACAACTCGGCGCGTTCAGAACGTAACGCGGCCAGGCGGAAACGGCGCTCGAGGTTCTCTTCCAGCTCGCTGCTTTCCACATCGTTGCGCCCGTCAGCACGGCGGCGCAAGTTGCCGATAACCCGCGAACTCACCTCTTTTAGCAGCTGATCGTCGATGTTTTCGTTCACATCGGCATGCAATCGCTCTTCCATTTTCTCGATGGCGACAATCGCCACTTCTGCCGTCGCAGCGCGGGCGATACGTTCTTCCTGGCGCGCCATGGATTTGTCGGGAACTTCGACGTTACGCAATAAAATCGGCAGCATTATCACGCCTGCAAACAGCGAGAATAGAATCACGCCAGCCGACAGGAAAATAAGCTCGTAACGCGCCGGGAATGGCGTGCCGTCGCCTAACAGCAGCGGAATCGAGAGCACACCCGCCAGCGTAATCGCCCCGCGCACACCGGCAAATGACGCAATGCACAATTCGCGGGTGGTGTAGCTGCCGAACTCCAGCGGGCGCTTTTTCATAAAGCGCAGGCTGATGCGTTTCATGGTCCACAGCCACAGGAAACGCACGCCGATCAGGGCAAAATAGATAAGCCCGACATCCACGAACAGCATCCACAATTCAACGTTCGGATCGGCATTAGCTGCCGCCACAGACGTTTTCAGAATGCCCGGCAATTGCAGGCCCAACATCAGGAACACCATGCCGTTGAACACGAATTCGAGCATCGCCCACACGCTGTTAGCACGCAGGCGCATCGCCAGCGGCGCGCTGCGCAACACGCCGGAACGGGTGATCGTCATACCCGCCGCCACCGCGGCCAGGATGCCGGAAACGCCGATGTGTTCGGCAATCAGATAAGAGGCGAATGGCAACAACAGCAGCAGCAAGATTTGCGTGGCCGGTTCGTCGCCACTCCAGCGGCTCATCAGGCGCAGCGATTTGCCGTACAGCCAGCTCACGGCAATCCCCGCCAGCAAGCCGCCAATCGCCACTTTGAAGAATTCGACCGTTGCACCGCCGACGGTAAACACCATCGTGCCGACCGCCACCGCGACCGCCATTTTCAGCGATACCAGGCCGGAGGCGTCGTTCATCAACGCTTCGCCCTGCAAAATCCCCATGATTTTCTTCGGAATACGCCCTTCTCCGACAATGCCGGAAAGCGCCACGGCATCGGTTGGTGAGAGCACCGCCGCCAGCGCAAACGCTGGAATTAACGGAATACCCGGCACCATAAAGTAAATCAGGAAGCCAATGCCGACGACGGTGACGAGCACCAGAACCAACGCCAGGCCGATGATTTCCCGCCCGTGGTTTAGAAATTCGTGCGTCGGCGTTTTCCAGCCGTCCGCAAACAGCAGCGGTGGAATAAACAGCACCAGGAACAGTTCCGGGTTGAAATCGACGTGTAACCCAAAGTGTGGCCAGGCGAGCAGTGCACCAATCGCAATTTGCATTAACGGGAGCGGGATCTGGAATGGCAGCATGCGTGTAGCCACACCAGAAAGCGAAACCACAAGGGTCATGATGAGAATAGTAAAGAAGATTTCCATGCTTTCCTTAGTCGCGGTGTTTTGTGAAACCCTTTTTGCAGGATGTTGTTATACCCAATAGTAAAACAACTTTTTACACAGGAAGGAAACGGGAAGTGTGTTGATTATTCTGGAAGGTGTTTTGCAGGCGGGTGAGCATGCGCTCCCCGCGCCCGAATTAGTGAATGCAGTTGTAGGTCGGATAAGCGCTAGCGTCATCCGACATAACGACAACTTAGATGGCCCAGCCGCCTGCGTAAAATGCTACGAGTGCGATGGCAATGACCACGGTTCCGATGTTCAGCTTGCGCCATTCACCAGAGACGATGCGGCCAATCACCAGCGAGGCGAAACCAATCATGATGCCGGTAACGATGTTACAGGTCAGCACGATGAATACCGCAGTAATCAGGCCCGCCATGGCATCGACGAAATCAGCGAAGTCGATTTTTGCTACGTTGCTCAGCATCAGCAAACCTACGTACATCAGCGCCGGAGCGGTGGCGTAAGCAGGAACCAGGTAAGACAGCGGAGACAGGAACAGGATCAGCAGGAACAGTACGCCAACGGTAATTGCCGTCAGGCCCGTTTTGCCGCCCGCCGCAGTACCTGCCGCAGATTCGATGTAAACCGCCGCCGGAGCCGCACCCACCAGGCCTGAGAACACGCTGCTCAGGGAGTCGGTGGTCAGCGCTTTGCCGCCATCAATGATTTGGCCGTCTTTATCCAGCAGATTTGCCTGGCCTGCAACCGCACGGATGGTGCCGGTGGCATCGAATACCGCCGTCATCACCAGCGCCAGAACGCTTGGCAATACCACTGGGTTCAGCGCGCCCATAATATCCAGGCTGCCAATCAGTGAGTTACCCGCTTCGTCTTTCAGCGAAGGCATAGCGAAGATGCCGGAGAAATGCACTGTCGGGTCGAAAATCAGGCCGAAAATGGAAATCCCAATAATGGTCAGCAGAATGCCGCCAGGGACTTTCAGTTTTTCCAGACCAATAATTACTGCCAGGCCAATCAAAGACATGATTACCGGGAAGCTGGCGAAGTGACCGAGCGCGACAGGCAAGCCGTCGAGTGGGTTTTTGATCACCAGGCCGACACCGTTTGCGGCAATCAGCAGCAGGAACAGGCCGATACCGATGCCGGTGCCGTGCGCAACGCCCATCGGCAAGTTACGCAAAATCCAGCTACGAATGCCGGTTGCGGAGATGATGGTGAACAGCACACCCATCAGGAACACCGCGCCTAAGGCGACCGGAACGCTGATGTGTTGGCCGAGCACCAGGCTAAATGCGGTGAACGCCGTCAGTGAAATGGCGCAACCGATAGCCAGCGGCAGGTTCGCCCACAGGCCCATCAGCAGTGAGCCAACGCCAGCAACCAGACAAGTCGCCACAAAGACCGCCGCAGGAGGGAAACCTGCTTTACCGAGCATGCCCGGTACGACGATCACGGAGTACACCATCGCGAGGAAGGTCGTTAAACCCGCAACGATTTCCTGGCGAACGGTACTGCCACGTGCAGATATTTTGAACCAGGCGTCGATGCCGCTGGTTGCACGCGGAGAATGATTAGACATAGTGAAAAATCCCCTGAGATTTTTATGATTAAGTCGGTCTGCGTGGTGGACAATCCACTGCTGATTAAACGTCTACTACTCTCATAAATTCGAGTAAATCCCTGTGCTACGTTTGTGACAAAAAAGGGCGTCACAAAAAAAGCAAACGTTTAACTCCGCGCATACAAACTGTGCGTCAAAATTAAGGCAAACGATTATCCGGCCTTCTTACATGGATTTTCAACCGAACTTTGCCCCTTTTTAGTGAAAAATGCACTGCCCGGTCAAAATATCGCCGCCTCATGCGCAAACGTTATCGTCGATGCGCAATTTAGCAACAACGATTCAAGATACGGGGAATGCATTTTCCTGGCTCATAGGATTTTTCGATACATGGACTCAAGGTATTTCGAATGGCCCGCCTTGTTGAATTGCCCGTTGCCAGGCCGGACGGATTTGGATTTGGTTGTACCAGTTTTGCAAATTCGGCAGGTCGTTTATGCCGCCGCGAGACAGCAACGCGATGACGGGGAAACTCATCTGAATATCTGCGGCACTTAGCGCTTGCCCGGCAAACCACGGCGTTTGTTGCAGGCAATCTTCGAGATAACGCGCATGGGTCAAAATCTGTTTGTTGAGATACGCTTTTTGCACGCCCTGCCCTAATACATTTCCCACCGGGCGCAGCAACCACGGCACCGGCGCTTTTCCCAGGCTACCAAAGACCAGTTTCATCATTAATAACGGCATTAACGATCCTTCGGCGTAATGCAGCCAGAAGCGATAACGCAGTTTGTCCTCGCAGGAAATCGGTTTGAGGCGGCTTTCGGGGTCGTAGGTTTCTTGCAGATATTCGATGATGGCCCCAGATTCCGCGATGATGTTGCCGTTATCTTCCACCACCGGGGATTTTCCCAGCGGGTGAACGACTTTTAACGAGTCGGGCGCCAGCATGGTGGGTTCGCGTTGATAGCGCACAATTTGATACGGCACCTGAAGCTCTTCAAGCATCCATAAAATACGCTGCGAGCGGGAGTTATTAAGGTGATGAACGATAAGCATGAGGTAACCTTCTGTTTAGCAAGATGCGTTAACTATAGGAAACGCTGAGAAGTCTGCAGTATTAGAATTGTTCAAAAAACATGCAAATCCGCCTTGAAACCTGAGTGAGCCTGGCTACACTTAAGTTGTCAGCGCAATCCGGAACCTCCTGAGAATGTGTGATTGAGGGACGCTGATGTCGGGGGAAACCCTCCTTGCGAAAAGCGGGATAGATCGAAAGACAAAGACCGGGAATAAACTAAAGCGCCGAAGTTGGGCGCTTTAGTTTTGGCTGCAATTCTGATTAATCATCTTCTAAAAGACGCGCGCCCGTCCCCTCTTCACCCAGTTTATCCCCCGGATTTCGCAGCGGGCAGTCGGCACCCGATAAACACCCGCAGCCGATACAGCCATCGAGTTCGTCACGCAACGCGGTGAGCATATTGATGCGCCGATCGAGTTCTTCACGCCATTGCGACGACATCTTTTTCCAGTCGTTTTTATTGATTTTGTGGCCGTCGGGCAACACGCCAAACTCTTCACCAATGGTCGAAAGCGGAATGCCGATTCGCTGGGCGATTTTAATAATGGCGACGTTTCGCAGCACATCACGCGTGTAACGACGCTGGTTTCCACTGTTTCTTCTGCTTTTAATCAGCCCCTTGCTCTCGTAGAAGTGCAAAGCCGAAACAGCCACGCCGCTGCGCTTCGCCACTTCGCCTGGACTGAGTAAGGGTTTAAAGCGCGGTAATTTCTTTTCCATAATGCTCTTTACCTCAAGTTAACTTGAGGAATTATACTCGCTGCCAACAAAACCTGCTAACGAACAAACAGGCTTGAGGATCGCTTATGGCACACCAGGACATTATTCAAACTTTGACTGAATGGATTGACGATCACATTGATCAACCGCTGAACATTGACGTTGTGGCAAAAAAATCAGGCTATTCAAAATGGTATCTTCAGCGGATGTTCCGTACCGTGAAGCGCCAGACGTTAGGTGAATACATTCGCCAGCGCCGTTTGTTGATGGCGGCCAAAGAGCTACGTAACACCCAGCGACCAATTTTTGATATCGCGATGGACTACGGTTACGTTTCCCAGCAGACCTTTTCCCGCGTTTTCCGCCGTGAGTTTGACCGCACACCGACTGATTATCGTCACCACGCCTGACCCGGCGTGGCGCATTATTGTTGCCTGAACACGCAAAGATGGGTCAGAAAATGCGCCATACAACTGGCGATTAAAAGAACAAATGTGATATAGTTCACAAATCCTGTGAGACAGGATTTTTATTACATTTTCTGCACCCTATTCATTCCCCTGACGGTCCCGAGCTGTAATTGTTGCGCCTTGAGTCGCGCATAACCGTTGAGCGTAATGAGTTATGTGATTAAGGAACAATTTTCATGGCGGCAATTACTACCAGCGTGTTGTTGATGCGCTGGCCTTTAGTCAGTGCGGTTCTGATGTTTTTAGCCAGCACGTTGAATATCCAGTTTCGCAAATCCGACTACACGTTTTTTGCCATCGTCAGCAGCATGCTGGGGATTGCGTCTGCATTGTGGTTTGCGACCGGTTTATTAGGGTTAGAACTGGCCGATTTCCCGGTTATCTGGGCATCGTTCAAAGACATTATGGTTGAAATCTCAAGCCATGCGCCACCTGAGTGGCCGATGGTAATGACCTGATTGGTCAGCCAGAAATGTGAAAGGCCTCGGTTAAATACGAGGCCTTTTTTGTTTTTGTCAGTCAGCGTTTTGCGTCACGGGCATTCACCGTACTTTGCCTGAAGACCAGCTCCGCTTTGGATCTGCTGCCGGGCGGCTCATCGTTTCTGGCGAGTTTTTCGAGCATCAACTGGCAAGCTTCATGCGCCAGATGCTTCTCGTTTTGGCGCATCGCCCAAATATTGTTGGCCAGAAAACTCAGCATAATATTGTCATCGAAAGTACCAATATTAATCTCGTGCGGAATATAACCGTACCGCTCGCGCAATACGCCCAGCGCACCTTGTAAAATTGGCAACGACGAGGCAATAAAATGCTGCGGCCAACGGTGATGAGTATCAATGTAATCTGCCATCATTTTTTCACCGTCGCTCAATTGGTTATGTCCGGCACTGCTGATGTACTCAGGCATTATTTTGATGCCGTGCTGCTTCATCGCCGCACGATAACCGGTTAGACGGTCAACAATCGACGGTGAATTAGGGTCCCCAACAAAAAACTGAATGGGCGCATGAGTATGGTTCAACATCGCGTCGGTGAGACGAAACCCACTGTCTACGTTGTCCGTCACCACGCAACACGCCCCTTCAACGCCAAAATCTCTATCAAGAAACACTAACGGTTTCAGGCAGTGTTTCAGGTAATGCGCCTGGCTTGTCGCATTGGTCGAGACAACAAAAATCCCGTCAACGTTGCGATTCTCCAGCGATTTCACCAACAAGTTTTCATAGGCCGTATCATTGTTGGTACAGCTAATCATCAGTTGATAACCTTGCTCACGGCAGCGCGCTTCCAGTAATTCGGCCAGTGCAGAAAAGAAGGGGTTAGACAGGCGCGGGATCACCAGACCAAAGGTGTCCGTTTTATTAAGCTTTAAGCTCCGCGCAGCAAGATTGATGGTATAGCTATGTTTTTTAACGTAACTATTGATTCTTTCTTGGGTCTTTTCGCTAATGCGATACTTCTGCGCATTGCCATTTAGCACGGCTCGCACCGTGGTAATGGAGACGCCAAGATCCGTGGCGATTTGCTCAATTGTCTTTGCCAATCTAACTCTTCCTTAGCTGGTTTGTTTACGCCATAAGGCTTTTAAACGCGGGCCAAAAATCGGTAACAACAGCGTGAGTATTGCGATACCTAAAAATACCGCACAGACCGGACGCGTGAGGAATATCATCGGATCGCCTTCGGAAATAACCAGTGTGCGGCGGAAATTCGATTCGGCCATCGGCCCCAGAATAATACCGATAACAATGGGCGACATCGAAAAATCGAGCTTAATCAGGATATACGCCACCAGACCCGCGCCCATCATGACAAATACATCAGTCATATCGTGGTTAACGGAATAAGCCCCGACCGAACACAGCACAAAAATAATCGGCACCAGCACACGACGCGGCACACTCATCACTTTGGCGAATAAGCGCATCCCCATAAAGCCCATAATACCCATGAAGATATTTGCGGCGAACAAGCCGATGAAAATGGAGTTCACTTCAACGGGATGATCCGTGAATAACTGCGGCCCGAGCGCCAGCCCCTGCACCATAAACGCGCCCATGATAATTGCCGTCGCGCCATCGCCAGGAATACCGAGGGTCATCAGTGGAACCATTGCGCCACCCGCCACGGAGTTGGCACCCGCTTCCGGTGCCGAAACGCCTTCCGGTGAGCCGTGACCAAACTCCTCCGGGTGTTTTGACCAGCGCTTGGCTTCGTTGTACGCAATAAACGAGGCGATATCACCGCCCGTTCCTGGAATGGCACCGATGCCAGTGCCAATGATGGACGAACGGATGTAAGTTGGCATCACGCGTTTAATATCAGACCAGGTCGGTAGAATGCGGTCAATTTTGCTTTTAGTCTGGCGTACAATTCCCGCAACACGTTCGCGGTAATCTTCTTCAAGACTTAATAAACCCTGAGAGAAAGCAAACAGGCCGACTAATACTGGAATAAACGAAATCCCGCCCATCAGATAAATAGAATCAAAGGTAAAACGCATACCGCTGGTCATTGGATCTAATCCAATGGTGGCAATAAATAAGCCCAGTACACCACCGATTAAACCTTTAATAATCGACTGCGATGAAACGCTGGTAATTATGCTGATGCCAAAAATGGCGAGGGCAAAGTATTCCGCAGAAGAAAATCCAGTGGCAACTTTTGCCAGCAGCGGCGCAATTAATACCAGCGCGATGGTACTGAACACACCGCCAAACATGGATGCCAGTGTCGATAAACCCAGCGCGCGTCCTGCTTCGCCACGTTTTGCCATCGGATAGCCATCAAGCACGGTAGCGGCTGACGCAGGTGTTCCTGGCGTACTAATTAATATCGCGGTAATTGAACCGCCATATACCGCGCCGCAATAAACGCCGAGTAACATCAGAATGCCGGTCATTCCCTGGAAGGAATATGTCAGCGGTAACAACAAGGCGATACCCATATTCACCGTTAAGCCGGGTAGTGCGCCAATGATGATTCCCGCCAGAACGCCAAGCAAAATCATGCCGGTCGTTTCTAAGCTAAAGACTATCATCAGGGCATCAAGAATTTCGTTCATCTTAGCCTCTTAGAATGACTCGGAAAATAGAGATTCCGGCAGCGGTGAATTAAAGACAACTTCAAATGAAACATAAATACACAGCACAATCAGTGCAGTGGTAATGGCTAAAAATAGCGGACGACGCTCCCCCATTACCCACATAATGGCCGGGATCAAAATGACTGATGAAGCAATAAATCCGGCATAACAAAGCGCCACCGCATATATCACCATCAACACCGTCACACCGTAGGCTTTGCGCACCGGATAAGAGCTAAGATCGGCTTTTTCGCTATCGGCAGTGCCACGCTGTAAATAAATACTTATCCATTGGATAACGCCTAAGCCAATAAATAACCAGGCCAGGGTATAAGGCCAGAATCGCTCACCTAATATGCCGTTTTCATCAAACATCGGCATATTGCGCGAGAGGAAGATAATCGCTATCCCCAATACCAGAGAGAACATCCCAACAAAAAAATTCTGCGTTCGCATTGTCGAATCTCCCTCCTGCCGGCATTCACCGACAGGAGATGGGTGATATTTTTATCGATTATTTCTTCGTGGTTTCGGCAATCAGTTTGCCGTACAACTCGTGGTCGTCTTTCATCATTTCATAGGCATCATCACCGGTAATCACTACCGGCATAATGCCTTGTTTCTTCAGGGCTTCCTGGTATGCAGGGGTTTTCACCACTTCGGTAAACGTATCAACCAGTTGTTTCTTGATATTGTCATCCACTTTTGCCGTGGTCGCCAGAACCGCCCAGGCGCGCATTTTTACGTTCACATCCAGATTCAGCGCTTCTTTAAATGTCGGGACATCTGGGAATAACGGGAAGCGTTTTTCATCCATCACACCGAGTACTTTTAAAATACCGGCATCAACCTGAGATTTAACTGAACCCGGTGTGGTCAACACCGCATCAATGTGCTCACCGACTAATGCGGCGATGGAAGGCCCGGTTCCTTCGTTATAAGGAATACGGTTGAATTTAGTGCCGGTAATTTTTTCGATATTAATGGTCGCGAGATCGTAAATTGCGCCCATGCCGGAGTTACCCACTTTAATTTTCCCCGGGTTCGCTTTCGCGGCATCAATAAATTCTTGTAGCGTGTTGTACGGCGATTTGGCATTAACAACCACGGCAACCGGGTCAGCAATGGTGGTAACGATAGGAGTGAAATCTTTATACGTTACCGGTGATTTCCCCTGGTGCGGGAACATCGCCAACTCAACGGTAGTCATCACCAGTTTATAACCGTCTGGACGCGCTTTTGCGACTTCCAGCAGGCCCGTGATTCCGTTGCCCGCAGGCTTGTTGACCGGAACCATCATAGTGCCGGACGGCATTCTGTCACGAGCAAATTCAATGACGGTACGCGCGGAAGTATCCGTGCCACCACCCGGATTTTTCGGGATAACGACATCAATGTTCTTTTTCGGGTAAGTCAGGGTTTGTTCGGCATGAACCACACCAAACGGCAGCAACATTAACAAGGCACATAACAGGTTCTTCTTCATAGGGTACTCCGCTGTTTTTATTTATTGTGTGTGATGGTCTGGTAAACGATGTTTGTTCGGTTAAATGTCCACGTCAGATGTAAAACGTCCCCCTCAGCAATAATGGCGGGATAGGAAAATTCACCCTTGCTGTGTTCTAAAGCCCAGGGTTGTGACCACGTTGCGCCGTTATCCTGCGATTCCAGTAAGGCAATCGGATAACGCCGCCCCCAGTTTCCTTCGATAGGATTACACGCCAGAATTAGCGTTCCGCTGCTCAGACGAATCACATCAATTCCACTGTTGTTATTGGGAAGTTGTGTGGCGTATGCAGCGCACCAGCTTCGGCCATAATCAACAGAATCAGTACGATAGATCTTTCCACGCGTGCTGCGTAGTAACGCATGAATTTTCCCCGGTTGTGATTCCCACAACGTGGGCTGAATCACACCATCCCAGGTGAACACTTGCTTTAAATCGCATTCCCACAACGCATTATCTTTAAGCCCTTGCCAGGTGTTTTCATCGGCAGTTTGCTCTGGTGACTGGTGCTCAAACGGAATATCAACTTTGAACCAGCAGTGTCCGTTGTCCGCAGACAAATCAACAAAAGCATCCCAGTGTTGGTCATTTTCCGTCGAACCTGGCGCTAACCATTCGCTATTACTCATCAGCAGAATTTTGTTTTTCACCGGGCCACGAGGTTGTGTATCGCCGTTAATAAGCGGGCTCGGCTCGCTCCAGCTCAGGCCGCCATCGTGTGAAACCGCTACGCGCGTCGTCCAGGTGTGAACATCTGGCCCCACTTTATAAAACAGCCATACCGTACCGTGCTGGTAATGCAGCACCGGGTTCCAGTGCGCAACACCCGGCTCTGCCATGATGCGCTGCGCCGGTTGCCATTCACTGTTTTCAGTTCGCACCAGCCAGATGGCGGTATCACCGCTGCCTTCTTTCGCTCCGGCAAAAAAAGCGACCAACACTGAGTTGTGCTCCGGCAACACCACAAGCGTAGAAGCATGGCATTGCGCGAAATCCGTTTGCGCTTCGGGCAGTAAAAACTGGCGGCTTTGCTGGGTGAACGACATCAGTTATCTCCTTATATTTCCAGGGTTTTCTGAATATCACGCCCCAACCGCATCATGCTATCAATTGCTTGCGGGAAGAAGGTTTCACGATAGCCATGGCTGCTGCGTACCCGGCAGGTGTGGGTCGAGAAATTCCCAATTTCCTGCTGGAAAGATTTTGCACAAACCGGGTAATCCAGGTTTTCTGCCAGGGCTGCCGTAGAAAGGTAATCCGCCAGACGCAGGGCTTTTTCCGGCTGTGTCTGGAAGTTTTCGTACAGCCAGACATACAGCTCTGGATGGAAGTTCGCCATCACGCCGCTGTAGGCCTGGCAACCCGCCTGCAAAGAAGCAAGCAGTGTCTGGCTGTTGGCATTCGCCAGATGCAGGCGGCTGCCCTGGGTTAATTCCAGGCGATGTTTAATCATCGGCAAGCTGCAACAGGTATCTTTGATAAAGGTGTAGCGGCCACTTTGCGCACACCACTCCACGGTGTCGTCACTCAGCAAACGCTTGTAAGGGAACGGACATTCGTAAATACCGAGATCGACATGTTGCGGGACATCGGCGGTGAGCCGCTGCAAATGAGATAACGCCAGTGCGTCAGTTTCACCCGCCAGAGCCAGTCGGTTACTGATCAGAATGACTGCATCAACGCCGGTATCTGACATGCTAATCAGTTGTTCGCGCTGATGGTTAAATGCATTGGCGGTATGGCCAGAAGCCACCACCGGCACGCGCCCTTTCACGCACTTCACGACGAATTTCACCAGCTCGAGAGATTCTTCATCGCTCAAATAGAACATTTCACTCGACTGGCAATCGGCAAACAAACCGTGTACCCCCGCCGAGAGATACCACTCGATTAAGCGTTCCAGCGAAGACCAGTCGATCTCTTTTTGTTCGGTAAACGGCGTTAACATCACCGGCCAGATACCTCGGTATTTCTGTTCGTTCATCAGCGCGTCCTCTTACAGCAACCGAATTGCGTCACCGGCAACTTGCACCCGAATACCCTGGGTCAGCGACTGAGCAACGAAGGCCTGCAAAACCGTTTGCAGTGTATTTTCTGGAACATAAGCCACTGTCAGGTGGTTGCTTTGATGGCCCGCCATCAGGTCGTCGCGCCCGACGCCATCCAGCACCGCATTCAGTAACGGCCATTCGTAACAGGTCGCACGACGGCGCCGTTCGAACTCGTCGGCAGGTAATTCCACCGCGTGCCCGGTGCCGATATGCATGATGACGTCAGTGCCTTCATAGTGCGCACGCGCCCAGATAAAGCGACCTGCTTTGCCCTGCCCGCTAATTGTGGAGCCGCCATACGGGAAGTACATTGCAGGTTGGCGATAACCCGTTGCCCCGGCAATTCCCCCTTTCAGGTGTTCAAACGGTACGGCACCAGAAATTTCCAAATCCCAGTAGAAAGTCCCCTGATATTCGCTGCCCCAGCGGATGTCATGTAGCGTGGTTTCGGCTGGCAGAGAGAATGATGTGAGCAAGCGCCACAACATGGTTTGCGGGATGGCTGTACCCATATCCACTTCGTTAATGCACGGAATCGGCTGGCCTTCGCAAATGATATTTCCCTGTTCGTCAGAGATCGGGAAACGCTCGGTGGAACCCAACGCACCTTCTGCAAAATCAGACGCTGCACAGCTGTCTTTCAGACCTTGTTGATACTGCACGCCAACAGCAGACAAGCCAAAACGCTGCACAAAACGGGCCATCGCAATCATCATTGCGCACTGCTCTTTGACCTGCTCGCGGGTTAATTCGTTAGCGGCATTTTCGCCAAACTGGAATTTCATGCCGCGTTCCTGATACCACGCCAGGCATTCTTCACGCAGTTCATCAGGCACTTTTGCCATTTCCACCAGCAGCGCCGATTGCGACAGCGATTCAATCGGCATACCGATATTGACCATCGCCTGTTGCGGGAATACGCCGTTAATCATCCCCATGCAGAAGGTGTCGAACAGACCGAGGATCTCTTTGTTTTTCAGGATATATTCACCCGCATTGCGTCCCATCGCTCCCGCTTGTGTCGCCATCACCGGATGGGTTGGCGCAACGTCATGCAAATAGCCGGTTGAATGCTGCAGTGAGCCGTAACGCAGCCAGGTTTGCAGGCCATTGATGAACAGGTCGTCATCGAAATTTTCTGACCATAAACGCGAGTATGACTTCCCGAGGCTGGTCAGCGACCCCGCCAGGCACAACATGCCCACCAGACCCGGCCAGGTGCCGTCAAAATTTGCCATTAACAGAATCGGGCCTTTGTGATGAACCAGCGACGGTGCAACGTGATGGGAATATTGCCAGGCCGTTAGCAATACAATCACCGGGGCATTTTCATCGATTTGCGCGAACAGCGTGCTGCCCTGCCGTTGGCTGCTGATAAACCCGTGGCCGCGTTCCTCATCAACCGGATGGGCGCGTTTCATGGTGTAACCCAGTGAACTCAGGGTATCTTGCAATTTCGCTTCATATTTTTGCTGCACCGGCCAGCAGGCGAGGTTCGCTGATTCACGTAAATCAGCGTTGGTCACCATCAGGATTTCATTTTTACCCGCAGATATTTTTTGCGACACAGAAGGCAGAGTTTGTGTAATCACTTTCTTAATCCTTTTATGTAATTAATGGGCCACGAGGGTTTGCTGCATAGCAACCTGATACCGCTGCTGGTCCTGGTACATTTGCAGATACACCTGATATTTCGCATCGTGGAATGCACGGTGTGCCGCGTCGGGCTCAATGGTTTTATCAAGCCTCACCATGGCGCTGGCTGCCGCCGAAAAATTTCTGAATGCCTTGCAGGCCACCGCGCCATTGAGTGCCGCTCCAAGCGTGACGGCGTCTTCTTCTTCAACCAGATGGATGGCGCGCCCAGTGACGTTGGCGTATTCGCGCAGCCAGAGCGGGTTTTTGCTCGCGCCGCCGCACAACGTTATCGAACTAATACGCTGGCCGTTTTGTTCCATGGTGTCGATGATGTGGCGCGTGCCGTAGGCAATGGCTTGCAGCGTGGCGAGGTATACGCGCGCAAGTTGAGGCTGGCCTTTTTCAAGTGTTAGCCCGGCGACCATTCCACGGGCATTCGCATCAGACCGCGGTGAGCGGTTGCCGTGGTGGTCGGCCAGAATATGGAGTTGGCGGGTCGGGTATTTTTCGCAAGCTTCGAGTTCGCTGACCCACTGATTAAGGATTTGATAAACGCTGCAACCCAACGCGTCGGCTTCGCTTTTAAGCGCAGGCCAGGCGTCACTTTGCTGCAAAGTCCAGTCCACCAGCGCGCCCGCTGCACTTTGCCCGCCTTCGTTTAGCCACCAGCCTGGGTACATTGCCGCGTAATATGGCCCCCAAACGCCCGGCACCGATTTCGCCTCTTGACTCACAATCATATGGCAGTTTGAAGTGCCGCTGATGATTGCCAGATTGGCTTCAGGAGCCGCCGCCACTAACGCCAGGCCACCTGCGTGGGCATCAATTAAACCGCTTGCGACCACGACATCAGACGTTAAACCCAACTGCGCGGCTACATCAGTGCGCAAGGTGCCGACAGGCTGCCCAACGTGAATAATGTCCGGGGGGATTTTGTTAACCAAATCCGTTAACTCAACAGACGCAAGCAAACTTTGGCTGAAGCGTTCTTCGTGCGCCAGGTAGTTCCATTTGCACGTCAGCGTGCAAACGCCCGCTGCATCAACACCCGTAGCACGCCACACCAGGTAATCGGCTAAGTCGAAAAAACGCCTGGTGGCGGCGTAGCGCTCGGGAAAATGGTTTTTCAGCCACAGGATTTTAGGCAATTCCATCTCAATGCTGACCTGCCCACCGACGTATTGCAGCACTGAATCATTCGTGGCGTTGATACGTTGGGTTTCTTCGCCAGCACGGTGATCCATCCACATCACGATGTCGTGGTCGGCTTCGCCTTCTTCGCCAACCGCCACTGGCTGCCCACGATCCCCCACCGCAACCAATGAACATGTGGCGTCAAATCCAATAGAAGCCACCTGCTGTGGCTTTACACCTGCAAGACTGATCGCCTCGCGCACTGTGGTGCAAACCTGTTGCCAGATATCACTGGAAGATTGTTCTACTCGATTAGGCGGGTAGTGGAACTGTTGGATAGGACGAACAGAAAATGCCAGGCGGGTGCCTTCCATAGTGAAAATGCCTGCTCTGACACTGGCAGAACCCACATCAACGCCAACAAATAATTTAGTCATTTTTGTGCTCTCATCGGCAACTGCGTCGAGAAAGCATATTGATTAAGTGAATAGTTAAACACAACCGCCCACTGTTCAATTTGTGATCAGCCCGACAAGTGGAATGGAGCTTCAAATGAAGATTAAAGGTTAATTCATTGTTTTTGAATTGTTTATTGGTGAGCAGTTTTTAAACTATTCTCGGTGTACAACGAAGTGGCTGAAGAAAAGCACCAGGTTTGTATAAACGTGGTGCTTTGCTGAAATTAAGTCCCTGAATAAATATCGAAACTGAAGTATTTATCCGCCAGTTTCTTGTAAGTACCGTCGGCAATAATCTGGCTGATTGCGCCATTTAACGCTTCGCGTAATTCGTTATCATCTTTGCGCAGGCCAATTGCCGCACCCGCTCCGAACAATTGCTGATCCTGCAATGCACCGCCAATCATGGCAAAATCTTTACCCTGCGGTTTGTTGAGGAAGCTGTATTCCGCCATCACACCGGAAAGCACCGCACCGTCGATACGTCCGGATTCTAAATCCTGCACCACTAAATCCGCCCCCTGATAAGCCACCACATTGACACCAGCACTGCGCCAGTTTTTATTGGCATAAGTTTCCTGTGCAGAGCCTTGCTCAACGCCGATGGTTTTGCCTTTCAACTGTTCAACATCCGGCTTGATCGGGCTGTTTTTGTGAGCCACCAGGAACACCGGGCCGTTATATATTTTGTCGGTGAAAGCGATTTGTTCTTTGCGTTTTTCCGTCATATACATCCCGGAAAGAATGGCATCAAACTTTCGAGCTTGCAGTGCAGGAATAATCGCATCGAAGTTATTTTCCACCCATACGCACTTAGCCTGGAGTTTTGCGCAAATAGCGTTGCCTAAATCAATATCAAAACCGACCACTTTCCCGGTGGCGTCTTTGGACTCAAACGGCGCGAATGTCGGATCCACTCCAAAGCGAATCTCTTTAATCGTATTGGCGAATACCGAACTTGTCGCCAGCAGAGCCATTAACGGCAGAATATATTTTTTCATATCAGCTCCAGGATATTAGCGACAATAGGTTTGGACTAAACGCGAGAAGAATGAGGCACCGGTGGAAATAATGTCGTCATTAAAGTCATAACCTGGGTTATGCACCATGCAGCCGCCTTTCTCCCCTTTTTCGCCATTGCCCAATAAGAAATAGCTGCCCGGCCTTTCTTGCAGCATAAAGGCAAAATCTTCGCTGCCGGTGGAAGGCAGGACTTTATCGAGCACCGCATCTTTGCCAAAGAATTCAACGGCTAATTCGCGGGCAAATGCGGTTTGTTCATCGTCGTTAATCAGAACCGGATAGGAGTCGTAAACCTCCACTTCGCAACTCGCACCGAAACTTTTCGCCGTGAGATCGGCCAACTCTTCAATTCTTTTAATCAGCAGGTCACGGATTTCCGGTTTCATGGCGCGCACGGTGAGTTCCATGACGGCGCTGTCCGGGATGACGTTTGAGGCAATTCCAGAATTAAAGGTTCCGACCGTCACAATGGCGGTTTCGCCCGGCGTGACGTTGCGCGAAACAATGGTTTGCAGCGCGGTAATAAGTGCAGCACCGGTCACAATCGGGTCAACGGTGCGATGCGGGTAAGCGCCATGGCCGCCGTAGCCTTTAATGGTGATTTTTACGGTATCTGCGGAGGCCATGAAATTGCCGGAGTAGAAACCGAGTTTACCGGTCGGCAAGCCTGGCATATTGTGCAGCGCAAAGACGCGATCGCACGGGAAACGCTCGAATAATCCGTCTTTAATCATTAAGTCCGCGCCGCCAATCGCTTCTTCAGCGGGCTGGAATATGAGATGCACGGTGCCGTTAAATTCGCAGGCGTCGGAAGCGATATATTTTGCCGCCGCTAACAAAATAGTGGTGTGTCCGTCGTGACCGCAGGCATGCATTTTCCCGGCAACGGTGCTGGCCCAGGGTAAATTCGTTTCTTCAAAAATAGGCAGGGCGTCCATATCTGCGCGCAGGCCAATCGATTTATTCGAATCGCCTTTTTTAAGAGAACCCACAACCCCTGTGGTGCCAATTTCACGCGTGACTTTATATCCCCAGGATTCGAGTTGTTTTGCCACTAAATCACTGGTTTTAAACTCCTCCAGACTTAATTCCGGGTTAGCGTGTAAATAATGGCGTATGGCAATCATTTCATCTTCTGATGCTTTTATTTCTGGAATAACGAAATCCGTCATGCTGTTCTCCGGTGGAGTTATAAGTGTCTGTGTTTGCATAAAACAACTTAGCTGGATAACGTTTTAATGCAAGCAGGAATACTTATGACGCGGAGTCATACATGCATATTATTAATAGATAATTTTGCCGTGACCGTAAAAAAGAAAACCCCCGCAAGCGGGGGTTTTGATAATGCTAAATGCCAGAACCATTATCAGAATGGAATATCGTCATCGAAGTCCATTGGTGGTTCATTGTTAGATGGCGCTGGAGCGCTCTGCTGCGGACGAGATTGCGCGCCGCCGCTGAACTGGTTGCCACCAGACTGCTGTGGTTGTTGAGGCTGACCCCAACCGCCTTGCTGCTGGCCTGGAGCGCCACCGCCAGCAGGAGCACCGCCCGCTGCACGGCCACCCAACATCTGCATGGTTCCGCCAACGTTAACCACGACTTCGGTGGTGTATTTTTCAACGCCAGCCTGGTCGGTCCATTTGCGCGTCTGCAATGCGCCTTCGATATAAACCTGGGAGCCTTTACGCAGGTATTCGCCCGCAACTTCCGCCAGTTTGCCAAACAGCACAACACGGTGCCATTCAGTTTTTTCTTTAGTTTCGCCGGTTTGCTTGTCGCGCCAGGACTCTGACGTGGCCAGAGTAATGTTGGCAACTGCGCCACCATTTGGCATGTAGCGCACTTCCGGGTCTTGACCCAGATTCCCGACGAGAATCACCTTGTTTACGCCTCTGCTGGCCATGGTCGTGTCTCCTGAAACGTTTATTGATAGTGTAAACCCTCGATTCTACCACGCCACCCCTAATCTTTATAGCTGCGGCGTGCATTCCAGAATGTCGGCTGGATATACATTATTGCATTAAAGCACTGGATATCCATTCAGGTTTTATTGTGTCATAATTAGCCGTTTGTGATCGTCGGCGGCCTCCAGTGCGGCCTGGCAAAAAGCGTTTAAACCGGGAAAGGTGAATGGATAAGATCGAAGTTCGGGGCGCCCGCACCCACAATCTCAAAAATATCAATATCGTGATCCCACGCGACAAGCTGATTGTCGTGACGGGTCTTTCGGGTTCTGGCAAATCCTCACTGGCTTTCGACACCTTATATGCCGAGGGGCAGCGTCGTTACGTTGAGTCCCTATCCGCCTATGCGCGCCAGTTCCTGTCGTTGATGGAAAAGCCGGATGTCGACCACATTGAAGGCTTGTCGCCTGCGATTTCTATCGAGCAGAAATCGACGTCGCACAACCCGCGTTCAACCGTCGGCACTATCACAGAAATTCACGATTACCTGCGCCTGCTGTATGCCCGCGTCGGTGAGCCACGCTGCCCTGACCACGATGTGCCGCTTGCGGCGCAAACCGTCAGCCAGATGGTCGATAACGTTTTAGCGCAGCCGGAAGGCAAGCGCCTGATGCTGCTCGCGCCGATCATTAAAGATCGTAAAGGCGAGCACACTAAAACGCTGGAAAACCTCGCAAGCCAGGGTTATATCCGCGCGAGGATCGACGGCGAAGTGTGCGATCTCTCGGATCCACCAAAGCTGGAATTACAGAAAAAACATACCATTGAAGTGGTCGTTGACCGTTTCAAAGTACGCGAAGATATCGCCCAGCGTCTGGCTGAATCATTTGAAACCGCGCTGGATTTGTCCGGTGGCTCTGCGGTTGTCGCCGATATGGACGACGAAAAAGCCGAAGAGTTGCTGTTCTCGGCAAACTTCGCCTGCCCGATTTGCGGCTACAGCATGCGCGAACTGGAACCGCGCCTGTTCTCGTTCAACAACCCAGCCGGTGCCTGCCCGACCTGTGACGGCCTTGGTGTTCAGCAATATTTCGACCCTGAGCGTGTAGTGCAAAACGGCGAGCTTTCGCTCGCGGGCGGCGCGATTCGCGGCTGGGATCGTCGCAACTTCTATTACTTCACGATGATGCGCTCGCTTGCGGAGCATTATAAATTCGATGTCGAAACGCCGTGGAACGAACTGAGCGCCAGCGTGAAAAACGTGGTGCTTAATGGTTCCGGCAAAGAAAGCATCGAATTCAAATACATTAACGACCGTGGCGACACCTCAGTTCGCCGCCATCCGTTTGAAGGCGTTCTGCATAATATGGAACGTCGCTACAAAGAAACCGAATCTTCCGCCGTGCGCGAAGAGCTGGCGAAATTTATCAGCAACCGTTCCTGTTCAAGCTGCGAAGGCACTCGTCTGCGCCGCGAAGCGCGCCATGTGTTTGTTGAAAACACGCCGCTGCCGACGATCTCTGATATGAGCATCGGCCATGCGATGGAGTTCTTCCAGAACATGAAACTCAGCGGCCAGCGCGCGCAAATCGCTGAGAAAGTGCTGAAAGAGATTGGCGATCGCCTGCGGTTCCTGGTCAACGTCGGCCTGAATTACCTTTCGCTTTCCCGTTCCGCAGAGACACTTTCTGGCGGTGAAGCGCAGCGTATTCGTCTGGCAAGCCAGATTGGTGCGGGTCTGGTGGGCGTGATGTATGTGCTGGATGAGCCGTCAATTGGCCTGCATCAGCGCGATAACGAGCGTTTACTGGAAACTCTGATTCATCTGCGCGACCTCGGGAATACCGTCATTGTGGTTGAGCATGACGAAGATGCGATTCGCGCCGCTGACCATATTATTGATATCGGCCCAGGTGCCGGTGTTCACGGCGGCCAGGTGGTTGCTGAAGGCACCATGCAAGACATCATGGATGTGCCGGAATCTTTGACCGGGCAGTTCCTCAGCGGGAAGCGTCAAATTGCGGTGCCGAAAAACCGCGTTCCGGCTGATCCTGAGAAAGTGTTGAAGCTGGTTGGCGCGAAAGGCAACAACCTGAAAGACGTGACGTTGACGCTGCCTGTAGGCCTGTTTACCTGCATTACCGGCGTGTCCGGCTCAGGTAAATCCACGTTGATTAACGATACGCTGTTCCCGATTGCTCAAACTCAGTTGAATGGTGCAACGCTTGCAGAACCGGCGCCGTACCGTGAAGTTCACGGCCTGGAGCATTTCGACAAAGTTATCGATATCGACCAAAGCCCGATTGGCCGTACGCCGCGTTCAAACCCGGCAACCTACACCGGCGTGTTTACGCCAGTGCGTGAGCTGTTTGCGGGTGTGCCGGAATCCCGTGCGCGTGGTTATACGCCAGGGCGTTTCAGCTTTAACGTGCGCGGTGGGCGTTGTGAAGCGTGCCAGGGCGACGGTGTGATCAAAGTTGAGATGCACTTCCTGCCGGATATTTACGTGCCTTGCGATCAGTGCCGTGGCAAGCGTTACAACCGCGAAACGCTGGAAATTAAGTACAAAGGCAAGAGCATTCACGAAGTGCTGGATATGACCATTGAAGACGCTCGTGAGTTCTTTGATGCCGTGCCAGCGCTGGCGCGTAAGCTGCAAACGTTAATCGACGTTGGCTTGTCTTACATTCGCCTGGGGCAATCTGCGACGACGCTGTCAGGTGGTGAAGCACAACGTGTGAAACTTGCGCGTGAGCTTTCCAAGCGTGGTACAGGCCAGACGCTGTATATCCTCGATGAGCCGACCACGGGCCTGCACTTTGCTGATATCCAGCAACTGCTGGAAGTTCTGCATCAGCTGCGCGACCAGGGCAATACCATCGTGGTTATCGAGCATAATCTGGACGTGATTAAGACGGCTGACTGGATTGTTGATCTTGGCCCGGAAGGCGGCAGCGGCGGTGGGGAAATTCTGGTTTCTGGTACGCCTGAAACCGTGGCGGAATGCGAAGCGTCACATACCGCTCGTTTCCTTAAGCCTTTGCTGAAATAGCCGAATCAGTCAGAAAGCTGCTGCCGGGTTCCCTGAGGCAGCAGCGATAAAGCCTGCTGGTAAGAGGCATCGACCAGATAGTAAATCTGCGAGTCCGGCAGCGTTCCATCCAGATAAACCGTGCTCCAGTGCGCTTTGTTTAAATGCGCGCTGGGGAACACATCTTTATGACTATCGCGCAGCAAATCAGTGAGTTCGGGGCTGGCTTTCAAAGACACCGCCGGGCGCGTTTCCACGTCATGCACCATCGCATACATCACATCTGCCACTTTGATTTGCGTGGCCTTCCAGTCGCTGTGAACCGTTTGTTCCGCGCCGGGTTTGTTCATGCAGTACTGCAATAGCTCCGAATTGGTCATTTTTATTCCCCTTGATGGGCTAATGTGAAAACGACGGGCTTAACCAAATTTCTTTTTGTCGGTCGGGTAAGTGTAGCTTCACCCGACCAACTTGAAGTATGACGGGTAAATTAGTATTCGGAATTAACAATCACTTCTTCACCAAAAGCACCTGCTTTTGGCAATGGCTGATAGCTTGAGTTTGAAGCACGTAACAAACGGATGCCACGCGCGCCGACATCTTGCGCCGCAGTGATATCACCGTCTGAATCGCCGTAGAACACTTTGATTTGCTTGTCTTTGAGCCACTGCGTTTTGGTGTTTTGACCCGGATGATCGCCTGCGAAGATCACTGGATTGACGTTGGCCTGCGGTATCTGGAAATCATTTTGCAGCGTTTTGGTCACGGTTTCAGTTTTGGTCTGGCTGCGCCCGGTGACAAAGTAAATGCTGTCGCCGCGCTTGAGGTGCATGGCAATCAGGTTTTTCGCCACCTCTTTTGGCATGCTGAAATCATCCCAGCCGTTGTTCATTTTTTCCCAGAACTCAGGGTTTTTCAGGTAATCCTGTTTACCCGGTGAATACTCTTTTTGCCCGCGATAGAAGCCAGGGCTTGAGAACAGAACCGTGTCGTCGATATCAAA
Source organism: Buttiauxella izardii (assembly GCF_003601925.1). Classification (GTDB taxonomy): domain Bacteria; phylum Pseudomonadota; class Gammaproteobacteria; order Enterobacterales; family Enterobacteriaceae; genus Buttiauxella; species Buttiauxella izardii. The sequence goes on from NZ_QZWH01000063.1 coordinate 22,353, forward strand.
ACCAACCGCCATCGGTGCGCGGCCTAACAGGCTATTTTCAATTTGTGCGACAGAAACCCAGTGAATGGGAACTTGTTGTGCCAACTGTGCAACGGTGACGCCAGGGTTTAGCGGAACCGGGGCAGATTCTTTAGCGAGAGCCGACTGATTCAATCCTAGTAACAAACACGCGGCACTGAGTGCCAGAGTCATTTTACGCATCGTTTTCCCTATTATTTTCGTTAGTTTTTATGATTATAAATCGGAACAACTGGTCAAAAATCAGATCGACAATACCGAGGCATCAGCCCCAGAGAAAGGTTTTTTTTAAGATTTATCATAGAAAAAGGCGATGATCACACATCGCCTTTTGGGGATTAAAAGTAAGTAAGCACTTACATTACAGCAGCAAACGCCTGCGCCACGCGCTGCACATTGTTGCTGTTAAGCCCGGCGACACACATGCGGCCGCTGGCAATCAGATACACGCCGAACTCATCACGCAGACGGTCAACTTGTTCTGCGCTCAAACCGGTGTAGCTGAACATGCCGCGTTGTTGCAGCAGATAGTCAAAGTTACGGTCCGGCATTTCCGCTTTCAGCACGGAAACCAGAGCCTGACGCATATCGAGAATACGGCGGCGCATGGTTTCCACTTCTTCCAGCCAGTTGGCTTTCAGCTGCTCGTCGTTCAACACCAAAGCCACAACCTGCGCACCAAAGTTTGGTGGGCTGGAGTAGTTGCGGCGCACGGTGGCTTTCAATTGGCCCAATACACGGCTTGCGGTTTCGGCGTTTTCACACACAACCGACAGCCCGCCGACACGCTCGCCATACAGCGAGAAAATCTTCGAGAACGAGTTGCTGACCAAAGCAGGAAGACCCGCGCTGGCAATCGCGCGAATGGCGTAAGCGTCTTGTTCCATGCCTGCGCCAAAGCCTTGATAAGCGATATCAAGGAATGGGATCAGCTCGCGGGCTTTAAGGATTTCGACCACTGCATCCCACTGGGAATCAGTCAGATCAGAACCGGTCGGGTTATGGCAGCAGGGATGCAGCAGCACGATGCTTTGCGCAGGCAGGGTATTCAGCTTTTCAAGCAGTGCTTCGAAGCGCACGCCGTTGGTTTCGGTATCGAACCACGGATAAGTGTTCACTTCAAAACCGGCACCGCCAAAGATTGCGACATGGTTTTCCCAGGTCGGATCGCTGACCCACACCTGTGAATTTGGGAAATAAGTTTTCAGGAAATCCGCACCCACTTTCAACGCGCCGGAGCCGCCAAGCGTTTGAATTGTCGCGATCCGCCCTTCAAGAAGCGCCGGGTGATCTGCACCAAACAACAGCGGAGCAATCGCGCTGCGGTAGCTGTTCAGCCCTTCCATCGGCAGGTAAATCGACGCGCCATGCGGTTGAGAATTCAGGCGTTCTTCAGCTTGAGCCACGGCCTGCAACTGCGGGATGATCCCATCTTCGTTGTAATACAGGCCAATGCTGAGGTTGACCTTGTCGCTACGCGGATCAACTTTGAAACGTTCCATCAAGGAAAGGATTGGGTCGCCAGCATAGGCGTCAACTTTTTGAAACACGGTGAGGTTCTCCTGGTTTACAGTGTCGCGGACAACCAATGTAAACCGGAAGTTGGGGAGAGATCGAGGGGTTTATGCTTAGAAGCAACCCTCACCCAAAGCTGTCTCTTAGTCACATCTCTGTGAGTCGCGAGACAGTTCCGTTCACCTGGTATTCAGTGTTTTATATAGCTACTGCACCGGTGAACGACTTAG
>NZ_QZWH01000064.1 GCF_003601925.1 Buttiauxella izardii
AGAAGGCTGGGATGAGGGCGTGGAATTAAGCGCGATAAACCTTCACGTTTTCAAACCCTTGCTCGCGCAGATACAGCGCCTGCAAGCGGCTCATCACACCACGATCGCACCACAGCAAATACGTTTTGCTCTGATCCAAATCGCCAAACGCGGTGCTCAGTTTATAGAACGGCAGCGAGGCCACTTCTACGCCTTCAGGTTTGAACGGCTTATCGTCTTGCTCGTCGATAGAACGGATATCCAGCAACACGTCATTCGGGCCAAATTCGCCCACGGTTTCAACTTCCGTGACCACTTCTTTGGTCTGATTGGCGATTTCACGAATATCGATGTTGGTCGCTTCTTCAATCACGCGATCGAGAACTGAGAAATCAAAGTTAGCTTCTTCCGCTTCAATCTTCGCTTTCACCGCTTTAACGGTTGGGCTTTTCGAGATCACGCCGCAATATTCCGGCATGGTGCGAGCAAAATCAGCGGTACCGATTTCACGCGCCAGATCGATGATGTGCTCTTTATCGTGAGAGATTAGCGGGCGCAGAATCAGGGTATCGGAAACGTTGTCGATCAAACGCAGGTTAGTCAGCGTCTGGCTGGAAACCTGGCCCAGCGCTTCACCAGTCACCAGCGCCTGCACGCCGTAGCGCTCAGCCACACGAGAAGCGGCACGCACGAACATACGTTTCAGCACCACGCCCATCTGGCCATCTTCAACTTTCTCGAGGATTTCACCGACCACAGGCTCAAAGTTGATCGCCACGAAACGCACGCGGTGGGAGCTACCGAAACGGTTCCACAGGTAATGCGCGACTTGTTTAACGCCGATTTCGTGCGCCGCACCACCGAGGTTAAAGAAGCAGTAATGCACACGGCAACCGCGACGCATCAGCATGTAGCTGGAAACACCTGAGTCGAAACCACCGGAAATCAGCGACAACACATCTTCTTGCGTGCCAATCGGGAAGCCGCCGATACCTTCGTAACGGCCTTTCACCAGCAGCAGGCGATCGTTTTCGATTTCCAGATTCACGGTCACTTCTGGCTTAGTCAGTTTTACGCGCGCTGATTCGATGTGCTGATTCAGGCCGCCGCCGACATAGCGTTCAACTTCAATCGAGCTAAACTCATGCTTACCACGACGTTTCACACGCACACAGAAGGTTTTGCCTTCCAGTTGCTCGCGATAAAGTTCCAGCGCCTGTTCGAAGATATTGTGCAAATCGGTAAACGGCACATCTTCAACTTCAAGAATGTGGTGAATACCGGGAATGCGGGTCAATGCTTCACGAATGGCGATGCGCTGATTTTCATCTTTAGCGCGAACTTCAATGTTGTCCCAGTGGCGTACAACCGCCAGATCTTCATCGTAGTGTTTTAAAACGTTGCGAATGTTCCCAGTGAGCATCTTAATAAAGCGTATGCGCACAGATTGACTCTTGATTGTGATTTCCGGGAACAATTTAATGATAAACTTCATGGCGGCTTAGATTCGATTCGTTGATGAGCCGTGCACGATGGCTATGAATCATGCGGGCTGAAAGACTTAAGAATTGCAACGGCAATAAGCGCCGCTACATCCGAGGCGCAAAAGTATATCACTAACAGCTTGCCATGGCGTTACACAAATGACTCCGCTACCATGGTGGGGTCGCAAAAATTATTAGAGTCAGACATTCACTATGCCGAAAAAAACCGAAGTCCCGGCCAGTTTTGAAACTGCGCTTGTGGAGCTTGAGCAGATTGTTACTCGTCTTGAAAGCGGTGATTTAGCGCTTGAAGAGGCGTTAAATGAATTTGAACGTGGCGTGCAACTTGCGCGCCAGGGTCAAGTAAAATTGCAACAAGCAGAGCAACGCGTACAAATCCTGCTAAACGATAGCGAAGACGCCCCGCTTAAGCCTTTTACCCCGGATAACGAGTAAATGGATTTTAACCATCAGTTGCAGGCCCATGCAGATCGGGCCAACGATGCGCTGCTGCGTTTTTTGGCACCGCTACCGTTTCAGAACACTCCTCTGGTTGAGGCAATGCACTATGGCGCATTATTTGGTGGGAAGAGACTCCGCCCGTTCCTGGTCTACGCGACCGGAGAAATGTTCGGCGTAGCACAAGAAACGCTGGATGCGCCTGCTGCTGCGGTCGAATGCATTCATGCTTATTCCTTGATTCATGATGATTTACCGGCCATGGATGACGACGATCTGCGTCGTGGGCAACCGACTTGCCACATTAAATTCGGTGAAGCCAGCGCCATTTTGGCTGGAGATGCCCTACAAACGCTGGCGTTCTCTATACTCAGTGATGCCCCTATGCACGGCGTTGCTATTGCTGACCGACTGGCAATGGTGAAAGAGCTGGCCCATGCCAGCGGCGTCGCAGGCATGTGCGGCGGGCAAGCGTTAGATCTGGAAGCCGAAGGCAAGCATGTCGATTTGCAAAGCCTTGAGCGCATTCATCGCCATAAAACCGGCGCGTTAATTCGTGCGGCGGTTCGCCTGGGCGCATTGAGTGCCGGGGATGCAGGCCGTAACGCCCTGCCATTGCTTGACCGTTATGCGGAAAGCATCGGCCTGGCGTTCCAGGTGCAGGACGATATTCTCGATGTCATTGGCGATACCGCGACGCTGGGTAAACGCCAGGGCGCTGACCAACAGTTGGGTAAAAGTACTTATCCGGCACTGTTGGGGCTAGAAAATGCCAAATCTAAAGCGTGGGATCTTTACCAGGATTCTCTCCGGGCGCTGGAAGGCCTAGCTCACCAGTCTTTAGACACTACCGCACTGGAAGCGCTGGCGAGCTACATCATCCAACGTGATAAATAATGTATAACACCACGATGAGTTTCTAATTTAATGAGTTTTGATATTGCCAAATACCCGACCCTCGCACTGGTGGAATCAGCCCCTGAGCTACGCCTGTTGCCAAAAGAGAGCTTGCCGAAACTGTGTGACGAGCTGCGTAGATACCTGCTCGATAGCGTAAGCCGCTCCAGTGGGCACTTTGCCTCTGGCCTCGGCACGGTCGAACTGACCGTAGCGCTTCACTACGTGTATAACACTCCGTTCGACCAGCTCATCTGGGATGTCGGGCATCAGGCGTATCCGCACAAAATCATTACTGGACGTCGTGACAAAATTGGCACCATCCGCCAGAAAGGCGGCCTGCATCCCTTCCCGTGGCGCGCCGAAAGCGAATATGACGTATTGAGCGTGGGGCACTCTTCCACCTCAATCAGCGCGGGAATTGGTATTGCTGTTGCCGCAGGAAAAGAAGGCAAAGACCGCCGCACCGTGTGTGTGATTGGCGATGGCGCGATTACGGCGGGTATGGCGTTTGAAGCCATGAACCACGCCGGTGATATTCGCCCGAACATGTTGGTGATTCTCAACGACAACGAAATGTCGATTTCCGAGAACGTCGGCGCGCTGAACAACCACCTGGCGCAACTGCTTTCCGGCAAACTCTATTCCTCGCTGCGTGAAGGCGGCAAGAAAGTTTTCTCCGGCGTACCGCCGATTAAAGAACTGCTCAAACGCACCGAAGAACACCTGAAAGGCATGGTGGTTCCTGGAACGCTGTTTGAAGAACTCGGCTTTAATTACATTGGCCCGGTCGACGGGCACGATGTGGTCGGGCTGGTGAACACGCTCAAAAACATGCGCGACCTGAACGGCCCGCAATTCCTGCACATCATGACCAAAAAAGGTCGTGGTTATGCGCCAGCCGAAAAAGACCCGATCAGCTTCCATGCTGTGCCAAAATTTGACCCGCAAAGCGGCACGCTACCGAAAGCGTCCGGCGGCCTGCCGAGCTATTCGAAAATCTTCGGTAACTGGCTGTGTGAAACCGCCGCGCATGACGACAAGCTAATGGCGGTCACGCCAGCGATGCGTGAAGGCTCGGGTATGGTGGAGTTTTCGCGCCAGTATCCGTCACAATATTTTGATGTCGCAATTGCCGAACAACACGCCGTCACGTTCGCCGCCGGTCTGGCGATTGGCGGTTATAAGCCAGTGGTTGCGATTTATTCGACCTTCCTGCAACGCGCTTACGACCAGGTGATTCACGACGTCGCCATCCAGAAACTACCGGTGTTATTCGCTATCGACCGCGCAGGCATCGTCGGCGCTGACGGGCAAACTCACCAGGGCGCGTTTGATATCTCCTTCCTGCGCTGCATTCCAGAAATGGTCATCATGACGCCAAGTGATGAAAACGAATGTCGCCAGATGCTGCATACCGGCTATCACTACAATGACGGCCCATCCGCTGTGCGTTATCCGCGTGGCAACGGCACAGGCGCTGAGTTGCAGCCGCTGGAATCCTTGCCAATCGGTAAAGGCGTGAAGAAACGTGCGGGTGAAAAAATCGCCCTGCTGAACTTCGGCACTTTGTTGCCAGAAGCTGTAGCGGTTGCGCAGTCACTAAATGCAACGCTCGTCGATATGCGTTTTGTGAAACCCCTGGATGAAGCGCTGATTCTTGAACTGGCTGCCAGCCATGAATCGTTAGTGACCATTGAAGAGAATGCCATTATCGGTGGTGCGGGTAGCGGTGTGAATGAAGTGCTGATGGCAAACCGTAAAGTGGTTCCGGTTCTCAATCTCGGTCTGCCGGATTATTTTATCCCGCAAGGCACCCAGGAAGAAGCGCGTGCGGCTATCGGCCTGGATGCTCCGGGCATGGAAGCGAAGATTCGCGACTGGCTTAAATAATCCCCTCCTCCACTCCTGCTATGCTTAAAGAACCTGAATAGCCGGAGTGGAACCATGCAATACAACACGTTAGGAAAAACAGACCTCAAGGTTTCCCGCCTTTGCCTGGGCTGCATGACCTTTGGTGAGCCAGACCGTGGCAATCACGCCTGGACGCTTCCCGAAGAAAGCAGCCGCCTCATCATCAAACACGCCATCGATAACGGCATTAATTTCTTTGATACCGCCAATAGCTATTCCGACGGTAGCAGCGAAGAGATTGTCGGGCGCGCTCTTAAAGATTTCATGCGTCGCGAAGATGCGGTTCTCGCCACCAAAGTGTATTTCCCGGTGGGTGACTTAACCGAAGGTCTTTCCCGTGCGCAGATACTGCGTTCAATCGACGACAGCCTGCGCCGCCTCGGCACCGATTACGTCGATCTACTACAAATCCACCGTTGGGATTACAACACGCCTATTGAAGAGACACTCGAGGCGCTCAATGACGTGGTGAAAGCGGGTAAGGCGCGTTATATCGGCGCGTCCTCGATGCACAGTTCACAACTGGCGCAGGCGCTGGCCTTGCAAGATCAACACGGTTGGGCGCGTTTCGCCACCATGCAGGATCACTACAATCTGATCTATCGTGAAGAAGAGCTGGATATGTTGCCGCTGTGCTACGAGCAAGGGATCGCAGTGATCCCGTGGAGTCCGCTGGCACGAGGCAAACTCACCCGTCCGTGGGGCGATACCACCGCGCGTTCAGTGTCCGACGAAGTGGGCAAAAACCTGTACGACGGTAGCAGAGACAACGATGCGATGATTGCCGAGAGACTGGCAAATGTGGCTGACGATAAAGGCGTGTCACGGGCGCAAGTTGCGCTGGCATGGCTGCTGAGTAAACCGGGCATTGCGGCACCAATTATTGGTGTATCGCGTGAGCATCAACTGGATGATTTGCTTGGCGCGGTGGATTTAACGCTGAAACCGGAAGAGATTGCCGAGCTGGAAACGGTTTATCAGCCGCATGAAAGGGCTGGATTTAAGTAACGCCCTCACCCTGGCCCTCTCCCCCAGGAGAGGGAATGGTCAGTTTTCTCCCTCGCCCTCAGGAGAGGGAATGGTCGGTTTTCTCCCTCGCCCTCAGGAAAGGGAATGGTCGGTTCTCTACTTCGCCCCCAGGAAAGGGAATAGTCGGTTTTCTCCCTCGCCCTCAGGGAGAGGGGCGGGGTGAGGGTTGTATTAATCTAGAACAAACCAATCGGCCAGTGGTGCCCAATCAGGTAAATAATCCCCGCAGAGAACACACCCGCGACAATATCATCCACCATAATCCCCATCCCGCCGTGAACGTTACGGTCGAACCAGCGGATTGGCCACGGCTTCCAGATATCGAGAATACGGAACACCACAAACCCTGCGGCTACCCAGCGCCAGTCGTTGACGGGCAGCGCCATCAGCGTAATCCACATGCCGATGAATTCATCCCACACGATACTGCCGTGGTCATGAACGCCCATATCGCGCGCGGTCTGGTGGCAAAGATAAACGCCGATACAAATACCGAGCATGATGACCATGGAATAAACCTGCCACGGCAGGAAGGTCATCAGATACCAGAATGGAATCGCCGCAAGCGATCCCGCTGTTCCCGGCATGATCGGGCTTAAACCGCTACCAAAACCGGTAGCCAGTAAATGCCAGGGATTGCTGAGCTTGAGACGGCTTATTGCCACATCTTTAGAGCGACGCAAAGTGATCGTATCCTTTTAAATCCAGCGTTACCGGTTTGCCATTCTGCAAGAATTGTAGCCCTTCGGACTCCGGCCCAACCTGGCCAATGCAGGTAAATGGAATGCCGAGATTGCCGATGGCAACATCCAGCGCACCACGATTGAGTTCCGGCACCGTAAAGCACAGCTCGTAATCTTCACCACCGGAAAGCGCCCATTGCAGCGCTTGCTCAGCGCTGACGTTTGCTTTTACAGCTTCGGAATATGGCAGAGCGTCGAGATCGATACGCGCTCCGCACTCGCTGGCTTTAAGGATATGACCCAAATCGGAAATTAGCCCGTCGGAGAGATCAATGGCGCTGCTCGCCAAATCACGTAATGCCTGGCCGTGCAAAATTCGCGGCGTCGGTCGCAAATGGCGTTTTTTCAGATATGCGGATTGGGTAGCATCTTCGACCACTAAACGGTCCTGCAAAATCGCCAGACCTGCCGCGCTATCGCCAGGCGTGCCAGTGACATAAATCCAGTCACCAGGACGCGCACCGCTGCGTTTTAATGCACGACCCGCAGGCACCAGGCCATGAATGCCAAGCGTCATAGCAAGTGGGCCACGCGTGGTATCGCCGCCAATCAGCTGCATATCGTAGTAATCGAGTTGTTCGAACAGACTGTCGCTGAAGGCTTCAAGCCAGCTTTCATCGACTTCAGGAAGGGTTATCGCCAGCGTCAGCCAGCTTGGATCAGCGCCCATCGCGGCCAGGTCGCTTAAATTCACCGCCAGCGCTTTGTAGCCCAAATCGCGAGGATCAATATCCGGCAGGAAATGGATGCCCGAAACAAGCGTATCGGTACTGATCGCTAACAATTGCTTCTCGGCGACCGTCAACAATGCACAATCATCACCGATTCCGGTTTCCACATCACGGCGGGAACTTCTTACTCGATCAAAATAACGGGCAATTAAGGAAAACTCACCGCATGCCATGCGTTATGCCTCTGAGTTTAATGAAGGAATAAAGAAAGGCCGGGATTAACCGGCCAGAAGATTACTTTTTGCGGGGACGAATTTGCGGAGCAGCTTTATCAAGAACACCATTCACGAACTTGTGGCTGTCTTCGGCACCGAAGGTTTTCGCAAGGTCGATGGCTTCGTTAATCGCCACTTTGTATGGCACGTCATCACGCTTAGACAGTTCAAACAGTGCGATACGCAGAACCGCTTTTTCTACCTGACCCAACTCTTCGAGTTGACGGGACAGGTAAGGCTTCATGAGCCCATCCAGATACGCGCTGTTAGTAGCCACCCCGATCAACAGCTCGCGGAAGTAGACAACGTCAACGTCTTTGACGTCCTGTTCCGCCAGGAACTGGTATTCGACATCAGCGATGTCGTTTCGAGATAACTGCCAGGAGTATAGCGCCTGAACGGCACACTCACGGGCACGGCGACGAGCAGCAGGTTTCACAGATTTCCCCTTACAAAAAATCAGGCCTTGATGGCTTTCAATACATTAATCATTTCAAGCGCGGTCAGTGCAGCTTCTGCACCTTTGTTACCGGCTTTTGTGCCAGCGCGTTCGATGGCTTGTTCAATACTTTCGGTGGTCAGCACGCCAAAGGCGACTGGAATCCCCGTTTCCTGCGCAACATGCGCCAGGCCGTTACTGGCACCGCCAGCAACATATTCAAAGTGAGCTGTACCGCCACGGATAACTGTACCCAGCGCGATCACTGCGTCATAACGCTTGGTTTTCGCCAGTGCGTCTGCCGCCAGTGGCAGCTCATAAGCACCCGGAACCCAGACCACGGTGATATTTTCATCTTTAACCTGGCCAATACGTTTCAGGGCGTCAATCGCACCGTCAAGCAGGCTGTCATTGATGAAGTTGTTAAAACGCGCGATGGTGATGGCGACGCGAGCGTCTGGAGTAGCAACGGCTGCTTCAATAATGTTCATAATCTTCCTTTACGGGTTCTGTTTAGCCCCGCAGGGGGGCGGATTTTATCATAATCTTTTGGTGCCTGCTTACGTTTTACTAACGCGCGTATCGCGGCGTCAAATGCAGGCACAAATCAGGGCCAACCTGACGGACTTCACTAAAGCTAAACTCGGGCGCATCGGCGAGCTTTTCAAGCCCTGGCAGGTTACACAAGCCACGCGCATCGTTGCCCAATAATTTCGGCGCAACGTAAACAATCAGTTCATCGACTAATCCGGCCTGAAGCAGCGCGCCACCAAGCGTTGCGCCCGCTTCGACCCAAATAGAGTTTACCTGACGCTTGCCGAGCAACATCATCATCACCACCAGATCCAGGTGGCCGTTATGTTCAGGCACGATAAATTGCTCAACGTTTTCAGGCCACGTTTGTTCATCGGCATTGCAGCGGGCAAGCCAGGTTTCCCCGGCTTGTGCGATGATTTTATGCTCTGGCGTCACGCGATTTTCACGGTCAAGAATGATGCGAGTCGGCTGGCGCAGATTTTCTTCGTGATAAACCGCCTGCGTAGCGCTATCGAGTTCATTCCAGCGCACGGTTAAAGAAGGATTATCAGCCAGAACCGTCGCGCTACTGCTAAGAATAGCGGCACTTTGCGCACGCAGGCGCTGCACGTCACGGCGTGATTCAGGCGAGGTAATCCACTGGCTTTCACCGCTCGCCATTGCGGTACGTCCATCGAGGGACGCGCCGAGTTTGAGCTGAATATAGGGGAAGCCGGTACGCATACGTTTCAGGAAACCGCGGTTTAATACCTCGGCCTCGTTCATCATCAAACCGTGGCTGACATCAATGCCTGCTTGTTGCAGGCGGTACAAACCTCGCCCGGCAACTTGTGGATTCGGGTCTTGCATCGCGGCAACGACACGCGAAACACCTGCCGCAATTAATGCATCACAGCAAGGCGGTGTGCGCCCATGGTGGCTGCACGGCTCAAGCGTGACATATGCCGTTGCACCTTGCGCTTTGTCGCCCGCCATACGCAATGCGTGAACTTCGGCATGAGGTTCACCGGCACGAAAATGGAAACCTTCACCGACGATTTCGCCATCTTTGGCAATCACGCAGCCGACATTCGGGTTCGGCATGGTGGTGAAACGCCCGCGCTTTGCCAATTGCAGCGCACGAGCCATAAATTTTTCATCAAGTGACATCAGCATTAATCCTGTAAGCGGGCAATTTCTTCGCCAAATTCACGGATATCTTCAAAGCTGCGATAAACCGAAGCAAAGCGGATATACGCCACTTTATCGAGTTTTTTAAGCTGTTCCATCACCAGATTGCCGATCATTTTGCTCGGCACTTCGCGCTCGCCAGTGCCACGTAACTGGGATTTGATATGGTTTATTGCCATTTCGACGTCGTCGGAACTGACGGGGCGTTTTTCCAGCGCTTTTAAAAAGCCGCTGCGCAGTTTGTCTTCATTAAATGGCTCACGCACATCATTACTTTTTACGACGCGTGGCATAACAAGTTCGGCGACTTCAAAAGTCGTGAAGCGTTCATTACAAACCAGGCATTGACGGCGGCGACGCACGGATGATCCTTCGCCGACAAGCCGGGAATCAATCACTTTGGTGTCTACTGCGAAACAGAATGGGCAATGCATGGCGCGTCCTGAAGGATTATTCAAATGAACAATAGTTTACCGCGAAGTGGCGGCAGTACAAAGGCAACGCCACGTAATGTTAAGAAATATGACTTTTCATTATTGGCAAGCTACGCTTAAATCAGGACAAAACTTTAAGGAAAAATTAGCGATGACAAAGAGTTACCTAAGAATCTTCCTGGTTACCAGCCTGGTGAGCCTCAGCGCCTGCGCCCAGCAAACCGAAGTCCGCCAGATGAAGAGCGAAGTCGGTTCTTTAAATAAAGAAATGACGCAACTCACCGACCAGACCGTCAAGCTGACGCAACAAAATGTGCTGAATGCTAAATCGACAACGGGCGTGTATTTGCTGCCTGGTTCAAAAACACCCGCGCGCCTGAATAGCCAACTTGGCAATTTGCAAATGTCTCTGAGCAGCATTACGCCTGAAGCCAACGGCAGCCGGGCGATGCTCATCATCAAAGGCGAATCAAACGATCCGCTGCCTGCTTTCACCGGCAAAGTAGAGTTTGGGCAGATTCAGGGCACCACCGAGAACTATCAGGAAGTGAATGTGCAGTCGCAACAATTCAGCGCGCCTGCCAGCGTATTAGCGCCGAGCGATATCAGCATTCCGTTGCAACTTTCAGGGCTTTCACCGGATCAATTAGGTTTTGTGCGTATTCATGATATTCAGCCTGTTGATCCTTCTCAGGCATTGCCTGCGCAATAATCGCCAGAACCCTCACGCTGTCTCTTAGTCACATTT
>NZ_QZWH01000065.1 GCF_003601925.1 Buttiauxella izardii
CAGCGAGGTCAATCAGGTCTGGAGCGCCGACTTCAAGGGCAAGTTCCGCCTGCTCAGCCAGCACTACTGCCACCCCTTCACGCTGACCGATAATCACAGCCGTTACCTGCTGTCCTGCGAGGGGACATTCCGGGAAAGCGAGGCCTTTGTGCGGGACTGTCTGGCGCGCGCATTCCTCGAATACGGCCTGCCGGAGGTGCTGAAAACCGATAACGGCCAGCCGTTTGCCGGCACCGGTATTGCCGGGCTGAGCCGGCTCGCGGTCTGGCTGATTAAGCTCGGTATCCGGCCGGAGCGCATCCGCAAAGGGCATCCGGAAGAGAACGGTCGCCACGAGCGCATGCACCGTTCGCTGAAACACAGCCTGAGCTTCGGTAACCGCCGGGCGACGCTGGAGGAACAGCAGGCCTGGTTCGACAGCTATCGTGAAGAGTTTAACCGGGAGCGGCCACACGAGGCGCTGGGCGGTCTGACGCCGGGGGGTATCTGGGTGCCGTCGCCGAGAAAATGGGACGGGAAAACGCCGGAGGTGAGCTATCCCGAAGGGGCAAAAGTGTACCGGGTGGGTCCAAAAGGAGTGATACACATCGGCAAAAGGGTGTTCCTGAATCAGGCGCTGCGGGGTGAATATGTGATGCTGGAGGAACGTGAGGACGGGCTTGAAGCGATAATATTTAACCGGATGGACCTTGCTTACTACGACAGACGTAAGCAAAGTATCATCCGGATAGATTAGGCAAAATGTGTTACCTGTGTGGCCGGTCTGATCTGTAACCTATGTGGCCGGTCGTACACTGCGCTTATCCGACCTACCCGTTTCAGTGAGTGTTGCGTGGTGGATTGTCATCCACCACAATAAATATTACAAATCCTTGAACGTCCCTAACCGATAACCACGCTCGGCAATCGCGTACCTCAATGATGCAGAAGTGAGAACGTCCAGTTCAGCCAGACGCGGGTAACAGTATTTGCTGGCAAGAATGGTGTTATCGATAAATGACGGGTGGCACATAATTTCAAGCGATTGCTCGCCGCGCGCCATGGATTTTTCCAGGGTATCGAGGAAAAGGGTTTCGGAGATCGCATCGCCATAAAAACCGCTATCAAAACCTGCGGCAGTTTTCACACCCACACACTCAAGCCCCGCCGGTAACGCGGCATCATAGTCGAAACGAATCGCCACGCCCTTCTCTTTGGCAAACGCTTCAACAATCGGATAAATTTGCGGGATCATATGCACGTGATGATGGCTGTCGAGATGTGTTGGCGCACGGCCAAATAACTCGAGGAATCTCGCATACTGGCATTCCAGTTCATGCTCAATTTCCGCCAGTGGCAGAGAACCTTCTTCTGCACGCTGCCAGATCCATTTACCCAATTCGCCCTTTTCATCCACCAGACCAGGCATGGCAGATAACGGACGGCCTAACGTCAGCACAAAGTGCATACCAATAGCCAAACCAGGGTGTTTCGCACTCAGTGCCACCGCGTGTTCAATACCTGAACCGTTAACCATAGCGGTGGTTGATGTCACCACGCCATGAGTGAATGCATCGATTATTCCGTAATTTTGCGCCTTGCACAGCCCAAAATCGTCCGCGTTAACAATTAATAACTTATCCATTGTCGCCTCGCGAGAGAGCCTTCTCTTTTCAGAGAAGGCTTCCGTTTATTCTTGCGTTTATTTAAGTGCAGCAATCGCCTGCGCGAAGTTTGGCAGATTCGCTTCGTGCGCCAGCAACATATCGCGGGCAATTTTCTCAGCGTCTTTATCGGAATGAATCAGCGGGCTTAAATTCAGCGCCAGCAGAACATCGTTAAAGTTGCCGCTCAGAGCCGCTTCACTTGCCGCCACTTCAAAGCCTTTAATGGTGTAAATCAGGCCCAGCACTTTCTCATCAAAATGCGTGATGCGTGGGGTCGGTGTTGCGCCATCGCGACCGATAGTACAGGTCATTTCAACCGCCCAGTCAGCCGGAATATTATCAACATGACCGTGGTGCGGCACGTTAACGTAATGCTCGCTTTGCTTGTCGTTGTAAATGTCGCTGATCACTTCGCAGGCCGCGTCAGAGTAATAAGCCCCGCCACGCAGTTCCAGCTCTTTTGGCTTCACGTTCAGAGCGGGATCTTTATAAAGCTCAAACAGTTGTTTCTCAACTTTCTGCACAACCGTGGCGCGCGCGCCGCCTTTGTAGAACTCACCCATTTCGATAGCCAACATCTCTTTCTGCTTGAAGTAGTACAGCAAGTATGAGCACGGCAGCAGGCGCAGAGAACGAATCAGACCTTCGCTGAACGGCAAATCAAAGATGTTTTTCACCGAACCGGCGGTTAGCGTGCCGGACGCCACGCCATCAAGCAGTTCGTCAAAACGGGAAGTGCCGTTCACGATGACATCTTTAATGAACACCATGTGGTTGAGGCCGAACAGGTCAATGTTCAGTTCATCCGTTGGCGCGAGCTTCAACACATCTTTAATGAACATTTTCATGCCCACCGGAATGTTACACACGCCGATGAACTTCTTAAAATCGGTGTGGCGATAAACCGCTTCAGTCACCATGCCGGCCGGGTTGGTGAAGTTAATCACCCAGGCGTTCGGGCAGATTTCTTTCACATCGTTGATGATGTCGAAAATCACCGGAATGGTACGCAGGCCTTTGAACAAGCCACCTGCACCGTTAGTTTCCTGGCCCAGGTAGCCGTAGCTTAATGGGATGCGTTCATCGAGTTCGCGAGCTTTCAACTGCCCGACACGCAACTGCGTGGTTACGAAATCAGCGTCCACCAGCGCTTCGCGGCGATCGAGGGTCTTATACAGTGCAATCGGTACGCCAGCGCGTTCAATCATGCGTAAGCAAAGATCAAAGATAATGTCTTGTTTCTCTTTGCCCGCCTCAACGTCGACTAACCATAATTCACTAATCGGCAATTCTTCGTAACGTTTAATAAAACCTTCGAGTAATTCAGGGGTATAGCTGCTACCACCACCGATTGTGACGACTTTCAATTTTTTACTCATGAGGACTCCGGTACAAGTTTATTGCACTGTAATTAAGACAGCGATATAGATGTATTATTGAAGGTTATATTTAACCCTCATTAATACATATACAGAATGTTTATAAATCACTTAATACTGTATAACTGCTTCCGATAATGCTGCGGCGTAAATGACGTTAACTTTTTAAAGTTTTTAATAAACATACTGGCACTACTGTAACCGGACTCGAAAGCAATATCGGTAACAGAAAAGTTGGTGATCTCCAGTTGTTTCTTGGCAAAATCAATTCTTATCTCATTGATAATTTGCATCGGTGTTTTACTGTAATGGCGTTGCATGGCGCGGGTCAAATATTCCTGCGACTTACCGGACAACTCCACCATATTCACCAGCGCTTTATCACCAAACATCGCTTTGCCGTGCATCTGCTCAACGGTGTTTTTCAGCCAGACGGGAATATCGCCGCCGGATTCTGATTCTTTATGATGGCGCAGACGGTTTACGATATAAAACGTCACCATCTCAAGAAATTCATTAAACTCACCCTGACGGAAGTTTAATGACGCCGTCACAGATTCAATATAAGTCAGAAATTCATTCTTAATCTGATAAACCTGTGAAGCAATAAAATAAGCCGGGAATAACGGTAAATAATGTTGTTCAAAAAAATCCTTGCTGATACCCACATTCAGGATTCGCGTGGCACCAAAATCATAAAAGCTTTGATGGTAGGAACCGAGCGGAATAAAAACAAAACTCCCTCTTTCCAGCAACACACGTTTACCGTTAATTTCCTGGTAATAACGCCCTGTCAGCACAACCGTGAATTCATAATAATCATGCTGGTGCAGCCCGGAGACGCTTTCGACTTTGTTGTGGATGAACATGTGGAAATGTTGACCATCAAAAAGTTGACTCTCACGAGCGGTATTGATTTCCATACTGATTACCGGTGGCTGCATAGGGACTCCAACTTATTTTATTTTTTCGTGAAGCTCAATAAGTTCTGTCACCAGCTCGCGCGCCAGCATAGACGTCATCAGGTGATCTTGCGCGTGAACCAGCACCAGGCTGACTTTGGTTTTGCCTTCGCCCTGGTCGCCTTCAATCAGTTTGGTTTGTACCAGGTGGGCTTCATTCAGTGCTTCGCGAGACTGAGCCATCAGCTCCCAGGCTTTTTCGAAATCGCCGGTTTTAGCGATTTTCAGTGCACCGTATGCCAGGCTACGCGCCTGACCAGAATTGATGATTAAACCCATCACCACTTCTTCAAGATCGTTGGTATCAACTTCGTTATCGACCGCATTTTCTAAATCAAACATCAAATTCTCTCCCGGACAATTTAAAGTGGTTGGGGACAGGGGGCCATCCCCAACCAAAGTTACTTATAATTTAAGTTTAGAATTTCAGTGCGTTAGCAATATCTTCTTCGCTTTCTTCTTCTTCAATGACAGCCTGCGCTTTGTTAGACAGGATGACGAACGGTATGTAGACACAGGTCGCGACACCCAGGTTGAACAGCGCGACTAACAGAGCAGCGATACTGCCGTTACTGTTAAAGAAGGCACCCAGGCCGGTTGGCATTGTCCACGGTGCCAGGTTAGTGACCGGCGGGATAATGCCCATCGAATACGCCGCAAGAGTGATAGCCGCCAGAATCGGCTGTACCAGCACGAACGGGATAAACATGACCGGGTTCATGATGATTGGCAGACCGAACAGGATAGGTTCGTTAATCTGGAAGATGCCTGAAGGCAGTGCCAGTTTCGCCACCTGACGGTGATCTGCACGACGTGAAACCATGAAGATTGCGATAATCAAGCCAAGCGTCGCACCAGAACCACCCAACAGGATGTAGGAGTCGAGCATTGGTTTAGCCCAGAAGTGGAACTGTTTACCCGCGTCAATTGCCGCCTGAACAGAGCCATACTGGTTATAGAGTGCGATGTTTTCCAGCGCCCATGGCGTCATGATGCCGTTATCCAGCGCGGTCAGCGCCAGTGAACCATGCACACCGAAGAACCACAGTAAGGAGTTAAAGATAACGTACGCCCAACCTACTACGGCACCCATCGACGCCAACGGCGTTGAAATGGAATCCATAATAATCTGGTGGAAGTTGCTACCGTGGTTTGCCAGCAGCCAGGAAATAATCCCGAAGATAGACAGGATAATAAAGCCTGGAATTAAAGCAGAGAATGAACGTGATACCGAAGTCGGCACGCTATCTGGCAGAGTAATAACCCAGTTGCGACGAATAACAAACGTAAATAATTCCGCCACTACCAGGCCAATAACAATACCGGAAATAATATTCTGACCGCCTAACCAGTTCGCGCCGACAGCATAAGCTTCGCCAACACTATATGGAGTCACAGTCATGAATGCCGCAACGGATAATAAACCGGCAGCCAATGGATCAACTTTCCGTTCTTCAGCCAGCGCCATGCCAATGAAAAAAGGCGCCATTAGCGACATAATACCTAACGTACCGTTATATACGTTGCCGCCAATGGCTTTAAACCCATTAAGGGTTGCAATGGTTGAGGGGTCTAAACGAATACCTAAAGAATAGAAAAATGAACCTGTATCAAAACTCAGAAAAACGTTATTGATTAAAACAAACATTGCCCCTGCGAGGGTCAATGGCATTAATTTGATGAAGCCGTTTTTAATTGCGTTGACGTGCGGTTGCTTCCCAATTTTCACTGCGAAAGGAAGCAATATCTTTTCAAGTGAATCAATGACTTTACTCATTTGTAATTTCCTTTATTGCCGCAAGAGACTTGCGGCCAGGTTGTGTAAGGTCGTTCTTTGACGGAAAAATAAAACAAGAGGTAAAAAAATTAACTGTTTGCTGCTGCCTTCTTGATCGATGCGACGGCTGCTTTGAGCACGCCTAATCCATCAATTTTGCCGTACATTGCCGAGTCAATAACTTCGACTGGTTTGCCCGGTAATACTTTTTGAATTTCTGGAAGCATGTACGCAATTTGTGGCCCGAGTAATACCAGATCCGCATCTTTGCCCTTTTCAGCCGCCAGCGTTTCAGGCCAGGCTTCGATAATGACCGGTACTTCATACTTCTCTGCCTGCGCCTTCATTTTTGAAACCAGTAATGAGGTGGACATTCCGGCAGAACAAAATAGGTAGATACGTCTTTTCGTCGTCATAATAAATTCCTCACGTTGCAACAGTCTGCATGTCGGATATCAGCACAACCCACGCCTGCAAAAGGGACTAATTGGAAATGTTCTGATTGTTTCTGGTTGAGAGAAGTATACGGCAACAATCTGGCGGGGAATAATTATGAAGACCTTAAAATTGTCTCTCCTTGACCATCCGTTTTGATACCCTTCACATTTTGGGTAAATAATTCGCGCAAAGAAAAAAGCCCAAACAGTGTTTGGGCTTTACAATTCAATTACACCAGAAATCAGTCGTAGGCATTCAACGTGCGCTGGCAAAGGGCTGAGCGCACACAATCTTGCTTGCCAAAACGAACCACACCGACCATTTCATCTTCTTCAAAACGCTCCAGAGCGTCACTCAGACCGGACTGAACACCGCGTGGCAAATCACATTGCGTGATATCGCCATTGACGATCACCGTCACGTTTTCCCCAAGGCGCGTTAAGAACATTTTCATTTGCGCTGCGGTGACGTTCTGCGCCTCATCAAGAATAACCACCGCATTTTCGAATGTACGTCCGCGCATATAGGCGAACGGCGCAATCTCTACTTTGCCGATTTCGGGACGCAGACAATACTGCATGAAGGACGACCCTAAACGACGCACCAGGATGTCATACACCGGGCGGAAATAAGGGGCGAACTTTTCCGAAATATCCCCGGGTAAGAAGCCGAGATCTTCGTCAGCTTGCAGGACCGGTCGGGTAACAATTATCCTGTCGACATCCTTATGTATCAGGGCCTCAGCGGCTTTCGCCGCACTGATATATGTCTTGCCGCACCCGGCTTCACCTGTCGCGAAGACCAGTTGCTTTTTCTCGATGGCGTTAAGATAGTGCTGTTGAGCCTCGTTTCGCGCTGCTATTGGTGAATTATCCCGGCAATCTCTTGCCATGCCGATAGATTCAACGCCGCTCATCTGCACAAGCGATGTGACCGATTCCTCTTCGCGCTGTTTGTGGCTACGCGAATCCCGTCTCAGCACACGTTTTGCTTCACGACGAGCTTTGATCACTGCTTTCTGTCTTCCCATGGATGGCACCTTACAGTTGGTTTCATTTCCCGCGTCACGACTTAGGGCGCGATTATGTTCACTAACGGATGAGGTTTGGCTTCCTTTTAAGCCATGAACTGCCGGTTGAGAGGATACGCCAGTTAGACGATTTACGCCGCTTAGCGCATCGTTAATACGTTGAGTTGTAAAAGGATCAGGTTTTTTAGCGGTGAAGATAGCGAAGCCGGAGGAGACACCTCCGCGCTGGGTAGTGCGGGTAAGAAGTTTGCTCAATCGTCCAGTGCAGGACCCTACCATTCGCGATCTCCAATGTGATTGAAATTCACAGCCGGGAACTACCGCTCGTGCTTTAAGTACATCAAATTTTATCTTAATTGCAACGTTTATTTTACTTTAAATCAACATTCGCGTTTCGTCACGCTGTAAGCATATTTATGACATAAAAATATTACACTTTTATATCAAAGGAATAGTCATAGGAAAATGGGATGAATTTTAGATGGGCAAATTGTTAGCAAATGAAAAATTAGCAGGGGGAGGATTGCCCTCACCCCTGCCCTCTCCCACAGGAGAGGGAGAAAGGCACGGTCGATCCCGTTTCGCTCAGGAGTGGGAGAAAGGCACGGTCGATCCCTTCTCCCTCAGGGAGAAGGTTAGGATGAGGGTGGTTTCAGAATCACGCCTCTATTAACCCCTGCCCCAAATACCCCTTATCATCCTTAACCCCCGGCATCACGAAGAAATACCCGCCGCCAATCGGCTTCACATACTCCTCCAGCGCCTCGCCGTTTAACCGTTGCTGTACTGCCAGGAAACCTTTCTCAAGGTCGTGCTGGAAGCACACAAACAACAGCCCCATATCCAGTTGCCCGGATTTGGAAACGCCAAGCGAATAGCTGTAACCCCGACGCATCATCAGGTTAGATTGGGTTTCTTTGGTGCGCGGGTTAGCGAGGCGAATATGCGCATCCAGAGCAATCACATTGCCGTCAGGATCGGCGGCGTAATCCGGTTCATCGTGCTCGTTCTTCATGCCCAGCGGTGCACCGCTGTGTTTATCGCGGCCAAAAATCGTCTGCTGCTCTTTTAGTGGCGTTCGGTCCCAGGACTCAACATGGAACTGAATAATGCGCACCGCCTGATAGCTGCCGCCCACCGCCCATGCCGGTTCTTGCTGGTTCGCCGTCACCCACACCACTTCATCCATCAGCGGTTTATCTTCGCTATTCGGATTCGCCGTTCCATCTTTAAAGCCGAGCAGGTTGATTGGCGTCTCTTTGCCGCGCGAACGTGCCGCGTGATTCGAGATAAACCCTTCCCGCTTCCAGCGCACGCTGAGCAAATCCGGCGTGTGTTTGATAATGTCACGCAGCGCGTGAATCACGGTGTCGGCGGTATTGGCGCAAATTTGCAGCAGCAAATCGCCGTGACACAAACTGGCATCCAGCGAATCGTTGGCGAAGCGTTCCATCTTTTGCAGTTTTTGAGGCTTTTGGGACTGCAATCCAAAACGTTCATCAAACAGCGATGTTCCCGTCGCCAGCGTAATCGTCAGGTTATCCGGGTAAATTTGCGCCCCCAGAATCCCTGAATCCATCGGCGGCATACGCGGATTAGGCGTATCCGGAGCCGCACCGCCAGTGGTGAGGAAGTCAAAACGAGCCGTCAGTAATTTGAATAAGCGCTCAAGATCCGCTTTATCACTGGCTAACACATCAAACGCCACCAGCATCATTGACGCTTGCTGAGGGGTTAAAACGCCCGCCTGGTGCACACCGTAAAACGGCTGCTTTTCCATGCGTGCGTCAGGCGGCAATGTACCTGGCGAGGTTTCTTTTTTTGCTGCATGCGCAACCGGGCAACCACCCGCAACAGCAAGGGCGCCGCCTAGCGCGCCCAGCCCTTTCAGTAACCGACGGCGAGCCGGAATATGCCCGCCGTTTTTATTCTTATCGTTCATAAACCTAGTCCAGACCCAAAACGCCACGCAGTTGAGATAAGTCTTCCGCCAGCGCCGTTACTGGACCTTTCAGCGCATTACGGTCCGCATCGGTCAGTTTGTCGTAAGTCTCAAAGCCATCTTTGGTGCGATATTTCGCCAGAATGGTGTCCACTTTCTTGAAGTTGGCATCCACTTTTGCCAGCAACGGCGCGTTATCTTTGGTCAGCAACGGACGCAGCAAGTTAACAATTTTCTGCGCGCCATCAACGTTGGCCTGGAAGTCCCACAGGTCGGTGTGGCTGTAACGGTCTTCTTCGCCGCTGATTTTGCTCGCCGCGACTTCTTCAATCAGGCCAGCCGCGCCGCCGACCACTTTACTCGGTGGGAAGGCCAGTTCAGAAATACGCGTTTGCAGATCCAACACGTCAGTGTTCAGCTGCTCCGCGTATTTTTCCATGCCTTTGGTGGAGTTATCGCCAAACAGCGCTTTCTCCAGACGGTGGAAACCGGTGAATTTAGGGTCATTGGCTTTCTGCTCGTAATCGTCTTCACGGGCGTCGATGCTGCCATCCAGATCGGAGAACAGTTCAGCAATCGGTTCGATGCGCTCGTAGTACTGGCGCGTTGGGGCATACAGCGCTTTAGCTTTTTCGATGTCGCCCGCTTTTACCGCGTCAGTAAAGGCTTTGGTGCCTTTCACTAATTCAGCAACTTGCACGGTGACATACGCTTTGTATTCGGTGATTGGGCCAGTCAACGCCATCAGGTCATTCTTCGGTGCCGCCTGGTCGCCCGCCGCTTTCACGATGAGTTTGCCTTTCGGATTGCTCAACAGGCCGCAGGTCATGTCGTATTCGCCCGCTTGCAGATTAGCGGTCATTTTCTGCGAGAAACCCGGTGCGATGTTTTCGCGTTCTTCAACCACCATCACCCCTTTCAGGATTTCCCACTCCAGCGCTTTCTGGCTGTTGTTTTGAATGATGAACTGCGTTTTACCTGCATTCACAGTGATGTTCATCGGTTCGCACTGTTTATCAGTCACAGTGACTTTTACCTGCGGAACATCAGCGGCCTGTACAGCAAAAGCAGAAGAAGCGAGCGCGAACAGCGCGGCGTGCAAAGCCTTACGACGAAAGTGTGTAGTCATGGCCAATCCCTATCAAATTTTAGTATGTTGTAACTAACGAACGTTATTTGTCGCCTGAGCCGTCATGCGTGGCGGAATACAGAACAGCACCAGCGCCGGAATCAGGTAAATAAAGTACATCGCCACTTCGCTAACGGTCGGCGTCTCCTGGTATCCAAAAATACCTTCGAGCAGCGTTCCGGTCAGGGAATGGGTGGAAAGAACATTACTGAGGTCAAACGCGATATCCTGGAAGTGGTTCCACAACCCGGCTTCGTGGAAAGCACGCACCGCGCCTGCTGCCAGGCCCGCAGCCACCAGCAAAATAAACAAGCTGGTCCATTTGAAGAATACGGCGAGGTTCAGGCGAATCCCGCCCCAATAAAGCAAGAAGCCCAATACGATAGCGGTGGCCAACCCGAGGATTGCGCCAAGCGGCGGCATCATGCCCACGTCCTGCTGGAATGCCGCCAGCAAGAAGAATACGGATTCCAGCCCTTCGCGCGCGACGGCGAAGAACACCATTAAAATCAGCGCCCAGCCGTGGTTGCCTTTACTGTGCAGCGCCTCGTCGACTTTCTGCTCGAGCTGGCCTTTGACGTTGCGCGACACTTTGCGCATCCAGAACACCATCCAGGTCAAAATGAAGACGGCGATGACCGCCACAATGCCTTCAAACAGCTCCTGCTCTTTTTGCGGGAATTCACCGGTGGTTTCATTAATGAAGATACCCAGACCTAAGCAAAGTGCAGCCGCCAGCACCACGCCAATCCACATCACGCCAATCCACTGGCCGCGTTGCGTTCGCTTCAGGTAGCTTGCAATCAAGCTGACGATCAGCGCGGCTTCCAGCCCTTCGCGTAACATAATGAGAAACGGAACAAACATTCCTGACACCCCAACTGTGAACTCAGGTCAAATGACGTAAAGAAAAGTAAAACAAGAACGATAGTGATTATCATTACCCAAGAAATAAACACAAGCGGATTGTTAGGATATTTATATGCTCGTTAGCATTCGAGTTGCAGCCAACACCCCTGCAACTTGAAGGATGACGGGTATAAGCAGATGTAAAAAAGGCCGCTGGATGCGGCCTTGAAGGGATTACTCAGGTTGTAACTTTGTCGGTGGCGCGGTGTGATAAATCGCGTCGGCCTCCGCAAAGCGTTTCTGCATTGCAGCACTTGGCGCTTTGCCCATCAGGCTGACGACCACGATACCGATGCTGCCGAAGATGAAGCCAGGGATGATTTCATACAGGCCCAACCAACCGAACTGTTTCCAGATGATAACGGTCAACGCGCCGATGATCATGCCAGCCAATGCGCCGTTGCGCGTCATGCGTGACCACATGACTGAGAACAGAATCACCGGGCCAAACGCCGCACCGAAGCCTGCCCATGCATAACTCACCAGGCCCAGCACGCGGTTTTCTGGGTTGGCTGCCAGAGCAATTGCGATCAGCGCCACCAGCAACACCATAAAGCGGCCTACCCACACCAGCTCTTTCTGCCCGGCATTTTTGCGGAAGAAGGCTTTATACAAATCTTCGGTAATCGCACTTGAACACACCAGCAACTGGCAGCTCAGCGTAGACATGACCGCCGCCAGAATCGCCGACAGCAAGATACCGGCAATCCACGGGTTAAACAGCAGTTGCGCTAGTTCAATGAATACACGCTCGCCGTTCTGGTTGACCGCACCCGCCAGCGCCGGGTTGTTGTTAAAGTACGCGATACCGAAGAAGCCCACGGCACACGCGCCCGCCAGGCACAGAACCATCCACGTCATACTGATGCGACGCGCTTTCACGATGGTGTGATGCGAGTCGGCCGCCATGAAACGCGCCAGAATATGCGGCTGGCCGAAGTAGCCCAGGCCCCAGCCCATCAGCGAGATAATCGCCACGAAGTTCAGGCCTTTCAGCATATCGACGTTTTCGATACTTTTTTGTTTGATCACCGCCAACGAATCGTCGAATCCGCCGACCGCAATCACCACCATAATTGGCGTGAGGATCAGGGCAAAAATCATCAGGCTCGCCTGCACGGTATCGGTCCAGCTCACCGCGAGGAAACCGCCAACGAAGGTATACAGAATCGTTGCCGCAGCACCCGCCCACAGCGCAGTTTCGTAGCTCATGCCAAAGGTGCTTTCAAACAGACGCGCCCCCGCCACAATGCCGGACGCACAATAGATGGTGAAGAACAGCAGAATCACCAGCGCCGAGATAATACGCAGGATGCGGCTTTTATCTTCAAAGCGACCGGTGAAATAATCCGGCAGCGTTAACGCGTTATTGTTTACTTCTGTGTGAACACGCAGACGCCCGGCGACCAGTTTCCAGTTGATGTACGCGCCCACAGTCAGGCCGATGGCAATCCAGCTTTCCGAAATACCGGAAAGGAAGATAGCGCCCGGCAAGCCCATCAGCAGCCAGCCGCTCATGTCGGATGCGCCTGCGGATAATGCGGTGACTACACTGCCCAGGCTGCGACCGCCCAGAATATAGTCATCAAAGTTTTTCGTTGAACGCCAGGCGATAAACCCTATCAATATCATGCCGAAGATGTAGATAAAGAAAGTCACCAGCATTGGTGTACTCATGTTCATGCAAGTTCTCCAAAATTTTTTGCCATGCCGGAACGCAGCACGGAGCTTTAATAGTTTCTTACCGCAAGCGTTTTAACACGTTATTCACAATAAATTCACCGTACAAAAAATAGCTTTTTGCAGTAGGTTGCACTCGCTCACGTTTTTAGCGGTTGCACCCTCTGAAACTGTTAAGTGTGTCGGTAAATTCACCCCGTCTGCGAATAATTAGCCCGCTCGCTTTCTTATGCCAAATTTAACAATTCAATCTATTTCACAGCTTGCTATCCAGCTCACATTTAACAAGGTTGCACAAAGTTGCAACATGATAGATATTGCCGGGTAACTTTTATCAACCCTTCAATTTTTGCCCGCCAATCACGGGCAAGGGAGTGACAGGCATGGCCACGACCATGGGCGTTAAACTCGACGACGCAACTCGCGAGCGCATTAAAGAAGCCGCTTCACGCATTGACCGCACACCACACTGGCTCATTAAACAGGCGATTTTTAACTATCTTGAACGCCTGGAAAACAACGACGAATTGCCAGAACTCCCCGCTTTGCTGGCGGGTGCCGCCAACGAAAGCGATGAAGCAGCTCCACACGTTGAAGAAACACACCAGCCGTTCCTCGATTTTGCTGAGCAAATCTTGCCGCAATCCGTCACGCGCGCGGCGATTACCGCTGCCTGGCGCCGCCCGGAAACCGATGCGGTGCCGATGATTCTGGAGCAGGCTCGCCTCTCCCCTGTTATCGCCGAACAAACCCACAAACTGGCTTATCAGCTTGCCGAAAAATTGCGCAACCAAAAGAGCGCAACAGGCCGGGCGGGCATGGTACAGGGTTTATTGCAGGAATTTTCACTTTCTTCACAAGAAGGTGTGGCTTTAATGTGCCTGGCTGAAGCTTTATTGCGCATTCCGGATAAAGCCACGCGCGATGCGTTAATCCGCGACAAGATCAGCAACGGCAACTGGCACTCGCATATTGGCCGTAGCCCGTCGCTATTTGTGAACGCCGCGACCTGGGGTTTGTTGTTTACCGGCCGCCTGGTTTCCACTCACAACGAAGCCAGCCTGTCGCACTCTCTGAACCGTATTATCGGTAAAAGTGGCGAGCCATTAATCCGCAAAGGCGTGGACATGGCGATGCGCCTGATGGGCGAGCAGTTTGTTACCGGTGAAACCATCGCCGAAGCCCTCGCCAACGCGCGTAAGCTCGAAGAAAAAGGTTTCCGCTACTCCTACGATATGTTGGGCGAAGCGGCACTGACCGCCGCCGATGCGCAGGCGTATATGGTTTCATATCAGCAGGCGATTCACGCGATTGGTAAAGCCTCCAACGGACGTGGTATTTACGAAGGCCCAGGCATTTCCATCAAGCTTTCTGCGCTGCACCCGCGCTACAGCCGCGCCCAGTACGACCGCGTGATGGAAGAGTTATATCCGCGCCTGAAATCCCTGACGCTGCTGGCCCGCCAGTACGACGTCGGCATTAACATCGACGCCGAAGAAGCCGATCGCCTGGAGATCTCCCTCGATCTGCTGGAAAAACTCTGCTTCGAGCCGGAACTGGCAGGCTGGAACGGCATCGGTTTCGTGATTCAGGCGTACCAAAAACGCTGCCCGTTCGTGATTGATTATCTCGTCGATTTGGCGACCCGCAGCCGTCGCCGCCTGATGATTCGCCTGGTGAAAGGCGCATATTGGGACAGCGAAATCAAACGCGCCCAAATGGACGGCCTCGAAGGCTACCCGGTTTATACGCGCAAGGTTTACACCGATATCTCTTATCTGGCCTGCGCCAAAAAACTGCTGGCGGTGCCGAACCTGATTTATCCGCAGTTCGCTACCCATAACGCCCACACGCTGGCGGCCATCTACAACCTGGCGGGGCAAAACTACTACCCTGGCCAGTATGAATTCCAGTGCCTGCACGGCATGGGCGAGCCGCTTTACGATCAGGTGGTCGGCAAAATTGCCGATGGTAAACTGAACCGCCCTTGCCGTATTTATGCGCCGGTCGGGACTCACGAAACGCTACTCGCGTACCTGGTACGCCGCCTGTTGGAAAACGGCGCAAACACCTCGTTCGTCAACCGTATCGCCGATAACACGCTGCCGCTTGACGAATTAGTCGCTGACCCGGTGACCGCCATCGAAGGTATTGCAGGCAAAGAGGGCCAACTCGGCCTACCGCACCCGAAAATCCCGTTACCGAAAGAGTTGTACGGTGCCGATCGCACCAACTCCAGCGGACTGGATCTGGCGAACGAACACCGCCTGGCATCGCTCTCCTCTGCCCTACTGAACAGCGCGGCACAAAAATGGCAGGCGCTGCCGATTCTGGAAAACCCTGTCGCACCGGGCGATATGGTGCCGGTGAAAAACCCAGCGGAGCCGACCGATATCGTAGGCTTCACACGCGAAGCCACGCCTGCGGAAGTCTCGCAAGCACTGGAAAGTGCCGTGAATAACGCGCCAATCTGGTTCGCCACGCCGCCGCAAGAACGTGCCGCCATTCTTGAACGTGCTGCGGTAATCATGGAAGGCCAGATGCAGCAGCTGATTGGCATTCTGGTGCGCGAAGCCGGTAAAACCTTTAGCAACGCGATTGCCGAAGTGCGCGAAGCGGTGGATTTCCTGCATTACTACGCAGGCCAGGTCCGTGATGATTTCGATAACGAAACGCACCGCCCGCTCGGCCCGGTGGTATGTATCAGCCCGTGGAACTTCCCGCTGGCGATTTTCTCCGGCCAGATTGCCGCCGCCCTTGCCGCCGGTAACAGCGTGCTGGCAAAACCTGCCGAACAAACCCCGCTGATTGCCGCGCAGGGTATCGCAATTTTGCTGGAAGCCGGTGTGCCTGCGGGCGTAGTGCAACTGCTACCTGGACGTGGTGAAACTGTCGGCGCGCAACTGACGGGCGATGCCCGTGTGCGTGGCGTGATGTTTACCGGTTCCACCGAAGTCGCCACACTGCTGCAACGCAACATCGCTGACCGCCTTGATCCGCAAGGTCGCCCGACGCCGCTGATTGCTGAAACGGGCGGTCTGAACGCCATGATCGTCGATTCTTCAGCGCTCACCGAGCAAGTGGTGGTTGATGTGGTGGCATCCGCTTTTGATAGCGCAGGCCAGCGTTGTTCGGCACTGCGCGTGTTGTGTATTCAGGAAGATGTCGCCGAACACACGCTGCAAATGCTGCGCGGTGCGATGGCCGAATGCCGCATGGGCAACCCAGGCCGCCTGACGACTGACATCGGCCCGGTGATTGACGCCGAAGCGAAAGAGAATATCGACAAGCACATCCAAACGCTGCGCAGTAAAGGCCGCAAGGTGTTCCAGGCCGCGCGCGAAAACAGCGTGGATGCCAAAGAGTGGAACAGCGGCACGTTCGTGGCACCCACGCTGATTGAACTGGATAGCTTCGATGAGATGCAAAAAGAGGTATTTGGCCCGGTGCTGCACGTGGTGCGCTACAACCGTAATAACCTCGACGCGCTGATTAACCAAATCAACGCCGCCGGTTATGGCCTGACTCTGGGCGTCCACACGCGTATCGACGAAACCATCGCGCAGGTGACCGGTTCGGCCCACGTCGGCAATATGTACGTGAACCGCAACATGGTCGGCGCGGTCGTCGGTGTGCAGCCGTTTGGCGGCGAAGGTTTGTCGGGCACTGGCCCGAAAGCCGGTGGCCCGTTGTACCTGTATCGCCTGCTGGCAAACCGCCCGGACAGCGCGCTGCAAACCACCTTTAACCGCCAGGACGCTGAGTTGCCAGTCGATACCACGCTGAAAGCCAGCCTCCAGGAAGCACACCAGGCGCTGGCACAATGGTCAGTGAAAACACAAGGGGCGCTGAAAAAAGGTGAGCTGCCCGCTATCTGTGCACGTTTCGAGCAACTGGCACAAAGCGGCACCCTGCGCCAGCTTCCAGGGCCAACGGGCGAGCGCAACACTTACGCCTTAATGCCGCGTGAGCGCGTGTTATGTATCGCCGATAACGAACAAGATGCTCTTGTTCAATTGGCTGGCGTGACAAGCGTCGGCAGCCGCGTGTTGTGGGCTGACGATAAGTTACATCGTGAACTGGCTAAATCCCTGCCTGCGCTGGTGCAAAAACAGATCGACTTCGCCAAAGAAGACGCGCTGTTAAGCCAAATGTTTGATGCGGTGATTTACCACGGCGATTCCGACCAACTACGCTCGTTGTGCGAAAAAGTCGCCGCACGCGACGGCGCAATTGTTTCGGTACAAGGCTTTGCTCGCGGTGAAACCAACCTGCTGCTGGAGCGTTTGTATGTTGAACGCTCACTCAGTGTGAACACCGCAGCCGCAGGCGGCAACGCCAGTTTGATGACAATCGGCTAAGTTTTCACTACGCTAAAAAGGCTCCTTTTTGGGAGCCTTTTTTATTCGAGGAATGATGATGAAACGCGTTTGTTTACTGATAACGGGATTGTTGTTGAGCGCCAACGTGCTGGCCGATAGTTGCGACTCGGCAACGTCACAGGCCGGGCTTAACGAGTGCGCCAGTAACGAATATAAAAAGCAGGATGAATTACTGAATCAGGCTTACAAAGAGGCGATGAAACTCGCCACAGATACCCAGAAAACCCAGCTCAAAGCGGCGCAAAATGCGTGGATTGCGTTTCGCGATGCAGATTGTGCGTTCTTAACATCCGGCGCTGACGGCGCATCCGTCGCCCCGATGGTGCACGCGCAGTGCATGATGGACAAAACCCGCGAGCGCACTGAGCTACTGAAAAGCACGCTCAATTGTGAAGAAGGTGACGTAAGCTGCGTTTTCCCGCCGCGTTAACGAACCCGAATCCCTTCGATAATCATCCGCTGCACGTTTTCCACCGTGCGGCGGAAAAAGTCTTCATCGCTTAAATTACTGCCCGCCACTGCTTCAACCTGGCTTGCAAAGTCGGCGTAGTGTTGGGTGGTCGCCCACAGCATGAAAATCAAATGATGCGGGTCAACCGCCGCCAGTTTTCCGCTCTCAATCCATCCAGCAATAATCGCCGATTTTTCATCGACCAGCGATTTCAAATCCCCGGTTAACTCTTCTTTTAAGAGCGGCGCTCCCTGGAGCATTTCAAGGCAGAACAGGCGCGAAGCCTGCGGATAATCGCGGGACACTTCTAATTTGAGGCGGATGTATTCGCTTATCGCCACCAGCGGCTGCAAATCTTCACGAAACGCGCGCAACGGCGCGAGCCAGATATCCAGAATTTGCTTGAGCACCGCAATATAGAGCGCTTCTTTGGAAGGGTAATAATAGAGAAGATTGGTTTTTGACACGTCCGCGCGTTCGGCAACCTTTTCAATGCTGGTGCCGTGAATGCCAAACTGCGAGAAAAACTCCAGCCCCGCCGCCAGAATAGCCTGCTTTTTTGCCGCGACGGCTTTTGAACGCCGTCCGGTTTCTTTGGGTGCTGCGCCACCTTGTGCCATGCCATTTCTCTTTATACGGTTTTGCCCAACAGCATAGCAAAAGCGCCTTGCGACAACGATCAGTTTGCGCCTCATTGCACCCTGAACGCGCACTGACGCCTGTTTTTTGTGCACTCGTTTTGACCAAACAGTCTGATTTTAATGCATCAAAAATAGAAACCAATTATCAACATTATGATAACAAACCAATTTTCCAACCTGGCATCCGGCTTGCAAAGACTCAACTGAAAGCAACCATTCCCAGAGAGGCTTGTGATGAAAATTGGCGTATTCGTTCCTATCGGCAACAACGGCTGGTTAATTTCTACTAACGCGCCGCAGTACATGCCCACGTTTGAGCTGAATAAAGCGATTGTGCAAAAAGCCGAATATTACGATTTCGACTTTGCCCTCTCGATGATCAAACTGCGCGGCTTTGGCGGCAAAACCGAATTTTGGGATCATAACCTCGAGTCGTTCAGCCTGATGGCAGGGCTTGCGGCGGTGACGTCCAAAATTCAGATTTACGCGACGGCGGCCACGCTCACATTACCCCCTGCCATCGTGGCGCGCATGGCCTCGACCATTGATTCCATCGCACCGGGGCGCTTTGGGGTGAATCTGGTGACCGGCTGGCAAAAACCGGAATACGAGCAAATGGGCATCTGGCCAGGCGATGAGTATTTCGCTCGCCGTTACGACTACCTTTCCGAATACGCCACGGTGCTGCGCGATTTGTGGGGAACCGGGCAAAGTGATTTAAAAGGTGAGTTTTTTACCATGAACGATTGCCGCCTAAGCCCGCGCCCTGCCCAACCAGTGAAAATGATTTGCGCCGGGCAGAGCGAGGCTGGCATGGCGTTTTCTGCCGAATATGCCGATTACAACTTCTGCTTTGGCAAAGGCGTTAACACGCCAACCGCCTTCGCTCCCACTGCCGCCCGCATGGTTGAAGCGGCTGAAAAAACCGGCCGCGATGTCGGTTCCTACGTGCTGTTTATGATTATCGCCGATGAATCCGACGAGGCTGCCCGCGCCAAATGGGAGCACTACAAAGCGGGTGCCGATGAAGAAGCGCTGGCGTGGTTGACCGAACAAAGTCAGAAAGACACGCGTTCCGGTTCCGACACCAATGTGCGCCAGATGGCGGACCCCACCTCAGCCGTGAATATCAACATGGGCACTCTGGTTGGATCTTACGCCACCGTCGCCCGCCTGTTGGATGAAGTCGCCACGGTTCCGGGTGCCGAAGGCGTGCTGCTGACGTTTGATGATTTCCTTGCTGGCATTGAAGCATTCGGCGAAAAAATCCAACCGCTGATGCAGTCGCGTGCGCATCTTTCCCCTTCTGCTCGCGAGGTGGCGTGATGCAAAAATTCACTCTTGATGCTCGTCCCGAAGCCATCACCTTTACGGCTGAACAAACGGCGCTGATCGTCGTCGATATGCAAAATGCTTACGCCAGCCAGGGCGGATATCTCGACCTTGCGGGCTTTGATGTTTCGGCAACGAAACCGGTGATCGAAAACATTAAAACCGCAGTGGCCGCCGCTCGTGAAGCAGGCATGTTGATTGTCTGGTTCCAGAACGGTTGGGACAGTGATTATGTCGAAGCAGGCGGCCCAGGCTCGCCGAATTTCCACAAGTCCAACGCCCTCAAAACCATGCGCAAGCACCCGGAGTTACAAGGGAAACTGCTGGCAAAAGGCAGCTGGGATTATCAACTGGTGGACGAACTGGTGCCACAGCCGGGCGATATCGTGCTGCCCAAACCTCGTTACAGCGGTTTCTTTAACACGCCGCTGGATAGCATTTTGCGGTCGCGAGGGATTCGCCACCTGGTGTTTACCGGCATCGCCACCAATGTTTGCGTGGAATCGACACTGCGCGATGGCTTTTTCCTCGAATATTTTGGCGTGGTGTTAGCCGATGCCACGCATCAGGCAGGGCCTGCGTTTGCGCAGCAGGCTGCACTTTTCAATATCGAAACCTTTTTTGGTTGGGTGAGTGATGTCGGCACGTTTTGCCAGGCGTTACAGCCGCAATCCCTTGCCCGAATTGCCTGAACAGGAGAAACCTAATGCCAAAATCCGTGATTATTCCACCGGGAACCACCACGCCTATCGCGCAGTTTGTACCCGGAACCCTGGCCGATGGCGTGGTGTATGTCTCCGGCACGTTGCCGTTCGATAAGCAAAACAATGTGGTGTATGTCGGTGATGCCAAAGCCCAGACGCGCCACGTGCTGGAAACCATAAAATCGGTGATTGAAACCGCAGGCGGCACCATGGATGACGTGACGTTTAACTCGATTTTCATCACCGACTGGACGAACTACGCCGCCATCAACGAAGTGTACGCCGAGTTTTTCCCCGGCGAAAAACCGGCCCGCTTCTGCATTCAGTGCGGGCTGGTCAAACCCGACGCGCTGGTTGAAATCGCCAGCGTCGCGCATATCGGGAAATAGCTTATGCAAATTGAGCTGACTCCAGCGCCCTTCCCCGATGCCCCGGTTCTGCTCTTAATTGCCGGGCTTGGGGGAACCGGCAATTACTGGCTGCCACAACGCGCGGCACTGAGCGAACACTTCCAACTGGTGGTGTACGACCAGCGCGGAACTGGCGTGAACCGCGAGCCGCTACCCGATGATTACTCGCTTGCGGATATGGCCTGGGAAATCCACAGCGCCGTGTTGCAACAGGGCATTACGCATTACGGCGTGCTCGGGCATGCGCTTGGCGGGCTGGTCGCCCTGCAACTGGCGCTGGACTACCCGGCAGCTATCGACCGCATAGCGATAATTAATGGCTGGTTGCAGCTCAATGCCCATACGCGGCGCTGTTTTGCGGTGCGTGAAACGTTGCTGCGTGATAGTGGCCCAGCCGCCTATTTGCAGGCTCAACCGCTATTTCTCTACCCGGCAGAGTGGATGGCGGTGAATCAGCCACGCCTCGAGGCTGAAGAAGCCATGCACAATGCGCACTTTCAGGGGGCTGAAAATCTGACTCGCCGCCTGAATGCCCTGAAGGCCGCTGATTTCCACGGCACAGCCGGGCATATTCACCAGCCGGTGCTGCTGATTTGCTCCCGCGACGATCTGCTGGTGCCGTGGAATTGTTCTGTGGAATTACATGAAGCGTTGCCTGAAAGCACGCTCGAGGTGATGCCGTGGGGTGGGCACGCTTGCAACGTCACTGACGCGAATGATTTTAATCAACGGTTCCTCAGCGCAATGAACGCTTCGCTGCAAATCGAACCCTCTTTTCAGAAGGAAATTGTATGAGTCATGCCCTCTCAAGCGAGGCTTTGGAAACGCTGTTTACCGGCGCACGAACCCACAGCGCGTGGCTGGATAAACCGGTGAGTGATGCCCAGCTTGCCGAGATTTATAACCTGCTGCGTCTTGGCCCGACCTCCGCTAACTGCTCGCCGGCACGCTTTTTATTTGTCCGTAGCCCGGAGGCAAAAGCACGCCTTAAGCCCGCGCTGTCATCGGGGAATATCGACAAAACGATGAGCGCGCCCGTGACCGCCATCGTGGCCTGGGATCCGGCGTTCTTTGAACAATTGCCAACGCTGTTCCCCTATGCCGACGCCCGCGCCTGGTTTACCTCAAGCCCGGAACTGGCAGAAGAAACGGCATTTCGTAACAGCTCCATGCAGGCGGCCTATCTGATTGCGGCCTGTCGGGCGCTCGGTTTCGATACCGGGCCGATGTCTGGGTTTGACCGCGAAAAAGTCGATACGGAGTTTTTCAGCGCCAACGGCTGGAAAAGTAATTTGCTGATAAGTATCGGTTATGGCGACCCGGCAAAAGCCCATACGCGTCTGCCACGTTTAGCATTTGAAGCCGCTTGCCGCGTGGCTTAAGGAGCCAGGATGATTGAGAAACAAACCTTCCGCGATGCGATGTCGTGCCTGGGTGCGGCGGTGAATATCGTTACCACCGATGGCCCTGCCGGACGCGCGGGATTTACCGCATCAGCGGTGTGCAGCGTCACCGACGAACCGCCAACCTTGCTGGTTTGCCTGAATCGTAGCGCTTCGGTGTGGCCGATTTTTAACCGTAACGAGGCGCTGTGTGTCAATACTCTGGCCGCCGGACACGAAGCATTATCCAATCTGTTTGGCGGAAAAACCGCCATGACCGAGCGCTTTTCTGCCGCACGCTGGCGACACGGCGCGACGGGTTGCCCGCAACTTGAAGGGGCGATTGTCTCTTTTGATTGCCGTATCAGCCAGGTCGTCAGTGTGGGTACGCATGACATTTTATTCTGTGAATTAGTGGCTCTTGAACGTAACGACGATTCCCACGGACTGGTGTGGTTTGACCGTGGCTATCACCAACTAATGCGGCCTGCCTGTTAGCCGAAACGTGTTCCCTCTGGAGATGAATATGGCGAATTCCTGGTTTCCACAATGGCGTAAAAAATCTGCGATAACGGAAGGCGGCGTCATCGCCCCGGACGAAACTCTGCCCCTCGGCCAAACGCTGGTGATGGGTGTGCAGCATGCGGTAGCGATGTTTGGCGCGACGGTACTAATGCCGCTTTTGATGGGGCTTGATCCTAATTTGTCAATATTAATGTCGGGGGTTGGGACGCTGCTATTCTTCCTGGTCACCGGAGGGCGCGTACCGAGTTATTTGGGCTCGAGTGCCGCGTTTGTTGGTGTGGTGATTGCTGTGACCGGCTTTAACGGGCAAGGCTTAAACCCGCATTTAAGCGTGGCGCTCGGCGGGATTATTGCCTGCGGCCTGGTATATACGCTGATTGGGTTTGTGGTGATGAAGGCCGGAACGCGCTGGATTGAACGGCTGATGCCGCCCGTCGTGACCGGTGCGGTGGTGATGGCCATCGGCCTGAATCTGGCACCTATTGCAGTGCGTGGCGTTTCAGCCAGTAGCTTCGATAGCTGGATGGCGGTCATGACGGTGATGTGTATCGGGCTGGTTGCGGTGTTTACCCGAGGCATGATCCAGCGCTTGTTAATTCTGATTGGCTTGATTCTCGCTTGTGTCATTTACGCGTTGCTGGCAAATGGTTTTGGCTTCGGCAAACCGGTGGATTTTGCGTTGATCGGTGCTGCGGCATGGTTCGGTATTCCGCAAATCACTTCACCGACATTTAATGTACAGGCGATGATGCTGATAGCCCCGGTGGCGGTGATTCTGGTGGCAGAAAACCTCGGGCATTTGAAAGCCGTTGCCGGGATGACGGGTAAAAATATGGACCCGTACATCGGCAAAGCTTTTGTCGGTGACGGCCTGGCAACGATGCTTTCAGGCTCTGTCGGCGGCAGCGGCGTGACGACATACGCCGAGAATATTGGCGTGATGGCGGTGACAAAAGTCTATTCAACACTGGTGTTTGTCGCCGCGTCCGGCATTGCCATGCTATTGGGTTTCTCACCGAAATTTGGCGCACTTATCCATACCATTCCGGGCCCAGTGATTGGCGGCGCATCTATTGTGGTATTTGGCTTGATAGCCGTAGCAGGCGCACGCATCTGGGTGCAGCACAATGTTGATTTAAGCCAGAACGGTAACCTGATTATGGTGGCAGTCACGCTGGTATTGGGTGCGGGTGATTTCGCCTTAACGATCGGTGGGTTCACGCTCGGCGGGATTGGGACGGCTACGTTTGGCGCGATTATCCTGAATGCGATTTTGAGCCGCCGCCCGGTGGTTATTGCGGACGGCGCAGTCGTTCCATAAGTCGGATGACGCTTCGGTACAAACCGGACACATGGGTAACACTTTAGAC
>NZ_QZWH01000066.1 GCF_003601925.1 Buttiauxella izardii
ACCTATGTGGCCGGTCGTACAAGTCGGTAATCCAAGTTACTCAGGTAGTGTGCCGGCGTGTACAGCACCCGTGAGTGTGTACCGGTGAGCTCCGTGCACAGTCGCGTTGGCAGCACCTGCAACATGTCGCAGGGGACCGAACGCTCCGGCATTACCGCCAGTTGTTCCCAGCAGGCGGCGGCATTGATGCCGTCACTGAGCTCCACTATCCCGAACCAGTCAGCCACCATCCGCTGCATCAGGCTGCTGATGGTTTCCCGTGCGGCTTCGGGGAGGTTTTCCCACTTCAGCGCATCGATACAGGACTGGTGATACAGCCGTTCGGTCTGGCGAATGGTGTCAGCGTTAAGAGGTGCATCCTTCTTCAGCAGTATCAGCCATTGTTCAAATGACTTGTTCTGCTGCGTTGGGGAGTCGGTGCCCGTCGGTACCCCTACTTAGCGCCCCTTATGCGGCAGTGGTGAAATGCCGTTATGTCAAAGATGGAAACCCGGCGGGGTGAGACTAACATTCATCGCCCTCGCTACTTCCGGTTGCATGTGATTATGCAGCAGGATCAGTTGTGCACATTCACGTTTAAATTCAGGACTAAATTTTTGAGTCATTATGTCACCTGCTTTGTTGATGAACTGACAATAGCAGTTCTTTTCAGGCGGCCTAATTTAGTATTCCACTTCACTGACGACGTCAAGAGACGCCTGGCGCGGCGGTGCCCGGGTGATGATTATCTGCGAAACAGTGACGCCGGAAACCGCCTTTACCCTGGCGGCCCGATCGGTGCAAGCAGTCGCTAATTGCTGAAACAACGTGCACAGTCCAGCGTAGCTATCAAGCATTTGGCATGCAAAATTGTGCACTCTCCGCACCCAACTCTGATACCATAACGCAAATGCACAGACATCTGCGGAGCGCTATGAAATTTGACGATGTGAAGAGCGACACTCTGAACCTGAGGGTGTCGCCCAGCTTCAAACTCGCTTTGAAAGCTGCCGCCGACCATGAGCAACGAAGTATGGTGAACATGTTGGAAGTTCTGGTCGCAGCTTTCTGCGAATCTAAGAGCATCTCAGTTCCTGCCGTACGAGAGGCTCAAACGAGGGCCATTAAAAATCCGAACGTCAAAGCCGAGGACTGAATTGTAATGAGCCTCGAACATGAAGCGACCTGCACCCATTTGGGCCCGCTACAGGTCAATATCCAAGATAGTCAAACAGCAATGGCGAATATCGCCGAGCTTTACAGTATTCCCTTGCCATCAACGCGCACGGGCCCACTTTATAACGCTTTTTCCTATCCAACAAAAATCTCGCCCGAGGTGATCGCTGTATTTATAGCAACGCACACCAAGCCGGGCGCGACTGTACTTGATGCATTTGCCGGAAGTGGAACCACAGGACTCGCGACCATGCTATGTGATCGGCCCACTGATGCTATGCGCCGCATGGCTGCCTCACTCGGAATCAAGCCGAATTGGGGACCGCGCACCGCCCATCTTTTCGAGATCGGCACGTTGGGCTCGTTCGTTTCAGAAACTCTCTGCCACCCTCCAGAGCCGGAATCATTTGCAGCTGCAGTCAATGAGCTATGCAAGCGGGCGAAAGAGAAACTCTCTTGGCTCTACGAGGCAAAAGATGTGAGCGGTTCTATTGGAACGCTGCGTCATGTGATCTGGTCCGAAGTGCTCATCTGCCCACATTGCGGCAACGAAGCTTCTCTGTGGGACGCAAGTGTGAAGACAAAACCGTTGTGCATGTCGGACACGTTTTGTTGTGAGGGTTGCCGGAAGCAGGTCACGGTGGGAACCTGCGAACGAGCGCTTGACACGACTCCGGACGCATTTGGACGTAAGCAACTGACAAAAAAGCGCGTGATCGCACGAGTGCATGGTCAGAGCGGATCGAAAAAATGGCAACGTCCGCCTACCCCCGAAGATTATGAAGTTATTGCCCGAATCGCCAAAACGAAACCGCCAAAATCCGCCCCCGACTCTGATCTTGTCTGGGGAGAACTGCACCGTACGGGCTACCACGTTGGTATTGACAAGCTTCACCACTTCTACACAAAACGCAACTTCATTGCGATGGCGAGCCTTCTGGAGATCGTTGCTGATTTCCCGGAGAACGTGCGCGACGCTTTGAAACTTTTAGTTCTGAGCTACAACGCGAGCCACTCAACGCTCATGACTCGTGTCGTTCTCAAAAAGGGGCAGAGCGACTTCGTTCTTACTGGCTCGCAAAGCGGCGTGCTCTATATCAGCGGACTGCCAGTTGAGAAGAACATTCTCGAAGGCGTACGGCGTAAGTCCAAAGCATTCATCGACTCGTTCCACATGCTACATGGTAGCGGAAGCACAGTCGTCGTCCACAACCGCACCAGTGAAAGCATGCCGTTGAAACCCAATTCGGTGGACTATGTTTTTACGGATCCACCTTTCGGCGCTTACATCCCTTACGCGGAGCTCAATCAGATCAACGAGCATTGGCTTGGAAAGACCACTGACCGTGCACGCGAGGTGATTGTGAGTGCCTCACAGTCCAAAGGGGTGTTGGAATATGGAGCGATGATGGAAAGCGTGTTCACTGAGATAGGGCGCGTACTTAAAGCAGAGGGATTGGCGACGGTAGTGTTTCACTCCGCGCACTCGGAGGTTTGGCGGGCGCTCGCGCAGGCGTACACAAATGCCGGCTTCACCGTCGAAGCTACGAGCGTTCTCGACAAGATTCAAGCGAGCTTCAAACAGGTCGTCTCCACCGTTGCGGTAAAAGGAGATCCATTATTGTTGCTGTCGAAGCGCACCTTTGCCCGGGCAGTTGACACGACGAGTTCCAAGATTGCCGCGGAAGTGATCCGAAATGCAAGTATCAACTCAGTTTCTGATCTGCAATTGCTCTATTCGCAATTCGTCGGCAAGTGCTTACAGCTTGGTCGAGATGTTGAGATGGATGCCAGGACCTTCTATGCTCTTGCGCGGGCAGAGACCAGTACGGGGCGCAGCCCCTCCATAGACCGATGAAGCAGAGCCATCAGCCACCGCTCGCTGGATGCGCATCAGAAGCGGAGCGCCGCAAACGACTGGGCCAATATTTCACTGGCGTAGGCCTCGGCCGAATCCTCGCCGCACTCGCCCAAGCGGAAAAGGCCGAGAGCATCGTCGATCCAATGGCTGGAACCGGCGACTTACTGGCAGCGTGCCTGGAAATTGGCGCTGCTCCGGCATCTATTGCGGGCATCGAAATCGATCGCGTTGCCCGCGATGCTTGCGCTAACCGATTGCCGCAAGCCGATTGCATTCTTGGCAGCGCTTTTGACCCAGATACTATCTCACGCCTGCGAAAGACGGACTGGGACCTGGTGATAGGTAATCCCCCCTATGTCCGATATCAATCGTTTTCGGAAAAGGCGGCGGTGGAGCACGTTCTTCCTACGGCGACACAAGTTAGGACTGGCTTGCTGAGGGCCTTGCCAAATCTCTCTGCTCTGGACGCAGAGGACAAACGCCTCTTTGCACACCTCATCAACGGCTATTCCGGCTTGTCCGACTTGGCAGTACCCTCCTGGATTCTCTGCGCCAGTCTTGTAAAGACTGGCGGCCGGTTGGCGTTGGTGGTGCCTGAGGCGTGGCTGACGCGTGACTACGCGACGATCGTGCACTACCTGTTGTTCCGCTGGTTTGAGATTGAGTTCATCGTGGAAGACGAGCATGCGTCTTGGTTCGACGACGCTCAGGTCAAGACGACGCTCATCGTGGCCAGGCGGGTAAAGCGGCGCGCATCGGCTCTTGTGCGAGCTGACAGTTCTACCTACTGCCACATCTTGATCTCATCAGCTGCGGCCAGTACGGAAAGCCCCATAGGGCGAATCGCACTTGCCGGAGGATCGAGGCCAGAACGAGATTTCGCAAAACAAGCGCAATCGTGGCGACGAGATGGCGCAAGGCATCTCAGCGGGCTCGTCCGCGCGCGTCCCGTGTCGTTGAAGCTCGCATACAGAAACATGGTTGCAGCCGCTTCGAGACAAAAATGGTTTGCAGTAATCGGCGAAACAGGCAGCCAGATGTCGCAAAGCATCCACATCTCTTACGAGATCGATGACTGGCTTGCGCGCCAGGGCATAGCCCCCTCCTTCGCCACGTTCGAGTCCCAGGGCGTGGCTGTTGGTCAAGGTCTACGTACGGGAGCCAATAGCTTCTTCTACGCCGATGGCGCCCGCTCGTCAGGACGCATCGTGCTGTCCTTTTCAGGCCCGCTGGCGGGATTGACCGCATGGGTGCCAGACAGCGTGGCTCGTCCCGTCATTCGCCGGCAGTCTGAGCTTCCGGCAGGCTTCGCCGTCTCACCTGAGTTCGCCACTGGCTGGGCATTAGATCTCAGACAGCATGCGCTACCTGAGGATTTAGGCGAAGCAGACATGTTCTCCTCGGTCTATGAATGCATGCCCGAGTC
The DNA here is from genome assembly GCF_003601925.1 of Buttiauxella izardii. Classification (GTDB taxonomy): domain Bacteria; phylum Pseudomonadota; class Gammaproteobacteria; order Enterobacterales; family Enterobacteriaceae; genus Buttiauxella; species Buttiauxella izardii. The sequence continues at coordinate 4,443 of NZ_QZWH01000066.1, forward strand.
AATTGCGGCGGTCGTTCGGGCTGCAGGCCGGGCCAACTTCGGCACTGACACCAAGCCTCAGAAGGTCTGGAATCTCACCGCCGTTTCTCCGAATATCAGGCCTGCGGCTCGCGGCATGCCACCGCGTCATTGGTATATGTTGCCCGACTTTGTGGCGAGACATTTGCCGGACATTCTCTTGGCGCGAGTGAATTCATCCACTCCGAGAGCCTACCTGAACAAGGCCCGGCAATGCCTCATCGACGCAAATTTTTCGACGATGTGGACTTTGCCGCTCAGCAAGTGGAGCGCAGCAGCTCTGCTCGCTTTTATGAACAGCGCGTGGGCGCAGGCTGTCATCGAAACCTCGGGAGCTGTCATGGGTGGCGGCGCTCTGAAAGTGGAAGCCACGCATCTGCGGCGCTTCCCGGTTCCAGCGTTCGATGAAGAGCAGCTTTGCAAGCTTTCACGATATGGCGACGAGCTCGCTGTCATGGAAGAATACGCAGAAGTGGAAACGGTGCTTAACAATATCAACGCCGTGGTGGGCGAAGCTGTCGGGTGCGATCGCGAAGGAATTAAGGAATTGCAGAGAATTGCGCGCGCGGGACAGGAAAGACGTTCAAAACACAACACAAAAAAGGGAGCACGCGATTGTGGTGAAATATGTTGAAGCGCAGGGAAAGGCTTTCCTGAAGGAAGCCCGCGACCTGATCTGTGAAGGTAAGGCGGAGGATGTGCTCCGGCACGCTCTCTCAGCCAAGTTGCCGTTGATGTTCCCCGACCAACCTTGGTGGATCAAGGCTCACGTTACCGGGACAGAGTCGTTGGCAAAATTCCATGAACTGGGGGCCAAGAAGCATGGCTTCGTCGATGTGCTCGTGGGCGCCACAGTAATCGAATACGAAAGAGACTTGTGCACGCTAGGCACATTCGCGCACGGTCTTCACCAGGTGAAGCAGTACTGCGCGGGCCAGCTCAATGCAGGGACACCTCGCGAACTGCTAGTTGGCGTGCTCTCCGATACTGTCCGGTGGCACGCTTTTGGCATCCTGGACATCAAAGATCTTTCTGCCGTTCCGGGCGCGACGAGCTTCGGCCCGGAGCACATCGAGCTCGCCGAGATAGAGTCATACGACCTTTCTGCGGCTGGCGATGTTGAGGCTAAGAAGCTCGGGGATTTTCTGGTCCGCCATCTTGGCCGCGAAGGTGGCCGATTGTTGGCCGCACTGACCCTTGCGAAGGACTTGGGCTTCAGCAGTCCTTTTTGCCAAGCCCATGTTCAGCCGATTGATGCCCTTGTGGACCGTGCGTTCGCCCATGATTCCACCTATGCCAGCTTGATCACAAAGCTTTGGACAGACTTCGTCTCCTACCTGGGTGGAGACGCTGCTGCTGGCAAGTTCGACAAGGCTTCATATGTCGGGGAACTCTACATACTCACCCTTGCTAAGCTTATTTGCGCCAACGTTCTGAACGGAAGGGCCTTGATCAGCGATGATGCAGAGTTGCAAGCGATTCTGGACGGGTCTTTCTTCAAAGCTCGTGGGTTGCCCAACCTTGTAGAATACGACTACTTCGGTTGGCTAAACGCCAGTCCCTATGTCAGCGACTTGGTCGCCGTCGCGCGCGACATTCAAAACGACCTTCGCGCCTACGACTTCAAATCATCTCCTGCCGAAGACCTTTTCGGTACCCTCATGGCGCAGTTGGCGGCACGCTCGCAACGACTTCTGCTGGGACAGGAGTGGACGCCTTCTTGGCTCGCCGGCAAGCTCGTCGAGCATGCCATGTCGGCGCTCCCCAAAGGGCAGCAGCCGCGCTTCGTCGATATGTGCTGCGGATCGGGAGCGATGGTTGTGGAGACGGTGAAGCGTGCCCAGCAACGCCTGCTCGCGGCTGGCAGAGTTCCAGGTGACCCTACTGCGCTCAGCGAACTCGCGACCGCGATCACCGCATTCGACATCGACCCATTGGCTGTGATGCTTGCCAAGGTTGGCTGGGTGCTGGCCAGTAAGGATTGGCTCGCCGCCGGGCATGAGGCGCAGATTCCTGTCTACCACGCCGACTCGCTCTTTGCGAACACGCCTGTGACGAAGGTGTTCAGCACGACTGGAGAAGAGCAGCGAAAGCTCAAACTCGACACGGAAGAGGTCCAGCTCCCCCAGTTTTTGATTACAGCATCGAACCAAACTTTGTTTGACGCCCTGCTTTCGCGTGGATATGACATGGCAATGAGCAGCGCAGCGGCAGCCAGCACGACACTCACGGATCAAGACATCGAGACGATGGTGGACGCGGTATTGATGGACACCGGTGTTACGCTGGGCGTGGACTTAAGGGCCGCATCAATCGAGTTCTGTAAGAAGCTGCTCAAAGCGTTGGAGAAACTCCAGCGTGCTGGTCGCAATGGCATCTGGGCATTCGTGCTGCGAAACAGCTTCCGACCGGCTCTCGTCGCGGGACGCTTCAACGGAATAGTGACGAACCCGCCGTGGCTGGCTCTCAGCAAAATCGCGAGCAACCCATATCAAAAGGCGCTGAAAGCCAAGGCTGAGCTCCACGGCATCAAAGCTCGCGGCTCTTCGCATCTTCATGTTGAAATCGCCACTATCTTCCTCTTGCATGCCGTCGAACGCTATTTGACTCCCGGCGCGGTGATTGGATGCATCCTGCCGGACACGGTGCTAAACGGGTCGCACCATGAGCCATTCCGGTCGGCCGGCTACCTCACTGCGAACAAGCCTGTGCAATTCGCTCCTGCCGAGATATGGAAGATTGCTAGCCAGACCTTCAAGAACGAAGCGATTGTACTTTTCGGTTTCAGGTCGCATCCATGCGTCACTACGGCTTTCGCAGGACGGGACGTGAGCATAACATCAGAGACAGCTACAACGTACCACATCGTCAAGTCCAATGGACGCACTGCATGGACGACTACGCCACCTGTTGCGCCGGCCGTGAAAGTCGCGACTAAGAAATCCATCGGGCCGCTATTTCGGCAAGGTGCCGACGTGATGCCCCGTGGTATCGTTTTTCACGCAGCGACAAAAAGCAGCGCGGGTTGGAACTTGGGGCCAATCAATGCCGGCTCAGCATACTACTTCCTGAGATCGGATGGCCATAGGCTTAAAGATTTCGTGCTGACTGCAACCGGAGTTAGCGACCAGGTGATGTTCGACGTGCTGATTTCAAAGCATTTGGCACCGTATGAGCTCGCCGCCGGTGCCAAAGGGCTTCTACCGTTTCAGTACGGGACGAACGGCTGGAGGCCTCGTACTGGACCGGGGATCGCTGCGCTTGGCGGAGCGACGGGTGGCGCGATAAAGGCTGCTTTAACTGCCATTGACGAAAGTGTCGATGAATTCTTCAAGACGGTGGACACTGACCGCAAGAAGCTATCTGCCCAGGGCTGGACCGGTCAAGACTGGCTGGTATTTGCCTCGGCAGGGGGCAAGCTGCCGTGCGCCGCATATGTGCGCGGCGACCAGATCCCTTGCGACAAGACTGTCATCGACCAGACTCTTTATTGGGGACGCGTTACGACCGAGGACGAGGCAATCTACATCACCGCGTTAATAAACAGCCAGGCTGTCATCAAGGTCATAAAGGCGCATCAGCCACGCGGAGCGTTTGGCGAACGCCATATCCATAAGTTGGCATTCGACCGAACTCCGGCATTTGATGCAGCGAACCTAGACCACCGAGCGCTCGTTGATGCAGCAAAGGCGTTGCTGTCCGAATGGGCCACCCGACGCACGCAACCTGACATGCAACCCATGCTCTCGCCTCAAAAGCACATGATCACGCGGCGAAAAAAAATCCGAGCTGCGCTTGAGCAACTGCCTGGCTGGGATGCCTATCAGGCAGCTTGTGCCCGCCTGTACGGTGTTTAAGTCCGATTAGAGTTGATCAGCCTTACGCCGGGTTATACCTCCACTTCCTTGGCCAGTTGCATTTCGGTGATGAACGGCACAATAGCAGTTCTTTTCAGGTGGCCTAATTTAGTAGGCCACTTCAACCATCGTAACATCGATCAGATATGTGTCTGAGGGCTGTATGAACATACCCGCGAATAATGGACCCGAAGCGAAGCTCTGGTTTTCAAGCTGTTCCGGGCTGAGTCCGCTTATCGCTCTTAGCTGCCCCTCAGCACCACATCCGTCAACTCCATGCAAAAGCGGATGGGGCATTAAATCCCCCCAAGCTCATAAACAAATAAACCTTTACATTGCTGTGTGTATATTTGCAATGTGTAAATAATTGGTTGTTTTTTACACAAGCGAAGCGCTGTTTTATGTATATCAAATAACGGCATCGAAATTATATAATCAATATAAAAAGAAAGTGTTTTTTAACTAATTGATTTTAATGAATTAAAATAGTGGTGAAATGATTGCATTAACAATAGTCCAGGAGCATATATAAATAGCACAATAACTAAATTATAATTCTTTAACATCCGGTTGATATACGAGGTCAGAATGCGATTAATTGTCATGCTTTTAAGCTTTGCGCTCACCACACAGGTCTGGGCGGGTGAATTTGCCAGACCTGCCGGTAAAATCCTTTTAACGCTGTCCGGTAATATCGAAAACACCAATGAAGCTGGAAAAGCGGTTTTTGATATCGCCAGCCTTGAGAAACTGGGTATGGTCAGCTTCAAGACCACTTCTCCCTGGTATGATGGCCGCACTACCTTTACGGGTATTCCACTGCAAAAACTCATGGATTATGTCGGGGCAAAAGGTTCTGTTGTTAAAGTCACTGCGCTCAATGACTACACCACCGAAATCCCCCTCAGTGATTTTAAGAAATACAACGTTATCCTTGCTTTAAAAATCAACGGAGAATATATGCGTATCCGTGATAAAGGCCCGTTGTTTGTTGTTTACCCCTATGACAGCATTCCTGAGTTGAATAATCAGATTTATTATTCAAGGTCAGCCTGGCAGGTCAGCAGAATGAATATTGAGTAAGGGGTCAGAACACGAACATGAACAGAATTCTGGCTGGCATCATTTTTTTCCTTTTTATATCGACCGCGTATATCTCTTTCCTTGTGCATGAAAGGCAACAAGAGTTGCAGAAACTGACTCACTACGCCGCTTCATGGTCTGCTGCCCAGATGGTGTCAGAATATTATCGGTTCGAATCGTTGCTTGGTCTTTACACTATTGATGAGACGATGACGCTGGATGATGTGCGTATGCGTCTCGACATTATGCTCAGCCAGAGTGATTTAATGAAAGAAGGCGATCTGAGGGATTACATAGAAAGTAATAAAGCCCAACATACGCTGGCTCTACAGCTTGAAAAGACACTTGAGTATCTGGATATTCATCTTGAGAAAATGAACCGCTCAGAACTCCAGGCATACCTGAAAAAAATGCAGACGCTTGATGCGCAACTGAGTCGTCTGTCGTCTGGCGCTTTAGACAAAGATATCAACTCGATTAATAACGCCAACCTCAAAATTAAAACCTTGTACTATATTTACTCAGCGACGTCTGTATTGCTGATAATAATGAGTGCGATATTGGGTGTGCTGATATTTTATCAAAACAGAAATATCCTGAAGGCGCATCTTCAGGTAAAGAGTCTTGCTGAAGCACTGCAGGAATCTAAAGAAAAACTACAAGTCCAGAATGCGAAGTTGGAATATGACGTCTACCATGACTCTCTGACAGAAATGAATAACCGGCATTTTTTCTGGGAGAATTTAAATGAAACCATTGAGGACGCAGTAAAAAGCAATAATTCTGTGAATGTGATGTTGTTTGATTTAGATCGATTCAAGGAGGTCAATGATACATACGGTCATGATGTCGGTGATATGTTATTACGCCAGATATCACACCGTCTTATTTCGATGGGCCTGACTTCCGATACGCTTTATCGTTTAGGCGGGGATGAATTTGCGTTTCTCTCGAGTGGACTGACGGAGAGCAGTGCCGTTTCACGAGCTCAAAATATATGCCATGCGATTAACCAGCCCTACACTATTTATAATACGATTATCAATATTACCACCAGTGTCGGCATTGTTATCTCAGACACTGAACGCCGCTCCGACTATCTGTATAAATTTGCCGATCTGGCCCTTTATGAAGCCAAAAAGGAAGGCGCGGGTAAGATTAAAGTCTTCCGGCAATGGATGTTAGATAAGCTGCAAGAAAGCCGAACCCTCGAACATGATATGGCTCTGGCGTTAGTGAATAAAGAATTCGTGGTTTATTATCAGCCTATTGTCGATTCTTTCAGCCGGGAAATTTATAGCTATGAAGCCCTGATTCGTTGGATACATCCTCAGAAGGGTCTGTTGTCGCCGGACAGCTTTATTCCTGTGGCTGAAAAAACAGGAATGATTAATGAGATGGGGAAATTGGTGCTTGAAATGGCCTGCCGGGAAGCCGCTTCCTGGGTTATTCCGACTAAAATTTCAGTCAATGTTTCTCCTGTCCAGTTAAGCAGTAAAGCCTTTGCCGGCGTTGTGTTGTCTATTCTGAACGAAACGGGACTTCCTGCTGAGCGTCTAGAACTGGAAGTGACTGAATCCTCTCTCTTTACTGAGAGCAGTACGCCGATGAATACGCTTTACAGGTTGCGGTCTCTGGGGGTGAAAATCTCCATCGATGATTTTGGCACCGGTTATTCTTCTCTTTCGCGCCTGAGTAAGCTTGCCTTCGATAAAATTAAAATAGACAAGTCCTTTGTGAATTCGATATCCACACAGGAAGACGCCCTTAATATCATCAGGCTTATCACCGGCATGGCGAAATCACTCAATATGAAATCCGTTGCGGAAGGTGTTGAAACACAAGAGCAACTGGAAAGCCTTCAGGTTCTGGGCTGTGATTTCATACAAGGTTATCTGTTTGGTAAACCTCAGCCTTTTATTGATGGGAAAATCAGATACGGTTAAATGGAAAACTACAGGGGTAGCAAACGCCTGTTGCCAGCCCTGGTTCTCAGTTTGCTGCCTACTCTATATAAAAGGAGGTCTTTAAGACCTCTGGCGCATCAAGCATTGAATTCCTCTGAAAGATGCCCGATATCATTAATCAACTCTTGTAACTCATTGATCATCCTTGCCACATGGAAACCATCGCATACGGAATGATGAACCTGAACGGCGACAGGCAATAATACTTTTCCATCTTGCGTGTAATACTTTCCAATAGTGAACATCGGAGCAAAAAAGTTCTGCATGTTAGCAACGTTGATATTAAAACTGGTAAAACTGACCCAAGGAATAGCTGATACAAAAAATATATTTTCCCGAGACTCTTCCTTCGGCCAATAAGCAAGGTTATTACCATAGCGTGCTATATCTTCTGAATAAACGTCCTGGAAGTGATGAATATTGCCATCGTAGTGACTCCATAATGATGAAAAGGTCTCCGTTTCATTATGGAAAATGGTGTAGCTTGGATGAATGTCATTCCATATCACAAGCTCATTATTCTTCATGGCCATACGGAACTCCGCATGACGGTTTACGATTTTAGAAATCAGGAAAATAATAGTAGGATAAAATTTCCAGCCAACTTCCTTTATATGTTTTAGCAGTGCGGTAATATCGACCAGCACTGTTTGGTTAATTGTACTTTGAGCAAATGACTGAAATACCTCAAAATGTTCCTTCCTTGCCCAACGAGATAAGTCAACTGGTGTATATTCCGGGTTTGTATTTTTCATTTTAACCTTTGATTATATATCAGATATTAGTCTAAATTTAATGAATTGAGGAAACATATAGGATGCTAACCATTTTGGTAGCGAAAGCATTTTTGAGAATAGCGCATGATTATACAGGAGGGAAGGGGATTTAAAATAATTTATATATCAGATAATAAAGGCAGATTGTGCAATATACGGTTTTTTCCTGACACTAGAATCTCGTAGAATATCCGCTTCTCGCCAAATCTGCCCTAAGATCGTTAACTGGCGGCCCCGAGCTAAGAAGCCTTAAAGGCTGCAAGTTCTGCCTGGTTACAACTGCGGGCGCGTTCAGCCATGCTAATCTCCGCCGATACCTTATCCCCGCTGGCAGCGGCGGTAGCTCGGTGTAAGTCCTTCTGTTGTTCTTCTTTTAACCGGCTTTCACTCCATCCGGCAATCTTTTTCTGTCGACCACTTTCCTCGCAGACGGCCAGAAAACGCGCTGTTTCATCCTTTAATTGTGCATCTTCATATTGGTTTGTCACGCTGTTGTGATGCGAACGCTCGGTGGATTCTTTATTGACACACCCAGCCGCAAAAAGAGTAGGGATTAGAACAATAGTAGACAGTTTCAATAAATTTCTCATTTCCATGGACCTGTAATAAAAGCAATGATTTCACCTACTCTGTAGGTAGGGATATAACATGATCTCAACGGTAATAAATCTCACTTTTTATTATCAATTGACTTAAATCAATTATCTATGAAAGTTACTTTTAATGAGATGGGTCTTATAGATTTGAGGGTTTTAATGCTCGCTGGTTAATCCAGTGAAATACTACGATTTTATTAAATACAATTAAAAGTGTAATTCTCAGGGTGCGAATGACTATATCTCGCTAAATTGGGCTTCTGTGACTCACCGCCAGGTAAAGGATGGGGTGCCATTAATCCACTAGCTATCAGAATAATATTACGGAGATCACGTTTGGTGATTAATGTCCGTGCGGCTGTTTTCTTCCACAAACTGAAGTTGCTACCATCATTACCGTAAATGGACGTTATGCGCTCAAAGTGGGGCAGTGCGTAACGAAAAATAGGGAGTGTAACGCTAAAGCCATGTCTGATATCTCTACCAAAAACTTTCCTGCGCGACACGGAGCTCCGTGGAGTAAAGAAGAGTTTCAGCAATTGATCCTGGAAATACAGCAGGGCTTCACGTTAAGTGAGCTCCTCGAACGTCATCAGCGTACTTCTGGAGGCATATACGGCGCGATTATGCGTTTGCTCCCCTCTAAATTTTGCCAGAGCAACAATGTTGGTTCAGTGAGTGATCTGGCGCGCTATTTCGACGAAACACGAAATCAAGAGCGAGCATGTCTTATCAATGCCCTGTATGCATCTGCTGCAACTGAAATAGACCCGGAAAAAAAACAGAAATCAGGGATACCACAGAGGGTTGGCGAGCAAGCTGTTTTGTCATGTGCAACGTTGCCGGGGGCGAACGGTAAAACGCCAGTCGAAAAGAAAATAACAGATTTCGTCTCCAACACGGAATTTTTGGATTATGTAGCCAGCGAATCCGATGTCATTATGCTGGTCAGTGCTGCTGTGGAGAGTTTATCTAAGGAGCGCGATCGTGATGTTCTTCTGATGCGTCTTGGCACAGATGAGCATCCCCATACACTCGCTGAGATCGCCTTCAAATGGGGCATTTCCCGTGAGAGAGTCAGACAAATTCAGGAACGTGCCTTCAGGCGGCTAGCGGCTAACTCTCGCGATGAGGGAACCCCCGGCGCCGCCCTTAAAAAGCTCATTAAAGCAGTTAGCGATTCCCCGTATGAAATAGCGATATGGGCGCATCGTATCGCTCACCGTGATTTTATGACGTCGCCTAAACTGGCCGCGAATTTCATTCTCTGCACTACCGGTATTCTGAAGGTTAAGAGAGTGGAAATTGTGGGATTTTTCTCCGCTATTTCACATCAACAAAAGGCAAATTTGCGCGAGTTGAACCGGGGGAGAGCCGCGAAAGATAGAGTTGAGTCTGTGCTTAGCGGTTGGTTAAACAATACATACTGGCCCTCAATCATCGCTCCGCCACCACCGGCAGCGCAACTCTCTTCGCAGCGAGTAGTCAATGATTCGGATATCGCCGGTCATTTTTACTCACAGAAGCTCGAACGCACTGTCCAATATGAGTCTGGTCTTGAGCTAGACATCATGACGCTGTTGGAGCGCAGTGACCTGGTTTCCTTTTATCAGGAACAACCCGTTGCTATCCCGTACAGTTTTAAAGGCAGGCTTCGACATTACTATCCAGATCTGCTCGTTTCGACCATCGATGGTCGGTGCCTGCTTGTTGAAGTTAAGCCGACAGACAGCATGGCCTTAAGCATCAACCGCGTAAAAGCCAATGCGGGTCGGGCATGGGCGCACGCGCGAGGGTGGGGATGGCTGGTTGTCAGTGATCGACATACGTTACGACAACTGGAAGAACACGTCATCCCTGCGGCTAAATGGGCACTGATAGAAAACGAACTGAACGCATCCGGGGTGCTGAACTGGCGCGATATGATGGAGTTACGTATGCGACATGAACTTACACGCTTCGATCTGACGGCGTTTATCATTCAGTCAGGTGCTGAGGTAGACAGATCCTACCGTATTACTGCGAGAAATGTCTCTGACTCGAGGCTGGCTATAATGGATTGAGCCGTGAGCTTTCTAAAATGGGGCGGTTCAATCCCCTTCTCGCTACAGAACCTTTCTATCCAACTAACCCGGTTGATTCTAGGCAATACCCAGCCATTTTCCTGAGAGTATCCTCGCTTTCATTTTTCTGCTTTTATCGCATTCCCGAGGTTTTCTCATGCTTAAATTGTTATGTGGCTTGTTGGTTTGCCTGTCTGGCGCTGTTTCTGATGCGATTAGCCACGGCGTAGCCATTACCACATTCAGCATGAAAAGGTGATGAGTGTTGATGGACGGTCAAAACGGGCTCGCATTGCGTGCTTTAACCCACTCACCACTCACCGGATGAACAAAATCCAGCTCGCTGGCATGCAGCATCAGCCGTGGCGTTTTTTCGGTACCCGGCAGCAGCAGGCCACCGTATAGATCGCAGCCCAAAATAGGATGGCCCAAATGTTGGCAGTGAATGCGGAGTTGATGCGTGCGCCCGGTTTCCGGGGTGAGTTCAACCCGCGTCAATGGTAGTCGCGTACCGTCGTCCAGCCCCTTATAAAAACGCTCAACCACGCGATAGCGGGAGCGGGCAGGCTTGCCGTGGATTTCGCAAATCGACATCAGCGGGAACAGCGCCGGGTCTTTGGCAATCGCGGCGTCTATTACGCCTTCGTCGTTTTCAAGATGCCCGCAGAGCAGGGCGCTGTAGACTTTGGTCACGGTGCGCTGGCTGAATTGTTGGCAGAGTGCGGCGTTGATCGTTTTATTGCGGGCAATCACCATCAGCCCGGAAGTACCGAAATCCAGACGGTGGATCAGAGTGCAGCCGGGGAATATCTTCACCAGCCGATGATGCACCGAATCAAGGTTTTGCGGGTTTTTCCCGGAGAGACTCAGCAGCCCGCTGGGTTTATTGATCAACACCAGGTGCTCGTCCTGATAGAGAATCTCAATCTCGTCGTAGCACGGCGGGGCAATAAAGTTATCAATGATCGTCGACATCAGGCTTCTCGCATGTGGAATTCACTTCGTCGTGACGACCGTTTCTCGCCCGCAAACGCAAAAAAGCCTGCTTAGTTTCCTAAGCAGGCTTTCGAATTTGGCTCCTCTGACTGGACTCGAACCAGTGACATACGGATTAACAGTCCGCCGTTCTACCGACTGAACTACAGAGGAATTGTGTAACGGGGCGCATATTAACGATAAGCAGGGGGCGTGTCAAAGGGTTCGCGAAAAAGATTTTTGTTTGCTCTTTTTATAGTCAACTTGTTGAGTATTAAGGCGAATTATCCTGGTTGGCCTGAAGTGACACTTAACCCTTAATTAAGTAAGTTCTTTAATGGTGCAATGTGGCAAAATTCTCAACTTTTTTGCTTTATTGTTAAGCAGATGTGATCCCCGCTGTAATTTCAACGCGTTGTCCCGAGAGGCTTTCTACCGCCCTCTATACTGACAAAGGTCGAAACATTGACATTCGGTTAACAATGTTGGCAACCATTTTGCTTAATGTTCAAGGCCGTGAAAGACCGTATGGAAACCCCGCCGTAAGCCACAGGATTTTGTCTGGATAGTCCGATTTGTAGTCGTTCGTGTTTTTGCTTGTGAATGGTCTTAAACCGTTGTGCATAAACCTCTTTGCTTTTTTGCTAAGGAACATACAAATGTCGCTGAAATTTATCAGAAGTCCTCTTTCTCTTGTGTTGGCAGGTTGTCTGGTGACGGCGTTCTCCGCCCAGGCCGATATTGTCATTGGTGTTGCCGGGCCATTCACCGGGCCGAATGCCACTTATGGCGACCAATACTGGCATGGGGCGACGCAAGCCGCTGAAGATATCAACGCCGCAGGCGGGATCAACGGCGAAAAAATCAAACTGGTTCAGGGCGATGATGCTTGTGAACCGAAACAGGCGGTGTCCGTCGCTAACCGTCTGGTGGATCAGGATAAAGTCAAAGCCGTGGTCGGCCATTTCTGCTCATCTTCCACTATGCCAGCCTCCGAGGTGTACAACGATGCGGGGATTTTGGCTATCACTCCAGGGTCGACTAACCCACTGATTACCGAACGTAAAATGAGCGATATGTTCCGCATGTGCGGGCGTGATGACCAGCAAGGGCAGGTCGCCAGCGATTTCATTATCGACAAGCTCAAAGCCAAGCGCGTGGTGATTATTCACGACAAAGACACCTACGGGCAGGGGCTGGCGGATGCCACCAAAGCGGCGCTGGCGAAACGTGGCGTGAACGATGTGATGTATGAAGGGTTGTCGCGCGGTGAAAAAGACTTTAACGCATTGGTCACTAAAATCAGTGCGCAAAAGCCGGATGTGGTGTTCTTCGGCGGTTGCCACCCGGAAGCTGGCCCGCTGGTGCGCCAGATGCGTGAGCAAGGCGTGCAGGCTAAGTTCTTCTCCGGCGACTGTATTGTGAACGAAGAAATGGTGACGGCGGCGGGCGGCCCGCAATACACCAACGGCATCTATATGACCTTCGGCAAAGATCCGCGTCTGATTCCGGACGGCAAAGCGGTTATCGACAAATTCCGCGCCAGCAAATTTGAGCCAGAAGGCTACACCCTCTATTCCTACGCGTCCGTTCAGGCGATTGCTGCGGCCTTCAAAGCCACGGGTGGCACCGACTCCGCCAAAGCCAGCGCCTGGCTGAAAGCCAATCCGGTAGATACCGTGATGGGCAAAAAAGCCTGGGATGACAAGGGCGACCTGAAAGTATCGGATTACGTGGTTTATCAGTGGGATGCGCAAGGTAAGTACAAAGAAGTCCAATAATCTCGGGGTTTGTGGGTCGGATGACGCTGCGCTTATCCGACCTACAAAAGAAGCTCGTCAGCCGCCATAAAAGAGACTGCCTGACTATGGACGCATTCTTCCTGCAACAGTTGGTTAACGGCGTAACCCTGGGTTCCGTTTATGGCCTGATCGCCATCGGCTACACCATGGTTTACGGCATTATTGGCATGATTAACTTCGCCCACGGCGAAGTGTATATGATCTCCGCTTATCTCTGCGCCATCGGGCTGGCGTTGCTGTCGTTCTTCGGTTTGCACTCATTCCCTTTATTAATTCTCGGCACGCTGGTGTTCACCATTGTGGTAACGGGCGTCTATGGCTGGACGATTGAGCGCATCGCCTATAAACCGCTGCGCAACTCCACCCGTTTAGCGCCGCTGATTTCCGCCATCGGCATGTCGCTTATCCTGCAAAACTACGCACAAATCAGCCAGGGGCCGCGCCAGCAGGGCATTCCAACCATGCTCGACGGCGTGCTTCGTTTTCATATTGGCGAAGGCTTCGTGCAAATCACCTATACCAAAGTGTTCATTTTGATTGCCTCGTTTGCGGGGATGTTGCTGCTCACCTGGATAATCGGCAACACCAAACTGGGGCGCATGTGCCGTGCGGTGCAGCAGGATCGCAAAATGGCCTCGATTCTTGGGATTAACGCCGACCGCATTATCTCCATCGTGTTTGTGATTGGTGCGTCGATGGCCGGGCTGGCGGGCGTGCTGATCACCATGAACTACGGCACGTTTGATTTCTACGCCGGTTTTATCATCGGCATAAAAGCCTTTACCGCCGCGGTGTTGGGCGGGATTGGGTCACTACCCGGAGCGATGCTGGGCGGCCTGATTTTAGGCATCGCCGAGGCGCAATTCTCCGGCATGGTGAACTCTGATTACAAAGATGTGTTCTCGTTTGGATTACTGGTGGTGATCCTCATTTTCCGTCCGCAGGGGCTGCTTGGCCGGCCAATGGTTGCCAAAGTGTGAGGGAACAAAAAATGACAGCAGAAACGGCTTTGCATGAAGGTTTTTCCCTCAAACGCTGCTTACTGGATGCGATTTTCGCAGGACTGGTGGCGTTGATCGTTTTCGGGCCAATAGTCGGCGTGGTGCTCGACGGCTACAGCTTTAATTTCGAAGGGCAGCGCTTAATCGTGATTATCGCGGTAGTGATGCTCGGGCGTCTTTTACTGAGCGCCTTTTTGACGACCAATACCGGAACGCGGTTTTTAAGCCGTTTTGAAACGGATAATTCGGGCGTGTATGTGCGCCCACCGAATTACAAAAGCCGCCTGCGCTGGATAATCCCGCTGGTGATCGCGCTGGCGGTTTGCTTCCCGTTTGTCGCCACCAAATACGTGCTGACGGTTGCGATCCTCGGGCTGATTTATGTGTTGCTAGGTTTGGGTTTAAACATTGTCGTCGGCCTCGCCGGTTTGTTGGATTTGGGGTACGTCGCCTTTTATGCGATTGGCGCGTATGGCCTGGCGTTGGGGTATCAATATCTCGGGCTGGGATTCTGGTCGATGCTGCCGCTTTCGGCATTAATGGCCGCCGCCGCAGGGGCGTTGCTCGGCTTCCCGGTGCTACGAATGCACGGTGATTACCTGGCGATTGTCACCCTCGGCTTCGGGGAGATCATCCGCCTGGTGCTCAATAACTGGCTGACTTTTACCGGTGGCCCGAACGGCATTTCCGCACCGCCTCCCACGCTGTTTGGCCTTGAATTTGGGAGACGCGCCAAAGAAGAGGGCGGCGTGCCGTTCCATGAGTTTTTCAATCTCACCTATGACCCGAATCTGAAGTTCATTTTTATCTACGCCATTCTGGTGCTGGTGGTTTTACTGGTGCTGTACATCAAACACCGCCTGACGCGGATGCCGATTGGCCGCGCCTGGGAAGCGTTACGCGAAGATGAAATTGCCTGTCGTTCCATGGGGCTGAATCATGTGCTGGTTAAGCTTTCTGCCTTTACGCTGGGCGCATCCACGGCAGGGATCGCCGGGGTGTTTTTCGCCACGTATCAGGGCTTTGTCAACCCGACTTCATTCACCTTCTTTGAATCTGCGTTGATCCTCGCCATCGTGGTGTTAGGCGGGATGGGTTCAACGATTGGCGTGGTGCTGGCGGCGTTTGTGCTGACGGTGACGCCGGAACTGCTGCGCAGCTTTGCAGAATATCGCGTGTTGCTGTTCGGCATGTTGATGGTGGTGATGATGATCTGGCGGCCACGCGGCCTGATTCGCATCAACCGCAGCGGCTATGTGGTGCGCAAAGGAGTCGCGCCATGAGCGAAATGATTCTAAGCGTTGAACATTTGATGATGCACTTCGGCGGCATTAAAGCGCTAAACGATGTCAATCTTGAGGTGCAGCGTGGCTCGATTACCGCGTTGATTGGCCCCAACGGAGCGGGGAAAACCACGGTATTTAACTGCCTGACCGGTTTTTACAAAGCCTCTGGCGGCAATATTTTGTTTAACACGCGAGACAAAACCACCAACGTGATTCAGGTGCTCGGGCAAAAATTCCAGCCTGGCGACTGGATAAACCCGGCGCGGCTTGGTTCGCGCCTGTACTACAAAATGTTCGGCGGCACGCATCTGGTGAATCGCGCCGGGCTGGCGCGTACGTTTCAAAATATCCGATTGTTCCGTGAAATGTCGGTGGTGGAAAACCTGCTGGTGGCGCAGCACATGCAGGTGAATCGTAATTTACTGGCGGGCGTGCTGAACACGCCTGCGTATCGGCGAGCGGAAAGCCGTGCGCTGGACAGGGCATTTTACTGGCTCGAAGTGGTGGAACTGGTGGACTGCGCCAACCGCCTGGCGGGGGAGATGTCTTACGGGCAACAGCGCAGATTAGAAATCGCCCGCGCGATGTGTACCGCGCCGGAAATGATCTGCCTGGATGAACCGGCGGCGGGGCTGAACCCGGTAGAAACGCGCACGCTGAGTAAAATTATTCGCTTCCTGCGCGACCATCACAGCATCACGGTGTTACTGATTGAACACGATATGGGCATGGTGATGGAGATTTCCGATCACATTATCGTGCTCGACCACGGCGATGTAATTGCCCAGGGAAAACCTGAACAAATCCAACACGATGAAAAAGTGATAGCCGCCTATCTGGGCACCGACGAAGATGAGGTCAGTGTATGAGTGAGGCGATGCTCGAGTTTCGCAATGTCGATGTGTATTACGGCGCGATTCAGGCGCTAAAACAGGTTTCGTTGCAGGTGAATGAAGGGGAAACCGTGGCCTTGATTGGCGCGAACGGTGCCGGGAAATCGACGCTGCTAATGTCGATCTTCGGCCAGCCGCGCATTCGGGGCGGCCAGATACTGTTTCGCGGCACTGATATCAGCCATAAATCGACGCACTTTGTGGCGTCTGGTGGCATTGCCCAGGCCCCGGAAGGGCGGCGCATTTTCCCGGATATGACGGTGGAAGAAAACCTGCTGATGGGCACTATTCCCATCGGCGACCAATTTGCGACGCAGGATTTGCAAACCATGTTTGACCTGTTTCCGCGCCTGAAAGAGCGCCGCAAACAGCGGGCGATGACCATGTCTGGCGGTGAACAGCAAATGCTGGCGATTGCGCGTGCGCTGATGAGCCGCCCGAAATTGTTGCTATTGGATGAACCGAGTCTCGGACTCGCGCCCATTGTGGTGAAGCAAATCTTCCAGACGCTGCGCGAACTGGCGCGTAACGGCATGACGATTTTCCTGGTGGAACAGAACGCACACCACGCGCTGAAGCTTTCTGACCGTGGTTATGTGATGGCGAACGGGCAGATTCGTTTGAGCGGCAGCGGTGCGGAGTTGTTGGGGAATGAAGAAGTGCGCAAAGCGTATTTAGGCGGGATTTGAGGAGATCCTGTCGGATGACGCTGCGCTTATCCGACCTACGAAAACTAACGCTTATCCGACCTACGGTTCGGGTTTTGTAGATACTGTTATG
>NZ_QZWH01000067.1 GCF_003601925.1 Buttiauxella izardii
ATTGCCCCAGCGTTCCCCATAAGGCAGGGTTGAGCTGCCGGGAGCAGCGAAAGAGAGCGATCGTCGGGAACGAGTCGCGAACGACCCTGATGTTGGGGATAAGCTGGGGTTTACCGCGCAGCGGCAATTTAATAGCCGGGCGCCTGGATTATCAAGGAGAGGGCGTTCTCTCCTTGATACGTTCACCGTTTTCGGGAAATAAAGAGATAACTGAACGCACGGGTGAACGGAAAATCAGCGAGGCTTAAAGATCTCACCCTGACAAAATTGCCAGGGTGATTTGTGTATAAGAGACAGCCTCAGGAGAGAGGGTTAAGGTGAGGGCAATTAACTTTCGTCGTGATCTTCCCACGCCAGCGCGCGTTTCACGGCTTTTTTCCAGCCCGCATAACGGTAATTGCGTTCGGTGGTTTCGATACCCGGACGGAACTCTTTTTCGATAACCGCTTTCTCGCTCACTTCATCCAGATTGTCCCAGAAACCAACCGCCAGGCCCGCCAGATAAGCCGCGCCCAGGGCGGTGACTTCGCGCACTTCAGGGCGCTCTACACGCGTACCCAAAATGTCTGCCTGGAACTGCATCAGGAAGTTGTTCGCCACTGCACCGCCGTCTACGCGCAAAGCGTGCAAACGAATGTCCGCATCGGCCTGCATCGCTTCCAGCACGTCGCGTGTCTGGTAGGCGATGGATTCAAGCGTTGCACGGATAATATGGTTGGCGTTCACGCCGCGAGTCAGACCGAAGATGGCACCGCGAGCATACGGGTCCCAGTAAGGCGCACCCAGGCCGGTAAAGGCTGGAACGACATACACGCCGTTGGTGTCTTTTACTTTGGTCGCGAAATACTCGGAGTCGGTTGCATCGCTGATGAGTTTCATCTCATCGCGCAGCCACTGAATTGACGCGCCGCCCATGAATACCGCACCTTCCAGTGCATAATTCACTTCACCGCTTGGGCCACAGGCAATCGTCGTCAGCAAGCCGTGAGTGGATTTCACTGCTTGTGTACCGGTGTTCATCAACATAAAGCAACCGGTGCCGTAGGTGTTTTTCGCCATCCCTTCTTTCACGCACAACTGGCCAAACAGCGCCGCTTGCTGGTCCCCGGCAATCCCGGCGATTGGAATACGCGTACCGCCTTTACCACCGATGTTGGTCTGGCCGTAGACTTCTGAGGATTTGCGCACTTCCGGCAGCATCTCACGCGGAATATCCAGCGCTTCGAGCATGCGAGCATCCCAGGTCAGATCGTGAATGTTAAACAGCATGGTGCGCGAGGCGTTGGTGTAATCGGTAACGTGCACACGTCCTTGAGTCATTTTCCAGATGAGCCATGTATCGACCGTACCAAACAGCAGTTCGCCACGGCGCGCGCGCTCACGTGAACCTTCAACATGGTCCAGAATCCACTTCACTTTGGTGCCGGAGAAATACGGGTCAACGACCAGGCCGGTCGCAGATTTGATGTACTCTTCCAGGCCGTCGCGTTTGAGTTGCTCGCAGATTTCTGCGGTACGACGACACTGCCAGACGATAGCGTTGTAAATCGGTTTGCCGGTCTCTTTTTCCCAGACAATCGCGGTTTCACGCTGGTTAGTGATACCAATCGCGGCAATTTGGTCTGAGTTGATGTCGGCTTTCGCCAGCACTTCGACAAGCGTTGAGCTTTGTGTTGCCCAAATCTCCATTGGGTCGTGCTCTACCCATCCTGCTTTTGGGTAGATTTGCTGAAATTCGCGCTGTGAAACGCTGACTACGTTGGCATCGTGATCCAGGATGACGGCGCGGGAGCTGGTTGTACCCTGGTCAAGTGCGACGATATATTTTTTTTCGTGAGTCATAATCTTGTCCTGAAGTCAGTCTTACAAAGAAGCATTTTGCTGTGTGGAAGCCTCGGATTTTTTATCCTCTTCAACAACACAAACATCACAAGGTAAATGGTGGCCAATCAACTTACGGTAGCCAAACGCGCCAAGGGCTGCACCGACTATCGGGCCAAATACAGGCACCAGGAAGTAAGGAATATCGCGGCCACCGGTAAAGGCAACGTCGCCCCAGCCTGCTAACCAGGCAAACAATTTCGGACCAAAGTCACGCGCTGGGTTCATCGCAAATCCGGTCAACGGGCCCATTGATGCGCCGATAACCGCAATCAGCAAGCCAATCAGCAAAGGCGCTAACGGGCCACGTGGAATCCCGTTGCCATCATCAGTCAGTGCCAGGATAACGCCCATCAAAATGGCGGTAATCACCATCTCTACGGCAAACGCCTGAATCAAATTGATGTGTGGATTAGGGTAGGTTGAGAAAATACCTGCCAAATCCAGGCTCTCTACGCTACCGCGCACCATATGATGCGTCTGCTCGTAATCGAGGAATAAATTGTAATACAGGCCATACACCAAAGCTGCGGCGCAGAACGCACCTGCAACTTGCGACACAATAAATGGCACTACTTTGCGTTTATCGAAGCAGGCGAACAGGCAAAGTGCGATGGTAACTGCCGGGTTTAGGTGCGCACCGGAAACGCCTGCGGTCAGGTAGATAGCCATCGCCACCCCCAGTCCCCAGATGATACTAATTTCCCATTGCCCGAAGCTTGCGCCTGCCACTTTTAAGGCGGCAACACATCCGACACCAAAGAAAATCAACAATGCGGTACCCATGAACTCGGCGATGCACTGACCTTTCAAGGTTGATGGAGCTGTCTGACTCATAGTAGGGTCCTGAAGGCAAAATTAATGATTATTGTTTGTTCGGGCATTCCCTGCCGCGCAGGTGCCATGTAGGCATGGTGTTAATTTATCGTTAACGAACATAAACGAGAAATATCGAACCCTAAATTTGTGTGGCACGTCATAAAAATGTGCGATTTCGCGTTGTTCTGTGCGCATTATCACCCAAATAAGACAACGCAAACGCGCATGTTAATCTTCAGCTTATTAACAAATAGTGATTTTGAGTGGCTCCGTCATTCGGCATAAGCCGAAAAACGTTATGTTACGCAAAGAGCGCTTGAACTCGCTGGACACGGGTACTCACGCTACTTACAATCGAGACACGCTGCGTGGTGCGCATATATTCATAAGGTGTCTTCGGGGAATATCCGGGACGGGGATTTAGACATCCATCAACGCCTTGCAATTCAGGAGAGGTACGAAATGTCATTTGAAGTGTTTGAGAAACTGGAAGCAAAAGTACAGCAGGCGATTGATACCATTACCCTGCTGCAAATGGAAATCGAAGAACTGAAAGAGACAAACAACAACCTGTCTCAACAAGTTCAGCACTCTCAGAGCAATCATGAAGAATTAGTCCGTGAAAACAATTCTCTGAAAGAGCAACAGCACGTTTGGCAAGACCGTCTGCATGCCTTGTTAGGCAAGATGGAAGAAGTGTAATACCCGTCATACTTCAAGCTGCAGGGGCGTTGGCTGCAACCTGAATTATTTAGGGTATTGATCGAAAGAAAAAGAACGGGCGCCTCAGGGCGCCCGTTTTGTTATTCGATATCGAGGGGATCTTCGGAAAGGATAATGCCGGTATTGTCCGCATACAGATGGTCGCCGGAGAAGAATGTCACGCCGCCAAAGTTAACGCGCACGTCACTTTCGCCAACGCCAACACCTGCGGAACCAACAGGAATAGCGGCAATCGCCTGAATACCAATATCCAGTTCTTCCAGGTCATCAACCTGACGCACGGCACCGTATACCACAATGCCTTCCCACTCGTTTTGAGTCGCCAGTTGGGCAAGTTCTGCGTCAATCAACGCACGGCGAACTGAACCACCGCCATCAATCACCAGCACTCGGCCACGGCCATTTTTTTCGAGCAGATCATACAACAATCCGTTGTCCTCGAAACATTTCACCGTGATGATTTGCCCGCCAAAGGACGACCGCCCACCGAAATTGGAAAACAGCGGTTCAACGACGTTGACATCTTCCTGATAGATGTCGCAAAGCTCGGAAGTATCATATTTCATAGGATTAAGATTCTGTTGCTGCACGAATTCTCAGTATATCGCTTAAAGCTAACTGTTGGCAAAATCATCAATTGTTAATTGATATTAATCAGCTAAAGCGACACCGTACTAAGCACAACTCCTATCGCAAACAATAGGTTAGTCAGCAACGCCGCTTTTACCGTGCGTTCGAGCATCGGGCGCATGGCGACCGGTTCCATCTCACGCAACACAAAACGCGTCTGCTTAATCAATAAGGGAGCCGCCAGCACGAACAGCCAGCCCCAAAGGCTTTGCAGCCAGACGAGGTTAAACACCGCCAGACACGCCAGAGCGCCTATCAGCAGGCAGGCGTGATAACGACGCGCCAGTGTTGGCCCTAAACGCACCGCCAGCGTGTTTTTACCGTTTTCCCGGTCGCTATCGATATCGCGCAGGTTATTGATGTTAAGCACGGCTGTTGCCAGCAATCCGCAAGCGGTCGCCGGTAAAATGACTAATGGAGCGAGGGAGTGCGCCTGCAAATACCAGGTGCCTGCTACGCTCAGCCAGCCGAAAAAGACTAATACCGAAATATCACCCAAACCCATGTAACCATAGGGACGCGTACCGACGGTGTAAGTAATGGCTGCGATGATGGCTAATAAACCAAGAGCCAGGAAGCCGAGGAAATCTGCCAGCGTGCGGCAGGCAACCGCAACCAGCGCCAGGCCGGAAACACAGATTAATGCCACGGTGATCATCAGCGCCTTTTTCATTTGCGCCTGGGTGATTACCCCTTTTTGCATCCCGCGTAATGGCCCGATACGGTCTTCTTTGTCACTGCCTTTTACCGCATCGCCGTAGTCATTCGCCAGGTTCGACAGGATTTGCAGCAACCCCGCAGTCAGCAGCGCCAACAATGCGATGGCCGGATTGAACACGCCTTGCCAGAAAGCCAACGCCGAACCACAGACGATAGAGGCAAATGCCAGGGGTAACGTGCGTGGGCGCAAGCTTTCAAGCCAGGCTTGAGTGGTGCTTACAGAGTGCGATTCGCTCATAATTCTCTCTGTCAGATATAAAAAAAATGGAGGGCATAAGCCCTCCATTTCAAATGAAGAAAATACGTTGAGCGGGATTATAGGATAAAACGGCTCAAGTCTTCATCTGCTACTAACTCATCCAGATGCTTACTGACATATTCGCCATCAATCAGGATGGACTGGCCGTTCATTTCGCTGGCATCGTAAGAGATGTCTTCGACCAGGCGTTCCAGAACTGTATGTAGACGACGCGCACCGATGTTTTCGGTGGACTCGTTCACTTGCCATGCGGCCTGAGCAATACGACGAATACCGTCTTCTGTGAAGTCGATATTCACGCCTTCGGTGCCCAACAGCGCTTTGTACTGCACGGTGATAGAGGCGTTTGGCTCAGTCAGAATGCGCTCGAAATCTTCAACGGTCAGCGCCTGAAGTTCCACACGAATTGGCAGACGACCCTGCAATTCAGGAATCAAATCAGACGGACTTGCCACCTGGAATGCGCCGGATGCGATAAACAGAATGTGGTCAGTTTTGACCATACCGTGTTTAGTCGAAACGGTGCAGCCTTCAACCAGCGGCAGCAAATCACGCTGAACGCCTTCACGAGACACATCCGGGCCGGAGCTGTTGCCGCCGCGCTTACAGATTTTGTCGATCTCATCGATAAACACGATGCCGTGCTGCTCGACCGCATCAATCGCGTCTTGTTTCAGCTCTTCCGGGTTCACCAGTTTCGCGGCTTCTTCTTCAATCAGAAGTTTCATCGCGTCTTTGATTTTCAGCTTGCGTGGTTTTTGCTTCTGGCCGCCGAGGTTCTGGAACATAGACTGCAACTGGCTGGTCATTTCTTCCATACCCGGAGGAGCCATGATTTCAACGCCCATCGGTGCCGCAGCCAGATCGATTTCAATTTCTTTATCGTCTAACTGGCCTTCACGCAATTTCTTACGGAAAGACTGGCGAGCCGCAGATGGCTCTGGTGCCGTTTCGTTTTGGCCCCAATTGTTCTTAGCGGGTGGGATCAAGACATCAAGAATGCGTTCTTCGGCCATTTCTTCGGCGCGGTAGCGGTTTTTCTCGATGGATTGCAGGCGCACCATTTTCATCGCGGAATCAGTCAGATCGCGGATGATAGAGTCCACTTCTTTACCAACATAACCCACTTCGGTGAATTTGGTCGCTTCAACTTTGATGAACGGCGCGTTAGCCAGTTTCGCCAGACGACGAGCGATTTCGGTTTTACCGACCCCGGTTGGGCCGATCATCAGAATGTTTTTTGGCGTAACTTCATGACGCAGCTCTTCATCAAGCTGCATACGGCGCCAGCGGTTACGCAGCGCAATCGCCACGGAACGCTTGGCATTGTCCTGGCCAATGATGTGTTTGTTCAGTTCGCTGACAATTTCGCGTGGGGTCATTTCAGACATGGGGATTCCTTACGCCTTAGACGCTAATTCTTCAATAGTGTGGAAATGGTTGGTGTAGATACAGATATCACCGGCAATCCCCAGCGATTTCTCTACGATGTCACGTGCACCCAGCTCGGTGTTTTCAAGTAGAGCACGGGCAGCGGCCTGGGCATAAGGGCCACCGGAACCAATCGCAATCAGGTCATCTTCTGGTTGGATAACATCACCGTTACCGGTAATGATCAGAGAAGCATTTTCATCGGCAACGGCCAGCAGCGCTTCGAGTTTGCGCAGCATACGGTCGGTACGCCAGTCTTTTGCCAGTTCAACCGCGGCTTTCACCAGGTGGCCCTGGTGCATTTCAAGCTTGCGTTCAAACAGTTCGAAGAGGGTGAAGGCATCTGCGGTGCCGCCAGCAAAACCAGCGATCACTTTGTCGTTATACAAACGACGCACTTTTTTGACGTTGCCTTTCATTACGGTATTGCCGAGCGTGGCCTGACCATCACCACCGATTACGACATGGCCATTGCGGCGCACACTTACTATTGTTGTCACGAGCAGACCCCTTATTGCATCAGCTAAATAAGTACCCCGATGCTTTATCGGGGCTGAATGCAATTATAGATGGGGGGGATTTTGGGGGTTTCAACCCCCAGCGCCAAGACGAATACAGTTAGAGTGACCTGCCATCTTCAGACGGTTGATAGTTCCATCGGCATTATCTTTGCCTTTGATTGGGCCAATCACGACGCGGTTCCAGCCATTATTGGTGGTAATGCGTGAATCAAAGCCTTCAAACGCCAGTTGCGCACGGACGGTTTCCGCCTGTTCACTGCCTTTGAAAGAGCCGCACTGAACCATCCAGCGTTTCTCATCCTTTGGCTTTTCCTGCGTTGCTGGAGCTTGTTTCGCCACTTCTTCACGGGTAATTGGAGCCGGTTTCGGCTGTGTCGCAGGGGCTGTTGTACGCTGCTGAGTATTATGCGGCGGCGTTTGCAGCAAATCCTGATAAGGCTGTGCGTTTGATGTTGTTGTACGCGGTTGCTGCTGCACAGTACGTGGCTGTTGCGTGACTGGCTGCGACTGTTGCTGAACGGCACGCGGCTGTGGCGCAACTTGTTGAGCGGTATACTGCTGCTGTTGCACTTGTTGCTGCTGAATCACTTTCTGTTGCTGTAACGTGCGCTGACGCTGTTCTGGCGTCTGCTCATTCCACGGCACTTCATTGAGTTGAGTTGGCTGCTGGCGCATATCCGCCTGCATTTGTTCTAATAACTGGCGTTGTTCAGAAGTGAGCTGATCTTTATTTTGGACTTCGCCACCGGCAGAAGGCTCGGTCGGGGCGCGCACACCCGTCTGGCGGTTTTCCAGTTCTTTAATATAACGCCAGCGTTCTTCTGGTTTAGGCGGCAGACCATTCCCGGCGACTTTATGGCCAGGTAAGGTTTCGCTTTCATCTTTTTTATGATGAGTAATGAAGTACAAAGCACCAATAAAGGTCACCAGAACGGCGGCCGCAATAGCGACCATTGTCGGCGAGACGGATGGCAGGCTGCGTTGCTTACTGCGGGTGTTACTTTTCTTACGCCGCGTACCTGACGATTGCCCGCGGCGTACATAATCTCGTTGTGCCACTATTGATTCGCTATATTTTTTTCGTTTATCAGCCCGCCATGTTACTTAATGGGCATCCCTTTGACCAGAATCGAGTGTCCGAAAGCGGTTCATTTTCTATTGACAGGTGCGCTGGTGGAGCCTCGTTCAATGAGTTCGCAGTCCAACAAACGTGAACCACTATTCACGACCTGGCCGTTGAGTTGATCCAAAAGCAGCAGCATGGCTTCTCGCCCGATATCGAAACGGGGCTGCGCTACGGTGGTGAGTGGCGGATCGCAGAATTGCGACAGAGCAATATCGTCAAATCCCATGATGGATAAATCTTCCGGCACCCGTAACCCACTGCGTTTGGCCTGAGACAGCGCACCCAGTGCCATCACATCGCTGTGGCAAAAAACAGCGGTCGGAGGATTTGGCAGTGCGAGCAATTGCGCCAAAGCCGCAGCACCGGCTTCGTAGGTAAAGTTACCACGCGCAATATAATGCGGATCGACAACCGTTCCCGTGCGGCGCAAAGCCTGCACGTAACCTTGCAGGCGATAGTGGCAAAGCGGCATTTCTTCAGGCCCGGCGATACAGGCAATTTTTTGATGACCTAAGTTTTGCAGGTAATGAACTGCATTAAATGCCGCCGTCAGGTTATCAATGTGAACGGTTGGTAGTTCCAGTTCTGGCGCAAACTCGTTTGCCATTACCATCGGTGGCAAATTGCGCTGTTCTTCTATGCTGGCATCAAAGGGAAGGCGGGAGCCGAGCAGCAACATACCGTCAATCTGCTTGGTGATAATCAGATTGATGAAGGTTTTTTCCTGCTGATTTTGATGAGCGCAATCGCCAATCAACACCAGATAGCCTTGTTCGGCAGCCGTCACTTCGATACCGCGAATGATTTCGCTAAAGAAGGGATCGCAGATATCCGGAACAATAACCAGAATGGTGCGTGACTCATTACGCTTTAAATTTCGCCCCAGAGAATGGGGTAAATAACCTACGGCGATGGCCGCTTGTTCTACACGATTACGAGTGCTTTGCGATACTTTGTCCGGGTTCATTAACGCCCTGGACACTGTTGCCGTTGAGACTTTCGCCTGAACAGCAACATCTTTCATAGTTGCATTGGCAACTTGATTCTTCGGCTTCAACTTCTTCTCCTCGCGTGCACTTTACAGGTGCTGACAACGTCCCTGGTGTCTGACCATGTTCACATTCTTAGCAGAATTGATGCCTGTTAGTTACAGTTATTTCATTAAAAGTGTGATGGTTGTTGAATTTTTCGATCTGCTTCGCATATCCACGGGGGGTTGTGCTAGCCGTCGATCGGGTCAACATCCAGCATCCACTTTACTTTTCGTGATTCCGGCAACGTATTGACCAGTTTCAGTGAATGGCTAACGAGGCGCTGCAAGCGTGCGCGGGAAGGGTGCTGAAGCAAAATTTGCCAGCGGAAACGTCCGCCTCGTTTTGGCTGCAAGCAAGGCACCGGCCCCATAATCCACAATTGATCATCCCTTAACGGGCTGGACTCCAGCAGGTTTCTAAGTTGCTGTAAAAACAGCGGTGCCTGATGGTTATTCTGGTCTTCGGCGCGGAACATGATGTGGCTGGTAAACGGTGGTAAGAATACCGTTTTGCGTTCCGTTAGCGCCTGGCTTGCGAAATCGTCATAGCCTTTGGTGAGCAGGGTTTGCAGTAACGGGTGCTCCGGGTGGTGCGTCTGGAGCATCACTTCGCCTTGCTTTCCGGCGCGTCCGGCACGGCCAGAAACCTGCACGTAAAGCTGGGCAAAACGTTCCGCTGCACGGAAATCGGCAGAGAAAAGCGCGCCATCAACATCCAGCAACGCGACGAGCGTCACATCCGGGAAGTGATGGCCTTTCGCCAACATTTGCGTGCCGATCAGAATACGCGCGCCGCCGCGATGCACTTCCGCAAGTTGCTGTTCGAGCGCACCTTTGCGGCTGGTGGTGTCGCGGTCGATACGCGAAATCGGCACGCCCGGGAACTCAGGCGTCAGGCTGTGCTCGAGCTGTTCCGTCCCCATACCGACGGGAACCAGATTAGTTGAACCACAATGCGGGCATTGTTGCGGAATCGCTCTTTGGCTGTCGCAATGGTGGCAGCGCAAATGGCGCTGGCCCTGATGATAGGTGTAGTAGTGATCGCAACGCGGGCATTCTGCTATCCAGCCGCATTCATGGCACAGCAGCGCGGGAGCAAACCCACGGCGGTTAAGGAACAGAATGACCTGGTTATCGGCTTTTAAATGCTGACCAATTTTTTTGATAAGTGCCGGTGCGAGGCCAGATTTCAGCGGCTGCCCTTTTAAATCCACCACTTGCTGCGTGGCTGGGCGCGCATTCCCGGCGCGTTTTGTCAGACGTAGCTCGCGATATTTCCCAACCTGAACGTTATGCAGTGTTTCCAGAGCCGGTGTCGCAGAACCTAAAATAATCGGAATATCTTCCGCGTGAGCGCGATACACCGCCAAATCACGCGCGTGATAACGCCAGCCTTCTTGCTGCTTATAAGAACTATCGTGTTCTTCATCTATAACGATCACGCCGAGTCGGCAAAATGGCGTGAATAGCGACGAACGCGTGCCAATCACAATCGCCGCTTCGCCGCTGCGAGCTTTCAGCCATACGGCCAGGCGTTCGCTGTCGTTAAGCCCGGAGTGAAGAACTTCGACCGGCGCGTTAAAGCGTTCACGGAAACGGGCGATGGTTTGCGGCGTTAATCCAATTTCGGGCACCAGCACCAGCGCTTGTTTACCCTGTGCCAGCACGTTTTCCAGCACGCTGAGATAAACTTCTGTTTTGCCCGAGCCGGTAATCCCTGCCAGCAGCCAGACGGCAAAATGGTCGGCAGAGCTGTGAATCGCCCCAATGGCGGTGGCCTGTTCGGTGTTCAGGCGTAAACGCTCACCTTCTACGGAATAGCAATCGCGCCAGTCTGTCGTCGAAGGCGCGGCACTTTTTAAGTCACATAAACCTTTTGCGCGCAGGGCCTGTAAACCCGCCTCGCTGATTTCCAGCCCGCTAACCTGATGACGCCAGATAATATTTTGCCGAACCGCTGCCAGTGCTTGTTGTTGTTTAGGGGCGCGTTTCAGGCTGTTAAGGTCAACCGCTTTACCTTCTTCGGTGGCAAACCAGTACCACAACGGCGCGTGGTGCGCGGGTTTTCCTTCGCGCAGCAAACCAGGGAGCGCATGGAAAAGCACATCGCCGATGGGATGATGATAATACTCGGCAGCCCACAGCAGAACGCGCCATAGCGAATCTGGAAACAACGACGCGCCATCCAGAACTTCCGCCACCGGTTTTAGCTCATTGAGAGGTAATTCACTTTGTTCGCTAACCGCGACAACAATGCCAACTGCCTGGCGTTTACCGAACGGCACCATGACGCGACAGCCTGATGCCACCTGCATTCCAGCGGGAACGAGGTAGTCAAAAGTACGGGCGAGAGGAACGGGTAAAGCGACATGGGCGACAGGCATTAATACATCCAGGCTGATAAAAATGACGAGATAGTGTACACTGTGTGTTCCAGAAAATGCGGATCAGTTTGCATACTCTGGCGGGGTTCTGTATGATTCGCCGCCTTTGATGCGCAGTTTTTGGTATCAAAAAACCTAATTTATCAACTTCGCGTGGTGTCTGGCGTTAGGGCTGGAAGAGCGACGCGGCCTTATACAGAGGTTTTCCATGAAAAAGAATATTCACCCGAACTACGCAGAAATTACTGCAAACTGCTCTTGCGGTAATTCTATCAAGATTCGCTCTACCGTGGGTCATGATCTGAACCTGGACGTTTGTGGCGAATGCCACCCGTTCTACACTGGCAAGCAGCGTGATGTTGCTACCGGTGGCCGCGTTGACCGCTTCAACAAGCGTTTCAGCGTTCCAGGCGCGAAGAAGTAATTCTTTGCTCTACGGTAGTAAGAAAAAGGCGCCTAACGGCGCCTTTTTTGTATCTATTACTTCTATAACCGATAGCATTCGAGTTGCTGGTAGGCGGCAAGGGAACGAATTCCCAGGAGCTTACTAAAGTAAGTGACTGGGGTGAGTGAGTGCAGCCAACACCCCAGCAGCTTGAAGGATGACGGTTAGAGTTAATATTCCCAGGTCTCTGGATCAATCCCCAGCTCGCGCATAATCACTTTCGCCGCTTCAGGAATTTCATCACTACGTTCTTTGCGCAGGTCTGCATCGTTTGGCAACGGTTGACCAGTAAACGCATGCAGGAATGCCTCACACAGCAGCTCACTGTTGGTTGCGTGACGCAGGTTATTCACCTGGCGACGGGTACGCTCATCGGTGAGGATTTTTAACACCTTCAGAGGAATGGACACCGTAATTTTCTTTACTTGCTCACTCTTCTTCCCGTGCTCAGCGTAAGGGCTGATATATTCGCCGCTCCATTCAGCCATGAGTTACTTAATCCTCTTATCAATGTATATGTGCTTTCATCGGACAAATCACGATTTCGGCGATTATCTGTTGCGTAGTGTACAGCGTTTATTGATTCGCGGTCTGCGACGCTATCACCCTAAAGCGTATAATTTTAACGGCTATTGCGTGTTTGCTCAATCTATACGCAAAGAAGTTTAGATGTCCAGATGTATTGACGGCTAACTCGGCAATGTTTACTCTGGTGCCTGACCTTTATTCGACCAGCAAGGATTCGAGAGCCATGACGCGCAAACAGGCAACTATCGCAGTACGTAGCGGTTTGAACGATGACGAGCAATACGGCTGCGTTGTCCCACCTATCCATCTCTCCAGCACTTATAATTTCACCGGATTTAACGAACCGCGTGCGCATGACTATTCGCGCCGTGGCAATCCTACGCGTGATGTCGTACAGCGCGCACTGGCGGAACTGGAAGGCGGAGCGGGCGCGGTGCTGACGAATACCGGCATGTCAGCCATCCATCTGGTCACGACTGTTTACCTGAAACCAGGCGACCTGCTGGTGGCTCCGCACGACTGTTACGGCGGCAGTTACCGTCTGTTTGATAGCCTGGCAAAACGCGGCGCGTATCGCGTTTTATTTGTTGATCAAGGTAATGAAGCAGCCCTGGCGGCGGCGTTGGCCGAAAAACCGAAACTGGTGCTGGTCGAAAGCCCAAGTAATCCCTTGTTACGCGTGGTAGATATTGCGAAAATCTGCGCCGCAGCGCGTGAAGCTGGGGCAATCAGCGTAGTGGATAACACCTTCCTCAGCCCGGCGTTGCAAAACCCGCTGGCCCTGGGTGCAGATCTCGTTCTGCACTCTTGTACTAAATACCTGAACGGTCACTCCGATGTGGTTGCCGGTGTGGTGATTGCGAAAGAGGCGGAAACCGTCACGGAGCTTGCCTGGTGGGCAAATAATATTGGCGTCACCGGCGGTGCTTTCGATAGCTACTTGTTGCTGCGCGGCCTGCGGACACTTTCACCGCGTATGGAAGTCGCACAACGCAACGCCCAGGCGATTGTTGATTTCCTGCAAACGCAACCGCTGGTGAAAAAGCTGTATCATCCTTCGCTGCCTGAAAACCAGGGCCATGAAATTGCGGCTCGTCAGCAAAAAGGTTTTGGCGCGATGCTGAGTTTTGAATTTAATGGTGACGAGCAAAAATTGCGTCGTTTCCTGAGTAGCCTGACTCTCTTCACACTGGCGGAATCGCTGGGTGGAGTAGAAAGTTTGATTTCACACGCGGCGACGATGACCCATGCGGGCATGGCACCAGAAGCGCGTGCGGCGGCGGGGATTTCAGAAACCTTGTTGCGTATTTCGACTGGCATTGAAGATAGCGAAGATTTAATTGCTGACCTGGAAAATGCCTTCCGGGTTGCAGCCGAGGGGTAAGCATGAGTGTTTCAGCACCAACAGGGGCGTCGGGTCGTCAACTGCACAAATTTGGTGGCAGTAGTCTGGCAGATGTGAAGTGTTACCTGCGCGTTGCAGGGATCATGGCCGAGTATTCTAAGCCTGGCGACATGATGGTGGTTTCCGCCGCCGGTAGCACAACTAACCAGTTGATTAACTGGTTGAAATTGAGCCAAAGCGATCGTCTTTCTGCTCATCAGGTTCAACAGGCATTACGTCGTTACCAGAGCGAGCTGATTAGCGGCCTGGTGGCTCCTGATGTTGCTGATAACTTAATCGGCCAGTTTATTCATGACCTTGAGCGTCTGGCCGGTTTGCTTGACGGCAAAATGAGTGACGCGGTGTATGCCGAAGTCGTCGGTCATGGTGAAATTTGGTCTGCTCGCCTGATGTCTGCGGTGTTGAATGATTTAGGACATCCCGCAGCCTGGCTTGATGCGCGTGAATTTATGCGTGCTGAACGCGCAGCGCAACCGCAAGTTAATGAAGGTTTATCCTGGCCGCTGCTGCAAGAATTGATGGCGCAGCATCCGCACAAACGCCTCGTCGTTACTGGCTTTATCTGCCGTAACGATGCGGGTGAAACCGTGCTGCTTGGCCGTAACGGTTCTGACTATTCTGCAACACAGATTGGCGCACTGGCGGGCGTTTCCCGCGTCACCATCTGGAGCGACGTTGCCGGGGTTTACAGCGCTGACCCGCGTAAAGTGAAAGATGCGTGTTTGCTGCCTTTGCTGCGTCTTGATGAAGCCAGCGAACTGGCGCGTCTTGCGGCACCTGTGCTCCATGCCCGTACTTTGCAGCCAGTTTCCGGTAGCGACATTGACCTGCAATTACGCTGTAGCTACTCACCAGAACAAGGCTCAACACGCATTGAGCGCGTGCTGGCTTCTGGCACCGGTGCTCGTATCGTGACCAGCCACGACGATGTTTGCCTGATTGAACTCGACGTTTCCCCGCAGCAAGATTTCAAACTGGCGCATAAAGAACTGGATACGTTTTTAAACCGCGCCCAGATTCGCCCGTTGTCGATTGGTGTTCATCCTGACCGCAACCTGCTCCAGCTTTGTTACACCTCCGAAGTGGCGGGCAGCGTGCTGCAAACGCTTGAGCGCTCTGGCCTGCCGGGCGAATTGCGTCTGCGCGAAGGTTTGGCGCTGGTGGCGATGGTCGGTGCGGGCGTTTGCCGTAACCCACTGCACAGCCACCGTTTCTGGCAGCAGCTGAAAGATCAGCCAGTCGAATTTATCTGGCAGTCAGAAGACGGCATTAGCCTGGTGGCGGTGTTGCGCGTTGGCCCAACCGAAAACCTCATCAAAGGCCTGCATAAATCCCTGTTCCGTGCTGAAAAACGCATCGGCCTGGTTCTGTTCGGTAAAGGTAATATTGGCTCGCGTTGGCTGGAGTTGTTTGCCCGTGAACAAGAAACCCTTTCAGCTCGCACCGGCTTTGAATTCGTTCTGGCGGGTGTGGTGGATAGCAGCCGCAGCTTGCTGAATTACGAAGGCCTGGACGCCAGCCGCGCCCTCGCTTTCTTCAATGATGAAGCCGTCCAGCAAGATGAAGAATCGCTATTCCAGTGGATGCGTGCGCATCCTTATGATGATTTAGTGGTTCTGGATGTGACCGCGAGCGAGCAACTGGCCGATCAGTATCTTGATTTTGCCAGCCATGGTTTCCACGTCATCAGCGCGAACAAAGTGGCGGGTGCCAGCAATAGCCAGAAGTACCGTGAAATCCGTAATGCTTTTACCAAGACGGGCCGTCACTGGCTTTACAACGCCACTGTGGGTGCCGGTTTGCCGGTCAACCACACCGTGCGAGACTTGCGTGAAAGCGGCGATTCCATTCTGGCTATCAGCGGTATTTTCTCTGGCACACTTTCCTGGTTGTTCCTGCAATTCGACGGCACCGTGCCGTTTACCGATTTAGTTGATCAGGCCTGGCAGCAAGGGCTGACTGAACCCGATCCACGCGTCGATCTCTCCGGGAAAGATGTGATGCGCAAGTTGGTGATTCTGGCTCGCGAGGCGGGTTATGACATCGAACCGGATCAGGTGCGTGTCGAGTCGCTGGTCACCAATGGCAGTGAAACCGGTTCAATTGACCATTTCTTTGAAAATGGCGATGAGTTGAATGAGCAAATGCTTCAGCGTTTTGAAGCCGCTCAGGAAATGGGTCTGGTTCTGCGTTACGTGGCACGTTTCGATGCAAACGGTAAAGCGCGTGTTGGCGTGGAAGCGGTGCGTCTTGAGCATCCTCTGGCATCGTTGCTGCCATGCGATAACGTGTTTGCTATCGAAAGCCGTTGGTATCGCGATAACCCGCTGGTGATTCGTGGGCCGGGCGCCGGGCGCGATGTCACAGCCGGTGCAATTCAGTCGGATCTCAACCGTTTAGCGCAGTTGCTGTAATTTCTCTAAACCCCATCTCTGCATTCTCCCTCTCCCTGAGGGAGAGGGCCGGGGTGAGGGTTCTTCTTCATATCCTCCCATCATGAATAAAATTCAACTTGAGTGAGAATTCCTCATTTCTTGTGTTGAATTTTCAGTTGACGACGTCATGATTTTCCTTCATCTTGCTATCTGGACGTCTAAACGTCTGGATGTAGTAAAACACAACACCACATAATAAAATGCGATTGATGAGGTAAGGGTATGAGCTTTTTTCACGCCAACCAGCGGGAAGCACTAAATCAGAGTCTGGCCGAAGTTGCCGGGCAAATTAACGTTTCCTTTGAGTTTTTCCCGCCGCGCACCAGTGAAATGGAACAAACCCTGTGGAGCTCAATCGACCGTCTTAGCAGCCTGAAACCGAAATTCGTCTCCGTGACTTACGGCGCGAACTCCGGCGAACGCGACCGTACCCACAGCATCATCAAAGGCATTAAAGACCGCACCGGCCTGGAAGCTGCACCACACCTGACGTGTGTCGATGCAACACGTGAAGAACTGCGCACAATCGCGCAGGATTACTGGAATAACGGTATTCGCCATATCGTCGCCCTGCGCGGTGATTTACCACCGGGCGGTGGCAAGCCAGATATGTACGCATCCGATCTGGTGACATTGCTTAAAGACGTGGGCGATTTTGATATCTCCGTCGCCGCGTACCCGGAAGTTCACCCGGAAGCGAAGAGCGCGCAGGCAGATTTGATCAACCTGAAACGTAAAATTGATGCCGGTGCAAACCGCGCCATCACGCAGTTTTTCTTCGATGTGGAAAGCTATCTGCGCTTCCGCGACCGTTGTGCCGCAGCGGGCATTGACGTTGAAATCGTGCCGGGAATTTTGCCCGTCAGTAACTACAAGCAGGCGCATAAATTCGCCACCATGACCAACGTGCGCGTTCCGCACTGGATGGCGCAAATGTTTGAAGGGCTGGATAACGACGCTGAAACTCGCAAAATGGTCGGTGCCAATATCGCGATGGACATGGTGAAAATCCTCAGCCGCGAAGGCGTGAAAGACTTCCATTTCTACACCTTAAACCGTGCTGAAATGAGCTACGCGATTTGCCACACGTTGGGTGTTCGCCCGGCGGTATGATTCAGAAAATGGCCCGCAAGGGCCATAATTTCCCCGCAGTTCAGTCACTTCTCCTTGCAATTATCCCCTTATTTTAAATGGTTATTTAGTAAAATTTACGCCGCTATCAACGTTTCTACACAAAACCTTTGTTACCTTGCTTAAAGACCGGAAGGAAATAACTATCAAATCTGTAGTTTTTTTCATCTATAACTTATCTGCAGAGCTGTATATCCTGGTATTAAAACAGCAAAGGGAGCAGGAAGATGAGCACAAACGAAAACGATCACAATACGTTGTCAGCAGCAGGGAAGTGCCCGTTTCATCACAGCGGAAACGATGAAAGCGCGGGAGCCGGAACAAGCACTCGTGACTGGTGGCCAAAACAACTCCGCGTAGACCTTCTTAATCAGCACTCCAACCGTTCCAACCCTCTTGGCGAAGATTTCGACTACCGCAAAGAATTCAGCAAACTTGATTATTCCGCCCTGAAAGGCGACCTCAAAGCCTTACTCACCGATTCTCAGCCGTGGTGGCCTGCAGACTGGGGAAGCTACGCTGGCCTGTTTATTCGTATGGCCTGGCACGGCGCGGGGACTTATCGTGCAGTCGACGGGCGCGGTGGCGCGGGGCGCGGCCAACAGCGTTTTGCACCTCTGAACTCCTGGCCGGATAACGTGAGCCTCGATAAAGCTCGCCGCCTGTTGTGGCCTATCAAACAAAAATACGGTCAGAAAATCTCCTGGGCCGATCTTTATATACTGGCGGGTAACGTGGCGCTGGAAAACTCCGGCTTCCGTACTTTTGGTTTTGGTGCCGGGCGTGAAGATGTTTGGGAACCCGATCTCGATGTGAACTGGGGCAATGAAAAAGCCTGGCTGGAACACCGTGACCCGGAAGCACTCGCCAAACGTCCATTATCAGCGACCGAAATGGGGCTGATCTACGTGAATCCAGAAGGCCCGAATGCCAGCGGTGAGCCGTTGTCTGCCGCCGCTGCCATTCGCGCCACCTTTGGCAACATGGGGATGAACGACGAAGAGACGGTTGCGCTGATCGCGGGCGGCCATACTTTGGGTAAAACCCACGGTGCAGCAGAAGCGACTCATGTCGGTGTTGACCCGGAAGCTGC
This sequence comes from Buttiauxella izardii, assembly GCF_003601925.1. Taxonomy (GTDB): domain Bacteria; phylum Pseudomonadota; class Gammaproteobacteria; order Enterobacterales; family Enterobacteriaceae; genus Buttiauxella; species Buttiauxella izardii. The sequence goes on from NZ_QZWH01000067.1 coordinate 18,565, forward strand.
GCCAATTGAAGCCCAGGGCTTAGGTTGGGCGAGCGGCCACGGTACTGGTGTCGGCGCTGATGCGATTACTTCCGGCCTGGAAGTGGTCTGGTCACAAACGCCAACGCAATGGAGCAACTATTTCTTCGAGAACCTGTTCAAATTCGAATGGGTACAGACGCGCAGCCCGGCTGGCGCTATTCAGTTTGAAGCGGTAGATGCGCCGGAAATCATTCCTGATCCGTTTGATCCGTCGAAAAAACGCAAGCCAACGATGCTGGTCACCGACCTGACGCTGCGTTTTGACCCGGAATTCGAGAAAATTTCCCGTCGTTTCCTCAATGATCCACAAGCCTTCAACGAAGCCTTTGCTCGCGCATGGTACAAGCTGACTCACCGTGATATGGGGCCGAAATCGCGTTACATCGGGCCGGAAGTGCCAAAAGAAGATCTGATTTGGCAGGATCCGTTACCGAAAGCGCTTTATAAGCCAACGCCAGCCGATATCGATCACCTGAAAGCAGAAATCGCCCATTCTGGCCTTTCTGTCGGTGAACTGGTGTCTGTGGCATGGGCGTCGGCGTCGACCTTCCGTGGTGGTGACAAACGTGGCGGAGCCAACGGCGCGCGCCTGGCGCTGGCACCTCAGCGTAGCTGGGATGTGAATGCGGTTGCGGCTCGCGTTCTTCCAACGCTTGAAGCCATTCAAAAAGCGTCCAACAAAGCTTCTCTGGCCGATATCATTGTGCTGGCAGGCGTGGTGGGTGTTGAGTTGGCAGCAGAAGCGGCTGGAGTGAGCCAACGCTTACCATTTATTCCAGGGCGTGTGGATGCCAGCCAGGATGAAACCGACATCGAGATGTTCAACCTGCTCGAACCGGCAGCGGACGGTTTCCGTAACTATCGTGCTCGTCTGGATGCCTCAACAACCGAGTCATTGCTGATTGATAAAGCGCAGCAACTGACACTGACCGCGCCAGAACTCACCGCGTTGGTGGGTGGTTTGCGTGTGCTGGGTGCGAATTTCGATGGCGGCACACAAGGCGTATTCACCGATCGTCTGGGCGTACTCAGTAACGATTTCTTCGTGAATCTGCTGGATATGCGCACCGAATGGAAAGCCACCGATGCCTCTTTAGAGATGTTTGAAGGCCGCTGCCGCCAGTCCGGGGAAGTGAAATACATCGCGACTCGCGCGGATCTGGTCTTTGGTTCCAACTCGGTACTGCGCGCCCTGGCTGAAGTGTATGCCTGTGGCGATGGCAAAGAGAAGTTTGTGAAAGACTTTGTCGCTGCCTGGGTAAAAGTGATGAATCTGGATCGCTTTGACCTGAACCGTCAGTAATAGATAAGGGTTTTGTAGGGTGGATAAGCCGCAGGCGTCATCCACCGTGAATGCTAATTTTGCCGGATGACGCTATCGATTATCCGATCTACGAAAAACCCTGCTCAGCAGTCTCAAATCCCCGCAAACGCGGGGATTTTTTTATCGGTATTATTCCCACTCTTGCAAGAAACGTTGCCCGTACTGGTCGGCGACCAGCAGTGCCGCGTAAACCTGATTCGGAGTGGCACCGCCCGGCATGTTGTGAATAGTTTCACCTTCCGCACAAGACGCCTGCGCCACGATGCGCATTTTTTCCTGAACATCCTGTTTGATATCCAGTTGCGCCAGAGTTATCGGCAAGCCGACGGAGTGGCAAAGTGCTGCAACCGTTTCAATCTCCTCTACCGGCGCGTTTTCCAGCACCAGTTGCGTCAGCGTACCGAAAGCGACTTTTTCGCCGTGATAGAAATGGTGTGCGTCTGGAATTGCCGTCAGACCGTTATGCACCGCATGGGCTGCGGCCAGACCACCACTTTCAAAGCCGACGCCGCTCAGATAAGTGTTGGCTTCAATCACGCGTTCCAGGGCAGGCGTCACGACATGTAATTCAGCCGCCAGCATCGCTTTTTCGCCTTCTTGCAGCAGCGTGTTGTAGCAAAGTTCGGCCAGCGCAAGCGCCGCCTGAGTACACTTACCGCCCGCCATCGTGGTGGCACCGCTGCGTGAGCAGGCGCGAGCCTCAAACCAGGTTGCCAGCGCATCGCCGATGCCCGCTGCTAACAAACGTGCCGGTGCATTCGCCACGATTTGAGTATCAACAATCACCATATTCGGGTTGTTCGGCAGCATCAGGTAGCGGTCAAACTCGCCTTCGTCGGTATAAATCACGGACAATGCGCTGCACGGTGCATCGGTCGAAGCAATCGTCGGCGCAATGGCAACAGGCACGCCCATAAAATGGGCCAGCGCTTTGGCGGTATCGAGCGTTTTACCGCCGCCAATACCGAGCACTGCGCCGCATCGTGCTTTCTCGGCAACGCCTCGTAAGCGGTCAATTTCATTTTGCGAACATTCGCCGCCAAACGCGACAATTTCCAGCGCCAGTCCAGCATCTTTGAAGCTTTTTTCCAGCGCTGATTCGGCAAACCCTAAGACAAATTTATCCCCGACAACCAGCCAGCGTTCGGCCATAGGTTTGAGATAAACACCCAGACGAGTGATGGCATCAGCGCCCTGAATGTACTTACTCGGTGATTGAATAATGCAGTCCATACTTTATTTCCCTCACAAGTTGATATGACCAAACGCGATAGTCCAGTCTTGCTCAAACTTCTCTATAGCCGACTCTACCGCAGGGGTATTGAGCATTTGTTGCGCTACATCTAAGGGAAGAGTGATCGCTTCGCAGCCTGCTAACAAACAGTCCAGCGCCTGGCGTGGAGTTTTGAAACTGGCGGCCAGCACTTTGCTGGCGGGCGCATGCAGTTCAAGCAGGGTTTGTAATTCCTGAACCATACGAATGCCATCTCCGCCCTGGGCATCGACACGGTTGACGTACGGCGCAACATATTTCGCCCCCGCCAGCGCGGCCAACAATCCTTGAGATGCGCTGTACACGGCGGTGCCAAGCGTCGTGATGCCTTCTTTTTTCAGCAGTTTTATGGCGGCTAAGCCTTCCGCCGTGACCGGGATTTTCACCACAATTCCAGGGATGGTATTGCTCAGCCGTTTGGCTTCATCCACCATTCCCTGGGCATCGCGGCTCATGGTTTGGGCAAACAAAATGCCTTCTGCGCCGATGGCTTTTTGCAATCGCGGCAGCACATCCCAGATGGATTCTTTACTGGCGGCCACAATACTTGGGTTAGTGGTGACCCCGGCGATGGGGAAAATACGCGCCAGGCGCTCTACTTCCGCCACATTGGCGGTATCCAGATACAGTTCCATATTGTGCCCCCTTAAAGTTCTAGTTCGTGTTGCAACAGGCTGGCAATAGCCTCGGCAGAGGTGGCGTTAACCAGTGCGTTGCGGAATTCTTCATGCATGATGCGGCGCGCCAGGCGGGAGAAAATACGCATATGCTGGTCGCCTGCGGCATGCTTATTGAGCGTCAGCATGATGATGAATTGCGCTTCGTCATCGCCCCATTTAACGGGCGCGGGTAGCCGTGCCACGCTAATAGTCGATTGTTCGATATGTTCTGATTTGCTGTGTGGAATGGCGAAACTGAAACCCAGCCCCGTAGAGAACACGGCTTCCCGCGCCCACAAATCTGCTTCCAGCTTACGGGGATAACGGCAGCGTCCGGCGAGCAGCAGGTTATCGGTCATCCCTTTAATCACTTCTTCTTTGCTGCGCCAGTCATTTTCAAGCGAGATACATTGCGTCGTGATAAGCGGCGCATCCTGCTGCGTCATGCGGAACTGGGCCAGCAAATGTTCGACTTCCAGAGAAGTCCGGCAAGCCATCGCCTGATTGAGTAACTGGCGGCAGGCACGGCTGTCGAGCTGCGCCAGGCGTGCTTTTGTTGCTGGAATGGACGGCGCGCTCATACTGATTTCATCCAACCCTAAACCGACCATTAGCGGCAGAACCGAGCCTTTCGCCCCCAATTCACCGCATAGACCAATCCATTTCCCCTGACGATGTACGGCTTGCACCGCGAAATCCAGCGCACGCAGGAAAGCGGGGTTCAGGCTGTTGTAATGGCGAGTGACCTTCGCATTATCACGGTCAACCGCCAGCAGATACTGCGTTAAGTCGTTGCTGCCAATGCTAAAGAAATCAATCTCTTCACAGCACTGGTCGATGATAAACATCACTGATGGCACTTCCAGCATGATGCCCAACGGGATTTTTTCATCAAAGGGGATATGTTCACTGCGTAACGATTGTTTCACTTCCGCGAGTTGATCTTTCACCCACAAGATTTCTTCCATTGATGAGATCATCGGGATCATGATTTTCAACGATCCGTGCGCGGAGGCGCGCAAAATGGATCGTAACTGGCTGTGGAAAAGGGCCAGATATTCCTGATAAATACGCACGGCGCGGTAGCCCAGGAACGGGTTGTTCTCCGCTGGAATATTCAGGTAATCCACCGGTTTATCACCGCCGATATCAATGGTGCGCACAATTATGCTGCGCCCGTTTGCCCCTTCCAGCGCCTGGCAATAAATGTTGTAAAGCTCATCTTCGGACGGCGCATGAGCGCGGTCCATGTAAAGCATTTCAGTACGGAAGAGGCCAACAGCCTCCGCGCCGTTATTAAAGGCCGGGGCCGATTCAACACAATGGGCAATGTTTGCGGCGACTTCGAGACGAATGCCATCGGCTGTGCGGCCCGGTTGATCCAGCCAGACCTTTTGCTGATTGCGAACCCGTTGCTGCACGTAAGCTTCTTGCTGGTAATAGCGTTTTACCGGCTCGTTGAGATTTACGACGACAACGCCAAGATCGCCGTCAATCTGCACGGTTTGTTGTAGCCACGGGGAAAGTGCGTCGATATCCACGCCAACGAGCGTGGGAATATTGAATGAACGAGCCAGAATGACCGTGTGGGAAGTGGTTCCGCCGCTTCGTAGCAGCAACCCTTTGAGCAAGGTTTTATCCAGCTCCAGAAACTGACTCGGGGTGATTTCATCCGCCAGACAAATCGCGGCGTGCTGGAGTTTGCCAGGCGTTGGGAAGCGAGTTTCACCATAAATATGTTGCAGCAACTGGAAGCAAACATCCCGAACATCCAGTACCCGTTCTTGCAGATAAACGCTTTCCGACTGGGCAAACTGCGCGCAAAAATGCGCTGCTGTTTTCACTATCGCCGCCGCACAACTCATTCCGGCGTGAATGTGTTCCAACAGCAAAGTGCGCAATGAACTATCACTCGCCAGCGAGCGATGCGCCTCAAGAATGGTGCTTGCCGTTCCGTCATTCGCCAGCAGCTGTAACTTGATGGTTTTCAGTAACCTATCCAGGCCATTTTCTAGAGCCGCTTGTTCCTCATCAATGCTTCTCCCCGCAGGTAATTCACCCAGTTTATTTAAATCGAGGGAGGCCAGTTTAATCAGCGAACCGCTGGCGCTTCCACCACAAACGGGATTAGCACGGAACAGGCTGGGTTGCAGGCGTGAAAGGGATTCTGGAATGGGGGCAATTTCGCTGCTTTGTGCTTCCGGTAGTGGGGCATCGCAGTGAGGAAACTCGTCTTGCATGAACGCTGAAAGTCTCGCGAACGCGCTTTCTGCATCATTCCCGGCGATGAGTAACTGGCAGTCATCCCCTTTAAGCGTGCCTGTTCCGATTAGCGACAGGGCACTTTTCGCATCTCCCCGACGCTCGGTACGCAGGTTATGCCATTCAATTGTCGAGGAAAACTGATTGCACAGTGTTTCAACCAGACTGGCTGGACGAGCATGTACCCCATTAGGTAAGTCGCAGCGGAAATTTATAACCAGTGCCATAGGTGTTCTCCCGAACCCACTCAAACAATGGCTACAGAATAAGAGGCCTGCGACATCAGCCGCCACGAGACAAAACTGTTAAAAACTGGACAAATGTATTGTCTGTGGTTATTTGCGAGATATCTCACAAAACGTGAAAAAGCAAGTAATGAAACCAGTAATGCTAACTTTTGAGGCGGATCGCATTTCCCTTCATGTATTACAAAAATCCAGTAAATGGCGTTTTTGTCCACTGTCTGCCGCCGCCTGGATTGCCTATTGTGTCCACAATATTTTGGACATGCGCCGCTAAGGCCGGGAGTGCTTTATGAAAGAGTTGGTCCAGATCCTCAAAAATACGCGACAGCATTTAATGACCGGTGTGTCGCATATGATTCCTTTCGTGGTGGCCGGCGGTATTTTGCTGGCTGTGTCCGTCATGTTGTATGGCAAAGGTGCGGTGCCTGATGCACTCACCGATCCCAATCTGAAAAAACTGTTTGATATCGGCGTGGCAGGTTTAACGCTGATGGTGCCTTTCCTTGCCGCTTACATCGGCTATTCCATCGCTGAGCGCTCTGCACTTGCCCCTTGTGCGATTGGTGCATGGGTGGGGAACAGCTTCGGTGCGGGTTTCTTTGGCGCGATTATCGCCGGGATCATCGGGGGCATTGTTGTCTTCTATATCAAGAAAATCCCGGTGCCAAAAATTCTGCGCTCGGTGATGCCTATTTTCATCATTCCTATCGTCGGCACCTTTATTACTGCGGGCATCATGATGTGGGGGTTGGGCGAGCCAGTCGGCGCGCTGACCAGCAGCCTGACTCAGTGGCTGCAAGGGATGCAGCAAGGCAGCATCGTTGTTCTGGCCGTGATTATGGGGCTGATGTTGGCGTTTGATATGGGCGGCCCGGTCAACAAAGTGGCCTATGCCTTTATGCTGATCTGCGTCGCACAAGGCGTGTATACCGTGGTGGCTATAGCCGCGGTCGCCATTGCAGTTCCGCCATTAGGGCTTGGCCTCGCCACATTAATGAACCGCAAAAACTTCAATGGTGAAGAACGTGAGGCGGGCAAAGCGGCATTAGTGATGGGCTGCGTGGGCGTTACCGAAGGCGCCATTCCCTTTGCCGCTGCCGACCCGTTGCGCGTTATCCCTTCAATTATGCTTGGCTCGGCTTGCGGTGCAGTCACTGCGGCTCTACTCGGCGCGCAATGCTACGCAGGTTGGGGCGGCTTGATTGTGTTACCGGTCGTCGAAGGCAAATTAGGTTTTGTCGTGGCATTGCTGGTGGGGGCGGTGGTGACGGCGGTATGCGTCAATTTACTCAAATCGTATGCCCGTAAAAAACAAGTCGATGCGCCAGCGAAAGCTGAAGAAGACCTGGATCTGGATTTTGAAATTAACTGATTGAGATAAAAGGATATTAACCATGACTAAAATTATTGCTGTTACCGCTTGTCCGTCAGGTGTTGCTCATACTTACATGGCGGCAGAAGCGCTGGAGAGCGCAGCTAAAGCCAAAGGCTGGGAAGTAAAAGTAGAAACCCAGGGTTCGATTGGTCTTGAAAACGAGCTGACGGCTCAGGATGTGGAAAGTGCCGACATGGTGATTTTAACCAAAGATATCGGAATCAAAATGGAAGAGCGCTTTGCCGGGAAAACCATCGTGCGCGTCAACATCAGCGACGCAGTAAAACGTGCTGATGCCATCATGCGCAAAATTGAAGCCCATCTGGCGCAAACCGCCTGAGCCTTTGAATGACCAGTAAGGAGCGCACCATGACTCAACGTATCGAACGCCTGAAATCCGCATTGTTTGCCCAACCGCGAGAAATTTCGCTGGAGCGCGCAGTGTTGTATACCGCCAGTCACCGCACCACAGAAGGTGAACATGTGCTGTTACGTCGTGCAAAAGCCACGGCATACATTCTGGACAACGTACACATTGCGATTCGAGATGATGAGTTGATCGCGGGGAACCGTACCGTGAAACCGCGAGCCGGAATTATGTCTCCGGAAATGGACCCTTACTGGTTGCTCAAAGAGTTGGAACAATTCCCAACGCGCCCGCAAGACCGATTCGAAATGAGCGAGCAGGATAAAACGCTCTACCGCGAGCAGCTTTACCCCTACTGGGAAAAGCGTTCGATGAAAGACTTCATCAACAACCAAATGACGGATGAAGTTAAGGCGGCGGTAAAGACGCAAATCTTTAGCGTCAACCAAACCGACAAGGGGCAAGGGCACATCATTATTGATTACCCGCGCCTGCTGCAAAACAGCCTGGGTAAGCTGGTGGCGGAATTGCGTGAACATTGCCAGCAAGCGCCAGATAACCACTTTTACCAGGCCGCGTTGATTTTGCTGGAGGCTTCACAACGGCATATTTTGCGCTATGCCGCGTTGGCGGAAGAGATGGCGACTCAATGTCCTGAAGCATCACGCCGCGACGAGCTACTGAAAATCGCCGAGATATCACGCCATAACGCAGAACATCAGCCGCAAGACTTTTGGCAAGCCTGCCAGTTGTTCTGGTACATGAACATTATTCTCCAGTACGAATCGAATGCCAGTTCGCTGTCTTTGGGGCGCTTCGATCAATATATGCTGCCGTTTTATCAGGCGTCATTGAATCGCGGTGAAAGCCCTGAATTCCTGCGCGAGCTGCTGGAATCGTTGTGGGTGAAATGCAACGACATCGTTCTACTGCGTTCAACCAGCAGTGCTCGTTATTTTGCTGGCTTCCCAACGGGCTACACCATTTTGCTGGGCGGCCTGACAGAAAACGGGCGCAGTGCGGTAAACATCCTTTCGTTCCTGTGCCTTGATGCCTACCAGAGTATTCAGTTGCCGCAGCCCAATCTGGGCGTGCGAGTAAACGAACTGATTGACCGCCCCTTCTTGCTCAAGACCGCCGAAACTGTGCGTCTGGGGACGGGGATTCCGCAAATATTTAACGACGAAGTGGTCGTTCCCGCATTCTTAAACCGGGGTGTTTCCCTGGAAGATGCGCGTGACTATGCCGTTGTGGGCTGCGTTGAGCTTTCTATCCCTGGGCGAACCTACGGGCTGCATGACATCGCCATGTTTAACCTTTTGAAGGTGATGGAAATTGTCCTGCTGGAAAACGAAGGCAATGGCGGTCTGGATTACGAAAACCTGTTGCAGCAAATTCGCGACAAAATCTGCCACTACATCAAGCTGATGGTGGAAGGAAGCAACATTTGCGATATCGGCCACCGCGACTGGGCACCGGTTCCGCTGCTTTCGTCGTTTATTGAAGATTGCCTGGCTAACGGCAAAGACATTACCGAGGGCGGTGCACGGTACAACTTCTCAGGTGTTCAGGGGATTGGTATCGCCAACCTTAGCGACTCTTTGCATGCCCTGAACGGCATGGTGTTTGAGCAACAACGGCTAAGTTTTGACGAGCTCTTGCATGTGTTAAAGGCAAACTTTGCGACGCCAGAAGGGGCGCAAATCCGCGCACGGTTAATCAATCGTTTTGAGAAATACGGCAATGATATCGACGAGGTCGACAACATTAGTGCCGATTTACTGCGCTTCTACTGCAAAGAAGTGGAGAAATATGCCAATCCACGCGGCGGCTATTTTACTCCGGGTTCTTATACGGTTTCCGCGCATGTGCCATTAGGTGCAGTCGTTGGCGCGACACCTGACGGGCGCTATGCGGGCGAACAACTGGCGGATGGTGGGCTGTCGCCCATGCTGGGCCAGGACTGCCAGGGGCCAACGGCGGTGCTGAAATCGGTCAGTAAACTGGATAACTATTTGCTGTCCAATGGCACGTTGCTGAACGTGAAATTTACGCCGAGTACGCTGGAAGGTGAGGCGGGGCTGCATAAACTGGCCGATTTCCTCGGTGCGTTTACTAAGCTCAAATTGCAGCATATCCAGTTCAATGTAGTGAATGCCGAAACGCTGCGTGACGCGCAAACTCGCCCGCAGGATTATGCCGGGCTTGTGGTGCGTGTTGCAGGATACAGCGCATTCTTTGTTGAGCTGTCGAAGGAGATCCAGGATGACATTATCCGCCGTACAGCGCATCAGCTGTGAGGTTCTCGAAGGTGACGAGCTAAAAGCGCGAATTTTTAATATTCAGCGCTACTCCCTGAATGATGGTCATGGCATCAGGACGGTCGTTTTTTTTAAAGGCTGCCCGCACCACTGCCCGTGGTGCGCAAACCCGGAGTCACTCTCCGGGAAGATTGAAACCGTGCGGCGCTTGTCTAAGTGTCTGCACTGCCCAACCTGCCAGAACGATGCCGATGAATGCCCGTCCGGCGCGATGGAAAGAATTGGCCGCGATTATTCTCTGGCTGAACTGGAAACAGAGGTGCTCAAAGATGACGTTTTCTTCCGGTCATCAAAAGGTGGCGTAACGCTTTCTGGCGGTGAAGTGCTGATGCAGGCAGCTTTTGCGACGCGTTTTCTGAAACGCCTGAAACTGTTAGGGATTCATACCGCGATTGAAACCGCTGGCGATGCTGCGCCTGAGAAAGTGCTCGCGCTGGCGCAACAATGCAATGAAGTGCTTTTTGACGTGAAGATCATGGACGCTGAAATAGCGAAAGCTGAGCTGAATATCAATCAGCCCAGAGTTCTGGCCAATCTTAAAATGCTGGTAGAGGCGGGCATTCATGTCATTCCTCGCGTGCCACTGATTCCGGGTTATACCCTTGAGCGGCGCAATATGGAGGAAATTCTGCAATTCCTCGCGCCGTTAAAACTCAGCGAAATTCATCTGCTGCCTTTCCACCAGTACGGTGAGCCTAAATATTCATTGATTGGCCGGGCGTGGAAAATGCAGGATGTGTTGGTTCCTGATGAGTCGGAAATAAATCCACTACGGATAATGGCTGAGAATGCGGGCTATCGTGTGACAATTGGCGGCTAGTTTTCATTGAGGATGGCTGAGATGACTCGACATTTAGTTGCAGTAACGGCATGTGTTAGCGGCGTCGCCCACACCTATATGGCAGCCGAACGGCTCGAAAAACTCTGCCAGCAAGAAAAGTGGACAGTTAAAATCGAAACGCAGGGTGCGCTGGGAATTGAAAATGGACTGACGCAAACGGATATTGAGCAAGCTGATGTGGTGTTGCTGATTACCGATATTGAGTTGGCGGGGGCGGCGCGTTTTGATCACTGCCGATGTGTGCAGTCGGGTATTAATGCCTTTTTGCGTGAGCCTCAAAAGGCGATGTCAGCGGTGCGTCGTATTTTTGGCACTCCGCAGGACACTCGCATCATTCTCAATTAACTGATTTTTCCGTTAGCTGGCTGTGATACTGGCGTCGATATTCTGACGGCGATCTCTCGGTGTTCTTCCTGAATAACCGGCAAAAATAGTTACTGTCGACAAAACCGCAGGCATGAGCCACTTCTTTAACCTTCAAGTCGTAGCGTTTAAGCAACGTTTTGGCGTGTTCCAGGCGGGTGTGGTTGAGATATTCGTTAAATCCCACGGCACCGGTTTTCTGAAACAGGTGTGAGAGATAGTTGGGGGATATGTAAAAGGCCTGAGCGACGGATTCCCGGGTTAGCTGTTCTGCATATTTCTCATCAATGTATTCACGCACGGCTTCGAAAAGTGCCTGGCTGCGCGAAGCGGTCTGGATTTGGCTGCCAAGCAAATCGGTACAGTGGCTCAAAATACTGCTGACGATAAACCGTGCGGTTTGCTGTTCATGAGGTTGCATCACCAGTTCATTCAACGCCTGAAGCAGAAACGAGCCAATTCGTGGCCCACGTCGGGCGACGTTCTGTTTCCCCAACGTTTTAAACGTCGAGCCATCCCAATGCAGCACACTAAATCCAAGCTGCTGTTTGCCAAATAAAATACTGAGCGTGGTGACAGGCGAATTCCACTGCGGGTTGTTCCAGCATTTTGCCGGAATATAAAGCACGTCGTGTTGCTCAAGCCTCGCGGGCATTCCTGCATCGCAGGCATCCATTAATACGCCGTCTAACACCACTTCGAGACGCGGGAAATCCACCTGATAAGCCAGTTCCGATGGAGCCGTCTGGTTATCGGCGAACCAGATGTGTTGAATGCCTGAAGGGCTATTTAGCAGGCGAGAAAGAATTTGGCTCACATCGTAATTCATAAGGCCCCGCAGTGGGTCAGGAAGGATGAGGCATGGTGCCATATTGATGCGCTTATTCGTATGAGCAGAAACAAAAAACCCCGCTTGCGCAGGGTTTTGATACGGTATGTTTTCGGTTTTAACCTGTGTTACGCATACCCGCAGCAACACCAGCAATAGTCACCATCAGCGCTTGTTCAACCTGCGCGTCTGGCTCTTCGCCTTTCTCTTCAGACTGGCGCGAACGGTGCAGCAATTCGGCCTGCAGTACGTTCAGCGGATCGGTGTAGATATTACGCAACTGAATAGATTCGGCGATCCATGGCAGGTCTGCCATCAGATGTGAATCGTTGGCGATATCCAGAACCACTTTGATATCAGCTTCCAGTTGGTCGCGCAGTTGCGTACCTAGCGCCCACAGTTCTGGTTTCACCAGGCGCTGATCGTAGTATTCCGCCAGCCACAGGTCAGCTTTCGCAAATACCATTTCCAGCATGCCCAGGCGCGTGGAGAAGAATGGCCAGTCGCGGCACATGGTTTCCAGTACGTCTTGTTTGCCGTCTTCTACCACTTTTTGCAGCGCGGCACCGGCACCCAGCCAGGCTGGCAGCATCAGGCGGTTTTGCGTCCAGGCGAAGATCCACGGAATTGCACGCAGAGACTCAACGCCACCGTTAGGCTTACGTTTGGCCGGGCGTGAACCCAACGGCAGTTTGCCCAGTTCCAGTTCCGGTGTTGCCGAACGGAAATACGGCACGAAGTCTTTGTTTTCGCGAATATATCCACGGTACATATCACAAGAGGTGACAGACAAATCCTCCATGATAAGTTTCCACTCTTTCTTCGGTTCTGGCGGCGGCAGCAGGTTAGCTTCAAGAATCGCACTGGTGTAGAGCGACAGGCTGCTGATGGTGATTTCTGGCAGACCGTATTTAAAGCGGATCATTTCGCCTTGCTCGGTCACACGCAGGCCACCTTTCAGGCTGCCTGGCGGTTGAGAAAGCAGTGCAGCGTGCGCTGGCGCACCGCCACGACCGATAGAACCACCGCGTCCGTGGAACAGCGTCAGAGTAATTCCGGCTTTCTCACAGGTTTTGATCAGCGCATCTTGCGCCTGATACTGCGCCCAGGAGGCCGCCATTACGCCTGCATCTTTTGCGGAGTCAGAATAGCCAATCATGACCATCTGTTTGCCCTGAATAAAGCCGCGATACCAGTCGATATTCAGCAACTGAGTCATTACATCGTCGGCGTTGTTCAGGTCGTCGAGAGTTTCAAACAGCGGTGCAACTGGCAGCGCGAAGGTGCAACCGGCTTCTTTCAGCAACAGGTGAACAGCCAGCACGTCAGACGGTGTTTTCGCCATAGAAATCACGTAAGCGGCGATGGAACCACGCGGAGCTTCGGCAACCACTTTGCAGGTTTCCAGCACTTCACGCGTGTCGTCGCTTGGCTCCCACTGGCGCGGCAGAAGCGGGCGTTTAGAGTTCAGTTCACGAATCAGGAAGGCTTGTTTGTCTGCTTCCGACCAGCTTTCGTAATCGCCAATGCCCAGGTAGCGGGTCATTTCGCCCAGCGCTTCGGTATGGCGGGTACTTTCCTGGCGTACATCAATACGAACCAGTGGAACGCCAAAGCTCTTCACACGGCGCAGGGTATCAAGCAGTTGTCCGTTGGCGATAATGCCCATGCCACAAGCTTGCAGCGACTGGTAACACGCATAAAGCGGGTCCCAAAGCTGTTCGTTTTGCGTTAGCAAACCGTCTGGTTTTGGCAGGCGTTGGCCTTTCAGGCGCGCTTCCAGCCAGGCTTGAGTCGACAGCAACTGCTGGCGAATGCCTTTCATGATGCAGCGATACGGTTCTTGTGCGGCGTCTGGGCCAGCCAGTTCGCTCAGTTCCGGAGTGCATTCCACCATGGAAAGCTCGGAAATCAGCACCTGAATATCGCGCAGGAACAGGTCAGTGGCTTTCCAACGGCTAAGCAGAAGAACGTGGCGAGTAATATCAGCCGTAACGTTCGGGTTGCCGTCGCGGTCACCGCCCATCCATGAAGTGAAACGCACCGGCACAAAATCGACCGGCAGTTTGTAATTCAGGTTGTCTTCAAGTTGTTCGTTCAGCTCACGCAGGTAGTTTGGAACCCCTTCCCACAGGCTGTTTTCTACCACCGCAAAACCCCATTTTGCTTCATCTACAGGGGAAGGGCGGTGTTTACGAATTTCATCGGTGTGCCACGCCTGGGCGACCAGCTGGCGCAAACGGCGCATAATCTGGTTACGCTCGTAATCGGCAATGTCGCTGTGGTCGAGCTGCTTCAGGCAGCTATTTACTTCAACCAGTTTGTGAATCAGGGTGCGACGGGTAATTTCGGTCGGGTGTGCGGTCAGCACTAATTCTAATGACAAAGATTCAACAGCATCACGAATGGCATCTTCACTAAGGTCCGGCTGATTTTTTAATTTTTGGAGTGTCTTAGCGATAACTTCTGGATTGCTGGCGGCTTCGCCATTGGCGGAAATGCTGTGATATTGCTCGGCGGTGTTGGCCAGGTTCAGGAATTGGCTGAATGCACGGGCTACAGGGAGTAGTTCGTCGTTAGATAGGTTCTGCAATGTGGTTAGCAGCTCCTGACGATTAGCTTCATTGCCAGCCCGGGAGGACTTGGACAATTTGCGGATTGTTTCTACGCGGTCAAGAATGTTTTCACCTAACGCATCCTTGATGGTATCCCCGAGCAACTTGCCGAGCATACTGACATTACTTCGCAAAGCGGAATACTGTTCGTTCATATGACCCCAGACACCCTATCCAATCTAATATGTAATTTAATTTCACCCGTGAAGGTTCAACACCGTCTTTATAAAGCCACGTAAGTCTGATTTCGTCAATTGCTACGAAATCGTTTCAGCAAACGAATAAATTGCGCTAATTCATGAAATTTAATTACTAACTTCGTAGATAAGCGTTTCTTATGAGGATCCGCTAAAAAGTAGCTTAAAAAGGGGGCAAAACCCCCATACACGCTATTTTTCAATGCCAGCAAAAATGATGCACGACCTGCGTAATCAGTTTGCGAGTTGGCTCGATAAAACGTGTTTCGATGTATTCATCCGGCTGGTGCGCCTGGTTGATGGAACCCGGCCCCAGTACCAATGTCGGGCAAAGAGTCTGAATAAATGGCGCTTCGGTGCAGTAGTTCACCACTTCCGTTTGTGCGCCGAGTAATTTCTCAACCACTTGCACCAGCTGATGATCTTTGGCGCATTCATAGCCCGGAATAGGCGGATGCAGTTCAGAAATCGTCAGGCGGCCAGGCCATTTTTGGCTCACCGGTTCCAGCGCTTCGTTAAGCAAACCGTTCAAATCATTTAACGTCAGCCCTGGCAGCGGGCGAATATCCATATGCAATTCGCAGCAGGCACAAATACGGTTGGCGGCATCGCCACCGCTAATGTGGCCGAGGTTCAGCGTCGGATACGGCACGGTAAACGCATCGTGGTGATAGCGCTCTTTCAGGGTGTTTTTCAGCGACATAATATGGCCGATGGCATCGTGCATCAGCTCAATCGCATTCACGCCGCGCGCGGGATCGCTGGAATGCCCGGACTGCCCAAGAATACGAATCGCATTGGAAATGTGGCCTTTATGAGCACGCACCGGCTGCAAGGAGGTCGGTTCGCCGATAATCGCGCAATCCGGGCGCAGGCTGGTGGTTTCTGAAAAATAACGCGCGCCTGCCATTGTCGTTTCTTCATCAGCCGTCGCCAGAATATAGAGCGGCTTTTTAAGCTGGGTGACATCCACATCGCGCAACGCGTCGAGAATAAACGCAAAGAAGCCTTTCATATCGGCGGTGCCGAGGCCGTAAAGCTTGTTTTCGTGTTCGGTCAGAGTGAACGGGTCGCGCGTCCAGCGGCCATCGTCAAACGGAACCGTATCGGTATGACCCGCCAACAATAAACCGCCAGCGCCGCTGCCGGTGCTCGCCAGCATATTGAATTTATTGCGCGTACCCGGCACGGGTTGGATTTCGACATTAAATCCAAGATCGCGGAACCATCCTGCCAGTAAATTGATTAAAGACTCATTGCTCTGATCCAACGCACTGTCGGTGGCGCTGATAGATGGAGTCGCGATCAAAGCGCGGTAAATCTCGATAAAAGGAGGTAATTTCATCTTCACTGTTGACAGGCCTTAGCTCGGGTTGGTATACATAATCATGCAGTTATATTGAATAAAAATACAATATTAACTGCCGTAAGGGAACCCCAGGTTCCGGTGGATTTAACCACGTAAATGTACGTTGGGTGATGGCTTACCAGCTGGCACCTTTAGCAGACACAACCTAAGAAGGTGTACAGCCGAGATGTTGAATACGCTGATTGTTGGTGCCAGCGGTTATGCAGGCGCAGAACTTGTGACCTATTTGAATCGCCATCCTCATATGAACATAACCGCTTTGACGGTTTCAGCGCAAAGTAATGACGCAGGAAAGTTGATATCTGATTTGCATCCGCAACTCAAAGGTATCGTCGATCTGCCATTACAGCCAATGTCAGATATCAGCGAATTTACTGACGGCGTAGACGTGGTGTTCCTCGCCACGGCCCATGAAGTGAGTCATGACCTGGCCCCGCAATTTCTGGCGAAAGGCTGTGTCGTCATCGATCTTTCCGGTGCCTTCCGCGTTAACGATGCTAAGTTTTATCAACTCTATTATGGCTTTACGCATCAGCATCCTGAACTGCTCGAGCAAGCCGTTTATGGCCTGGCGGAATGGGAAAGCGACAAACTGAAAGAAACCAGTTTGATTTCCGTTCCTGGCTGCTACCCAACGGCTTCACAACTGGCGTTAAAACCGCTGATTGAAGCGGGTCTGCTGGATTTGAACCAGTGGCCGGTGATCAACGCGACCAGCGGCGTGAGCGGAGCAGGGCGTAAGGCGGCGATTTCTAACAGTTTCTGCGAAGTCAGCCTGCAACCGTATGGCATTTTTAATCATCGCCATCATCCAGAAATCGTGACGCACCTCGGTACGCCAGTCATTTTCACTCCGCATCTGGGTAACTTCCCGCGTGGGATTCTGGCGACCATTACTTGCCGCCTGAAAGAAGGCGTGACGCAGCAGCAAGTTGCGGATGCTTTCAACGAGGCATATCAAGATAAACCATTAGTGCGCCTGTACGACAAAGGCGTGCCAGCATTGAAAAATGTGGTTGGCCTGCCGTTCTGCGATATCGGCTTTGCCGTGCAGGGCGAGCATGTGATTGTCGTCGCCACCGAAGACAATTTGCTGAAAGGCGCATCGGCTCAGGCCGTGCAGTGCCTGAATATTCGTTTTGGCTTTGCCGAAACGCAGTCTCTTATTTAATTAACGCCGGGTGACATGATGAATCCATTAATTATCAAATTAGGCGGCGTGCTGCTGGATAGCGAAGAAGCGCTGGAGCGTTTGTTTACCGCGCTGGTCAACTACCGCGAATCCCATCAACGCCCGCTGGTGATTGTGCACGGCGGCGGCTGCCTGGTAGACGAGCTAATGAAAAAACTCTCTCTGCCGGTGACCAAGAAAAACGGCCTGCGTGTGACGCCTGCCGACCAGATTGACATTATTACCGGTGCGTTGGCGGGAACGGCGAACAAAACCTTGTTGGCGTGGGCGAAAAAGCATGGCATCAATGGTGTCGGTCTTTGCCTCGGCGATGGCGACAGCGTCACCGTGACCAAACTCGACGAAGAGTTGGGCCATGTAGGCCTGGCGAAACCGGGTTCCGCTAAGCTGATTACCACTCTTTTGGATTCAGGTTTCCTGCCGATTGTCAGCTCTATTGGCGTGACTGCGGAAGGCGAGTTGATGAACGTGAATGCCGACCAGGCCGCAACAGCGCTGGCGGCAACACTGGGCGCAGACCTGATTCTGCTGTCAGACGTTAGCGGTATTCTGGATGGCAAAGGTCAACGTATTGCAGAAATGACGGCGGCGAAAGCCGAGCAGTTAATCGCTCAGGGCATTATTACCGACGGCATGATAGTGAAAGTTAACGCGGCGCTGGATGCAGCACGCACGCTGGGTCGCCCGGTGGATATCGCATCCTGGCGTCACGCGGAACAGCTTCCCTCTTTGTTTAACGGCGTCGCCATCGGCACCCGTATTCTGGCCTAGTTTAAAATTAAGTTTTTGAAGGATAAGACAATGCAAAATCACGGAATCAAAAAAATCGTTCTCGCATACTCTGGCGGCCTGGATACTTCTGCCATCATTCCATGGTTGAAAGAAAACTACGGCGGCTGTGAAGTGGTCGCGTGTGTGGTGGATATCGGCCAGGATCGTGAAGACTTGCAAGGCGTTGAGCAAAAAGCCCTGCGCTCTGGCGCAACTGAATGCTACGTCGTTGATGCGCGTGAAGAATTCATCAGCGATTACGTTTATCCGGTTCTGCAAACTGGCGCACTGTACGAAGGCACTTATCTGCTGGGCACTTCAATGGCGCGTCCGTTGATCGCCAAAGCGCTGGTGGATGTGGCAAACAAAGTGGGCGCAGATGCGCTGTGCCACGGTGCGACCGGCAAAGGCAACGACCAGGTGCGTTTCGAGTCCGCATGGGCGGCATTGGCTCCACATTTGAAAGTGGTTGCGCCATGGCGTGAGTGGAACCTGCGTTCCCGTGAAGCGCTGTTGGATTACCTGAAAGAGCGTGACATCCCGACTACCGCTTCCCTTGAGAAAATTTACAGCCGTGACGAAAACGCATGGCACATCTCGACCGAAGGCGGCGTGCTGGAAAGCCCATGGAATGCACCGAATAAAGATTGCTGGGTCTGGACTGTTGATCCTAAAGAAGCGCCAGATCAGGCAGAAGAAGTGACGGTTACGGTTAAAAAAGGCAAAGTTGTTGCCGTTAATGGCGAAACCATGAGCCCATTCCAGTGCCTGGAAACGCTGAACAAAATCGGTTCTAAGCATGGCATTGGCCGTATCGATATTGTTGAAAACCGCCTGGTTGGGATCAAATCCCGCGGCTGCTACGAAACCCCAGGAGGCACCATCATGATGGCGGCACTGCGTGGTGTTGAGCAGTTGGTTCTGGACCGCGATAGCTTCAAATGGCGTGAGCAGTTGGGCCTGGAAATGTCTTACGTGGTTTACGATGGCCGTTGGTTCGCACCGCTGCGTAAATCGCTGCAGGCGTCTGCGGAATCACTGGCAGAAGAAGTTAACGGCGAAGTGGTGCTGGAGCTGTATAAAGGCCACGTCACCGCGAAGCAGAAAAAATCTCCGAACAGCCTGTATAGCGAAGAGTTCGCAACGTTTGGCGAAGACGAAGTGTATGACCACAGCCACGCGGGCGGCTTTATTCGTCTGTTCTCGTTGTCATCACGTATTCGCGCACTCAATGAATTGAAGAAGTAATTTTTTAATTAATAGCCCTCACCCTAACCCTCTCCCCCAGGAGAGGGGACTTTCTTTTCTCCCTGTTCTGGGGGGCAGGGTGAGGGGGTACAAGACGATAATTTAATGGAGCATCACTATGGCACTTTGGGGTGGACGTTTTACTCAGGCAGCAGACCAACGTTTCAAATCGTTCAATGATTCATTGCGCTTTGATTACCGACTGGCTGAGCAAGACATTGTGGGTTCTGTCGCCTGGTCCAAAGCGCTGGTTACGGTGGGTGTTCTGACTGTTGCTGAGCAGCAGGAACTCGAGCAGGCACTGAATTTCCTGCTGGAAGAAGTGCAGGCCAATCCGCAAGCGATCCTTGAAAGCGATGCGGAAGATATTCACAGCTGGGTGGAAGGTAAGCTCATCGATAAAGTCGGTGCGCTGGGTAAGAAACTCCACACTGGCCGTAGCCGTAATGACCAGGTCGCCACCGACCTTAAACTGTGGTGCAAAATACAAATCAGCGAATTGCTGGGGGCGACTCGCCAACTGCAACAGGCGCTGGTGGAAACCGCAGAAAACAATCAAGACGCAGTGATGCCGGGCTATACGCATTTGCAACGCGCGCAGCCAGTGACTTTTGCACACTGGTGCCTGGCGTATGTTGAGATGCTGGCGCGTGATGAAAGCCGTTTGCAGAGTACGCTTGAGCGCCTCGACGTTAGCCCGTTGGGCAGCGGCGCTTTAGCGGGAACAGCATATGAAATCGACCGTGAGCAACTGGCTGGCTGGTTAGGCTTTGCTTCGGCGACCCGTAACAGCCTGGACAGTGTTTCCGATCGTGACCACGTACTGGAACTGCTTTCTAATGCTTCCATCGGTATGGTTCACCTGTCGCGTTTCGCTGAAGATCTGATTTTCTTTAATACTGGCGAAGCCGGTTTTGTTGAACTGTCTGACCGTGTGACTTCTGGCTCTTCGCTGATGCCGCAGAAGAAAAACCCGGATGCGCTGGAGCTAATTCGCGGTAAATGTGGCCGTGTACAAGGCGCGTTGACTGGCATGATGATGACGCTGAAAGGTTTGCCGCTCGCTTACAACAAAGATATGCAGGAAGACAAAGAAGGCCTTTTCGATGCGCTCGATACCTGGTTGGATTGCCTGCATATGTCCGTGCTGGTGCTCGATGGTATTCAGGTGAAACGCCCGCGTTGTAAAGAAGCGGCTGAGCAAGGTTATGCTAATGCAACCGAGCTGGCGGATTATCTGGTCGCCAAAGGCGTGCCGTTCCGTGAAGCGCACCATATTGTGGGCGAAGCGGTGGTCGAAGCTATTCGTCAGGGCAAAGCGCTGGAAGCATTACCGCTGGCCGATTTGCAGAAATTCAGCGCCACGATTGGTGATGATGTTTACCCGATTTTGTCGCTGCAATCTTGCCTGGATAAGCGTTCAGCCAAAGGCGGCGTCTCTCCTCAGCAGGTTGCACAGGCGATTACCGACGCGCAACAACGGCTGGTCTAAATAGCTGCAAAACAAGATAAGCCTGGCTGCGTGCCGGGCTTTTTTGTTGGTGATGGATGGTTTGTGCGGTTGAGAGCCATTATTCAATATCAACTGTTGATAGGGATAATCGTTCATTGGTATGCTTTCTATCGCCATGAGCTATCATGGCGACGGAGGATAGAGAATGAATATTCGTGATCTAGAATACCTGGTGGCGCTTGCTGAGCATCGTCACTTTCGTCGGGCAGCGGATTCCTGCCATGTCAGCCAGCCCACGCTGAGCGGTCAAATTCGTAAACTTGAAGATGAACTGGGTGTGATGCTGCTTGAGCGCACCAGTCGTAAAGTCTTGTTCACGCAGGCGGGTTTGCTGCTGGTGGACCAGGCGCGCACCGTGTTGCGTGAAGTAAAAGTCCTTAAAGAGATGGCCAGCCAGCAGGGCGAGGCAATGTCCGGGCCGCTGCACATTGGCTTGATCCCAACCGTTGGGCCTTATCTGTTACCGCAGATTATTCCTGAGTTGCATAAAACCTTCCCGAAGCTAGAAATGTATCTGCACGAGGCGCAAACCCATCAACTGCTCGCGCAGCTTGATAGCGGAAAACTCGATTGTGCGATACTGGCGCTGGTGAAAGAGAGCGAAGCGTTTATTGAAGTGCCGCTGTTTGATGAGCCGATGATGCTGGCGATTTACCAGGATCACCCGTGGGCAGATCGTGACCGCGTGCCGTTGTCAGATTTGGCGGGTGAGAAGCTTTTGATGCTGGAAGACGGGCACTGTCTGCGCGACCAGGCGTTAGGTTTCTGTTTTCAAGCGGGTGCGGAAGAAGACACGCATTTCCGTGCAACCAGTCTTGAAACGCTGCGTAATATGGTCGCTGCCGGAAGCGGTATCACATTGTTACCGGCGCTGGCTGTGCCGAACGAACGCTGCCGCGATGGCGTGGTTTATCTGCCATGTTATAAACCAGAACCGCGTCGTACCATCGGCCTGGTTTATCGCCCTGGTTCACCGCTGCGTGGCCGCTATGAGCAGCTGGCGGAGGCCATCCGCACGCATATGGATGGCCATTTTGAACCGGAGTTAAAACAGGCGGTTCAAGCCGTTTAACGCCGCTACCCGATAGGCTTCCGCCATGGTCGGGTAGTTGAAAGTGGTGTTAACAAAGTACTCAATCGTGTTACCACCGCCTTTCTGCTCCATAATCGCCTGGCCGATGTGAATAATCTCGGCCGCGCGCTCACCAAAGCAGTGAATACCTAAAATCTCTTTCGTCTCGCGATGGAAGAGAATTTTTAGCGTACCCACGTTCATACCCACGATTTGTGCACGAGCTAAATGCTTGAACTGCGCCCGGCCCACTTCGTACGGTACTTTCATCGACGTTAATTGCTGCTCGGTTTTCCCGACGGAACTGATTTCCGGGATGGTATAAATACCGGTCGGAATATCTTCAATCAGATGCGCCGTCGCTTCGCCTTTGACCATCGCTTGCGCGGCGATTCGACCCTGATCGTAAGCCGCCGATGCCAGACTTGGATAACCAATCACATCGCCAACGGCATAAATGTGCGGCTGTGCGGTCTGGTACATGCTGTTAACTTTCAACAGACCACGACCATCAGCTTCCAGGCCGACATTTTCCAGCGACAATGAATCGGTATTACCGGTGCGTCCGTTGGCATAAAGCAGGCAGTCAGCCTTCACTTTTTTGCCGGATTTCAGCGAGACAATGACGCCGTCTTCCACGCCTTCGATGTTCTCAAACTCTTCGTTGTGACGAATAACGACGCCGCTATTCCAGAAGTGGTAAGAGAGCGAGTCGGACATCTCTTGATCGAGAAATGCCAGCAGGCGGTCGCGGGTGTTAATCAAATCCACCTTGACGTTCATGCCACGGAAAATCGACGCATACTCGCAACCAATCACCCCCGCGCCATAAATAATGACGTGGCGAGGTTCATGGTGAAGGTTAAGAATGGAATCGCTGTCGTACACGCGCGGATGCGAGAAATCGACTTCCGGCGGGCGATACGGGCGCGAGCCACAGGCAATCAGGAATTTCTCGGCGGTGATCATTTCTACCGAGCCATCGTGGCATTCCAGCGCGATGGTGTGAGCATCAACAAAGCGTGCATCGCCCTGCAACATTTCGCAGCGGTTACGCTCATAGAAGCTCTGGCGCATACGAGTTTGTTGGTTAATGACACTGTCGGCATGATTAAGAATGTCGGCGAAGGAAGAACGGAGAAGATGGGTGTGGTCGCTGTATAAAGGGTTTTGATTAAATTCGATAATGCGGCTGACGGCGTGGCGGAGGGCTTTCGAGGGGATGGTTCCCCAGTGAGTACAACCGCCACCCACGTTATGGTAGCGCTCAACAACCGCTACCCTTGCTCCAAGTTTCACCAGCCCCATTGCAGCGCCTTCGCCGCCTGGGCCGGAACCAATTACTACTGCGTCATAATCGTAGGTGTGTGACATGGTAAGGCTTACCTGTTCTTATACATAAAAGCAACACGATGGTAACATCAACGTCATGATAACCCAATTGTCGTTGTGCTTTTTGCTGCGTTACGCGAGCAAGCTCGCGTAAACAATCATTCACAATCCCGTATAAAACCAGTTAAGTTATTCTCTGGTATAGTGCGACGTCGATTTAAGAGATTCAGGCAAGATGATGGGTGTAAGAGCGCAACAAAAAGAAAAAACCAGGCGTTCTCTGGTGGAAGCCGCGTTTAGCCAATTAAGTGCTGAACGGAGTTTTGCCAGCCTGAGTTTGCGCGAGGTCGCCCGTGAGGCTGGAATTGCGCCAACATCGTTTTATCGCCATTTTCGTGATGTTGACGAGTTGGGTCTGACCATGGTCGACGAGAGCGGTTTGATGCTGCGCCAGTTAATGCGCCAGGCTCGCCAACGAATTGCCAAAGGCGGGAGCGTAATTCGAACTTCTGTCTCAACATTTATGGAATTTATCGGTAATAATCCCAACGCATTCCGTTTGCTGTTGCGCGAGCGTTCTGGAACGTCCTCCGCATTCCGCGCCGCTGTCGCGCGTGAAATTCAGCATTTTATTGCGGAACTTGCGGACTATCTGGAACTCGAAAATCGCATGCCGCGCAGTTTTACTGAAGCGCAGGCTGAAGCGATGGTGACGATTGTCTTTAGTGCTGGTGCCGAAGCGTTGGACGTTGATGCCGATCAGCGTCGTCAGCTTGAAGAGCGACTGGTGCTTCAGTTACGTATGATTTCAAAAGGTGCGTATTACTGGTATCGCCGGGAGCAAGAGAAAGTGGCATTGGCTCAAATATCCGAAGAGTGATTGAAAGGAAGAGCAATGAAACAGTTACAAGAGAGAGGTACGCTCGGGTTAGCGTTTATCGCGGGCCTTGCGATTAACGGAACGTTTGCCGCGCTGTTTAGCTCGGTTGTGCCGTTTTCTATTTTCCCCCTTATTACGCTGGTGCTGACGGTCTACTGTTTGCATCATCGCTACCAAAACCGCACCATGCCGGTTGGCCTGCCAAGTATTGCAGCGGCTTGTTTCGTTCTGGGCGTGTTGTTGTATAGCGCGGTGGTGCGGGCTGAATACCCGGCGATGGGTTCTAACTTCCTGCCATCGGTGCTTTCAGTGGCGTTATTGTTCTGGATTGGCTTTAAAGTCCGGGCACGTAAAACGCAGGTCGCTGAATAATTAGCTGAGCCAGAAACAAAAACGGACGCCGAGGCGTCCGTTTTGCTATTTACGCGTTAACAACACGCCGCATTCCATATGATGCGTGTACGGGAACTGATCGAATAACGCCAGTCGCGACACATTATGGGTTTCGCTCAGTGTTTCCAGATTTTCGCACAGCGTTTGCGGATTGCAGGAAATATAGAGAATCCGCGGGTACGCCTGCACCATCTTCACGGTGTCTGCATCCAGGCCGCTGCGCGGGGGATCGACAAAAATGGTTTCGCACTGGTAGCTTTTCAGGTCAATGCCTTTCAGGCGGTTAAACTCGCGCACGTCGTTCATCGCCTGGGTAAAATCTTCTGCCGCCATACGAATGATTTGCACGTTGTCGATTTCATTCGCTTCAATGTTGTATTGCGCGGCAGCAACTGACGGCTTGGCGATTTCAGTCGCCAGCACGCGGTTAAAGTTACGCGCCAGCGCCAGCGAGAAGTTACCGTTTCCGCAATATAATTCCAGCAAATCGCCGCTCGAGTCTTTCGTCGCATCCAGCGCCCATTCCAGCATTTGAACGTTCATCGCCGCATTTGGCTGAGTGAAGCTGTTCTCAACCTGGCGGTAAATCATCTCTTTACCGGCAACGGTCAAACGCTCGTCGATGAAATCCTGATCCAGCTCGATTTTGGTTTTAGTCGCACGGCCAATGAGATGAACGTTGAAACCCTGCGCGCGCAGCTTATCGCGCAGCGCCTGGGCGTGTTCTTGCCACTCTTCATTCAGCTTGCGATGGTACAACAATGAAACAACCGCCTGGTTGCTCATTGTGGTCAGATAATCAATCTGGAAAAGTTTATAACGCAGCGCGGGAATATCACGCACGCCGTCGAGCATCGCAGGCATCAACGCGTTGATCAGCGAACTGGCTGCCGGGAAGGTATTGACCCGAATACGCTGCTTTGTTTCCTGGTCAAACATGATGTGGTAGAGGTCGTCTTCATCGTGCCAGATGCGGAATTCAGCACGCATTCGGTAATGGCTGACCGGCGAACGGAACACCTCCGGCGCAGGCGCGGCAAAAGGC
This sequence comes from Buttiauxella izardii, assembly GCF_003601925.1. Taxonomy (GTDB): domain Bacteria; phylum Pseudomonadota; class Gammaproteobacteria; order Enterobacterales; family Enterobacteriaceae; genus Buttiauxella; species Buttiauxella izardii. The sequence goes on from NZ_QZWH01000067.1 coordinate 44,072, forward strand.
GCCATCAAGCTTTGCAAGCGGGCGACTTTTTCGGCCAGTTGCGCGTCGTATTGTTCAATCGGAAGATGTTCGGGGGTCATGGCGTCTACCTGTTAATAAAGTCAAACAACGCGGCGATTGTAGGGAATAGGTTGGTGATGTCCAGTCCTGTTGCATTTTGATGCTTATAGACAAGCTTATTAACAAAATCGTAGCATAGCGTTTCCGGCCTTTTTACAAGTTAAAAGGGAACCCAGTGTAATTCTGGGGCTGACGCGCAGCGGTAAGGAAGAGCGGGATGAGTGCAAAGTGCAGACACTGCTTATATAAGTGGGAAGTCATCATCCAATAACAAACGCCTCCAAGCCCGAAGACCTGCCGGTATACGTCGCAATCTGCATAACTATCGCGTGCTATTTGTTATGTCTGCGGCATCCTTTTTGGAAAGCGGATGCTTATATAAATGAAGTTAAAAAAACTTTCGCTGCTTACGGCGTTGTCCGTAACGGCTTTTTCAGGCTGGGCGCAAGACAGCAATTCTGAAGAAAACCTGGTCGTAACGGCTAATCGTTTTCAGCAACCTGTGAATACAGTTCTGGCTCCGACTGATGTTGTCACCCGGGAAGATATCGATCAATGGCAGGCCAAATCGCTTAATGATGTGATGCGTCGTTTGCCTGGCGTGGATATCGTGCAGTATGGCGGTTTGGGGCAAAGCTCTTCTATGTTTGTCCGTGGCACAAGTGCGAGCCATGTATTAGTGCTGGTGGATGGTATACCGCTCGCGCGACCTGGTATTTCCAACTCCTCGGATATCAGCCAAATCCCTATCTCATTAGTGCAACGCGTGGAATATATTCGCGGCCCGCGCTCGGCTGTTTATGGTTCCGGTGCGATTGGTGGCGTAATTAATATTATTACCCAGACTGACGAGCAAAAATCGCAGATTAATGCGGGCGTTGGCTCTAATAGCTATCAGCAATATGACGGCACATTGCGTCATCGTTTTGGCGATACGGTCGCGACCGTTTCTGGCGCGTACGAAACCACCAAGGGTTTCAACGTTCAGCCACACTCAACTTACAGCGGTGATAACGATCGCGATGGCTACCGCAGCAAAAGTTATTGGGCGGGCCTCGAGCATAAATTTAGCGAAGAGTTTGATGGTTTCTTCCGTACCTACGGTTACACCAACAATAGCGATTACGATCTAGGTGCGCCTCCTTTTACTCCTGCGTATAGCGCGGACGAGCATCAACTCTATAATCAGAATTACGATGCGGGCCTGCGTTTCCATTCAGGAATCTATTCTTCGCAACTGCTGGCTAGCTATCAAAAAGTGAAGGACTACAACTATAGCAGCGAGTATGGCCGCTATAACGATGGTACGACGCTCGACAATATGACTCAGCGTAATATCCAGTGGGGCAACAATTTTGTTGTGGGGAATGGCTCGATCAGTGCGGGTGTGGATTGGCAGCAACAGCGCCTGACATCTTCCGACACCATTATGTCTGATACCTACAAGCGCGATGATACGGGTGTGTATCTGAGCGGCCAGCAGCAGTTTGGTGATGTGACGCTTGAAGCCTCTGGTCGTGAAGATCACGACGAGCAGTTCGGCTGGCACGGTACATGGCAGACGGCGGCAGGCTGGGAGTTTGTTGAAGGGTATCGTGCCACCGTTTCTTACGGCACCGGGTTCCTTGCGCCATCGCTTGGGCAGCAGTTTGGTTCCACACGTTTTGGTATCGACTCTAATCCAAACCTGAAGCCAGAAGAGTCCAAACAATGGGAAGCCGGGCTTGAAGGGCTGACCGGCCCGCTGGACTGGCGTTTGTCGGCTTATCGCTACACCATTGATAACCTAATTACCTACTATTCGGATCCGGTGACGTATGCTGGCGCTTACGACAACATCAAGTCTGCGACCATCAAAGGGCTTGAGTGGACGGGGAGCCTGGATACCGGCATCTTTACCCATAAAGTCACGCTCCAATATATGGACCCGCGTGATGATCAGAGCGATGAAGTGCTGGCTCGCCGTGCGAAGCGCCAGGCTAAGTATCAACTCGACTGGACGATGTTTAACCTCAATATGGATGTGGCGTGGCAGTATTACGGCAAACGTTACGACAACAACACCTCTGCTTATAACAATACTCAGCAGATTTTGCCGAGTTACAGCACGGTGGATGTTTCCGCATCATATCCGGTCACCTCACAGCTAACCGTTCGTGGTAGAATCGCCAACCTGTTCGATAAAGATTACGAGACGGTTTATGGCTATCAAACCCCAGGACGGGAGTACTACCTCACTGGCAGCTATACCTTCTAATACACGTCCCACCGTACTGGTTTTTGACTCCGGTGTCGGTGGGCTCTCTGTGTATGATGAAGTCCGGCAGCTCCTGCCTGACCTGCACTACATTTATGCCTTCGATAACGTGGCATTTCCCTATGGCGAGAAAAGCGAAGAGTTTATTGTTGAGCGCGTAGTCGAAATTGTGACTGCGGTTCAGGAACGTTACCCGCTCGCGCTCGCCATTATTGCCTGTAATACGGCGAGTACCGTTTCGCTTCCTGCACTCCGTGAAAAGTTCGCATTTCCAGTTGTCGGCGTTGTTCCTGCGATTAAACCTGCTGCGCGTCTGACTACGAATGGCGTTGTTGGCTTGCTGGCAACTCGCGGCACGGTGCGTCGTCCTTATACTCACGAACTGGTCGCCCGCTTTGCATCAGAATGCAAAATCGAAATGCTAGGTTCAGCCGAGCTGGTGGAATTGGCGGAAGCCAAGTTGCATGGGAAACCGGTGGACCTCGAAGAGCTGCGTAAAATTCTGCGTCCTTGGCTGAAAATGAAAGAGCCGCCAGATACAGTGGTATTGGGTTGCACTCACTTCCCTCTATTAGAAGAAGAGTTGCTGCAAGTTCTTCCGGAAGGCACTCGATTGATAGATTCAGGGGCTGCGATTGCTCGCCGCACCGTATGGCTTTTAGAGCATGAATCTCCAGAGGCATTATCTGCTGATGAGAATATTGCTTTCTGTATGGGGCTTACGCCTGAGATTGCACAATTAACACCCGTTTTGCAGCGTTATGGCTTCCCAAGGCTCGAAAAACTAGCAGTTCGCAGCAATTTTGAATAAAAAAACGACGGTTGAAATAAAAATTGAAAATAGGGGTTGTCAGCCTCCGGAAAATCCCTATACTGCGCCTCCACTGACACGGCATAACGGCTTACAAACCGGCCCGTCAGCCAGACGAAAAGCGAAAATAAATGCTTGACTCTGAAAGAGGAAA
>NZ_QZWH01000068.1 GCF_003601925.1 Buttiauxella izardii
TTCCGGGCGTGCGACGGCGATGAGGGCGGGAAATAACGAGCCCTTCACGCTTCAGGATATCGCCGATGGTGCTGGCGGCCGGCACATCAAACGGCGCCTGATGATTCATCAGCCAGGCGCGGATTTTTTTCGGCCCCCAGTCGGGGTGCCGTACGCGCATATCGATAAGCTGCTGAACAATCCCGGCAGGCAGGCGTTCATCATGCGTGAGGCGGGCGCGGGGCTGGTCAAAAAGAGAGGCCGGGTCGTCGGGGTTAAAACGCTGCAGCCATTTATACCCGGTTTTACGGCTGATGCCGAAGTGACGGCACAGTTCGGAAACAGGAGCCGTGCCTGCGTGGCAGGCACGGATGAAATCAAGACGTTGCATGGGGCGGGTCTCAGTCCAGGGCATAGTGAGTCTCCTCTGCTATGCCGTTTATAACTGTTACCCATGTGTCCGGTCTAAAGTGTTACCCATGTGTCCGGTTTGTACCCTGCGCTTATCCACCCTACAACACCGTCAGCATCCTCGAATTCCTTCTGTTAAAAACTCCACCACATCTTTAACAATTATGTGACATTGCACGTATACATATAACATATTATGTTTTATAAAATACACACACTGCCTGCACCTATGCCACATAAAGAGAAAAGATATGGAACAGACGACAGACAAAGAAAATCTTCAACATCAGCCAGTTAAAGGCGAGCAATTCAACCGCTCGATAGGGCTGATGTCTAACTTCGCATTAGGATTTACGTACCTTTCGCCACTGACGGCTGTTTATTCGCTATTTGCCCTGGCGGTGACGCTCGCGGGGCCACCGGCAATCTGGTGGATTCTGATTGTCGCCTGCGGTCAATTGCTGGTGGCGTTAGTATTTGGTGAAGTGGCTTCGCAATACCCGATTACTGGCGGCTTATATCCATGGGCGAGAAGATTGTGGGGCAAAAAATATGCCTGGATTGCGGCGTGGATTTATCTCTGGGCGTTAGTGGTGACGATTACTTCGATTGCCGAATATACCGCCACGTTTGTCGCCTCGTTATTCCACTACGCTACCAGCGCCGGGAATATGATGATCACCTCCGTCGTGTTGCTGCTTATCATGATGGCGGTGAATATGTCCGGGACGAAAAACTTAGCTCGTGTCGCTAAGATTGGTTTCTGGTGTGAAATTGTCAGCGTGATTGCGCTGGGGATTTACCTGTTAATCTTCCATCGTGCGCAACCGTTCTCCGTGGTATTTGACTCCATGGGCGTGCTTTCTGCCGACGGCAATTACACCACCGCGTTTATGTCAGCATCATTAATGGGCTTGTTTATGTTCTTTGGCTTTGAAGCCTGCGGCAACGTGGCGGAAGAAGTGAAAAATCCAGGCAAGAAGATTCCCATCGCAATGATTTTAAGTATCGTGTTTGGCGCTATTTCAGCGGTGATTTCGATTCTGGGCTATCTGCTGTCTTCTCCAGACTTGCTCGATATTGTTAATGGCAAAATCGCAGATCCGATTCCAACAATTCTGAATCAGGCGTTGGGTGAAACCGGGGCGACGATATTTATCGTAGTGGCGATTATTGCCATGCTGTCTTGTATTCTGTCCTTGCAAGCGGCATTGAGCCGCCTGATCTTCTCTTTCTCCCGCGATAACATGTTGCCGGGCAGTGAGTGGATGTCGAAAATCTCTAAACACAGCGTGCCGGATAACGCCATGATTGTGAGTTGTTTATTGCCGGTGATTATTTGCGTCTGGGTTTATTTCCAGCCGGATAGCCTGGCGCGTATTACTGCGTTTGCAGTGATCGGCATCTATATTTCCTTCCAGATGGTGGTGCTCGCCGCGTTACGTCAACGCCTGAAAGGCTGGAAGCCAGCAGGGGAATGGACGGTCGGTTCCTGGGGAATCATCGTTAACGTATTGGCGCTGGCGTATGGTATCTGCGGGATTTGGTTACTGGCGCAACCTGCCGCAGGCGACAGCTTTGTGGATCGCTGGACGGTGTTAGTCGGGCTGGCGATAGTGATTGTATCCGGTCTGCTTTATATGTTTATCACCAAACCGTTTGGCCGTTCGAATGCACCCGAAAACGATGCGATTGAGTATGCACAGAAGTTGAACGCACAAGAAAATTAATAAAAAGGGCGGGTATTAACCCGCCCGATTTTACGTTGCCTGATATAAGTTAAAGTAATCACTTTCATGCACCAATTCTGCCTGATTCAAATCCAATAAGTCGCCAACCCGGAATCTCGGATGAGATGAAAAAATAATTCTGCGCTCTTTATTGGTAAGAAAAACTTTATCATTCGCAGCGTAAGGTAATAACTCTTCTTCGACACGGCTCACCAATAAATCAATCGCCGCCACGCCTAAGAATTGCTGATTGAAATAGACCGGAACGGCAGAAGTAATCGTGTAAGAAGTGTTGCAGATATAATCGACATACGGCCCGTGAATAAACGCATTGCCCACGGTAGGGGCTTTCTTAAACCATTCAAAGGTGCGGAAATCAAGGCGCTGTTGTGTCGCCTGGTCTAAGTCGAGGTTTACCTGCTTAACGCCGTCTGCCTTTTTATACCACCACTCCAGCAGCCAAAATTCCTTATTGTTTCCCGTGCCTTCAATGTGGCTGGCAAACCCGGCACCTGAACAATAAACATGGCTGTTTAACGTTTTTTTAATGTGTTCCTGAATGGTCTTTCTGACGGAAGGTTCCAGCAGATGCTCAAGATTCACGCCGTCGATTTCAGCCAGCGTAGATTCAATATCCTTCGCCAGTTTGCCGGTGGAATCTATCGTTGAATTAATGATGCGGTCTATTTTTTCGCTTAGGTTACGGAGTGATGTTGTTAGCATAAACATGCCTATTGTTATTTTATATTGTGCTTCAATTTATTTTCTATCAGATAGAAAGTAAACGTGTCGATTAATTTCTTGGCGCTATTAACAGACTCGGCTTCATTATGCGAAGCCAGGGTGTCAATTAGCGTAGTGTACAGCTCAACAATTTCGCGATGGATATTGTCTGCGCGGAACAAAATAGCCACCAGTGATGACCATTCAGACTGCAAAATCAGCTCCTGGTTGGCGAGGCGGGCAGATTGCGAACACGCTGCAATCGCTAACAAACAGCGCATATCCGCCTGAGTGCGTGCTTCTGGGGATTGGGCCGATTCCAGAACCGCCACAAATTCGCGCAGGCGGGTAATATCCGCATCGGTCATTCTGCGTGAGGCGAGTCTGGCGCTGTGGCTAATTATCGCGCAGTGCATTTCACCGAGGTCGGAAAGGTAATCGGTGCTTAACGTTTTAAAAGGATTAAGCGTTTGGCTTGATTCCCAGACGTGCTCGCAAACAAAACTCCCGCCATTACGCCCACGCACCGTGTGGATTAAATTATTGGCGCGCAGAGTATTCAACGCTTCGCGGATGGTGATGTGGGAAACCCCCATCATTTTTGCCAAATCCGCTTCATTAGGCAGTTGCTCATTGGCCTCAAGCAGGCCGGTAATAATGGCATTGGAAAGTCGCTGAACGATTTGATCTGAACGGCTGGCCTGACCGATGGGCGCGAATATCACCGCATGAGTAATCATAGTTTTCCCTGGTAAAATAATCCCTTAGACGAACGATAAAACATAGCATACACCCCCCTGTTAATGAAGGAAGCCTTAAGTATTCGTGTGCAGGCGCTTCACTTGTATAAGCCACGCCATTGCAGCGTAAATAATCACTCCGAAACGGGATGTATATCATATTGTTAGTAAATTGTTATTGAATTAATCTCCCTCTAAACATATTACATAATATAGTTTATGTTTTAACGAGCGGAGAGCACGATGAAAGTTTTGCAGCACTTTATCAATGGGCAATATGTCGCGGGTTCGCAGGATAACCTGTTTGATTTGGTCAGCCCGGTTAACGGGGAAATTTACGCGTTGTCGCCAAGTGCCGGGTCGGACGAAGTGGGGCAGGCGTACAGTGCGGCGAAAAGCGCATTTGCGGTGTGGAAACATTCCACTCCTGCGCAACGGCAGCTCGCGCTGTTAAAACTGGCAGATGAAATTGAACGCAACGTCGAGCGCTTAGTTACCGCGCAAAGCGAAGAAACCGGGCAGTTGCGCCACTTCATTGAGAAAGAAGAGATTGCCGCGTCGTGCGATGCACTGCGTTTCTTTGCCGGTGCCGCCCGTTGCCTTGAAGGCAAAGCGTCCTATGAATATGCCGCCGGTTTAACGTCCACCATTCGCCGCGAACCGTTGGGGATTGTCGGCCAGGTCACGCCGTGGAATTACCCGTTTATGATGGCTGTATGGAAGATTGCCCCGGCGCTGGCGGCGGGCAATACCGTAGTGCTCAAACCGAGCGACACCACGCCTATCAGCACATTAATTCTCGCCGAGCTTGCCGCACCGATTTTCCCACAGGGCGCATTTAACGTGGTGCTCGGCAAAGCGGAAACCGGCTCGCTGGTGGTTTCCAGCCCGGAAGCCTCGCTGGTGTCGATCACCGGTTCGGTACGCGCCGGTTTACAAGTCGCGGCCTCTGCGGCGGCAAACCTCACCAAAGCGCATCTCGAGCTCGGCGGCAAAGCGCCAGTGATTGTGTTTGCCGATGCTGACCTCAACAAAGCCGTCGATACCATCACCACCGCCGGGTTCTTCAACGCCGGGCAAGATTGCACTTCCGCCACGCGCATCCTGATTGAAGATTCCATTTATGAAGCGTTCGTCGCAAAACTGGTGAGCAAAACCCGCGAAATCACCTTCGGAACGCCTGAAAACAAAGACGCGCTATACGGTTCATTAAACAGCCGCAGCCAGCTTGAGCAGGTGAAAGGGTTTATTAGCCGCCTCCCGGCACACGCCAAAATCGAAACCGGCGGCAAGCCGGGCGCAGGCCCAGGTTTTTACTTTGAACCGACGATTATTTCCGGCCTTGAACAGCGCGACGAAGCCATTCAACACGAAGTGTTTGGCCCGGTGATGACGGTGCAGAAATTCAGTTCCGAAGCCGAAGCGCTCGATAAAGCCAATGACGTGGAATACGGCCTGGCGTCGAGCGTTTGGACCAGCAACCATGGTCGCGCCCAGCGCTTCAGCATTCGCCTGGATTTCGGCACCGTGTGGATTAACAACCACATTCCGTTATGCGCAGAAATGCCCCACGGCGGCTTTAAAAAATCCGGTTATGGCAAAGATTTGTCCTCTTACTCGCTGGACGAATACACCCGCGTAAAACACATCATGTGCGACGTTTCCGAATAATAAGGTGATGAAATGAAAGCAATAAAAGCCGCTGCGCTCTCTTTTGTACTATTCTCAAATTTTGCCCTGGCCGACGCATCGCCGTTAGCCGTGGTTAAAGATTATATGTCTGCATGGAACGCCCATGACGCCGCCAAAGCCGCGCAATATCTGGCTCCTGACGTGGTGTATTACGACGCCGCAAGCGGCACGCCGGTGAATGGCAAAAGCAACGCCGAAAAAGAGGTGATTGGTGCCTTTATTAAAGCGGTGCCGGACTTAACCTGGAAGATGACCAGCAAGCCAGTTTATGACCACGACACCATCGCTTTTCGTTGGGAATTTAGCGGCAAAAACAGCGGCGAATGGGCGGGAAGCCCGGCAACCAATAACCCCATCAAATTTGAAGGCGTGAGTTATATCACCGTTAACAACGGGAAAATCACCTGGCAGGGTGATTATTACGACTCCAAAAAACTCGATGAAGAATTAAAACCAAAGAATAAATAAGGTCGCTTATGTCGATTACCAGACGTGATTTTCTTAACGGAGTGGCCATTACTATCGCCGCAGGGATGACGCCATTAGATTTTGCAAAAGCGGCCGGTCAAGCCAGCGCGGTGACGGGTGAAGAATATTATCCGCCGCAGCTCACCGGGCTGCGCGGTAATCATCCGGGGTCTTTTGAAATGGCGCATGCCGTGGGGCGTGACCATGAAAAATTCAGCACTGACCATCTTCCTGTTGAAGAAGAATACGCTTTGGTGATTGTCGGCGGCGGGCTGAGTGGTTTAGCCGCCGCCAGTTTCTGGCGTGATGTGATGGGCAAAGAGAGCAAAGTGCTGGTGCTCGACAACCATGATGATTTTGGCGGCCATGCCAAGCGCAATGAATTTAGCTCTGGCGGCAAAAAAATCATCGGTTACGGCGGCAGCGAAGCGTTTCAATCGCCGACGCGCAACTTTAGCGATGTCGTCAACGGGCTAATGTCCACGGTGGGCGTCAGCGTCACGCGCATGAAACAAAGTTTTGAGGTGAATTTCTACCCGGACTTAAATCTCAGCCGTGGCGTGTTTTTT
>NZ_QZWH01000069.1 GCF_003601925.1 Buttiauxella izardii
TTTTTTTTACCTCTATCAAGCCGCGTAAATCAACCTCTTCCTCAATGTAAAGTTATGTATTATTAACCACTTGGACACGATGAATGCTTGAAAATGGCAAGCTTGCCCCTACGATGTGGGGTAACGCAGAATGCGTATGTTTAACCGAGGTAAAAAGAAAATTATGATGCGTATCGGGCTTTTCCTGTTGACCAACCTTGCAGTCATGGTCGTATTCGGGCTAGTGCTAAGCCTGACGGGGATCCAGTCGAGCAGCGTACAAGGTCTGATGATCATGGCGGTGTTGTTTGGCTTTGGTGGTTCAATCATCTCATTGCTGATGTCCAAATGGATGGCGCTTCGTTCAGTCGGTGGGGAAGTGATTGAGCAGCCACGTAACGAAACTGAACGCTGGCTGATGGACACGGTTCGCCAGCAATCACAGCAAGCGGGTATCGCCATGCCACAGGTGGCTGTCTACCATGCGCCTGACATTAACGCGTTCGCCACTGGCGCACGTCGAAATGCATCACTGGTTGCGGTGAGTACCGGCCTGTTGCAAAACATGAGCCGTGATGAAGCGGAAGCGGTAATCGCTCACGAAATTAGCCATATCGCTAACGGTGACATGGTCACCATGACGCTGATTCAGGGCGTGGTGAACACCTTTGTTATCTTCATTTCTCGTATCATCGCGCAGGTAGCCTCTGGCTTCTTGTCCGGGAATCGTGATGAAGGCGAAAGCAACAACGGTAACCCGTTTGTCTATTTCGCGATTGCGACGGTACTGGAATTGGTGTTCGGTATTCTGGCGAGCATCATCACCATGTGGTTCTCACGTCACCGTGAATTCCATGCGGATGCCGGTTCTGCAAAATTGGTAGGTCGTGAGAAAATGATTGCTGCGTTGCAGCGTCTGAAAACCAGTTATGAACCGCAAGAAGCCAGCAGCATGATGGCGTTTTGCATCAATGGTAAGGCTAAGTCAATGAGCGAATTGTTCATGACTCACCCTCCGTTGGATAAGCGTATTGAAGCGCTGCGTAATGGCGAATATCTGAAGTAGCCTTAAGCAACGAAAAAAGGCGTGCCATCGCTGGCACGCCTTTTTTTATATTTGCGGGATACGAGACTGTGACATCCGTAAGCTACTGACAATGGCGGCGAGAGTGGCAAAACTGCCAGCCAGTAACAGCGAAGCGTGCGTTCCGTGCGTGGTGAAGAGGTTGAACATCAATGCAACCAGGGCAGCACCGCAACTCTGTCCGAGCAATCGAGCGGTGCCTAACATGCCGCTGGCTCCGCCGCTGCGATGACGCGGTGCAGCAGAAATAATGGTGTGGTTATTCGGCGACTGGAACAGACCAAAACCGACGCCACATAAGAACATTCGCCAGATGATATCGATATCTGTCGGGTTGTGCGGTAACAGCGCCAGCGCAAATAAACCAAAGGCCATCACCGTTAATCCAATCCCTCCCAGCAATCCCGCATGAACTCTTTCAATCAAATGCCCGGCGATGGGAGCCATGATCATCGTCGCAATCGGCCATGGTGTCAGCAGCAGGCCGGTTTCCACTTCACTGCGTCCCAGCGTCGATTGCAGGAAGAAGGGAAGAGAAACCATGGCGAGCATTTGTGCGGCAAAAGAACAGACTGACGTTCCCATAGATAGCGAGAAAAGCGGGATACGCAGCAGATCCACGGGTAACAAAGGGAAGGGGAGTTTGAGCTGTCGGCGAATAAAGAAGAAGCCAATCACCACTAATGCTGCCAGTTCTCCGAGAATCAGCCAACCCGATTGCCCTTGGGCAAAGCCGCTAATCGCTGAAATCAACAATCCAAACGTTAAGGCATTCATGATAGCACTTGGGATATCGAAGCGCTGGCCCTGGGATTTTTGCTGGTTTGGCGGCAGAAAGTGCAGTGCCAGTAGCAGTGCAATGATGCCAATCGGGACGTTAATCAAAAACAGCCATTTCCACGAGGCAACGGAAAGAATAGCGGCGGCAATGGTTGGCCCGGCAGCAGACGAAACGGCAACAATAAAGGAGTTTATTCCCATCCCACGGCCAAGGTATTTCTGCGGGTATATTAGCCGAATAAGCGCGGTATTAACGCTCATTAATGCGGCGCCACCGAAACCCTGAAGTACGCGAGCAAATGTCAGCATGGGCAATGAATTCGATAACGCGCAAAAAAGCGATGTCATACAAAACAGAATTAAGCCGCATTGATATACCCGGCGATAGCCGAAAATATCCCCAAGGAACGACATAGAAAGTAACGAAACAATTATCGCGATTTGATAACTGTTCACAATCCAGATGGATTCCGCCGGGCTGGCATTCAACTCTCGGGCAATGGTGGGAAGGGCGACGTTTGCTATTACGCCATCAAGCACGGCCATGGTTATACCTAAGGCGATGGCTAAAATAGCACCATAGCGCTGCGGTAATGGCAGCCCGTCAGCAAGGGTTTTATCCATAGGAAAGTTTGGTTTCACGGGGGCAGTATTCGGAGAGAAATAATAATAGCACTAAATTTACGGGATATGTCGCAGATTTGTAACGAAATAGAATAGATTCGTTGCGATGACATGGTAGTCAACTTATACTAAAAACCGGTTCTGATTTTTATAAAACAAATGCGATCGAGGTGATTTAATGGCAATCGCAGATCTGGATAAACAACCTGATTCTGTCTCTTCTGTCCTGAAAGTTTTTGGCATCTTACAGGCTCTTGGCGAAGAACGCGAAATTGGTATCACTGAATTATCGCAACGCGTAATGATGTCGAAAAGCACCGTCTATCGCTTTTTGCAGACCATGAAATCCCTGGGTTATGTCGCTCAGGAAGGCGAATCTGAGAAGTACTCGCTGACGCTCAAACTCTTTGAATTGGGTGCGCGTGCGTTACAAAACGTAGACTTGATTCGTAGTGCAGACATTCAGATGCGCGAACTGTCGCGTCTGACAAAAGAAACCATCCACCTGGGTGCGTTGGATGAAGACAGCATTGTCTATATCCACAAAATTGATTCAATGTACAACCTGCGCATGTATTCGCGCATTGGTCGTCGTAATCCGCTTTACAGTACGGCGATTGGTAAAGTGTTGCTGGCCTGGCGTGACCGCGAAGAAGTGCGTGAAATTCTTGCTGATGTGGAATATACCCGTAGCACCGAACGCACGATTACCAGCACTGACGAATTATTGACAGTTCTGGATACCGTTCGTGAACAAGGTTATGGCGAAGATAATCAGGAACAAGAAGAAGGTTTACGCTGTATTGGCGTACCGGTATTCGACCGTTTCGGCGTTGTCATTGCCGGCTTGAGTATTTCATTCCCGACGCTGCGTTTCTCTGAAGATAGACTCCACGAATATGTGGCAATGCTTCATGATGCTGCGCGTACTATTTCTGAGCAGATGGGTTATCACGAATATCCATTTTAATGGTATTTGATGAAATATTAAACGCCGCTTAATTGCGGCGTTTTTTTGCCTCAGTTTCTAAGCGTTTACTGCCCGTCGTCGATAACATTGTCACTTTTACGCAATACAGGGCAGTCACTAAGCCCGATAATCCCGCTCTTAGTATGAATAAACTGTGCAGTGGTTATATTTCGCGCAGTCAGATATTTGCACTGCAAACCCAAACCTGCTGCATTTTCATGACTTCCAATCAGAACACCGTAGCCTGAGAGCAGCAAACCGATCCACAAAAGTGCTATGACGATAATCGCGCGGATCAAAATACGCATAGATGCCTCTTATTATTAGGTTAATAGACCTCTAAGCGTAGCGGCTATACTTACAGTAGCAATATGATGATTCTTAAATAATATCTACGCTGATGTTACGCAATGTTTAAGGTCTATATGCCAAACTTAGCCTCAAATGGTTACGATATGGAGAGAGTAGTGAGAAAGTACAGATGGCTAATTTTGGTTGCGGTTTTCTTAGTCTGCCTACTGTTATGGACCCAAATGGTCAATGTGATGTGCGATCAGGATGTACAGTTCTTCAGCGGGATTTGCACGATTAATAAATTTATCCCCTGGTAGTGTCTTTTTATCCGCAGGAGGCTTACCTTGTGCCGTGGCAAGTGTAGAATACGGGTTTTCCTGAGGTGGTAAGATGAACGAATTAAGTATTGGCGCGTTGAATATCGTTTCCCTGACAGTTTCACTGGTGGTGTTGGTTATCGGCCTCGTAAGCTGGTTCTTTGTTAACCGTGCTAGCAGTCGTACTAATGAGCAGATTGAGCTGTTGGAAGAGTTGTTAGATCAGCAAAAGCGTCAGAATGCGCTGTTACGCCGTTTGTGCGAAGCGAACGAGCCGGAAGTTGTGAAGGAAGAAGCAGAAGCCATTAAGAAAGAAGACGACGAAGAAGAAGACGATTTTATTCGTCTGGTTGCTGAGCGTTAATCGCGGCACCCCTATCACTGTTTTGATCCTTTCAACTCTCATCACCCAATCGACGGTTTTTGCCATCTGGAATCCCACTAGCAAAAACCGGGTGATGTGAACATAGACGAAAAGCGTACAAAGTTCAGAATCTCCTCTCCTGAGGAGAGTCATGCTGCTCACAACATGTTGGGTTGGTCAAAACTTGTTCTTATTGGAATCAATTTTTATAATCACATAAAAATCTTAATGCGATATTCCGCGCATTTCTCAGACAGTTTTATTTACCGGCGAATATAGCGAAACGTTTTTATTGCATCATTGTGAAGCAAGGTGTCATTAAAGTTTCATTATTTTGGTGCAATATAAACAATTAATCGCTCAAGCTTTATTCACCCAGTGATTTTGACTATTTCAATTATCTCATTGATACTTTTCTAACCAAGTCTGCATTGTTCATTTTTTGAATAGCTATGCTAAAAAAATCATAAAGATAATGTCATTATTCAACACTTTTCTACACATCACCTGGACGAATAGATATCTTTGGGCTATGGTAAAAACGTTGTTTACGGTCTGCGTTTGATTGCCCGGAATCACAGTTGGCTGGTGCTAATTCTATGCATTTAATGTGCATTTCATTTTCACTAACAATAGCGATTTCTGAATTTGTGCGACAGATCGATACATACCGAAAAATGGCTTGCCATTGATTGCGTAGTATGTGATAACACTTTGGGTTAAACGAGGTACAGTTCTGTTTATGTGTGGCATTTTCAGTAAAGAAGTTCTGAGTAAACACGTTGTCGTTGAATACCGCTTCTCTGCCGAGCCTTATATTAGTGCCTCATGCAGTAATGTCTCTGTTTTAGCTAAGTTATGCCTGCGGGCGAAGAAAACAATCTAAGGAATTTTGCAAAATGGCAAAGATTAAAGGTCAAGTTAAGTGGTTCAACGAGTCTAAAGGTTTTGGCTTCATTACTCCTGCTGACGGCAGCAAAGACGTGTTCGTACACTTCTCTGCAATCCAGGGTAACGGCTTCAAAACTCTGGCTGAAGGCCAGAACGTTGAGTTCGAAATCCAGGACGGCCAGAAAGGCCCTGCAGCGGTTAACGTAACTGCTATCTAATTCCGTTGAATTAGACCTGGCGCGAATAACGCCAAATTCTGATGAAAGCCCCGCTCTTGTAGCGGGGCTTTTTCATGGCTGAAACTTAATCATTATTTTTCAAACTGTTACTGGAAACCTTAGCCAGTTATGTCTTGTAGCAAAGCAGCGCATCTTGTAGCACTGTTCCTGTCTGGTTACTTTCTCCCTTATGTTTAAATTTTCAATCGCTTAGTGCTTGTTAAGGATTGAATGTGAGAAAAATCGCCCCTGGAGTCGTGGGTAACTTTATTCAGTGGCGTTTTGCTCTGCTTTGCATCGCTATCTTCATGTGTCTGGTGTTCTTATTAGGGCGCGTTGCCTGGCTGCAAATCATCTCCCCAGACAACCTGGTCAAGCAGGAAGACATGCGTTCCCTGCGTGAAGAATCCGTCATCGTACCCCGTGGCATGATTGAAGATCGTAATGGTCGGCCATTAGCGGTCAGCGTACCGGTGAAAGCGATTTGGGCCGATCCGAAAACGGTGATGGAAAAAGGTGGCGTGCAGATAAGTAGCCGCTGGCAGGCGTTGGCGACAACACTAAATATGCCGCTTAATGAAATTGCCGCGCGCATTCGTCGTAACCCAGCCGATCGATTTATCTATCTCGCCCGCCAGATTGATCCGCAACAAGCACAATATATTGAGAGTTTAAAACTGCCTGGCATTTCTCTGCGTGATGAGTCACGGCGTTTTTATCCTGCAGGCCATGTTGCAGCGAATTTGCTTGGCTTCACGAATATTGATGATCAGGGCATCGAAGGAATAGAAAAGAGCTTTAATCGCCAGCTGACAGGCAAGGCGGGCGAGCGGTTAGTCCGTAAAGATCGGCATGGTCATGTTATCGAAAACATCACCGAAACGCCTCCGAACCCGGCGCACAATTTAATGTTGAGCATTGATGAACGGCTGCAAACCGTGACCGAAGATGCGTTGAGCAATGCAGTTTCCTGGAACAAAGCCGAATCCGCCGCCGCCGTTATTCTTGATGTGAATACTGGCGAAGTGTTGGCGATGGCGAGCTGTCCGACGTTTAACCCAAATAATCGTGATGGCGCCACGCTGAATGATTTCCGTAACCGCGCCATCAGCGACACTTTCGAGCCGGGTTCAACGGTCAAGCCGATGGTGATTATGACTGCCTTGCAGCAGGGAATTGTGCGCCCTGATAGCGTGGTGGACACCCATCCTTATGTCATTGACGGTCACCGTATTCGCGACGTCGGCTATTATCCGCAACTTACGCTAACCGGTATTTTGCAGAAATCGAGCGATACCGGCGTGTCACACCTTTCCCTCGCCATGCCCATCCAAAAATTGCTGGATACCTATAAAAACTTTGGTTTCGGTATGCCGACAGGTTTAGGCCTGACCGGGGAAAGCAGCGGGCTGATGCCGCATCGCAGATTTTGGGGCGAGTTGGATCGCGCCACGTTTTCTTTTGGCTACGGCTTAATGGTCACGCCTCTGCAACTGGCCCATGTTTACGCCACAATCGGCAGCTACGGTATTGCCAGACCCCTTTCAATTACGCGTGTTGATCCGCCGGTCGTTGGGCAAAGAGTGATGTCTGAAGAGATCACGCACCAGGTTGAACATATGATGGAAAGCGTCGCGCTGCCGGGTGGCGGGGGAGTGAAAGCGGCGGTGCGCGGTTATCGTGTGGCAATTAAAACCGGGACGGCCAAGAAAATTGGCGATGATGGTAAATACATCGATAAATACATTGCGTACACCGCAGGTGTGGCTCCGGCCAGCAACCCGCGCTTTGCGCTGGTGGTGGTGATTAACGATCCTGAAAACGGGGCATATTACGGTGGCGCAGTCTCAGCCCCGGTATTTAGCCAGATAATGAGCGATGTCCTGCGACTGGAAAACATCAAACCTGATGGTTTACCCGCCGGGGACGCAAATGTCACGGTGTTAAATCAGCCTGCCGGGGGTAACTCTGCTGGTTAGTTACTTTTCGAAACAGGGCGTTTAGCGTTACACTTGCGCCCTTTACGATTGCCCGGAGTTTCTATGTCCTATCTTTGCCCGCTTTGTCACGCACCACTCGCTCCCGAAGGGCGGAGTTTTGTTTGCCCGCAAGGTCATCAATTCGATAAAGCGAAAGAAGGATATGTGAACTTGCTGCCTGTTCAGCATAAGCGCTCCAAAGATCCGGGTGACAGCACAGAAATGATGCAGGCACGCAGAGCATTTCTGGATGCCGGGCATTATCAGCCGCTACGTGATGCCATTTGCCAGATTTTAGAACAGACCGCTCCGGTGACATTATTAGATATCGGCTGTGGGGAAGGGTATTACACCGCCGGTTTTGCGGACATTGTCGCAAAGCAAAATGGGACAACCTGGGGATTGGATGTCGCGAAAGTGGCCATTCGCTACGCGGCAAAACGTTATCCGCAAGTGCAGTTTTGCGTCGCTTCCAGCCATCGCCTGCCTTTTGACGATAACAGTCTGGATGCGGTGGTGCGGATTTTCGCGCCATGCAAAGCCGAAGAGTTAGCGCGCGTAGTTAAACCTGGCGGTATTGTGATAACGGCAACGCCTGGCCCACGTCATTTGATGCAGTTGAAAGGCTTAATCTATGACAATGTGGTACTGCATAGCGCTGAATCTGAATCTTTGCCGGGGTTTGTCGCTGAAACCACGCAACAGATTGGCTGGCCGATGACGTTAAAAGGGAATGAAGCGGTGGCATTACTACAGATGACGCCGTTTGCCTGGCGTGCTCGCCCGGAAGTCTGGCAAGCACTGGAAACCGAAACGGCGTTCAATTGTGAAACTGATTTTGTGATTCGCGTCTGGCGACGCGAATCCGAGGTTTGCGAAGATTTAGCTTAACGCGCTGAAATGGCTATAAAGAATCTGACAGCCAATCCCGATTAGCACCACACCGCCGAGGATCTCGGCGCGTTTACCCAGCAGCGGGCCAATAAAACGGCCCAGCATCATACCCAGCGTCGACATGATCATGGTCGCGCAGCCAATCGCCAGCGCCGTTTCAATAATGTTCACTTGCAGGAAAGCCAGACCCACACCGACCGCCATCGCATCAAGGCTGGTGGCGATAGCCGTTGTTACAAGCAACCAGAAACCATGGCGTTGTAGCTTGGGGGCTTCTTCGTCATCGCCGCCGCGCACACCTTCATAAACCATTCGGATACCGAGAAATACCAGCAAGACGAAAGCAACCCAATGGTTCCACTCGAGCACCACCTGACTGGCCAACAGACCCAAACACCAGCCGATAAGCGGGGTGATCGTTTCAATAACGCCAAAGATAAGACCGGTGCGTAAGGCTTCGGAGAATTTAGGTTTATGGAGTGAGGCACCTTTCCCGATTGATGCAGCAAACGCATCCATCGACATGCCGAAAGCGAGAATAATAGTAGCGGAGAGATTCATTAAAACGCCTCAGTTGGGAATATCCATATACACGCATTCCATCCCCAACTAAAACGATGGCTACGTGCCTATGGTCTCGCCTACTCAGTGTTTGAGTCGTACATGCCACGTTATATTTCTGATTAAAGTTCATCTAAACCAGTAACGAGTATGTTGACATGTACATTTTCGCAATCGCGAAAATCGGCTACTCCCCAACGACGGGCGCAACCTTAACATATTATTCAAAGATAAAACAATATTTGAAGACTATTATTGTTGACATTTAAATGATAACGATTTTCATTTGCTGTAATAAGTAAGAAAAACGTTAAAATAAAAGCACACTAACTGTGCGAAATAGCATCGGCTATATTTATGAACTGTACAAAAAATATAAGAATATAGCCTTTGCTATTTCTTCAATCTATTGATTATTAACCATTAACTTATAAATTTTTTCCAGGTCATCAATATCTTTGACCCGAATAAGTAAACGGCGTTGTTCCAGTTGCATAACCAGAACACCGTCTTCAGATAAATTCATTTCTTTAATTCGCGAGTATAAAATCCAGACATTTGCAAAGAAGAAGCCTTCGGATTTGAATAGCAATTTGGGTTGGCGAATCCATGAAATATAAATAGCTAATAAAGCCAGCGCAGATAATAACCAGGTGGTGAGTGCGGTGCCGTGAGTCGTGACGTTGTTATAGATGAGGATGGCGACCAGACCAACAAAGATGGTGCTGTCGATACGATTGCGGCGTAGTAGGGTGATTTTTAACAGGGTTTTGCCCTTGAGCTTATCCATGATGAACTCGTCATAAATCGCCCAGCCAAGCAAGAGAACAATGAATACCAGTAAAACCACATCTGTTAACGTCATGACACCTCCCAAAATAAAAAACCGGGGGCAGGCCCCCGGTTGTACTCATACAGTCAATTACAGACCCAGCAGGCCGATAGCATAACCGACGATACCGATAACGAAGAAGCCCATGATGATCCACAGCGCGTTGACTTTCTTACGCAGCAGCCACATACAGGCAAACGTTAACAGCAGCGGCACAAGGCCAGGCATCAGCTGATCAAGAATGGTTTGAACCGTGGTCACTTTAACTGCGCCGGTCTGGTCGGTTATCTTCGACACGACCAGCGGTATATTAACGTGCGTCCACTTGTTGACCAGCGCCCCCATGACAAACAGGCCGAGAATTGACGCCCCCTCTGTCAGTTTTTGCAGGAAACCGCCGCCCATATCTTTAACGATATCAATACCCTTGCGGTAACCATAAGCCACACCGTAATAACGAGTCAGCAAACGTACTGCGTTGAACAGGATGAAGAACAGCAGTGGCCCAAGCAGGCTACCGCTCATCGCGATACCGGCACCCAGCGCTGCGAATACTGGACGTACAGTACCCCAGAAGATTGGGTCACCGACACCAGCCAGCGGCCCCATCAAACCAACTTTGATACCGTTAATGGCACCATCGTCAATTTCTGCACCGTTTGCACGCTGCTCTTCCATTGCCAGCGTTACGCCCAGAACAGGTGCTGCAACGTATGGATGGGTGTTAAAGAATTCCAGGTGACGTTTAATCGCTTGTTTACGCGCGTCGTTGTTCTCAGGATACAGGCGTTTGATGGCCGGAATCATGGAGAAGCAGAAGCCCAGCGCCTGCATACGTTCGAAGTTCCATGAACCCTGGAACAGGTTCGAACGCATGAACACTGCACGAATATCACCAGGGGTGAGTTTCTTCTCGGTAGTCGTTGTTTTGGTGGTATCAACCATTTCGCTCACCTATTAATCTAATTCGTTATCGAGATCGTTAGAACCAGCAGCACGCGCCGGGGCTGCGCTACGGTTGTATTTCGGGCTTAACTGGATGTACAAAATTGCCATCACAGCACCAATCACACCCAGAGCAACCAGGTTGAAGTTGGTGAAAGCCGCGGTAACGAAGCCAAGATAGAAGAATGGCATCAGGTAGCCTGCGCGCATCATGTTGATGACCATCGCATAACCTACTACCACAATCATGCCGCCGGCGATGTTCAGACCGCTGGTGACCACTTCAGGAATGGCATTGAGCAGGTTCTGTACTTCGCTAGTACCGACAGAAACAGCGACGATAACGGCAGGGATGGCGATACGCATTGCTTGCAAGAACAGGGAGGAAACGTGAATCCAGGAGAGCGCCGATAGGTTGCCACTTTCGGCCGCCTTATCTGCTGCGTGCTGGAAGCCCACGGTAATAGTACGAACAATAATGGTCAGAACCTGGCCTGCTGCTGCCAGCGGGATAGCCAACGCGATACCAGAACCGATGCCCTGGTGTCCGGCGATAACCAATATGGTTGAGATAATCGACGCAAGCGCCGCATCGGGAGCAACCGCCGCACCGATGTTCATCCAACCCAAGGCAATCATTTCTAACGTACCACCGATAATAATACCGGTTTTCATATCACCGAGTACCAGACCAATTAAGGTACAGGCGACCAGCGGACGGTGGAACTGAAATTCATCGAGCACCGACTCCATACCGGCAATACAGGCTACGACAAACACCAGCACAATCTGAAGAGTGGTAATCTCCATTGTACTTCTCCTTAAACGTGTGACTTATGTGTGAAAACTGTGCAAAACGTTGATTGAGCAAATTACCTGCGTAATTAGCTTTTCACCTTCGCGATCAGATCCATCATTTTCAGTTTTTGATCGGTAGAAACTTTACGCGCTTCCAGCTCAATGCCGCGCTCGTTCAGTTTCTTGAAGGCTTCAATATCTTTTTCATCGACAGAAATCGCGTTGTTCACCTGGGTTTTACCCTGGCGGAACGCCATACCACCGATATTCACTGACTTAATATTCACACCACCTTCCACAACGCGTTCAACGTCGGTTGGGTTGGTGAACAGCAGCATCACACGGTCGCCTGCATATTTCGGGTTGTTGTAAACGCGGATCATCTTAGCGACGTCAACCACGTGCGCCGTCACGCCAGGAGGAGCAACTTGCGTCAACAGTGTTTTACGCACGGTATCGGCTGCGACTTCATCACTCACAACAATAATACGCGTAACGTTGGTTTCTTTGGTCCAGCGGGTGGCGACCTGGCCATGAATTAAACGGTCATCAATACGTGCCAGACCGATATTCATGTAGTCATTTGGACCCATTGGTTTGAGCGGTGCAGCAGCTTTAGGTGCAGCTACGGGCGCAACGGGAGCGGATTTTTCAACAGGTTTAGCTTTCAGGGCTTTAACCCCTTCACGCCCTGTTTCAACAGCGATTGCCACTAACTCATCAAACGAAGGGTTATCATCACGGGCCATCAAGGTTTCAACCAGCATCGGAATATTGACCCCGGCGACGACCTCGTAATGCTCTTTATCGACGACAATACGGCTTGCCGCATTGAACGGGCTTCCGCCCCAGGTATCGACGAGAAACAGCACACCTTTGTCTGTGTTCAGGTTTGTCAGTTGAGCGTTGTACTTCTCGATTAGAGTTTCGGCGTTTTCACCGGGAACGAAATCTATCCAGCCAACGTTTTCTTGTTCGCCCAATAGCATTTCTGCGGTTTTCAGCAATTGTTCTGCTGCCCAGCCATGCGTGCCTATGACAATAGCAATAGTCACTTGCTACCTCCTGTGTTGGTATAGCCACACCCTTAATAGGTGTTTTGTAGATTATCCGTTTCTTTAGCGAATCGATTCAGATAACGGTATGAGTAAAGATGTGTAACTTAAGACGGATTTATTTTAGTCAGTGAAAAAAATATTTTATGTGATGAAGATCCGTAATTTAGCTTTGCTACCAACTTAATGTTTCGCGAGACAAATTATGCCCCTGGTCAATGACAGAAAAATTGCAAAATCAGGTAAATCTTTGCAAAAGGGCATTTTGCTCTGATATTGTTTGCCTCTCGTTTAATTACCAAGGAGTAAAGGGCAGTAGCCCACCGTATGGACCGTCACCGACGTCTTTTCAATATCAGGCCTGAATATTCAGTCCTTCACATTGGCGTTTCACGCCCCGTTAATACCTTAAAACCTATCTCTGCGTCCGCTGTATGCGTGATGCTGCTTAATTATTCCCAAAGCAGGAGCTTGTCATGGAACTCTTAATGGACCCCCAGATATGGGTGGGTTTACTGACGCTGATTGTGCTGGAAATAGTGCTGGGTATTGATAACCTGGTTTTCATTGCCATCCTTGCGGATAAACTGCCGCCGAAACAACGAGATAAAGCCCGACTTATCGGTTTATCCCTTGCTTTGATCATGCGACTCGGTTTGCTGTCATTAATTTCATGGATGGTGACGCTCACCCAACCGCTGTTTACCGTCGCAAACCTGACGTTCTCAGGGCGTGACCTGATCATGCTCTTTGGTGGCCTGTTCTTGCTGTTCAAAGCCACAACAGAGTTGCATGAGCGGCTAGAAAATCGCCAGCATGATGATGGGCATGGAAAGGGTTACGCCAGTTTCTGGGTCGTGGTATTGCAGATTGTGGTGCTTGACGCGGTGTTCTCACTCGATGCGGTGATTACCGCAGTGGGAATGGTAAACCATCTGCCAGTGATGATGGCGGCGGTGGTTATCGCGATGGGTGTGATGCTGTTGGCGTCGAAACCGTTAACGAACTTTGTTAACCAACATCCTACGGTCGTGGTGCTGTGCCTGAGCTTCTTGTTGATGATTGGTCTGAGTCTGGTGGCCGAAGGTTTCGGGTTCCATATTCCTAAAGGCTATCTCTACGCGGCGATTGGTTTCTCGATAATTATCGAATTCTTCAACCAGATTGCGCGCCGTAACTTTATTCGTCATCAGTCAAATGTCCCGCTACGTGCGCGTACGGCTGACGCGATTTTGCGACTGATGAACGGCAAACGCCAGGAGCGTTCGCAGAATGAAGACAACAAAACTATCACGCCGATTGAAGCTGAATCTTTCGCAGCGGAAGAGCGTTACATGATTAACGGTGTGCTGACGCTGGCATCTCGTTCATTGCGCAGCATCATGACGCCACGCGGTGAAATTTCCTGGGTTGATGCTTATAAATCGACCGCAGAAATCCGTGAGCAATTGTTGGAATCTCCGCACAGTTTGTTCCCGGTTTGTCGTGGCGAACTCGATGAAATCATCGGTATCGTGCGTGCGAAAGAGTTGCTGGTGGCGCTGGAAAATGGCGGTGATGTGGCTGCGATTGCTGCGCAGTCTCCGGCTATTGTTGTCCCCGAAACCCTTGACCCAATCAACCTGCTAGGCGTGTTGCGCCGTGCTCGCGGCAGCTTCGTTATTGTGAACAACGAATTTGGTGTGGTGCAGGGCCTGGTCACGCCGCTGGATGTTCTCGAAGCGATTGCTGGTGAATTCCCGGATGCTGACGAAACGCCGGAAATCGTGCGTGATGGCGATGGCTGGTTAGTCAAAGGTTCAACCGACCTGCATGCGATTCAGCAGCACCTGGATATCAACACCCTGGTGGATGATGACGAAGATATCGCCTCGATTGCGGGTCTGGTTATTGCGGTAAATGGTCAAATCCCGAAAGTGGGTGACATTTTAGAAGTCGCTCCGCTTCGCATTCAGATTATTGAAGCCAACGATTACCGCGTAGACCTGGTTCGCGTGGTGAAAGAACGCTCTGAGCACGAAGACGAACAAGAGTAATTTAGCGTAACGGGATAACCGGGATCGGGTGCCCATTACGGCGCGGAGGGGGAGAATTATTCCCCCTCAGCCAACGAGGAAACTCACTCAACGGCATTGGCCGCGCGTATAAATAACCTTGCAGCACATTCACGCCATGGCGGCGCAGGTATTCTGCCTGCTCAGGCGTTTCAACACCCTCAGCCACCAAATCAATTCCTAGCCTCTGCGCCAGCGCGATAATAATATCGGTGACTGTCGAGTTCACCGCATCCGTACCAATAGCCGCAGTAAAAGACTTGTCTATTTTCAGCACATTGGGATTAAGCGTTTCCAGGTAAGCCAGCGAACTTTGCCCGGTGCCAAAATCGTCGATCGCCAAATCCACACCCATTCGGTGCAAATCGCGCACCACACGATGATCGACATCCGGTAAAGCATCACGCTCGGTTAATTCCAGCGTCAGCTTTTGAATGGCTTTTGCCGGGAACCAATAGCGCCGCAAATCAGCGATAATTTCGCCTTCGTGGAAGTGGCTGGCGGCGACGTTAATACCGATGTGGAAATCGCGTGATTTTGGGAAAATATCAATTTGACGAACGGTTTCCTCAAGCACGAAGCGAGTCAGCGGTGCGATTAAATTTTGCTGCTCGGCGAGGGGAATAAAGACATCCGGCGAGATCCAACCCTGGCGCGGATTGTGCCATCGCAACAGCAGTTCGACACCGACACACTGCAAATTTCGCGCGCTCACCAGTGGCTGGCAAAAGACCGCGAACTCATGCGACGCAAGTCCCACGTTAATTTCCCATGAAAAACTCATGCGGTTCGCTGTCGCCAGCCAGGCGATGTAACCAATCAACATGCTGAGGATGAGGGCCAAAGGGAGTTGGGTTGGCAAATGACTTAATGCCAACGCACCGGCGGCAGGGCCAATGGTGGTGACGGAAAACGCAAACTTTTCAGAAGCCATCTCACGGCTGACCTCGCCTTGATCCATGCTAATTCGCTGCAACAAACCTTTGCCATATTCAAGGTGCGAATCAGAAACGTTCAGCACCGCACGCGATACCCACGGGCGTTCAGGCTCGAGAATTAATCCGGTCAGCAACTCAATATTAATAATCTGCATCACGCCATCGTGGCGGCTGTTTGCCAGCGGCATCCAGGATAATAAAACCGGTGTTCCTTTCAGCAATGAATGATCAACGGAAAGAAATAACAGCGGTTGTGCGGAAGGGAGTCGTGGCTGCAGCAGGTTAATCGGTACGGCACGTTCACCAAAAATACTTGAACAATAAAGAATGCCCCCTTTGATAAGCCCGATGGAGCGCACTGTTTGCAAACGCGCGGCATGCTCGCGCATTTTTAGCTGGGCAGCCTGGCAAGGCATTCCGACCAGCGGCAGGACATCTTTATTGGCCTGTTCAAGTGGGGCCAGAATGCTTTCGATGGTGCTAATCACACGTTGGTTAAACGCCTGCAGCCGTTGTTCATTGTCGTTTCTCTCGGATACGTAACGGGCGCCAAGAGTCACAAACAGCGCCAGAACAGCTAACGCAACACAGACAATTAAACGCCTGCGGCGATAACCTTTTAAAATGCGCTGAGCCGTCTGCATCCTGTTTCCACCTTGTATGGAACCGCGACCGAAATCGGCACGCAGAACATACAAAGTGTAGTGGGGGTTTGGACTTAGGTTGCAAAAATCATACGTTATGCTGACTCGACAGCACCGTTTGGTGAGTGCTGCCAAAATAGTGAGTTAAACGATAAGCGGGCTAATCAAACTGAGGTGTGTTTTAACGCCGACTTTCATCGCTTCTTCATCCAGTCGGAAGTGAGGATTATGGACATTCCACACTGCACCGATTTCGGGATTTCTGGAGCCGACGAAAATAAAGCAGCCCGGAACGTGTTGCTGATAAGAAGAGAAATCTTCGCTACCAAATAGCGGCGCCGTGACCGTTTGCAGCGTCTGCGCCGGGAAATGCTGATCAATGACTTTACGGGCGATTTCACAGGCGGCAGGGTGATTGTTACCCACCGCATAACCCGGTTGCCACTGGATATCAAAACTTGCGCCGTGAGCGGCAACAATCCCTGAAATCACTTGCTCCATCAGTTGCGGCACAAGCTCACGAACCTGTTGATTGTGGGTGCGCAAAGTTCCCGCCAGATGTGCGCTATTCGGGATAACGTTGTAGCTTTCGCCCGACTGGAAAGTGGCGATAGTTAAAACAGGGGTGTGGAGCGGATCTACCTTACGCGCCACGACCTGCTGTAATGCGCTGACGACTTCGGCACCAATCACAATGGGGTCCACGCATAAATGCGGCATCGAACCATGGCCGCCTTTGCCGGTGATCACAATATCGAAATTATCACTCGATGCACTGAACACACCTTCTTTGAGCGACAGTGTTTGTGTCGGTTTGTCGGGCATCACATGCAGGCCGAAAATGTATTCCACATTGTCCAACACGCCGAGATTCACCAGCTCCTGCGCACCACCCGGCGGCACTTCTTCCGCGTGCTGGAAAATAAAACGCACCGAACCTTTGAGCTTATCCTGGAAATGGCACAGCACTTTTGCCGCGCCCATTAACATGGCGGTATGCGCATCATGCCCACAGGCATGCATCACGCCAGGCTTGCATGACGAGAAGGTTTCACCGCTCTCTTCCTGCAAAGGAAGCGCGTCAATATCGGCCCGCAATGCCCACACCGGGCCGGGATGTTTACCCTTTAATTCTGCGACTACGCTGTTGGGTGTTAAGCGGCGTAACTGCAACGGGCCGAAATTTGCCAATTCTGCGGCGATATAATCCGCAGTGGCTTGTTCCTGAAACGAGAGACACGGGTTAGCGTGAATATGCTGACGCCAGCGCGATACATCATGGGCAACTTCTTCGGTCAGAATATCAATATTGAAAGTCATAATGGCTCCGTTATTCGGTCACAGTGTTTAGCGCAGTTTTCTTTGCCATCAACGGCACGACGGCTAACGCGGCGCAAATCATCGAAAGGGATAAGAAGATAAAAGTTGTGTGGTAGTCCTGGCTGGTGCTAATCAAATAACCCATCACGATAGGCGAGACGAATCCCCCCAGCGTGCCACCGGTATTGATCAGACCAATTGCGGCACCCATGGTTTCCACTGGCAGGCGTTTCATCGGCAAGGTAAAGGCGGTGACAAAACTGCCCATCAAAAAGACCTGGCCCAGGAACAAGAACGCACTGGCGGCAACAGGTGAAGCCATATGGTAAATGGTGAATATGCACAGAGCGCTGGCGACAGAACAAGCGACAATGACCAACGGCTCGCGTCCCTGGAAATACTTACCGACCAGCCAACCCGTTCCCAGAGAGGAAATCCAAATCCCCAAACCGCCAGCGGCAATCACCAGCCCGGAGGTTTCGAGCGGCATATGGCGCTGTTGCACAAGGAATTTAGGCAGCCAGGCCATCAATCCATAACTTGGAATATTGATGCAGAAAATAGAGACGAATAGCAGAATCACCGTCGGGTTTTTCAGCAGCGTTCGGTAACTGACGGTAGAAGTGGTTTTGGCGGTAGCCTGCGGCTTTTGCACCAGCATAAAAATCACAATAGCGACCGCACAGGCCATCAAACCTAAACCGGCAAATGAACCCCGCCAGCCGATATGCGTTAATGCACTCACGGCAACCATCGGGCCGATGGTCATCGCAAGGCCTGCCGATGACAGCAAAATCGACTGAGCAAATGTCCTTTTCTCAACGCTGAAATTACTGACCACCGCTTTAGCGCAAGAGCACGGATAGCCCGAATGCCCAATTCCAGAAAGGAAGCGGAACACAATCAACATGCCAAAACTCAGCCCGAGCACGCCGAAGCACAGGGCAAAACCACCGAGCAGGCAGAGCGAAGCCACCAGCATGGTGCGAAAACCGATGCGGTCATTTAACCAACCGGCGGGAATTTGAAACAGCGAATAGGAGAGGAAGAAAATACCGGTGATATAACCTAATTGCTGGGTAGAAACGCCGAACTCTTTTTCGATAGGCAATAATGCGAAGCCCATCACCGTTTTATCTATATAGACAATGACATAGCCCAGAAATAACAGGAAAATCATCAAGGAGTGATTCTTTTTCATCTTGCGGACCCTTTTGCGGAATTCCGTGCCAGCGGGCGAATGGCCCGTCGGTTTTCATGTTCATACAGCGAACTCTGATAGCTATATAAGCAGTGCGGGTAATCCCGTAAAAGATGCAATTTTGTTTGGGGTGATGCTTTTTGTTGATAGGGGGTGCATATGAAATATCTGCCGAAAATGCAGCAATTGCATGTCTTCAGGCAAGTGGTGCGCAGCCGCAGCATCCGTGGGGCGGCAAGGGTGATGGGGCAATCTCAGCCCGCGGTCAGCCGGACGTTACGAGAGCTGGAGCAAGTTTTATCCGTGCAACTATTTTTGCGCGGCAACGAAGGCATCACCTTAACCGAAGCCGGAGAGGCGTTTGCCCGGCGGGCTGAGTGGATTCTGGAGGAGTTACAACGCGCTGCCGAAGAAGTTGAACAGATTAACCACTTTTCCCAGGGCAAGCTGAATATCGGCTTCTCATCGCTGATTGCACTGAGTGTTTTCCCCGCTGTAGCCGATAGCTTTAAATCACGTCTGCCGCAGGCGAGTTTGCGCATTAAAGAAGGGCAATTAGCCACGTTGCTCCCGTTGCTGCAACAAGGGGAGCTGGATTTAGCCATCGGCACCATCAACCCGGCTAAAGTCCCGGAAGATGTGATTGTTGAGCCGCTGTTTAGTGCGCCATTTTGTGTGATTGCCCGGCGTGGGCATCCGCTTGAAGGAGCCACATCGCTGGCTGAATTGAGCAGGGCTAAATGGTTGCTGCCGGAAGCGAATATCGGTTATTACCAACAGCTTCAGGATGAACTTAACGAGTTTTACGGTCAGATGCATGAAGCGCCGATTCGCACGGACTCGGTGATTTGTGGGCTGAATATGGTGTTGCATTCGGATTATCTGACGATAGTCGCCAGAGCCATGAGCACGCCGTTGTTTTTGCAAGACCGGTTGACGGTGTTGCCGATCACCACGTTGCCATCGGCGCAGTATTGCGTGATCTGGTCGCAGAAATCGGATTTGACGGCTACTGCCAGGCAATTCTTATTAGCGCTGCGACAGCAATGCCAGAATTACCCTTGGTAAAAGAAAATGGCCCGCTTTTCAGGGGGCCATTCAGGGGATGAGTCACACAGTACTTTTAATCACACTGCACTTTAATCGCCAGGCCGCCGCGTGAAGTTTCACGGTATTTGGCGTTCATGTCTTTGCCTGTTTCGTACATGGTTTCGATGACTTTATCGAGTGACACGCGTGGCTCGCTGGTGCGGCGCATCGCCATGCGCGTGGCGTTGATCGCTTTTACGGAAGCAATGGCGTTACGTTCGATACACGGCACCTGAACCTGGCCAGCGACCGGGTCGCAGGTCAAGCCGAGGTTGTGTTCCATGCCGATTTCCGCAGCAACACAAACTTGCTCCGGGCTTGCGCCGAGGATTTCAGCCAGGCCAGCAGCAGCCATTGAACATGCCACACCGACTTCACCCTGGCAGCCAACTTCTGCACCAGAAATAGACGCGTTCATTTTATACAACGCGCCAATCGCACCGGAGGCGAGGAAGTAACGGATATAGGTATCCGGGCTGACCGATTCGATAAAGTGATCGTAGTAGGCCAGAACCGCCGGAACAATCCCGCATGCGCCGTTAGTCGGAGCCGTAACCACACGTCCGCCAGCGGCGTTTTCTTCGTTAACCGCCAGCGCAAACATGTTCACCCAGTCGATCACGTTCATTGGGTCGTTGGAGAGTTTATCGCTGGAAACTAACATGCGGCGCAGCGCGGATGCACGACGCGGCACGCGCAGTGGGCCAGGCAACACGCCTTCTGTATTCACACCACGGTCGATACAGGCGCGCATGGTCTGCCAGACGTTGGCAAAATACTCTTCGATTTCTTTGCGACTGTGCAGCGCCAGTTCGTTCTGCATAATCACGCCAGACAACGACATGCCTGTCTCTTTGCAATGATTCAGCATTTCTTCGGCGGAATTAAACGAGTAAGGCACCACGATTTCGTCAACGGCATCTTTGCCGAAGTTTTCTTCATCAACGATAAAACCACCGCCGATGGAATAATAAGTTTTGGTGTAGATCTCTTGCTCGCCACTGAACGCGTGGACGGTCATGCCGTTTTCATGCAGCGACAAGTTGTCGTTACGGAAACACATGCCGGAATCTTTCGGGAAATCGACTTCATGGCGACCCTGGGCCAGCCACAAACGCTCGCGGGTTTCGACATCACGGATAAACGCCGGGATGGAATCAATATCCACGGTGGCAGGCTCGTTACCGGCAAGACCCATAATAATGGCGATATCGGTATGGTGCCCTTTACCTGTCAGCGACAGGGAACCGTAAACATCGACCGCAATGCGCGTCGTGCTTTCCAGTAATCCTTTTTCGACCAGGTCATCGACAAATAACTTACCGGCCTTCATCGGGCCGACGGTATGGGAACTGGATGGCCCAATGCCGACTTTGAACATGTCGAAGATGCTAATCACGATAAAACTCCTTAAAGACTACCGGGTATATAAAATTTGCTGCTGCAAAATCACAGTTAGCTAGTTTAAAAATTTATTGCTCACCGTAGTAAACTATTCACATGAATTAAACTAATGCTTAACTTTAGCTACACTAATGGCAGCTAAACCGCGGCGAGACACTCTGCTAAATATAGCCGTTTTCTCAGAATTAAAGAGTGATCAAGCTTCCACGCCTATCTGTAAAGCTAACTCACGGATGATTCCGGCCGTCATCCCCCAGACAAAGTAGTGTTGATACCAGGAAAGCCAGACGCGATGGGCATTGCCACGGCGGTGAATGTCCAGTGGATGATAGCGTCCGAGCGTTAATGCCTCCATCAGCGGCATTTCAAACACCGCCGCCACTTCATCTTCACTGGCCTGATACGGCAGATTAGGCGGGATGATGCCCACCACGGGAGTGACCTGAAATCCCGTCACGCTATCCACGGGCGGGAGCGTGCCGATCACTTCAACGCTATCCGGTGAAATAGCCACTTCCTCCCAGGCTTCGCGCAGGGCGGCAGCAATCAAAGACTCGTCGGTATCGTCCACCGCACCGCCGGGGAAAGCGACTTGCCCGGCATGTTTGCGCATCATCGCCGAGCGCTGTGTCAGCAAAAGCCCCGGCTGTGGGCGACGCACAATAGGGATCAGCACGGCGGCCTGGCGCTTATTGCCGCTCAGTTTGGTCGCAGGTGGTTGCAACAGCTGAAAACGCGATAAAAAATCATTCATGCTCAGGGACAAACCAGACATCACTTCAACTCTCTAGTTGCGGCAAGATACGATTAACTTTATCAAAAGTTTCCTGATATTCCGCAGATTCAACACTGTCGGCCACAATGCCGCCGCCTGCGGAGCAATACAGTTTGCCGTTTTCCGCAGTCAATGTGCGGATGGTGATGCTGGTGTCCATATTGCCGCAGAAGCTCAAATAGCCAATGCTTCCACACCAGGCGTTGCGGCGCTGTGGCTCCAGTTCTTCAATGATTTCCATGGCTCGCACTTTCGGTGCACCGGTAATCGAGCCACCGGGGAAGCAAGCACGGAGCAAATCAGTCGCCTGTAAATGTGCAGGAAGTTGCGCGGTAATCGTGCTCACCAGGTGATGCACCGCCGGGAAGGGTTCGACGACAAACAGCTCCGGGACTTTTACGCTGCCGGGCACGGCGACGCGGCCAATATCATTACGCAGCAAATCAACAATCATCAGGTTTTCAGCGCGATCCTTCGGCGAATTTGCCAGCGTCTCAGCCTGCTGCGCATCGGCAACCGGATCTTCAAGGCGCGGTAGGGTGCCTTTAATTGGGCGCGTCTGGATATTTTTGTCTTCGAGCAGAATAAACCGCTCCGGTGACAGACTTAAAATTGCGCTTTCCGGTAAACGAATAAACGCGCTAAATGGCGCACGGTTTGCAGCATTCAGTCGCTCAAATGCTTGCCACTCGTCGCCTTCATAACTGGCGTGAAAACGCTGTGCGAGATTGATCTGATAGCAATCGCCACTCTCGAGATATTCCTGTACCTGACGGAATTTAAGTCCATACTGCTCGCGGGTCATATTTGACTGCCATTCTCTGGTCAGATGGAATGGCTCACTGGCCGCGGGAATCTGCGATTGAAGCCAGTGAAGTCGGGCTGAATTATCGCCCCAGCAAACTAGCGTGAGCTGTTTTAGTTGGTGGTCGGCGACCAGCGCCCAGTCATAAATCCCTACTGCCATATCCGGCGTGGTGATATCCGCCAGCGCATGTTCAGGTAGCTTTTCAAAGTGGCGACCCAGGTCATAACCAAACAAGCCCAGAGCACCGCCTAAAAAGGGGATGTCCGGGTGTGTTGCGGGTTTATGACCAAAACTGTCCTGCGTTTGCTGTAATAGTTGTAGCGGGCAGTTTTGATGTGTTGATTCCACACCCGCCTGGCAAATTGTGGTTTCAGGGCCGCGAGTCACCAACGTGGCGACAGGTTCAGCCACCAGAATATCAAAACGATTATGGGGATGGTCAGCGAAGCCGGAATGCAGCAGCATCGCCCACGGTTGCTGCGCCAGTGATTTGAAAGTGTGTTGAACAGCATCCGGATGCCACGGCAAAGTTTGATAAGTTAGAGTTTGCAACGTCATAAACCACAACTAAAAAATAGACACAGAGCTCTGCCAGGCCAGTGAACCCTCTGGAAACCCTGACAGCAGCGTGAAATAATTAACCCAGGCAATGTAACAGGAGTCGAAAATGTTTGCAGGATTACCCTCATTATCCCATGAGCAACAGCAGAAAGCAGTCGAGCGCATTCAGGAACTGATGGCTAACGGCATGAGCAGTGGAGAAGCGATTACGCTCGTCGCCGCAGAAATCCGTGCCAATCATACCGGTGAAATGGTCGCCATGCGCTTTGAAGATGATGATGTTGGCGACGCTGAAAGCGATGAAGAAAACGAAAATGACGACGAAGAAGAACACTACGTCGATCATTATGAAGAAAACGACGACGACAAATAATGCGTAACGCGGGCCGAAACCCGCATTTCTTCACACTGCCGCGATAATTTTAATCTCAACTTTATAACGCGGGTTCATCAATTTTGCCTGCACGGTACAACGCACCGGCGCGTGACCCGCGACAACCCACTCGTCCCAGGCTTTATTCATAGCGGCAAAATCACTGCCTTCTGGCAGGAAAATAGTGGCATCAAGGATTTTACTTTTGTCGCTGCCTTGCTCGAGAAGCACGGTGTCGATTTGCGCAAGGGTATTGGCGGTTTGCTCATAGGCATCCGCATCCAGGTTTTCTGGCACGCCGGTGTAGTACAGGGTGTTGTTATGGATAACCGCATCAGACCAACGCGCTTCCGGTTTTATACGCACAATACTCATCACTGCTTCCTTCTCTGCTGGTTCATAATGCGCAACAGCCTGCCACAATCTGCCAGGCGCTTCCACCGGCTTGCTGGATTAACACCGCTCAGACTGACATAATCACTGGCAATAAACCCAGGGGGTATTGTGACAGACGATTTTGCAGCAGACGGCCAACTCGCTACGGCGATAACCGGTTTTAAACCGCGTGAACCGCAACGCCAGATGGCGCAAGCCGTCACCAAAGCTATCGCGTCCGGGCGCGAGCTGGTGGTGGAAGCGGGAACCGGAACCGGTAAAACCTATGCGTATCTGGCTCCGGCTCTGCGCTCAGGCAAAAAAGTCATTATCTCAACCGGATCAAAGGCGTTGCAGGATCAGCTTTTTTCCCGGGATTTACCCACGGTTGCCAAAGCACTGGATTTCAAAGGTCGGCTGGCGCTGCTAAAAGGCCGCTCTAACTATTTGTGCCTTGAACGCCTGGAGCAAAATGCGCTGGCGGGCGGGGATCTGCAAGTTCAGACACTCAGCGATATCGTCAAATTACGCGGCTGGGCGATTGAAACGGTCGACGGCGATATCAGCACTTGTGGCAGCGTGGCGGAAGATTCAAACGTCTGGCCGCTGGTCACCAGCACTAACGACAACTGCCTGGGGCAAGACTGCCCGCTCTACAAAGACTGCTTCGTCGTCAAAGCGCGTAAAAAAGCCATGGACTCCGACGTCGTGGTGGTGAATCACCATCTCTTTCTGGCTGATATGGTGGTGAAAGAGGGCGGTTTTGGGGAACTGATTCCCGAAGCGGAAGTAATGATTTTCGATGAAGCGCATCAAATCCCGGACATCGCCAGCCAGTATTTTGGGCAATCGGTCTCCAGTCGCCAGTTGCTAGACATCGCCAAAGATATTTCCATTGCTTACCGCACCGAAGTGCGCGACGCCCAGCAATTGCAAAAAAGTGCCGACCGCCTGACGCAAAGCACTCAGGATTTCAGACTGAAACTAGGCGACCCCGGTTATCGCGGCAATCTGCGCGAACTCTTAGCCGAACCGTCTATCCAGCGTGCACTGTTATTGCTCGATGATGCGCTTGAGCTTTGTTACGACGTGGCGAAAATGTCGCTGGGCCGTTCTGCTTTGCTTGACGCCGCCTTCGAGCGAACCGTGACGTTGCGGGCGCGTATCAAGCGCCTGAAAGACGTCGACACACCGGGCTACAGTTACTGGTACGAATGCAATGCGCGCAATTTCACCCTCGCGCTCACGCCGCTTTCCGTGGCCGATAAATTCAAAGAAGTGATCAGCGAAAAAGCCGGAACCTGGATTTTCACCTCGGCAACACTTTCGGTAAACGACAAACTCAGCCACTTTACCGACCGCCTCGGCATTGATAATGCAGAAACTTTGCTGCTCGCCAGCCCGTTTGATTACGCCACTCAGGCGTTGCTGTGCGTGCCGCGTGGCTTACCGACACTCAATCAACCGGCAGCAGGAAAGCACCTGGCAAAAATGCTCAAGCCATTGATTGAAGCCAACAATGGTCGCTGCTTTATGTTATGTACCTCCCACGCCATGATGCGCGATTTAGCCGAACAGTTCCGCGCCACCATGACGTTGCCTGTGTTACTGCAAGGCGAAACCAGCAAAGGCCAGTTGTTGCAGCAATTTGTCGATGCGGGAAATGCCCTGCTGGTGGCGACCAGTAGTTTCTGGGAAGGGGTGGACGTGCGCGGTGATGCGCTCTCGCTGGTGATTATCGATAAACTGCCGTTTACCTCGCCGGACGATCCTTTACTCAAAGCGCGCATGGAAGATTGCCGCCTGCGTGGCGGTGAACCGTTTGATGACGTGCAACTTCCGGACGCGGTTATCACCCTGAAACAGGGCGTCGGGCGTTTAATCCGTGATGTTGACGACCGTGGTGTGTTGGTGATTTGCGACAATCGCCTGGTGATGCGCCCCTACGGTGCCGTGTTCCTCAATAGCCTGCCGCCGACGCCGCGCACGCGAGATATTAATCGGGCGGTTGAGTTCCTTAAGTTCCGACCGGAGCAGTAATTTGTGCCAGGCTATGGTATGATGCGCGCCGATTTTTGACCCTATTTTTTCCGCCAGAGGTTGGCAATACCATGCGAATTTTAGCCATCGACACTGCGACAGAAGCTTGTTCAGTTGCCCTGTACAACGAAGGGAAGTCTAGCGCCCATTTTGAACTGTGCCCACGCGAACACACGCAACGTATTCTGCCGCTGGTGCGTGACATCCTTAACGAGGGTGGCGTTGGTCTGACCGCATTGAATGCGCTTGCTTATGGCCGTGGCCCAGGTAGTTTTACCGGTGTGCGCATTGGCATTGGCATCGCCCAAGGGCTGGCGCTCGGGGCAGAATTGCCGATGATTGGTATTTCGACTCTGGCGACGATGGCGCAAGGGGCCTGGCGCATGACGGGCGCAACCCGCGTTCTGGCTGCGATTGATGCGCGAATGGGCGAAGTTTACTGGGCCGAGTACCAGCGTGATGAAAATGGCGTCTGGCACGGCGAAGAAACGGAAGCCGTTTTAAAGCCTGAAGCGGTTGCCGAGCGGTTGAAACAACTTCAGGGCGAATGGGCTACAGTCGGGACAGGTTGGCAAGCCTGGCCGGATATGGCGCACGGAAGTGGACTGATCATTCATGATGGCAAAGTCACCCTTCCTGCGGCAGAAGATATGTTGCCTTTGGCAATTCAGGCATTAAATGATGGTTGTACGGTGGCGGTAGAACATGCCGAACCGGTCTATCTGCGTAACGAAGTGACATGGAAGAAGCTTCCAGGCAGAGAATAGTTCACAACGTTCGTAAGCCGATGCGGCGTTAAGGAGAATGGATATGTCTGGTTTACATGTCAGGATTGTTACTCGTTTAATGGCAGTGGCTGCCGTTGTTATGCTTAGCGGTTGTGTCACCGTTCCCGATGCCATTAAAGGCACCAGCGCGACACCGCAGCAAGATTTAATCCGGGTGATGAACGCACCTCAGCTTTACGTCGGGCAGGAAGCGCGTTTCGGTGGCCGTGTGGTGAATATCGATAACAAACAGGGCAGAACGCGTCTGGAAATTGCGACCGTAAACCTCGACGAAGGTGCCCGTCCGCAATTGGGTGAACCGTCGAAAGGGCGCATTTACGCCGACGTGAATGGCTTCCTTGACCCCGTCGACTTCCGTGGGCAACTGGTCACGGTCGTCGGGCCAATTACCGGCACGGTAGAAGGCAAAGTGGGTGAAACACCGTATAAATTTATGGTGATGCAGGTGAACGGCTACAAACGCTGGCGTATCACGCAACAAGTGGTGATGCCTCCGCAACCGATCGATCCGTGGTTCTGGGGCGGACCGTATCCTTACCGTGGCCGTCATGGTTACGGTTACGGCGGCATGTGGGGCGGCGGATGGTACAATCCTGGCCCGGCACAGGTACAGACTATCGTTACCGAGTAACGACATGATTTATGAGTAAAAGAGGCAGCGGCATGTCCGCTGCCTCTTTATTGGTATCATGGAATAAAAATAATTAGTGATGCGCTTCGCAACCTTAAACCAGTCTAATTAATAAACTGGTACGCTGAGTTAATATTATGTTAACAGCGTGTTTATATATTGGGGTTGTGATGACGACGAATAATAAATTCAGAGGTGGATCCTTGAAGAAGGTTTGGCTTAACCGCTACCCGGCCGACGTTGCGGCCGAGATAAATCCTGACCGTTATCAGTCCTTGGTGGATATGTTTGAGCAAGCAACGGCGCGTTATGCCGACCAGCCTGCGTTTGTGAACATGGGCGAAGTGATGACGTTCCGCAAGCTCGAAGAACGGAGCCGTGCGTTTGCTGCTTATTTGCAACAGGGCCTGGGCCTACAAAAAGGCGACCGCGTGGCGTTAATGATGCCGAACCTGTTGCAATATCCGGTGGCGTTGTTTGGTATTTTGCGTGCCGGAATGGTGGTGGTGAACGTTAACCCACTTTACACACCGCGCGAACTTGAGCATCAGCTTAACGACAGCGGTGCCAGCGCGATTGTGATCGTTTCAAACTTTGCCCATACCCTCGAAAAAGTGGTTGATAAAACCCAGGTCAAACACGTTATTTTGACGCGCATGGGCGATCAGCTTTCTGCGGCAAAAGGGACGTTGGTTAACTTCGTGGTGAAGTACGTCAAACGCCTGGTGCCGAAATATCATTTGCCGGATGCCATTTCCTTCCGCAGTGCTTTGCAACACGGCTATCGCCTGCAATATGTTAAGCCGGAAATTCTTAATGCCGACCTGGCATTCCTGCAATACACCGGCGGAACAACCGGTGTGGCGAAAGGCGCGATGCTGACTCATCGCAATATGCTGGCGAACCTCGAACAAGTCAGAGCGGCTTATAGCCCGTTGCTGTTTGAGCGCAAAGAGCTGGTGGTGACTGCATTACCGCTCTATCACATTTTCGCGCTGACTATGAACTGCCTGCTGTTTATTGAGCTTGGCGGCCAGAACTTGCTGATTACTAACCCGCGTGATATTCCGGGGCTGGTTAAAGAACTGGCGAAATACCCGTTTACCGCCATGACCGGTGTGAACACGCTATTTAATGCGCTACTCAATAACAAAGAGTTCCAGCAGCTCGATTTCTCCAGCCTGCATCTTTCGGCTGGCGGCGGAATGCCAGTACAACATGTGGTGGCTGAACGTTGGCAAAAACTCACTGGCCGCTTCCTACTCGAGGGCTACGGCCTGACGGAGTGCGCGCCGTTAGTCAGTGCTAATCCGCATGATATGGATTACCACAGCGGCAGTATCGGTTTGCCGGTGCCGTCCACTGAAGTAAAAATGATTGATGATGAAGGCGAAGAAGTCCCGCCGGGTGAGCCAGGTGAACTGTGCGTGAAAGGGCCGCAAGTGATGCTCGGTTATTGGCAACGCCCGGATGCAACCGATGAAATTCTGCAAGATGGCTGGCTGCGTACCGGCGATATTGCGGTGATGGACGAAGAGGGCTTTATGCGCATCGTCGATCGCAAGAAAGACATGATTCTGGTTTCTGGTTTCAATGTTTATCCGAACGAAATCGAAGACGTGGTTATGCAGCACAGCGGTGTGCTCGAAGTGGCTGCGGTCGGCGTGCCGAGTGGCGCTTCTGGTGAAGCCGTTAAGATTTTCGTGGTGAAGAAAGATGCCTCGTTAACCGAAGAAGCGCTGGTGGTGTTTTGCCGTCGCCATTTGACCGGCTACAAAATACCTAAGCTGGTTGAGTTCCGCGAAGAACTGCCAAAATCGAACGTAGGTAAAATATTACGACGAGAACTACGTGACGAATCGGTCAGTAAAGGCAACAATAAAGCCTGAGCTCCGAGTCAGTCGCCCTAACGCCGGTTCGCCGGCGTTTTTTATGGGCGCAAACCTATGAGAACTGAATTTGACTTACCAAATGATTACGACCGATGAAGCCCTTGCCCGCGTGTGCGAAGCGGCTCGTCAATTTTCAGCCGTTGCGCTGGATACCGAATTTGTTCGTACCCGCACTTACTATCCGCAACTGGGTTTGATCCAACTTTACGATAGCGAAACCGCTTCGCTTATCGACCCGTTGACGATTTCTGACTGGTCGCCGTTCAAAGCGTTGTTGCAGGATACGGCGGTGATTAAGTTCCTGCATGCCGGTAGCGAAGACCTGGAAGTGTTCCTCAATGCTTTTGGGATGTTGCCCGATCCGTTTATTGATACGCAGATCCTGGCCGCTTTCAGCGGGCGTCCGCTCTCATGCGGTTTTGCGACGATAGTCGAATCCTTTACCGGCATCGCGCTGGATAAAAGCGAATCCCGCACCGACTGGATTGCTCGCCCGCTGACTGAACGCCAGTGTGAATACGCTGCCGCAGACGTGCTTTATTTGCTGCCAATCGCGCATAAGCTAATGGAAGAGACGCAAGCCGCAGGTTGGATGGATGCCGCACTGGATGAATGCAATTTGATGGCTTCGCGCCGTCAGGATGTGCTGGACCCGGAAGAAGCATGGCGTGAAATCGGCAATGCATGGCAGCTTAGAACGCGTCAGTTAGCCTGCCTGAAGAAACTGGCCTCCTGGCGTCTGCGTAAAGCGCGTGAGCGTGATATGGCGGTGAATTTCGTGGTGCGCGAAGAACACCTCTGGCAGGTTGCGCGTTATATGCCGGGTTCGTTGGGTGAGCTTGAACATCTGGGCCTGAGCGGCAGCGAAATCCGCTTCCACGGCAAAGCGCTGCTGGCATTGGTTGTTGAAGCCCAGGCGCTGTCTGATGATGAACTGCCTGAACCTTTGAGCAATCTGGTGGATATGCCGGGTTATCGTCGCGTGTTCAAAGCGATTAAAGCGCTGGTGCAGCAGGTGAGTGAAACCAGTGGCTTAAGTGCAGAATTGCTTGCATCACGCCGACAAATTAACCAGTTATTAAACTGGCACTGGCAATTAAAAACACAGTCAACGCAGCCAGAATTAATCAGCGGTTGGCGCGGGCGTGTAATGGGCGAGGCTTTAAAAACTTTGCTGGCAGACTTTTAATACCCAGGCAAATTACTGGGAATAATTACAGTAATGAGTTTTGTAATAATGGAATAGAAATATTATCGGTTCAGAATAGTCTGTATTTGGAATTTGCTGGTCGATAGAAATAAATAAACCCCCTCGATAAATCCTGGGGGCTTATTTCGCAAGAAATACTACGCAGATTTAGTTGTTGCTTCCTGAGTTTCTGGCAACGTCACGTTAAGTTCCAGAACAGAAATATCGTCATCTTTTTGATCAAGGACGACGGTCAACATTTCTGGATCGATTTTGACATATTTGCAAATCACTTCCAGGATATCGCGTTTTAATTGCGGTAAATAATGCGGTTCACTATCACCACGGCGACGTTCTGCAACGATGATTTGCAGACGCTCTTTTGCGATGTTGGCGGTGTTCTTTTTCCGTGAGAGAAAAAAGTCTAGTAATGCCATAACTTATCCTCCGAACAGGCGTTTGAGGAAGCCTTTCTTCTCTTCTTCAATGAAGCGGAAAGGGCGATCTTCGCCAAGCAGGCGCTCAACAGTATCTGCGTAAGCTTGCCCAGCGTCAGCTTCCTGGTCAAGAATGACCGGCTCACCCTGGTTTGAAGCACGCAGCACAGATTGATCTTCAGGAATAACCCCGACCAACGGAATGCGCAGAATTTCCAGCACATCTTCCATGCTGAGCATGTCGCCGCGGTTGACGCGACCCGGGTTGTAGCGAGTTAACAGCAGGTGTTCTTTAATCGGGGATTCACCGTTTTCTGCACGGCGAGACTTAGACGAAAGAATACCAAGAATACGGTCAGAGTCGCGTACTGACGAAACTTCGGGGTTGGTGGTGATAATCGCTTCATCAGCAAAATAGAGCGCCATTAATGCGCCTGTTTCGATACCTGCTGGTGAATCACAAACGATAAATTCGAAGTCCATATTTTTCAGGTCTTCCAGAACCTTCGCCACGCCTTCGCGAGTCAAGGCGTCTTTATCGCGTGTCTGAGATGCAGGCAGAATATAAAGCTGCTCAGTGCGTTTATCTCTGATTAACGCCTGGTTTAATGTGGCATCGCCCTGAATCACGTTCACGAAGTCGTAAACGACGCGACGTTCGCAACCCATAATTAAATCCAGATTACGCAGACCAATATCAAAATCGATTACGACGGTTTTTCTTCCCTTCTGGGCCAAACCCGTAGCGATGGCCGCGCTGGACGTGGTCTTACCGACGCCCCCTTTACCCGATGTAACAACAATAATGCGTGCCATAAAGGAATTCCTTGTTAAAAGGGCTTAATTCAAAGGTTGAACGGAGAGAGCACCACTCGCCAGACTCAGGCGCGCCGCTTTCCCATAATAATCGGCTGGTATTTGTTCACTCAGCCAGTATTCACCCGCTATTGAGACCAACTCAGCAGCAAGATTTGTACAGAATATTTGTGCATCACGATCGCCACTGGCGCCTGCCAGGGCACGGCCACGCATCATGCCGTAAACATGAATATTACCATCAGCAATAAGTTCTGCACCGGCACTGACATGATTGGTGATAATCAAATCACAGTTTGGTGCATAAATGCGCTGACCGGAACGAACCGGGGTATCAATCAAACGCGTTTTTGTGACAGGGTTAACAATTGGTTCGACAGCAGGCGCAGCCTCAACGGGTGCAGCCTTCGCTCGCGAATTTTTCTCTTTACCTTCCGTCAGCAGGGGTAAACCTGCACGTTCAATTTCTTTCTTTAACGCCTCGTCTTTACAGCCACTAATACCGACGACGCGTAAACCAGAAGAAACCACGGCTTGCTGGATTTTCTTCCAGTTGACTGAACCGTCAAGGCCGGCAACATTCACCACCACCGGTGCATTTTTCAGAAAGGCGGGTGCCTGAGAAACTTTGTCCTGAAGGGCCTGGAGAATCACCTCGGGTTGTGCGTCATGTAAGTGAAGCACTGATAAGGTAAAACTGCTGCCTTTTAACTCGATTGGCGTGTTTGACATCCTGCCCTTACTCAATTCAGTTTTAATCCCCACCGGTGTGGGACGATATTCCGAAGTACATCTGGCATGTTATAGTCACAGGTATATTCAGGCAAGCCACCATCTGGCGAAAATAGAGTAAAAAAAA
The DNA here is from genome assembly GCF_003601925.1 of Buttiauxella izardii. Taxonomy (GTDB): domain Bacteria; phylum Pseudomonadota; class Gammaproteobacteria; order Enterobacterales; family Enterobacteriaceae; genus Buttiauxella; species Buttiauxella izardii. The sequence goes on from NZ_QZWH01000069.1 coordinate 32,780, forward strand.
TGTTTTGTGTGATCTACAGAAGTAGTAAACGTGACCAGACTTATCTTTATGTCGAAAAAAAAGACGATTTCTCTCGTGTCCCTGAAGAATTGATGAAAGGTTTTGGTACCCCTCAATTAGCAATGATATTGCCGCTTGATGGAAGTAAAAAACTGGCCAACGCGGATTTTGAAAAAGTGAAACAAGCACTCAAAGATGAAGGGTATTATTTACAATTACCCCCGCCGCCAGAAAGCTTGTTGAAAATGCATCTGGAAAATAGTCCGAAAAAATAAGTTTAGGACTAGCGCTAAATCTTCTCTATACATAAAGGTAGATGATATATACGACAAATAACCCGGGGAAAATGATGAATACTCCAGCAATTTGTTTAACAGTCATCACCTTTATGCTCTCCATCAGCAGTGCAACGTCGTCAAGCGCACAGCCGCAACCACCTGTTATCGCGCCGGTTGCCGGGAAAACAGACGCCAAACCCGCGCCGCCAACGCTTGCGCAAGAAGGACGTGATCCTGCCGAATTTCCCGCCTATCTTGAAACCCTTAAAGCACAAGCGAGAGCGCAGGGCATCAGTGAAAACACCATCAACAGCGCATTCGCGAAGGCCCATTTTGTTGATCGGGTGATAAAATCTGACCAGAACCAGCTCGAAAAGAAAATTATGCTCGATGATTACCTTGCACGAGTCATCACGCCGGAAAAAATCCAACTGGCGCGTGAGCAGTACAAACAGCATCAAAGTGAGTTGAACGAGATAAGTGACCGTACCGGCGTTCAAAGCCAGTACATCGTTGCGCTGTGGGCGATGGAAAGCCATTTCGGTGAAATTCAGGGCAAAGAGGACATTGTCTCGGCGCTGGCAACCCTGGCGTTTGAGGGGCGGCGCGAGGCGTTCTTCACCAAAGAGCTCATGTCATCGTTAAAAATCCTCGAGCAGGGGCATATTACTGCCGATGAACTGAAAGGTTCCTGGGCGGGAGCGATGGGCCAAAACCAATTTATGCCGAGTTCATATCTGCGCTATGGCGCGGATGGCGACGGTGACGGAAAAATCGATATCTGGACTAACACCAGCGACGTTTTCGCCTCAACCGCGAATTACCTGAAAACCGAAGGCTGGAGAGCCGGAGGAGATTGGGGAACGGCAGTCATTTTGCCTGTGGATTTTGACAGCACATTAGCGGGAACAAAAACGGGGCAGGGCAAAACGGTTAGCCAGTGGGAAAAACTAGGCGTCAAATTTGAAGAAGGTGCCAAACAACCCGCATCTTCGCAAAAAGCCTGGGTCATCACGCCTGACGACAACCTGGGGCGCTCGTTCCTTGTTTACAACAACTTCCGCACGATTATGCACTGGAACCGCTCTTACTACTTTGCGATTAGCATCGCGACAATGGCAGATGCGATTGCACAGCAGCCCTGATTCAGCAGTATTCAGAGGAGATTTTTTTCTCTAGTATCAAAAGCAGGTGACACAACGACGCAGAGGCAGAGGAAAGAATGTATCAACATCATAACTGGCAGGGTGCGCTGCTGGATTTTCCGGTCAGCAAAGTAGTGTGCGTAGGCAGTAATTACGCAAAGCATATTAAAGAGATGGGCAGTGCTACGCCGGATGAACCGGTGTTATTTATTAAACCTGAAAGTGCACTGTGTGATATTCGCCAGCCGCTGGTGCTGCCTCAAGGTTTGGGGTCGGTACATCATGAAGTTGAACTGGCGATTTTGATTGGTTCAACTTTACGGCAGGCAACGGATGAGCATGTGACTAAAGCTATCGCCGGATACGGTGTGGCACTCGACCTTACGCTGCGAGATTTACAAGGCAAACTCAAAAAAGCCGGGCAACCGTGGGAAAAGGCCAAAGGGTTTGATAACTCATGCCCCATTTCCGGTTTTATTCCCGCCAGTGAATTCAAAGGCGATCCGCAAAATACCCCGCTGTCATTGAAGATCAACGGCGAAATTCGCCAGCAAGGCAGTACTTCCGACATGATCCACAAGATTGTGCCACTGATTGCCTACATGAGCCGTTTCTTCACGTTGCGTGCCGGTGATGTGATTCTCACCGGAACACCAGAAGGCGTGGGGCCATTGACTAGTGGTGACGAGCTGGAACTCAGCTTTGCTGAACGGGCTTTGACCACCCGCGTTCTCTAATCTATTTGCCGCCTGCGGGCGGCAAAACTTGCATCTGTGGCCCAGACTGTTTATAAGGTGCGCTTGTTTTTTATTACCGGATAAACATTATGACTACAGTACCGTTCTGGCAGTGCAAAACTCTGGACGAAATGAGTGACGCGGAGTGGGAGTCCCTCTGCGACGGCTGTGGTCAGTGCTGCCTGCATAAATTGATGGATGAGGACTCGGATGAAATTTACTTCACTAATGTCGCCTGCAAGCAGCTCAATATCAAAACTTGTCAGTGTAGAAACTACGAACGCCGTTTTGAGTACGAACCGGACTGTATCAAACTGACGCGCGACAATTTGCCCACCTTTGAATGGTTGCCGCACACTTGTGCGTATCGTTTACTGGCGGAAGGTAAGGATTTACCGACATGGCATCCGCTTCTCACTGGCTCCAAAGCGGCGATGCATGGTGAGCGCATTTCCGTGAGAAATATTGCAGTCAAAGAGTCCGAAGTGCGTGACTGGCAGGACCATATTCTCAATAAGCCTGACTGGGCTGATTGATCCCGCGTTTCTCATGGCGTTATGACATCTGTTATAGCGCCAGAATATTGCTGCTATTCTTTTCTGAAATACCTCACACCCAATTAAATATAAGATCCTCTTACGTAATTAATTTGATAAATAATTGTAACGTAAACTATATTATAATAAATAATGTATCTTCGCAAAGTTTGTATATAATCAGCGCCCAGATTAATAATGAGCAACTGTCTCCAGGATGAGATTGTGACTTTATTTAATGTTAGCGGCGATTTGATAAATGAATAAAATATCGACAAATAAGGCTATAACGATTCACATGTCGGTCATGTTGATTCCGTTTATTTTTATATGCTTTTGTGCATTTTTCTACATTAAATATGAAAAGGAAGCCGATTTTACCGTTGCGATGAGGAGGTTTACAGATAACTCCGCCAAATCTTGTGTAGAGCGCCCCGTAGATGAAATGCGATTATTATTACTGTCGCTTTCGGATAATATGAAGGGCGATACCATTGAAAGATATTTATCTTCGGACTTCATTGACCTCAATATGGTCATCCCTTCAATTGTTGATTCTACGATGTATTTTAAGTCTGCGTTGGTTTCTGATGTCTCAGATGAGTACAAAATTTATCCTGCGATTCAAATGGATAAACTCATTCCAAGCGTCAGACCATGGTATCCGCATGCCGCAATAAAAGATGAAATAGTTTTCTCCGATCCCTATGAAAGCTTACAACCGTTAAAATCAAAAGATCAGCCAAAACTAGGCATTACCGTCAGCATGAATATTTTTGACTCTCATGCCGAGCAAAAAGGGAATGTGGCTTTCGATCTCGATATGAAAGCCATGAGCAAGATGCTTCAGGATATTTCTATACCTTTTAGCGGCAGGTTCGAGGTCGCGTCCCGTAGTGGTATAGTTATTATGTATGCTAATACCGATGATGTATTTAAAAAAAGAATACCTGCTTCATGGCTAGCTAAAACGACGGAAAGGTATGGATCTTTCGTCGATGAAGAAACCGGAAAAATTGTCTATTACCGTGCTTATAATAATCCGGATTGGGTTGCTTATACTTCCGTGAATATTGCCACTTATACCAATACATTTGAATCTGAGTATAAATTACTGGCCCTGGTTATTTTGATATCATCCTTGTTTTATTTTACGTTATTTGCCTTATTCCGAATTTATTTCAAACGTTTAGTCAGCTTGTTGTATATGAGCAGCAACGGCCTGGAAGTTAACAGTCAGGTCGAGAATTTTGAAAGCTTATATAAAGGCATGGTGCAAAAACATCAGCATCTGAAAGAAGTCGAAGTTCTTTCTGTTACAGACACCTTAACGCAGGCAGGCACGCGCCGTAAATTTGAGCAGGACGCTGCTGAATTGCAAAAAAAGAATATTAGCTATCATCTGGCCATCATCGATCTCGACAATTTTAAACACATCAATGATACCTTTGGGCACCCGGTGGGCGACACCGTGCTTAAAAATGTTTGCCGGATTGGCACGAGAGTGCTGGGCGATGAGTATCCTATTTATCGCTTCGGTGGCGAAGAAATGGTGGTTCTCTTCCCCAATTGTTCATTCGCGGAATGTTATGAATTAATGGAAGAGTGGCGCAGTGAAGTTTCTCACAGGGTATGGCGCGAAGAATCACTAAAAGTTTCATTTAGTTGCGGTATTGTTGAAGCGGATGGCAAGCGAGATCTTGATTACCTGCTCGAACGCGCGGACAAATTGCTTTATGACGCTAAAAATTCAGGAAAAAACCGGATTGTAGGATCCAAATAATTCTACTAGAGTAGATGAAACACCCAGGGTTTGTCCGATTGGTAAAAATAAATCGTACAAACCTGTTTTTCCCTGATACAGTAATCTTTCAATAACAAATAAAAGTAGGTTTTTATCCAATATTTAGCATTTAAGTGTCCGTCATGCGGCGGTTCACAGTATCGCACTTCCCCCTACGATGTCCGAGAAACAAATCCCTATGGCGCTGTTTGTATCTTCTGTAAATCAGGGATGCACCTCCTTCATCGTCCGATGAGTGCGATTCATCAACATAACGTAGCTGCTCGCTAAGAGCGTATTCCGCTGGTTTTGCTTTCCCCACTCCTGCACTGTTACCATTCAGCCTCCATAACGGAGGAATAATGAAAAAAATAACACTACTGCTTGGGGCGCTCATTCTCAGCGGCTGTTCATCATCTGAACCCACTGCACCCAAACCGCCGCAGGTTATCGGTACGCCGAACCCGGCTTCTGTTTACTGCTTAGCGAAAGGCGGTGAATTAAGAACGGTGAAAACCGATTTGGGCGAGCGCGGCGATTGCTTATTGCCGAGTGGAGAACGGATGGACCAGTGGGAGCTGTATCGACGCGACCACTAATAATAAAAAACCCGCCTTAGGCGGGTTTTTGTCTTTCTGGAAGATGAAACTATCGACCGAACAGATCGCGGCGTTTAGGTTTGAAAGGCTGAGCAATCAAAACCAGCACGGCAATCACCAGGAAAATAGCAAAAATCCCCACCAACCACTGCACCATATCCAGCGTCAGGAATTCCCATTGGCGCACTGAACAGTCACCTGTTGCCACGAACACTGACGGTAACCACTTATCAAGCGGTAACCAACTCGGGAAGCGAGCGGCAAAATCGCAGGTTACAAACGGGGAAGGGTGAAGCTGAAGCATGGTGTGTTCCCACGCTAATTGCAGACCTTTCCCGGCGCTGTAAAGCCAAAGTGCAATCCCGGCATAACGCAACGGGGTTTTTGGCGCAATCGCACCGACAATCCCGGCACCCATAATGCCAAACAGCGCACAACGTTCATAAATACACATCACACAAGGTTTCAGCATCATCACATGCTGGAACCACAATGCCACCATTTCCAGAGCGAAAGCGGTGAATGCCAGAAGAAGCCAGGCACCACGCCCTCGGGAGCATTGGTTTAAATATCGCAACATAATCAGTATCCCTGCAACATGCGTTAAGTCGGCAGTGTAAACGAATTCGATCTCTGTGCCAGTAGGCACATCAAAATAACACGCTAATCGGATGTTTATCAGACAAAAAACTAAACGGGCCGTAGACAGCCCGCTCAGTTTTGGTTAGTGCGTGATCGCTTACATAATCGGCGTTGAAATCCACCCGGCATGCGTCATCCATTCGGTGACAGGAACCAACGTAAACTCAACACACAGCAGGCCGACTAGCGTCAGTACCAGCGTATACGGTAACGCCATCAGCACCATGCGCCCGTAAGAAAGGCGAATCAGCGGCGCAAGAGCAGAAGTCAGCAGGAATAAGAACGCGGCCTGGCCATTGGGTGTGGCGACGGAAGGCAAGTTGGTGCCCGTGTTAATCGCCACCGCCAGCAATTCGAACTGCTTAAGATCGATGATACCGTGGGTGAGAGCGGCTTTCGCTTCGTTGATATACACGGTGCCAACAAACACGTTATCGGATATCGACGACAAAATACCGTTAAACAGATAGAACAACGCCAGTTGCGAATGGGGTTCGGCTTGCAATACAAACTGGATAACCGGAGTAAATAAATGCTGGTCGATGATCACGGCGACCACGGCAAAAAACACGGTCAGCAGCGCAGTAAACGGCAAGGCTTCGGTAAAGGCTTTACCAATCTGGTGTTCATCTGTCACGCCGCAAAGCGCGGTGGCAAAGATAATCACCGACAATCCAATCAGGCCAACTTCAGCCAAATGCAGCGCCAGCGCAATCACCAGCCAGACGCCAATTAACGCCTGAACCACTAATTTCACTTTATCCTGACGGGTCCGCTTCCTGGCACTTTGGGTATCGTAATCCTGCAAAATACCACGAACTTTCTCCGGCAGTTGCTCGCCATAACCGAGGATTTTTGTGGTTTCCAACAATACGCAGGTCGCTAAACCGCAGATTAATACCGGAATAGTCACCGGAGCCATTCGCAGCAAGAACTCGCCAAAGTGCCAACCGGCATTCTTCGCAATAATCAGGTTTTGCGGCTCGCCGACCATCGTCATTACGCCGCCCAGCGCGGTGCCAACCCCTGCATGCATCATCAGGCTGCGCAAAAACGCGCGGAATTGTTCAAGCGTGGAGCGGTTATCACAATCAAGATGGCTATCATCCTGAATATCATCACCAAGCTCACCGGTCGAAGCCACGCGGTGATAGATATCATAAAAACCGACAGCCACGCTGATCACCACCGCAACCACGGTGAGTGCGTCCAGAAACGCAGACAAAAAGGCCGCAGCGATACAAAAAGAGAGCGAAAGCAGGATTTTTGATCGAATGCCGAGCAGCAGCTTGGTGAATACCAGCAGCAAAAGTTGCTTCATAAAGTAGATGCCCGCCACCATAAACATCAGCAGCAACAACACTTCAAGGTTTGAGGCAATTTCTTCTCGCACATGCTCGGCGCTGGTCATCCCAACAAACACGGCTTCAATGGCCAGCAGGCCGCCGGGTAATAGCGGGTAGCATTTCAATGCCATGGCGAGGGTGAAAATAAACTCGGCAACTAACAACCAGCCTGCAATAAACGGGCTAATAAACCAAAAAACTAAAGGGTTAATGACTAAAAAAGTCAGTAAAGTCAATTTGTACCAGTTGGGTGATTGACCTAAAAAATTGCGAAAGAGTGCGCGCCCGGTAGACATTTCCATCGTAGAATTTTCATGCTCCAGTTATCCCTATACATCCGGAAGGTCGGTGAGGAGACGCCATCCCCGTCCTCAAATCGAAATAATAAGGATAAATATGTTGAGTCAGTTGTGTCTTTTCAGGGTACTCGCGCACAAGATTTCAATCAAGGCGTAGGAATATTCTTTAGTTGTGTGATTACCTGCAAAATTAAACCATGATTCCAGAATTGAAAGCGGTCACCGCTACCTGCGCCGCAAGGCATCTGGTATGATGAGTCTCTTTAGCAAAACCTGTGTAATGGAAAGTCTACTATGGTCATTAAGGCGCAGAGCCCAGCGGGTTTCGCGGAAGAATACATCATCGAAAGTATCTGGAATAACCGCTTTGCTCCGGGGACTATTCTTCCGGCTGAACGCGAATTATCCGAACTCATTGGTGTGACTCGTACCACATTGCGCGAGGTGCTTCAGCGTCTGGCGCGTGATGGCTGGTTAACAATCCAGCATGGCAAGCCGACCAAAGTGAATAACTTCTGGGAAACTTCCGGTTTAAACATTCTGGAAACACTGGCGCGTCTCGATCACGACAGCGTGCCGCAGTTGATTGATAACCTGCTGTCAGTGCGAACCAACATTTCCACCATCTTTATTCGTACCGCTGTTCGTCAGCATCCGGATAAAGCGCAAGAAGTTCTGGCGACCGCGAACAGTGTTGAAGACCATGCTGATGCGTTTGCAAAGCTTGATTACAACATCTTCCGTGGCCTGGCATTTGCCTCAGGCAACCCGATTTACGGTCTAATCCTTAATGGAATGAAAGGGTTATACACCCGTATCGGGCGTCATTATTTCTCAAGTCCGGAAGCACGTAGCCTGGCGTTAGGTTTCTACCATCGTCTGGCGGAAATTTGCCAGCAAGGCTTGCACGATCAAGTATTTGATACCGTGCGTACCTACGGGCGTGAAAGTGGTGAAATCTGGCATCGGATGCAGAAAAATTTACCTGGCGATTTGGCAATGCATAGCCGTTAAGCGTGCATTTCTAGCCCATAAAGCACAACGAAAAACGCTTCCCGAAGGAAGCGTTTTTTTATGACTACAAACTATTGAGCCGCGGTGGGCAGCGTTCCAGCAGTTCAACACTGCCATCTTCGTTTTGCTGTTCAAGCGTCACGTCGAAGCCCCAAAGGCGATGAACATGTTTGAGCACTTCACGGCGGCCTTTATCCAGCGGCGCGCGGTTATGCGGGATGTATCGCAAAGTCAGCGAGCGGTCACCGCGTAAATCCACATTCCAGACCTGAATATTCGGTTCAAGGTTGCTGAGATTGTATTGGGCCGAAAGCTCCGCACGAATCTTGCGATAACCCTCTTCATTATGAATCGCCGCAATTTCCAGATAGTTATTGCGGTCGTCGTCCAGCACCGTAAACAGGCGGAAATCACGCATCAGTTTTGGCGACAAGAATTGGCTGATAAAACTTTCATCTTTGAAATCACGCATCGCGAAATGCAGCGTTTCCAGCCAGTCTTTACCTGCAATATCCGGGAACCAATAACGGTCTTCTTCCGTCGGTGATTGGCAAATGCGTTTGATATCCTGGAACATCGCAAAGCCAAGCGCATACGGGTTAATGCCGCTGTACCACGGGCTGTTATACGGCGGCTGGAACACCACATTTGTATGGCTATGCAAAAACTCCAGCATGAACCGATCGGTCACTTTTCCTTCATCATACAGATGGTTAAGAATGGTATAGTGCCAGAACGTCGCCCAGCCTTCGTTCATCACCTGCGTCTGTTTCTGCGGATAAAAATACTGGCTGACTTTACGCACAATACGCAAAATCTCACGCTGCCAGGACTCCAGCAATGGCGCGTTTTTCTCCATAAAATAGAGCAAGTTTTCCTGCGGCTCTGAAGGGTAACGACGCGCTTCAGCGACCGTTTTTTCTTCTTCACGACGCGGCAACGTGCGCCACAGCGTATTCACCTGGCTTTGCAGATACTCTTCGCGGCTTTTCTGCCGGGCAGTCTCTTCTTGCAGCGAAATTTTTTGCGGGCGTTTATAGCGATCAACGCCGTAATTCATCAGCGCATGGCAAGAGTCGAGCAAGCGCTCCACTTCGTCCACGCCATAACGTTCTTCGCACTCGGTAATGTATTTACGGGCGAAAATAAGGTAATCGATAATCGAGCTGGCGTCAGTCCAGCTACGGAACAAATAGTTGTTTTTGAAGAAGGAGTTATGCCCATAACAAGCATGCGCAATCACCAGCGCCTGCATAGTGATGGTGTTTTCTTCCATTAAATAAGCGATACACGGATTGGAGTTGATCACAATCTCGTAAGCCAGGCCCTGTTGACCATGCTTATACAAGCGCTCCGTTTCAATGAATTTCTTACCAAACGACCAGTGCGGATAGTTAATCGGCATCCCGACGCTCGAATACGCATCCATCATTTGTTCGGAGGTAATCACTTCAATTTGATGAGGATAAGTCTCCAGCCGATAGAGTTTGGCAACACGGTCTATCTCTGCGAGGTAGACATCAAGCAGCTCGAACGTCCAGTCAGGTCCATCACTTAGACGTTTAGAATCCTTTGTGGCGGAATCAGTAACAATAGCCATCAGCGCGCCCTCATTGTTGGCGGCTCTCTCTGGATGGAAAGCCTCACTTTCAAGAATAGACAACTCCTGAAACTTAGCAGCGGCAAGCAAAATTTTTTCGACGCGATTAACGTATTTCAATACCCCGCATTTAACCAAACAGGCAGCATAATATTTTGTCGATAATATCTTCCTGCGTAGGAGATTCTAATTAACGCGATGCTGCTATATCAGGTCAGGATGTGAGGAAAGTCACTATAACAAAGCCATATGTTGAATAACATTTTCATCTGAGTTATCAATTTGTAATCAGAAGATTATTCTTTTAGCTAAATGGTGGAATTGTTATGCGTGTTGTGGTGCTGGGAAGTGGCGTAGTCGGTGTCAGCAGTGCCTGGTATTTACGCCAGGCTGGGCATGATGTCACGGTTATCGACAGGGAAGCGGGGCCAGCAATGGAAACCAGCGCGGCGAATGCCGGGCAAATCTCACCGGGTTATGCGGCACCCTGGGCCGCACCTGGCGTTCCCCTCAAAGCCATTAAATGGATGTTCCAACGCCACGCGCCGCTGGCGATAAGCCTCGACGGCACGCAATTCCAGTTGAAATGGATGCTGCAAATGCTGCGCAACTGCGACATGCGCCATTACATGGAAAACAAAGGCCGCATGGTGCGCCTCGCGGAATACAGCCGTGATTGCCTGAAAGAACTGCGTCACACCACCAATATTCAATACGAAGGACGGCAGGGCGGCACGTTACAATTGTTCCGCACCGCGCAGCAGTACGAAAACGCCGCTAAAGATATCGCTGTGCTGGAAGACGCTGGCGTACCATATCAATTGCTTGAGGCCAGCCGCTTAGCAGAAGTCGAACCCGCTCTGGTGGATGTGGCCCATAAGCTGACTGGCGGCCTGCGTTTACCCAACGATGAAACTGGCGATTGCCAGCTCTTCACCCAAAACCTGGCGCGCATGGCGGCAGAGGCGGGCGTGGTGTTTCGTTACAACACGCCCGTCGATCGTCTGCTTTACGAAGGGCAAAGTATTTATGGCGTGCAGTGTGGTAAAGAAGTTGTCAAAGCGGACGCTTATGTCGTCGCTTTCGGTTCCTACTCCACCGGTTTACTGAAAAACATCGTTGATATTCCTGTCTATCCGCTCAAAGGCTATTCACTGACCATTCCCATCGCCGATGAGCAGGGCGCGCCGGTTTCGACTATTCTCGATGAGACATACAAAATTGCTATCACGCGTTTTGACCAGCGTATTCGTGTCGGCGGGATGGCAGAAATTGTCGGTTTCAACACCGAGTTACTGCAACCGCGCCGTGAAACTCTGGAAATGGTGGTGCGTGACCTTTACCCGCGTGGCGGTCATGTTGAACAAGCGACATTCTGGACGGGCTTACGCCCCATGACGCCAGACGGCACGCCGATTGTTGGGCGCACACCGTTCAAAAACCTGTGGCTCAATACGGGCCATGGCACGCTGGGTTGGACGATGGCCTGCGGTTCCGGCCAGATGCTCAGCGATTTAATTTCTGGAAGAACGCCCGCCATTCCATTTGACGATCTCGCGGTTGCGCGTTACCTCCCAGGTTTTAGCCCGACGGGCTCACAGCGTTTGCATAACGCTCATAATTAATTTTAACCAAGGAGCGGAGATGACCCGTCCGGTTATGGCGACGCTGAACCTCAGCGCGCTGCGTAACAATTTAAACGTTGTCCGCCAGGCGGCACCCCATTCGCGAGTCTGGTCAGTCGTGAAAGCGAATGCTTACGGTCATGGTCTTGAACGCGTTTGGTCGGCTTTAGGTGAAACCGACGGTTTCGCAATGTTGAACATCGAAGAGGCGATTTTACTGCGTGAGCGCGGGTGGAAAGGGCCGATTCTGATGCTCGAAGGTTTCTTCCACGCTGATGAATTGCCGCTGTTTGACCAGTATCGTCTGACGACCAGTTTACACAGCAACTGGCAAGTCAAAGCCTTAGCCAATGCCAAATTGAATGCGCCGTTAGATGTTTACCTCAAAATCAACAGTGGAATGAACCGCCTGGGCTTCAGCCCTGATCGTATTCATTCCATCTGGCAGCAACTGCGCGCCATTGCCAACGTCGGGCAACTCACGCTGATGGCGCATTTTGCCGATGCCGAGCAAACCGACGGTATTGACGAGCCGATGAAACTCATTGAGCAGGCGGCGGAAGGGCTGGATTGCCCGCGTTCTCTCTCCAATTCTGCGGCGACGTTGTGGCACCCGGAAGCGCATTTTGACTGGGTTCGACCTGGAATCATCCTGTATGGCGCATCACCGAGCGGCCAGTGGTGCGATGTCGCGACCAGCGGTCTGCAACCGGTCATGAGTCTGCAAAGTGAAATTATCGGCATTCAAAACCTGAAAGCGGGCGATGCGGTAGGTTATGGCAGCCGTTATCGGGCCAACGGCGAACAGCGGATTGGCGTAGTGGCTTGTGGTTATGCCGATGGTTATCCGCGGATCGCGCCGACGGGCACGCCAGTTCGCGTTGACGGCGTGCTGACTCACACTGTCGGTGCCATTTCCATGGATATGTTGACCGTAGATCTTACGCCTTGCCCGAATGCCGGGATTGGTAGCCCGGTCGAACTGTGGGGCAATACGGTGAAAATTGATGATGTGGCTCATGCCGCAGGAACGGTGGGGTACGAATTAATGTGCGCCTTAGCGCCGCGTGTGCCAGTAGTTACACAGTTTTAAAAAAATGGTGGATGACGCATGCGCTTATTCACCCTACGTTTAAGAGTTGTAGGTCGGATAAGCGCAAGCGTCATCCGACACAAACCCAATTTACTCGGTTTCTTCGCTTTCCACGCGCACACCGATTTTGCGCACCTGGTTATCTTCTTTCTCGGCCACCGTCCAAATCATTCCGGCAAACTCTACCTGGTCACCCACAACCGGCGCACCACCTAACATCCCGACCACGAACTCGCCCAGCGTTTGCTGCGTGTCGACACTATCGTCAAGCTCCAGGCCGTAAATGGTCGCGACATCGGCAAACTGCGCGCTGGCCTCCAGAATAAAGTCACCAAAGAAGCGCTGATCGAGCGCCACGGGCGGCGACTGGCTAAACATTTTGCCCAGCGCGGGTAAATCACGCTCGCGGCCAATCACGCACAGCACATCGCCCACTTGCAAACGGGTGCGGTCGTTGGGATGCAGCAGCGTGTTGTCACGGAATAGCGCGGCAATACGCGTGTCCTGCGGCATTTTCAGGTCACGAAGTGACGCGCCAATACACCATTTGTCTTCGCTAAGCTGGTAAACAAACTGCTCCCACGGGTTTTCCGGATGAATATCCAGCCCGACGCGAGAAACCGGCCAGCCGACAGGCGGAACCACCACTTTGGCTTTCTTAGCCGCCCAGCCGAGCGACGTGCCCTGCAATAACAGCGACACCAATACCACGAAAAACGCCACATTAAAGAACAGACGCGCGTTCTCAAGCCCCGCCATCATTGGGAATACCGCGAGGATAATCGGCACCGCGCCACGTAACCCAACCCAACTGATAAACACGCGCTCGCGCAGATTAAAGCCACGGAACGGCAGCAGGCCGAGGAACACCGAAAGCGGGCGAGCAAAGAAAATCATCCAGATGGACAACAGCAGCGCTGGAATGGCAATCGGCAGCAAATCGGTCGGATTCACCAACAGCCCCAGCACCAGGAACATACCAATTTGTGCAAACCACGCCAGCCCGTCAAAGTTTTGCAGAATGCCAAAACGGCTGCGAATAGGGCGGTTGCCGAGCACGAAACCACACAGATAAACCGCCAGAATGCCGCTGCCGTCTAACGCGGTGGTGATGCCGAACACCATAATCCCGCCGCTCAGCGCCAGTAACGGATACAACCCTTGCGGCAGCGTAATACGGTTGATCATCTGCAACAGCAAATAACCACCGCCGAGGCCGAGCACAATCCCGAGGCCAAATTGCTGAATGATATCCATCAGGAACATCCAGCTCAGGCCGGTTTGCCCGTGCTGAATCATCTCTATCAGCGTAATGGTTAAAAACACCGCCATCGGGTCGTTACTGCCGGACTCAATTTCAAGCGTCGCGCCCACACGTTCGTTCAACCCTTTACCGCCGAGCAATGAAAACACCGCTGCGGCATCCGTTGAACCGACGATTGCGCCAATCAGCAAGCCTTCAATCAGGTTGAGATTAAATAGCCAGGCGGCTGCCATGCCGGTCAACCCAGAAGTGATCAGCACGCCAACGGTAGCAAGAGAAAGTGCGGGGCCGAGGGCGACGCGAAACGAACTGGCCTGAGTGCGCATTCCGCCATCAAGCAGAATCACCGCCAACGCCAGGTTACTGATTAAATACGCAAAAGGATAATTATCAAACGGGATGCCGCCGATTCCGTCAATCCCTGCCAACATACCGATGGCGAGGAAGATAACCAGAATGGGGATACCAAGACGAGAGGAAAATGAACTTAATAAGATGCTACAAGTTACCAGTACGGAACCTAAAATAAACAGACTGACTATCGCCCCTGCGTCCAAAATTATCTTTCTCCTTTGCGTGTGTAACTATTTGTGGAGCAAATTTTAACACGGAAAGCATTGATTCATTGTGCTTTCTGAGCGCCATATCTCATTTATTTTGACCGATGACCGGATGCCCGCTAATGGTCAAACTAGCCGTCTGACCGTCGTGTTGCAGTTCACCATAAGCGCCTAAAGGCAACGTAACGGTTTCTGGTTCATGGCCGAACGGTAAACCACGCAATACAGGAATCGATAACCGCTGCTGCAACATTCGGTACATTTCGTCGAAATCGTAGTCGCCGTCATAATCGCTTAACGTTGCGCCATTGAAACTTCCCAGAATCAGCGCTTTCTGGCGCGCTAAAATCCCGGCGTGATGAAGTTGCAACAACAAACGCTCCACGCGGAATGGATGTTCGTTGATATCTTCAACCACCAAAATACCGCCATCAATCACCGGCAGCCACGGCGAGCCAATCATCGACACCAGCATCGCCAGGTTCCCGCCCCAAAGAGTGCCGCTCGCCGAGCACGCAGGTGTCGGGCTTTGCCAGTTCACGGTGAATTTGGGTTCAGTAATGGCCTGCCAGAAATGCTGCCAGGTATAGCTATTTAACTCTTCCGCACCAAAATTACCCGCAAGCATCGGGCCACTAAACGTTATCGTTCCGGTCTGCGAAAGCAGCGCGAGTTGGATTGCCGTGAAATCACTATGCCCGCAGATAATCGGTGTGCGTTCGCGAAAGGCGTGAGCCAGGCTTGAATAGTCGATATTTTCCAGCAGGCGCGTCGCGCCGTAACCGCCACGCACTGCCAACACGATGTCGCACTCTGGCGGAAGGGCAGATAAATCCTGAATATCCGCCAGTCTTTGTTCGTCCGTTCCAGCAAAACGCTGGAAGCGCCGGGTCACGACAGATTGGTTTTCTACCCGGTGTCCCGAGGCTTTCAGGCGCTCAATACCGCGAGCGGCGGCAACCTGATTAACACAGAAACCTGAAGGGGCAATTAAACGAATCGTCGACATGGCATTTCCTTGCTGAAAGTGAATTGGTTATCATGCCGCTAGAAATGGCGGTTGTCACCCGCCAGACGGCAATGAATCTGAGTAAAGGATAATACGTGTGAATATAAGATGGCTGATTGTATTGGTTCTGTTTTTGGCTGGATGCTCAAGCCACACCACGAAACAACCCGAGTGGGATCCGACAAAACCGGTTCAGCGCGCATTAACCTGGATGCCAATAACCGATCAGGCGGCAAAAGAGTGGGGCGTTAGCCCGCGTGTGATTACGGCGATTATTGCGGTGGAATCTGGTGGCAATCCGACGCTGGTCAGCAAATCGAACGCGGTCGGCCTGATGCAGATTAAAGCCTCAACGGCGGGCAAAGATGTTTATCGTCATCTCGGATGGGGCGGCCAGCCGTCAACCAGCGAGCTGAAAGACCCGGCGCGTAACATTTCGGTTGGGACGGCGTATTTAAGCATTCTTGAGCACGGCATTCTGGCGGGCATCGAAGACCCGCAAACCATGCAATATGCGTTGCTGGCATCCTATGCCAACGGGGCGGGCGCATTGCTTAGAACGTTTTCCTCGGATCGCGCCAAAGCCATTGATGAAATCAATGACCTGAGCCCGGACGAGTTTTACGAATACATCGCTAAGAACCACCCGGCACCACAGGCGCCGCGTTATTTGTACAAAGTTTCAAAAGCATTAAACGCGATGTAACTACTTAACCCGGCCCGCTTTCTCACGTGCAGAACGCTCCAGCGCGAAGATAATGCGCTGTAATTCGCGTTCAACGGCCGGGTTAACATTCAGAAAACGGAAGCTCAGGCGCGGCGTGCTGACCGTCTCATTTTTACTGCCGATCACTTTTCGCTCCGAAAGCGTGATCAGTTGCATATCAAAATGGAATTTTCCCCACTGCACTAAATCCATTTCCACCTGCGAAAAACGCATGCCCGCGCTCAACCCTTCCGGTAACGGCCCATCAAGTAGCGCACCCATTCCACCTAATGACAAATCACACAGCCTGAACTGGAAAGGCGAACCATTCGGAAGCATCGCGGTGCAGTGGTAATACGGTTGCAGCGGGGCGGCGATACGGAAATATTCCCGGCGTTGCACAAACCATAACGCCTGTGGCAGCGGGGCGTGGAAAGCGGGTAAGTTCAGGTAATTCACCGATTCTATTTTAGGCAAAATAAACTCAACTTTTGCCCCTTCGGTTTCCGCGATGAACTGAATATTCGTCGCCTTTTGCGCCGCCAGGTTTTCCAGTGTCTGGCTACCAAAATCCACAATCAAACCTGATGCCGTCACCTCAAGAATCTTGCTAATAAATTGCCCGGATGACCAACTCAAACGGATCGGCACCTGGTTTTTATGGAGGTCACGTAACACGCCTAATACTGCCAGAGGACTTTGTTTCAGAAACTGCTCGTTATAGTTACTCAAGGCCAGGTCCATGTTGTGTTATTGGTAGTTGTGCACGGAGTTATCGGCATAAAATTAAAAAACTTAAGATAAATCTCAGGGTTTTACGGCCGATAATTCAATAAGTTGGTGAGCTAAGTCACGTTTTTCTAACACTTGTTTATACTTAGCGTACCGACAGACAGAACCCGCGGCTCAATCGATGTGGATTCTGGCTTGTTACCACACACAATAATGAAGAGGACGTTCAACATGGGTATTCTGGCCTGGATTATTTTCGGTTTGATTGCTGGTGTAATCGCAAAACTAATTATGCCTGGTAAAGATGGCGGCGGTTTTATCGTGACCTGTATTTTGGGGATCATCGGTGCGGTTGTGGGTGGGTGGATTGCCACATTCCTGCATATCGGCGGCAGTGTGACGGGCTTTAACTTTCCAAGTTTCCTGGTCGCGGTGGCAGGTGCAATTATTGTGTTGATTATTTACCGGATGGTTCGCAGGTAATCGATTTCTTCACTACAAAAAACGGCTTCCCTGATAATGGGGAGCCGTTTTTTTTGTCAGTCTGTGAGGAGTTGTTGATTCTTTGACTGGAAAGCGAATGATTCCTAAAGGGCTGCAATTAATTGAATTATAAGTTCTACTCTTTGGCTTTATTATCGGTCATAGAATCCTTAGCATTAGTCACGCGTTCAACATGCCCGTTTGAGTATTTAAATCTTAATTCATCATCGATTACGATGATGGAGTTAGCCTTTCCCCATGAGACCCAAGTAATTTTTGACTCACCGAATTCAGAAAAAAAACCATTAGAAATTATGGGGCGTCCACTCGTCAGGTCAAGAATAGCATTCATTCCACAGTGTGCACCTGGTTTATCTGGGTAGCATGGATCATCTGATGTATATGAAACGGTAGCTTTAGTTAAATAATATTTTTTATCTTTAAAAATACCATCTTCATCATATCCAACAACAATATAACTTGCCTTTGCTTTATATATTTCCTTGCCATTAAGGGATAGATGGGAGTAACCATCATTAGACTCGCTCAGAGTTTTCTGCTCGAGCAGGCCTAGAGACGTATTAATACATCGCAAAGTTCTGTGGGTACAATTAGCCTCGCTTACACCAGAATAGAAAAATAAAAATAGCATTATTGGAAGGTATTTCTTCATAATAACTCCAGAGTTATATTTTTTCCATGATAACATCTAAGTCTACATCCTCTAATTTATTAGTGGCGATCAATTCATCGCAAAAATAATCGTTGAGCTTAATATTTTGATCTATGTAATACATCAACCACACTCTGTGGGCTTGTATGTAACTCCCTATCGATAAATATCTTTTTAACGCCGATCTTACCCCAACCTGTGCTTTTAATAAATGACTTGCTTTATCTTCTGAGATTTTGTTCTTTATAAATAACATGGCATCCCCTAAACCCAGGTGATGCGTCAGGTAAATTAATTTTGCTTTTTCTGCATCATTAAGTCCGTCAATGTTATAGCCTGCATTTTCAAGTGATGCTAAATTTGCCACTCCATAATCTACCGCAGCAATAATTGCATATTCAGGTTTAAATCTAAGATCCAGCCACTTCTGCACGGCATAGGTTGCTTTGCGCGGATAGGGAGTGACGCCAGTTATAAGGCGTTGTTTTCTTAGTTCCTTTAAGTTTCTCCATTCATCGGGTGATACCTCAAACTTCTTTTCATATTTAACATCACCTTTCTTATTTTTGATTTCTAACCCATTTTTATATAATACGGGTTTATCAGTGATGAGCCCCTGTTCAGTTGCTTTATCATACAAATAAGTTCCCTCCCTGAACGTTTCTGACATCCATGAGCCATTCAAAAACTGAGTCATTCCTGCTGCAGAGCTTTTATAACTGGTTATATTTGTCTTCGGGTCAGTCCCTGATTTACAAACTGATGTCGGTTTCCATACACCTCCAGCATATTTTGCGGCTTCAGCACTTATTACTGCAGCAATGCATTGTGGGATAATGCCACTTCGCTCAGATGCCGCAATAATTTGGTTCCAGTAAATAACATTTTTTCTTAACATTAAGTCATAAGAGTTAGGACAGGTATGGCTGATATGAACTCGTGGGCCACCCTGAGAATCACGTCCTACGTTTACTGAATTAATATCTCCAGTGGTATTTTCAACATCGCCCGTATTACCTTTTAAAGCAATGCTTTTGCCTTTCACCCTGACTTTGGGGCTGGATAAGATCACGGCTACCTTTCCGGATAACGGTGTGAAACTGGCGACTTCTTTTATCTTACCTGCAGTGCTGGAAACAAAAATTTTTAGCTCGGCTTCGGCTTTTGTACTAAAATTGGCTATATTTCCCATTCCATCAGTAATGGATTCATAAACGTCCCCGTACGCTGAAACAAGTTTCACTTTCAGTCCTGAAATGGGTTTCTCAATCAGGTCTTCAAAAGAAAGTGACAGGGTACACTGATCGTTATTTTGTTCATCTTTTGCATCTGGATAGGAATAGGGTTCAGGTGGGATTTTAATTATTTGCCCGGGATAAATTAATGACGGATCTTTTATTCCATTATAGGAAACCAGTTCTTCAGTGGAACAGTAATGTTCTTTAGCAATTTTTCCGAGAGTGTCTCCTTTACGAACGATCACATTTTCTTCCACTGGCGATAATGACCATATATCGTCAAGGGGAACGGGCTTGCTTTCTTGATCAATATCGCACTTCCAGTCTGCTGACCATCCCAGTAGGCCATCATAATCTTTGGGCTTATCATGTGCTTTATCAAAAATTGGAGTTAATTGAGAAGTCATTCCATTCCACCTTCAATAAACGATTTAAATATAAGTTCTTTACTCTGAACTCCATCCATTCCCTTAAGCGAAGCAAGCATATGATTAAGTTCTGGATCATCATGTTGTCCTGGCTCATCCTCGCCTCCAGAACCACTCCCTCCACCATTTTCGCCTTCATCCTTCGGCGGCTCAGATGCTGTGTCACCATCCTCTCCCAGCGCATTCAGCACCGTAGGTTTCAGTGTCTGAACCGGTGTCCCCGGATTCCCGCCGCCATTGAGGTTGATTTTCGGCCCCACGATATCCACGCCACCCGGGTGGATCACAACAAACGAGCCTCCCACTTTCAGGGTGATATTCCCCCCGCTTTCCAGCACGATAGCTCCCTGAGCCTTCATCCCAAGTGCTCCTGCCACCTTCCGCGCCATGTCGCCTTTCACTTCCAGACTGTGTTTTCCTTCCACCAGGCTGATGTGGTTTCCGGTGGTCTTGTGCTCCTGTTTCCCTTTCACCGTCACTTTAATGTCGCGTTCCACATACAGATTGTCATCGCGCCCGCTGTTCACCGTGCGGTCGCGGGTGACTTTCAGCGTCTGGTCATTGCGTACGGTGATATTACGGTCGTGCGCCACGGTGATTTTCTGGTCATGCCCGCCTGCGTTTTCCTTGCCGACCTTCACCGTCTGCCCCAGCCCA
>NZ_QZWH01000070.1 GCF_003601925.1 Buttiauxella izardii
TGCCGGCACCGGTATTGCCGGACTGAGCCGGCTCGCGGTCTGGCTGATTAAGCTCGGTATCCGACCAGAGCGTATCCGCAAAGGGCATCCGGAAGAGAACGGTCGCCACGAACGCATGCACCGTTCGCTGAAACACAGCCTGAGCTTCGGTAACCGCCGGGCGACGCTTGAGGAACAGCAGGCCTGGTTCGACAGCTATCGTGAAGAATTTAACCGGGAGCGGCCGCACGAGGCGCTGGGCGGTCTGACGCCGGGAGGTATCTGGGTGCCGTCGCCGAGAAAATGGGACGGAAAAACGCCGCAGGTGAGCTATCCCGAAGGGGCGAAAGTGTACCGGGTGCGCTCCAAAGGCGACATCTACATTGGCAAAAGGTTATTCCTGAATCAGGCGCTGCGGGGTGAATATGTGATGCTGGAGGAACGTGAGGAAGGGCTTGAAGCGATAATATTTAACCGGATGGACCTTGCTTACTACGACAGACGTAAGCAAAGTATCATCCGGATAGATTAGGCAGAATGTGTTACCTGTGTGACCGGTCTGATCTGTAACCTATGTGGCCGGTCGTACA
>NZ_QZWH01000071.1 GCF_003601925.1 Buttiauxella izardii
CCTTCTCCCCCAGGAGAAGGATTAGAATGGTTTTTCCCCTCTCCCTGAGGGAGAGGGCCAGGGTGAGGGTGGTTTAGTAATCCCTGTAACTATAAATTCCCGCCGCCATCACCAACTGTTGTGAAACTTCATGAGCCTTCTCGCGGCTCACCAGCAAATCAATCATCTTCAGCGCAAAATCGATAGCGGTTCCAGGCCCCTGGCTGGTTAGCAGGTTGACGCGTGGATCCCACACAATACGTTTATCCTGCCATTGCGCTTCTGGAATAGTCTCTTTCAGGCCCGGATAACCCGTCATATTCGCCATTGGGAACAATTCATGGGGAACCAGAACTGTACCGGCTGCGGCACAAATCGCGGCAACGATGCGCCCGGAAAGATGGAACTGACGCACGGTTTCCACTAACAGCGGGCTGTCGCGGAAACACTCGGCACCTTTTAAGCCACCGGGTAACACGATGACATCAAACTCGCCATCAGCCACTTCAACCAGCGGCGCATCTGCCAATAGCTTTACGCCACGTGAACAGACAATCGTCAGGTCGCCGTCACTTGCGACGCTTGCGGTGGTGACGCTAATTCCGCCACGCACCAGAAGATCGATGGTGGTAACGGCTTCTGTTTCTTCAGTTCCAGGAGCCAGACAAACCAGTGCTCGTGCGCTCATACTCATTCTCCTTACGCTTAATCAGCTCATACAAGCGGCTGTTCACCGGCACAGAAAGGCCATGGGCGCGCGCGCGTTGCAGTAAATAACCCGTTATATAATCAATCTCGGTGTGACGTTGCACCCGCACATCCTGAAGCATTGATGAGATGTTCGCGCGGGTGCTGTCGATAACTTCTTCCACATAAAAAAGCAGCGCTTCGGGTGACGTATGATGGCCTTCACGTTCCATCACCATCGCGACTTCGTGGCAGATTTTGCTTACCTCGTCAGGGTAATGACGCAGCTCCCCGTTCGGGCAATTGTAGAGCGCGGTGAGCGGGTTTATCACACAATTCACCGCCAGTTTCTTCCAGATCGCAGCCTGAATATTATTATGCCAGGCCATTTCTGGGAGGGCGTGATGCAGTTGATCGGCGAGAAAACTAAAGTCGTTGCCCGCCGCATTGCCGGGGCCAATATGCGTGGTGCCATTGGCGACATGGACAATGATGTTGCCATCGCGACGCGCCGCATGCGTGGTGACGCCAGATAAAAGCGGCTGGCGCAACATGCGTAACTCTTCAAGCGTGCCCATGCCATTGTGCAGCAGCAGAATAGGGCAACCAGCAGGAAGTTTTGTCGCCAGTGCTTTGACCGAGTCAGAAACCTGCCAGGCTTTTAGCGTGACGAGCAATAAATCGCAGCTGGCAAGAAAATCGGGATCGTTAGCCGTCAGCGTTTGGTTAAACACGCTACCGTCTGTTTCGAGTACGTTGACATGGCAAAAAGGCTGCGGCACACGCAACCATCCTTGAACCTCATGTCCTTGTTTATAAAGAGATGCCAGCCAAAGTTGACCAAGCGCACCGCAACCCAGCACGGTAATTTTCATATTGCCTCCCCATCTGCGTAAAGCCGCAGATGTTTTGCTTAATCTATATTATACAGGCCTCAGTACTGCTTTAACGGGTTGTTTTGGGTATTATGCAACGCAACAAAAAGAGAGGGAGAAGAAAGCATGCCATCTTTTGACATTGTGTCTGAAATTGATATCCAGGAAGTGCGTAACGCGATTGAAAACGCGGAGCGTGAGGTTGCTACTCGTTTTGACTTCCGTAATGTACCGGCGACATTTGAACTGAATGAGAAAAATCAGTCCATCAAAGTCGCCAGTGAGTCTGATTTCCAGGTTAACCAACTGTTGGATATTCTTCGTGCCAAGCTGCTTAAGCGTGGTATCGAAGGGGCTTCAATTGATGTGCCAGAAGAGTTTACGCACAGTGGTAAAACCTGGAGTGTTGAAGCGAAGCTCAAGCAGGGCATTGAAGCTGCCATCGCCAAGAAAATTGTGAAGCTGATTAAAGACAGCAAGACCAAGGTTCAGGTGCAGATTCAAGGTGAAGAACTGCGCGTAACGGGCAAATCTCGCGATGATTTACAGGCCGCTATGGCGCTGGTTCGTGGTGGTGATTTGGGGCAACCGTTCCAGTTTAAGAACTTCCGCGACTGATTTTAGTTTGCCCTCACCCCGGCCCTCTCCCATAGGAGAGGGGGAAAAGCGGACAAGTTCCCTAATCCACAGGAGAGGGGGAAAACCGGACAAGTTCCCTCTCCCTCAGGGAGAGGGTTGTTTCACTAATTGCTCAATCTCAAATCGATTCGTCAGCTTGCTATCGATCTTCACGTAAGCACTGCGTTCCTGCGCAATAATATTCACATCACTCACGCCGGGTTGTGCCAGTAAACGCTGTTTCAGCGTTTCGTCATCGGTCACATCTTCCGGCAATTCCACGCGCAAACTCGCCACGTATGGCGGCTCCGTCATAGTGCTGCTGACCAGTAACCAAATCATTGCCAGCAGTGCGCCCGCGAGGAAAACGGTTTGTGAATCAAACAATCCGTCAATCCATCCGCCAAATGAACCGCCAATCGCCACACCGAGGAACTGGCTGGTGGAGTAAATCCCCATCGCCGTGCCTTTATAGCCTGCCGGAGATTCTTTGCTGATAAGCGACGGTAAAATCGCTTCCATCAGGTTAAAGGCCAGGAAGAACAACTGCACACCTAGAACTAATTCCCAGAAGTGCGGGCCGGAACCCCACAGCACGATTTCAGCAATCAGCAGCAACGCTACGCAGCCAACAAACACGCGCTTCATGCGGCGTTTTACTTCCGCATAAATGATAAACGGCACCACAGAAGCAAAGGCGATGAGCATGGTGCAGAGGTAGATTTTCCAGTGCTGGGATGCCGGGAAACCTGCTTGTTCGAGCTGGCCGGGGAGGGCAACAAACGTAGACATCAGCATGATGTGCAGACACATGATGCCGAAGTTCAGCTTGAGTAATTTCGGCTCCGCCAGCACTTTGCTAAAGCAGCCTTTTACCATGCCGGACTCACGGTTCAGCACATGGCTTTTAGAATTTGGCACCACCCACAGCGTGATCAGAATGCCGCAGGTTGCCAGAATCGCAATCATCCAGAACAGCGCATTTAAACCGAGGCTATGAGTGATAATTGGGCCAAGCACCATCGCAATGGCAAATGTTACGCCAAAACTCACGCCGATAAACGCCATGGCTTTGGTACGGTTCTGCTCGCGGGTTAAGTCTGAAAGCAGGGCCATAACGGCGGCGGCAATCGCGCCGGAGCCTTGCAATGCACGGCCAAGAATCACACCCCAAATCGAATCAGAAAGTGCGGCAATCACGCTGCCGAGCACGAAAATCAGTAATCCGCCGATGATCAGCGGCTTGCGACCAATACGGTCGGAAAGCAGGCCAAAAGGAATCTGGAAGATAGCTTGTGCGAGGCCATAAATACCGATGGCGATACCAATCAGCGCTTCGCTTGCGCCCTGCAGTGCCATGCCATAAGTAGTAAGAACCGGAAGCACCATAAACATGCCGAGCATGCGCAGTGAAAAGACCGTGCCTAAACCCCAAGTCGCACGTAATTCGACAGGCGTCATTTTATAATCGTTCATCACCACCTCTGATAAAAAGCCGGCCTTAGTGTAGTGCGTGGGTAAAGGAGGGTAAATGGATAGATTGTTAGCACTAATAAAAAAGGGCGCATATGCGCCC
>NZ_QZWH01000072.1 GCF_003601925.1 Buttiauxella izardii
TCACGCTGACCGATAATCACAGCCGTTACCTGCTGTCCTGCGAGGGGACATTCCGGGAAAGCGAGGCCTTTGTGCGGGACTGTCTGGCGCGCGCATTCCTCGAATACGGCCTGCCGGAGGTACTGAAAACCGATAACGGCCAGCCGTTTGCCGGCACCGGTATTGCCGGGCTGAGCCGGCTCGCGGTCTGGCTGATTAAGCTCGGTATCCGGCCGGAGCGCATCCGCAAAGGGCATCCGGAAGAGAATGGTCGACACGAACGCATGCACCGTTCGCTGAAACACAGCCTGAGCTTCGGTAACCGCCGGGCGACGCTTGAGGAACAGCAGGCCTGGTTCGACAGCTATCGTGAAGAGTTTAACCGGGAGCGGCCGCACGAGGCGCTGGGCGGTCTGACGCCGGGAGGTATCTGGGTGCCGTCGCCGAGAAAATGGGACGGAAAAACGCCGGAGGTGAGCTATCCCGAAGGGGCGAAAGTGTACCGGGTGCGCTCCAAAGGCGACATCTACATTGGCAAAAGGTTATTCCTGAATCAGGCGCTGCGGGGTGAATATGTGATGCTGGAGGAGCGTGAGGACGGGCTTGAAGCGATAATATTTAACCGGATGGACCTTGCTTACTACGACAGACGTAAGCAAAGTATCATCCGGATAGATTAGGCAGAATGTGTTACCTGTGTGGCCGGTCTGATCTGTAACCTATGTGGCCGGTCGTACA
>NZ_QZWH01000073.1 GCF_003601925.1 Buttiauxella izardii
GGTATCTGGGTGCCGTCGCCGAGAAAATGGGACGGAAAAACGCCGGAGGTGAGCTATCCCGAAGGGGCGAAAGTGTACCGGGTGCGCTCCAAAGGCGACATCTACATTGGCAAAAGGTTATTCCTGAATCAGGCGCTGCGGGGTGAATATGTGATGCTGGAGGAGCGTGAGGACGGACTTGAAGCGATAATATTTAACCGGATGGACCTTGCTTACTACGACAGACGTAAGCAAAGTATCATCCGGATAGATTAGGCAAAATGTGTTACCTGTGTGGCCGGTCTGATCTGTAACCTATGTGGCCGGTCGTACACTGGCGCTTATCCGACCTACGTTCAGGAGGATAAGCGCCAGCTAAAAGATGTCTTTAACCCCGCCAGAAAGGTTTATCCCCCAGAATGGTTGCGCGATGCATGATGCGGCGAGCCGGAAGATAATCGGCGTTGGCGTAATGCTGCGTCACACGGTTATCCCAAATCGCGATGTCGTTTTCCTGCCAGCGCCAGCGCACCTGGAACTCCGGTTTTGTAATATGCGCGAACAAGAATGCGAGCAGCGCATCGCTCTCTTTTTGTGAGAGATCGACAATCCTCGTGGTGAATCCTTCGTTAACAAACAGCGCCTGTTTGCCGCTGACCGGATGAGTACGAATCACCGGGTGCAGCAACGGCGGATTTTTAGCTACGGCTTCACGCCAGCGCTGGTGCTCTTCTTCGCTGCCCAGATATTTATATTGCTGGAACGACTTGCGGAAATCGTGCTCCGCACGCAGCCCGGACAACAAGCGCTTGAATGGTTCCGACAGTGCCTCGTACGCGGCAATGCCGCTGGTCCATAATGTATCGCCGCCTGTTTCTGGAATCTGTTTCGCTGCCAGTATCGCCCCGGCAGGCGGCGTTTCGATAAACGTCACGTCGGTGTGCCAGTTGTCGTTATCCGGCGGGTTATCGTTGTGCGTATCCAGCACGATAATCTCTTCCACCCCTTCTGCGTGCGGGTAAACCGGATGGATGTGCAAGTCGCCAAAAGGCTGAGCCAGCACGCGCTGCTGAGCAGGCGTAATCGGTTGATCGCGCAGGAACAAAACCTGGTGACGAATCAGCGCGTGGTAGAGCTGTTCAAATTGGTTATCGCTTAATCCCCGACTTAGCGTCAGACCACTCACCTGTGCGCCAATATAAGGCCCCAGCGGCAGAACATTTATTTTTTCACTCATTGCCCTTCTCCATGCCATGGGGTTAAACGGCGCTGCAAGGCGCGCAAACCCAGCTCTAAACAAAATGCGATAACCGCGATAACACCGATTCCTGCCAGCACGACGTCTGTTGCCAGGAATTCACCGGCAGACTGCACCATAAAGCCTAATCCGCGAGTGGCGGCGATAAGCTCGGCGGCCACAAGTGTTGACCAACCGACACCTAGCCCAATGCGGAATCCGGTGAGAATTTCCGGCAAAGCGCCGGGCAAAATCACATGCCACACGACCTGAAGACGCGAGGCTCCGAGTGCCTCGGCGGCACGAATGCGTACCTGTTTTGCGCTACGAACGCCCGCCATTGTCGACATCGCAACTGGCGCGAATATCGCGAGATAAATCAGTAAGATCTTTGAGGTTTCGCCAATACCGAACCAAATCACCATTAGCGGCAAATACGCCAGTGGCGGCACGGGGCGGTAAAGCTCAATCAACGGATCAAGGATGCCGCGTATCGTCGGGCTTAGCCCCATCGCGATCCCCACAGGAATGCCAATCAGCACCGCCGCCAGTAAAGCAGTAAGAATGCGCATCAAGCTGGCGGCGAGGTGCTGCCAGAGCGTGGCATCCATAAACCCTTGTGGCCCGGCGATGCTAATCAGCTTCATTAAAACCTGGCCCGGAGGCGGTAAAAACAATGGGCTAATCCACTGTTCCGCCGCCACCCACCACCACAGCAAAATGATGGTGGTGATGGTTGCAAGGCTAAGCGTGAACTGGCGGGAGAATGGCCAGCGTAGAGTCAGCCGCGTGCGGCGGGCTTTATCCTGAATCACAATGCTCATAAAAAGCCCTCACGTTGTTCAAACACCCGGCTCAGCACGTACTCACGTTTAGCGATAAATTCGGGGTCAGATTTGATGCTGCGGCAAGGTTCACCGGCTACAAATCGGCGACCAAAATCGAGCGGCAGGCGTTCCAGTACGCGCCCTGGCCCCGGCGAAAGCAGCACCAGTTCAGTCGCCAGGAAAACGGCCTCTTCGATATCGTGCGTAATCAACAACACCTGACGGCGGCTTTCATGCCACAGCTTTAATAACAGGGTCTGCATCTGTTCACGAGTGAAGGCATCGAGCGCGCCAAACGGTTCGTCGAGCAGTAAAAGCTGCGGGCGAGTAGCGAGTGCGCGAGCAATCCCCACCCGCTGGCGCTGCCCACCGGATAGCTGCCAGATGGCGCGCTTTGCTTTGTCTTCCAGCCCTACTTTGCGCAGCATATCGAGTGCAATTTCCTCGCGCTGTGACTTTGGCTGCCCGGCAAGCTGCAATCCAAACGCGACGTTATCCAGCACCGAGCGCCACGGCAGCAACCCTTCATTTTGAAAAACCACCCCACGTTCAGCGCCTGGCCCTGTGACTTGCTTGCCCGTAAGCGTGATGCTGCCGGAGTGATATGGAACAAAGCCAGCTATCAGGTTCAGCAGTGTTGTTTTTCCGCAGCCGGACGGGCCGAGAACCACCAGTAATTCGCCCTCGTCCACGGTCAGATTGATGTCGCTAAGAACGGTTTTTCCGTCGTAATCTGCACTTAAATGCGATACCTGTAACATGGCTAACTCCTTACTGCGCCAGCGTTTTCACGAAGCGGTCGGTCACAAACTGGCTGTAGTCCGTCGCCACCGCCGGGACTTTGCCCTGCGCTTTCAGGAACTGCGCGGTATCGACAATCGCTTTATTTACCGGGCCGCTAAGCTGCTCGGTTTGCTGGCTGGCGGTGAGATAGGTATTGCCCTTCACCAGAACCGGAACGTCGCTTTCCGGCACACCGCTCAGACGCGAGAGTTTGCTTAGGTTATCCGGCTGTTTTAGCCATTCTTCTGGGTTATCGATATAGCTTTTCTGGGCGGCGAGTGCGCTTTTGGCGAAGGCTTCCACCACTTCAGGATGCGCTTTAGCAAAGTCTTTACGCACAACCCAGACATCCAGCGTTGGTGCGCCCCACTTGCCCACTTGCGCGGAATCCGTTAGCACCGTGCCGTCTTTTTCCAGCTCGTTAACTGCTGGCGCCCAGACATAAGCCCCGTCAATATCGCCACGCTGCCAGGCGGCAATAATCGCCGGAGGTTGAAGATTTAGGATTTGTACTTCGCCAGGCTTGATGCCCCAATGTTTCAGTGCCGCAAGCAGGCTGTAATGCGTGGTGGAGATGAATGGCACGGCAATACGTTTGCCAATCAAATCTTTCGGATTGGTGATGCCCTTCTTCACGACCAACGCTTCAGAGTTGCCCAACTGCGAGGCAAGCAGGAACACTTCGATAGGCACATTTTGGCTGGCAGCTACAGCGAGTGGGCTGGAACCGATATTGCCAATCTGCACATCACCCGATGCCAGCGCACGTACTACACTCGCGCCGCTGTCGAACTTGCGCCATTCCACTTTTGCGCCGCTATCTTTGGCAAAAGCATCGTCGGCCTGCGCAACTTTGGCGGGTTCAGCGGATGTTTGATATGCCACGGTGACATCCACCGCGAATACCGGCGTTGCAATAAGAGCCAGCGCTGCCAGCCAGAGAGTATGTCGTTTTGCTATCATGGTGAGTGCTCCTGTATTTTTGATAGGAGCAGTATTTCTAACGGCGAGGTTTATATAAAAGAATTAAAAATTATCGTTAATGCTTATATGTTTTTAGATGAATTATGGGGAAGGATAGTTGGAAAGCAGGAATAGAAGGGGATTGAAATTCCAAAGAAAACGGGCCCGAAAGCCCGTCTTCTTTAATATTATAAGCTAGACTCGTCAGCTATTTATCGCAGCTTTAATGGCCGCAACATCTATTTTCTTCATCGACATCATCGCCCCAAACGCACGCCTGGCGGTATCTCCGCCGGTCGCCAGAGCTTCGGTTAATATTCGCGGCGTTATTTGCCAGCTAATGCCCCATTTATCTTTGCACCAGCCGCATTCACTTTCCTGGCCGCCATTGCCGACAATTGCGTTCCAGTAGCGATCCGTTTCAGCCTGATCTTCTGTCGATATCTGAAATGAAAAGGCTTCATTGTGTTTGAAATGCGGGCCGCCATTGAGGCCGATGCATGGCACTCCCGCAACAACAAATTCGACCACTATTGTCTCGCCAGATTTACCATCCGGATAGTCGCTCGGTGCCGGGATGACAGCACCCACGCAGCTATCGGGAAAGGTCGCAGCATAGAAATGAGCGGCAGCTTCCGCATCATGGTCGTACCAAATACAGATAGTATTTTTAGCCATAATTTAGCCTGCCTGTTGTGTTTCTTACCAGCATTTCGCCGTTTGAGCTTTACCAGCCATAAGTATGTACCGGATCTGAGGTATGTGGTTTTTAGAGGCGTGATCTGTATCGCTTAACGGGGATAAATTTCATAAATCACAGACAGCAAAAAGCCCTGTACGTCAGTACAGGGCTTTCCACTTATTTGGAGCCTGGCAGTTCCC
>NZ_QZWH01000074.1 GCF_003601925.1 Buttiauxella izardii
TGCACCCATAGCTCAGCTGGATAGAGTACTCGGCTACGAACCGAGCGGTCGGAAGTTCGAATCTTCCTGGGTGCACCATTCTTCTTTGATGTTGTGGTAAGTTTAACGACATTGAATCAGCAGTAAAGCAATACCCCGATGCACCCATAGCTCAGCTGGATAGAGTACTCGGCTACGAACCGAGCGGTCGGAAGTTCGAATCTTCCTGGGTGCACCATCTTCTTCTCAGTCCCATCCTCCTAAAAATTCTGAATTAAGTCCCCAATAAAACCCTATATATCATTAGTCACCCGCTAAACTATCTCTATTACAATAAGCGACAATATTATTGGTTTACGCTAAAGTAACGCCTCAATATTTAGTGATGTGAGGGTAGAGATGTACGATCGTTACGAAGGTCTGATTTTCGATATGGACGGAACCATCCTCGATACCGAACCAACACATCGTAAAGCGTGGCGTGAGACGTTAGCCGGTTATGGCATGCAGTTCGACGAGCAGGCTATGGTTGCGTTGAACGGCTCTCCAACCTGGCGCATTGCGCAGGCGATTATCGAACTCAATCGTGCCGATCTTGATCCCCACCGTCTCGCGCAGGAAAAAACGCAGGCCGTCAGAGCGATGCTTCTGGATACGGTTCGCCCACTTCCCCTCATTGATGTTGTTAAATCCTGGCATGGCCGTCGCCCAATGGCGGTGGGAACCGGTAGTGAAAGCGATATTGCCGAGTCTCTGTTGAAACATTTAGGTTTACGCCAGTATTTCTCCGCAGTTGTTGCAGCCGATCATGTTAAAAATCACAAACCTGCTCCCGACACTTTTTTGCTGTGCGCCGAATTAATGGGCGTAGCACCGCAAAAATGTGTGGTGTTTGAAGATGCAGATTTCGGCCTCGAAGCGGCGCAAGCGGCTGGAATGGATGGTGTGGACGTCCGTTTACTGTGAGTGAAGCTGTATCACTCTTTTCGCTATTTACCAGTAGTTTTCTGAGCGCTACTTTATTGCCGGGCAGTTCCGAAGCGGTGTTGGTAGCGCTATTAGTCGCAGGCTCAGGGCCAACGTGGTTACTCATTTTTGTAGCAACAATGGGTAATAGCCTTGGTGGTCTGACTAACGTTATTCTGGGGCGTTTTTTTCCGTTGCGGGAAAAGTCGCGCTGGCATGGAAAAGCAAGCGCCTGGCTGGAGCGTTTTGGCCCGGCAACATTATTACTCAGTTGGCTGCCTGTAGTAGGCGACCTACTGTGCCTGTTAGCTGGCTTGTTAAGAATGAGCTGGGGACCGGTAATCTTTTTTTTATGCCTTGGCAAAGCGATTCGCTATATCGTTGTAGCGGCTGCAACGGTGCAAGGTATTGCGTGGTGGCACTAATTGCATGGACTGAAATACCCGTTATCTTTCAAGCTGCAGGTGCGTTGGCTGCACTCGCAAACCTCTGTCACTTACTCAAGTAAGCTCAAGAGGATTTGCTCCTTTGCCGCCTTCCTGCAACTCGAAATCTAAAGGGTATTATTATCGCCATCTCTTATGCTTAATAAAAATGTACTCGACAGGCGGGAGGTCAATTTGATCCCGAACGTATCACAGGCGCTGGCCTGGCTGGAAAAGCATCCTCAGGCAGTAAAAGGTATTCATCGTGGTCTGGAGCGTGAAACGCTACGGGTCACTCCAGATGGTCAGTTGGCAACGACAGGCCACCCGGAAAGCCTGGGCTCAGCGCTGACGCATAAATGGATCACCACAGACTTCGCTGAAGCGTTGCTGGAGTTTATTACTCCGGTTGATGGCGACATCGACCATATGCTGACTTTCATGCGCGATCTCCATCGCCATACCGCCCGTGAACTGGGCGATGAGCGTATGTGGCCGCTCAGTATGCCGTGCTATATCGACGACGGTCAGAACATTGAACTGGCGCAATATGGCTCATCCAACAACGGGCGTTTTAAAACGTTATACCGCGAAGGTCTGAAAAACCGTTACGGCGCGTTGATGCAAACCATTTCTGGCGTTCACTACAACTTTTCGCTGCCGCTTGAATTCTGGCAGGCACGTCTGGGTGTTGAAGACGCACAGAGCGGCAAAGAAGCGATTTCCGCCGGATACTTCCGCCTGATTCGCAACTACTACCGTTTTGGTTGGGTGATCCCGTATTTATTCGGTGCATCGCCAGCAATCTGCTCATCCTTCCTGCAAGGGAAAGAAAGCGCGTTGCCGTTTGAAAAAACCGAATGCGGCATGAATTACTTGCCGTACGCGACATCATTGCGTCTGAGCGATTTGGGTTACACCAATAAATCCCAGAGCAATCTTGGCATTACGTTTAACGATCTGGAGACTTATGTCGCCGGGTTAAAACGTGCGATTAAGACGCCATCAGAAGAATATGCGCAGATGGGGTTAGAGAAGGACGGTAAACGCCTTCAAATTAACACCAACGTGCTGCAAATCGAAAATGAACTCTATGCACCGATTCGCCCTAAACGCGTTACAGGGCCAGGTGAGTCGCCTTCTGATGCACTGATGCGCGGCGGGATTGAATACATCGAAGTGCGTTCACTCGACATCAACCCGTTCTCGCCGATTGGCGTTGACGAGCAGCAAGTTCGTTTCCTCGATCTGTTCATGATTTGGTGTGTGCTGGCTGACGCGCCTGAAATGAGCAGCGACGAATTGCTTTGTACCCGCAAAAACTGGAATCGTGTGATTCTGGAAGGCCGCAAACCGGGCCTGACGCTGGGTATGGGCTGTGAAACCGCGCAGCATCCACTGCCGAAAGTAGGCAAAGATCTGTTTGCCGATTTACGTCGCGTTGCCGAAACGCTCGATGGCATTGCCGGAAATACTGAATATCAGGATGTGTGTGACCAACTGGTTGCGTGCTTCGACAATCCAGAATTAACGTACTCCGCACGTATTCTGCGGTCTATGATTGATAATGGAATTGGTGGGACAGGGCTTGCGCTGGCTGAGCAGTATCGTCAGATGCTGATTCAGGAACCGCTGGAGATTTTGACCGAAGACGTGTTGCAGAAAGAACATGATGCTTCATGGCAGCGCCAGCGTGATATCGAGGCCAGTGATACTGAGCCATTCGATGTCTGGCTTGAAAGTCACTCTTGATACAAAAGAAAAAGGCCACAATCAGTGTGGCCAAAATATACATCTCTGAATCAGGGATGATGATAACAAATGCGCGTCTTTCATATACTCAGAGTAGCGTACGAAAGAATGGTTCATTTTATTTTTAAAAAAATCACTTATCGGAGGTTGTCAGATGCCGTTGTTGGATAGCTTCACCGTTGACCATACCCGCATGGGCGCACCAGCAGTGCGTGTGGCCAAAACGATGCATACGCCTCATGGCGATACTATTACTGTATTTGATCTGCGTTTTTGCATTCCGAACAAGGAAGTGATGCCAGAAAAAGGGATTCATACACTTGAACATCTGTTTGCTGGTTTTATGCGTGATCACCTGAACGGAAACGGTGTAGAGATTATTGATATCTCGCCAATGGGCTGCCGTACCGGCTTCTACATGAGCCTGATTGGTGTGCCGGAAGAGTCTCGCGTTGCTGATGCATGGAAAGCGGCAATGGAAGATGTGCTGAAGGTGAAAGAGCAAAACCAGATCCCTGAGCTGAACGTTTACCAGTGTGGCACCTACCACATGCACTCACTGCAAGAAGCACAGGATATCGCGCGTCATATCCTTGAGCATGGCGTGAGCGTCAACAGCAACGAAGAGCTGGCTCTGCCGAAAGAGACACTCAAAGAGCTGCACCTGTAGGTCGGATAAGCAACGCGTCATCCGACAATAATCAGTAAAAACAAAAAGGGGCCAATTGGCCCCTTTTGTATTTCTGACGGTACTTCTGACTTAGTGCGCTCCGCCGCCACCACCACCCGCTCCAAACGGTGGTCGGGCAAACCATACCAGCCCCAGCAACAGAATAAATATCCCCGCTGAAATCCAGAAAATCTCATTGGCAGAAATAATCAGCCCCTGATTGGTAATCTGCTGCGCAATATATCCGGAGGCTTGTTGCGGCGACATACCGAGGTTTTCCAGTTGCGAATACATTTGCTGTGCATTTGGGTTAAACGGCGAAACGGATTCTGTTAACTGCGAGTGGTGCATGGCTTCGCGGTTAGTCCACAGCGTCGTAGTTATCGACGTACCAATCGAGCCGGCAAGGGTTCGGGTAAAGTTCGACAAACTCGATGCGGCTGCCATACGCTCAGGCGGTAAACCGGAAAGCGTAATCGTCGTCAATGGCATAAAGAAGCACGCTACGGCGAAGCCCTGAATAAACTGCGGCCATGCTGAACCGCCAAAATCCATTCCCGGTTCAAAGGTGTATGCGCGCCAGTAGAAGCAGACGGCGTACATGATAAAGCTGAACGTCACCAGCCTTCGCATATCGAGCTTGTGAGCAAATCGGCCAATTATCGGCGACAGCAGTACCGGAATAACCCCGACCGGTGCCGATGCCAGACCCGCCCAGGTTGCCGTGTAGCCATATACCTCCTGCAATAGCTGCGGCAGCAACACAATGGCGCCGAAGTAGAGCATATAGGCGAGGCTGATACACAGACACCCGATGGTAAAGTTTCGCGACTTAAACAGCGACAAATCGACTATCGGGTTGTCGTCCGTCAGCTCCCACACAATCAAGAAGCTTATCGCCACCACCGCGACGACAGTCAGAACCACCACTTCGGTTGAGTTAAACCAATCCAGCTCTTTACCACGGTCGAGCATGATTTGCAGGCTGCCGATACCCACCACCAACAGCGCAAGGCCGATGGCGTCGATACGTCGATGCTCGGTTTTGGTTTCACGCCCGCGCAGCGTTTGCAGCGTCAGCAGAACCACCACCGCACCGATGGGCACGTTGATAAAGAAGATCCAGCCCCAGTGATAGTTATCACTGATATAACCGCCGAGAATTGGCCCGCAAATTGGCGCGACGATAACCGTCATCGACCACAGCGCCAGCGCGATACTTCGCTTGGCAGGCGGATAGTTATTGAGCAGCAGACTTTGCGAAAGTGGAATCAACGGCCCGGCCACAATCCCCTGAATCACGCGGAAGAAAATCAGCATCTCCAGGCTTTTGGACACGCCGCACGCCCATGAAGCCAACACGAACAGAATCGTTGACCACATGAACAGCTTCACTTCACCCAGGCGCTTAGCAAGCCATCCGGTTATCGGAATGGAGATGGCATTTGCCACCCCAAACGAGGTGATAACCCAGGTCCCCTGGCTCAATGAAGAGCCCAGGTTCCCGGCGATAGTCGGAATAGCCACGTTGGCGATGGTGGAGTCCAGCACCTGCATAAAGGTCGCCAATGACAAGGCGATGGTCATGATGACCAGCGGTGCCCCTTCTAGCGGTTTTTGTTGTGCCATACAACCTCCGCTTTATTAGCCCGCATTAGCCTGGATGATGCTATTGATAAGCTCGTTGGCAGGCGCAAGGTTCAGTTCGCGCGCATTGCTTTCATACACTGGAGAGTGGCGAGTGGTATTTGCCAGCATGCTGCCTTCGCGGTTGCTGGTGTCGACCGTCGCCAGTGTTGACAGGCCGATTCGCAGCGGGTGTTGCTCAAGCTGTTTTGCATCCAGTTCAATACGCACAGGCAAACGCTGCACGACTTTGATCCAGTTACCCGTGGCATTTTGTGCAGGCAGCAAAGAGAACGCGCTGCCGGTGCCCATATCCAGGCCGACAACTTTACCGGTGTATTCAACTTTGTCGCCGTAAATATCACTGACAACGGTCGCCGGTTGGCCAATACGCATATGCGCAAGCTGCGTCTCTTTAAAGTTTGCATCCACCCACAAACCACTGGCTGGCACGATAGCCATCAGCGGAGTCGTTGGGCTGATTTGTGCGCCAACCTGAACAACACGGCGGGAAACATAACCGGTCATTGGGCTGACGATTTTGGTACGTTGCAGTGCCATCCAGGCGTTACGCAACTCGGCTGCCGCTTGCTTAACGCTTGGCTGCTCTTCGAGTTTGGTGCCAAGGATCATCGCCTGATTGGCATTATATTGTTGAACGGCAACATCCAGTTGCGCTTGAGCCGATGCGACGGCATCTCGGGCGTGTTGCAATTCTTCACGGCCAATCAGGTTGGCATTACCCAGCGGCACGCGACGGTTCAGGTCACTTTGAGCTTGAGCAAGAGAAGTCTTTTGCAGCTCGATATTGGCCTGATACTGCTTACTATTAATCATTAACTGACGTGTCTGGCGAACACTTGAAGCCAGCACGGTTTGTGCTTGCTCAAAGGCTTGCTCAGCGTCTGCCTGGTCCAGCGTGACCAACACATCGCCCTGTTTAACGAAGTCGGTATTGTCTGCCCAAACCTTGGTTACGCTTCCGGAAACCTGGGACATAATCTGCACCTGATTACCGGCCACATACGCATCATCCGTGTTTTCGTAGTGACGTAAAACTAAAAACCAGTAAATCCCATATGCCACAGCAATAATGACAAACAGCAGGGTTAATACGAGTAAGGCACCTTTACGTTTGCCTTTCTTGTTACCCGGCTGCTGCGGGGTTTGAGTCTCCGCATGTGCGCTCATGCTTATCTCCACACTTTTTTATTATAGTGATCGGCTGAGCCGACCTGTTAGACCCAACAGGCCAGCAAGGTGAGTTGCTGGCCTGTCGGTATTCATCTTTTTTGGGGCACTACGATTTCACGCGATGACGGCACTTAGCGCACGGCTTCAAGTACAGTCTGGTTTTCGTCCATTTCATCAAGGCGGGTCAGCAGTTTGCGGGTGATATTTTCCAGCTGCTCTTTCTCCGTACCGCTCAGCGCAGACCAGAGCTCATGCAAGCAGCGATGTTGCGGCGGTAACACCTGACGTAGGAATTCGTGACCTTTTTCGGTCAAATGCAGATGCAGGCAGCGGCGATCGTTATCGCTTTCACGGCGTTCAATCCAGCCACGCTTTTCCAGTTCATCGGCAATGCGGGTCGCGTTGGTGCGTGAAGAACCCAAAGCACAGCTCAGTTCAGAAGGCTGAATGCTATGGCTTTCCTGTGATTCCAGAGTGATCAACGCCATAAACAGCGTCTCGTTAATGCCCTGAGCTTTCAGCATTTTATTGCGGTTTTCCAAAAGCTTGCCCTGCATGTGCATGCACAGGCGCGTCAAAAGGACTTCCTGATAAGGGAATTCCTCGTAGCGTTTGGCGCGAAATTTTAGCATTTGTTCAATGGGCGTAAACGAACTATCCATTTTGGCATAACCTCATTAGTTGCGGTCGATATAATAACGATGGTGACAAATAAAGTAAATGTATTGTTTATACGTTTTTTATCGTCAGACTGCGATCACCATCATGAGTTTCCAGGTTAATCCATAACCCAGAGCACTTAATAACGTCGGGATAATAATGCTGCGAGTCTTGTAATAACTCAGCCCGAGAATGATAAAACCCATTAACGTCGGAACCAGACGCTGCGCATCGTGCATAATTTCAGGCACGCTCGACACCACCAACAAAGCGCAAATTGACGCAATACCAATGCTGTCGAGCAATACGCCAGTCGCACCGCGTTTAGCCGGGCGCGTTGAATTTGCCCGAATGCGTAAAGGCAAATAGCGAAACATATAATTGGCGAACCCGACCAGCAGACCCAGCAAAAGGACTTGTGTACTGATCATCTCGGTTCCCCTTGGTAAAACGCCTGCACTAACGCCGCCAGGCATCCACAGACAATGCCCGCCAGAATAGCCGCAGGAATGGAAACCAGCGTGACGCCCAATAACGCACCGGCAAGCGACGCGGTTACAGTCCATGACTGTTTGCGCTGGAATGACGCTAGTAAGAAGCTCAGGAAAAGGGCGGGCAACATAAAGCCTAACGCCGCTTCCACCGCCGGGAAATTATCCAGCAAACCGTTACCAGACCAGGAGCCAAGCGCGGTGCCCAGAATCCAGGAGAACCACGAACTGAATGCGATGCCTATCATCCAGTTTTCGCTCCAGCGGCGGTTATCGCGCACCAGTTTGGCGGTCGCTGCGGCAAAAACTTCATCGGTCAGGCCAAACGCCCAAATCGCCGTTTTAGGTTTGCTCAACTGGCGAGTGATTCGCTGGCGCAGGGAAGGGCCATATAAAACGTGGCGCACATCCATTGCCATCACCGTTAATGCGGCGACCCACAAAGAACTGCCCGCAGACAACAAAGCGGTAATCACAAATTGACTGGCACCCGCATAAATAATGCAGGAGAAAAACAGGCTTTCGAATGGGGTGAATCCCAGCTTGGTGGCATTTAATCCAAAAGCGAATGCTACCGGAATATAGCTGATAACAATGGGTAAACTGTCTTTCAGCCCTTCAACCCAGGTAGCTTCGTTTTGTTTATTATTTAATGGAGCTGTTGCAGGACTATCCATATTAACTATTTATCTATTGCTGACGTTAATGTCACTCGAATGAACAAACAGGGATAACCTTAACAGACTGGTACGACCCTTAATACCCCAAATTATCCGCAGGGTCTGTAAAGGATTAGTGGTATCACGGCTGACGGTGATACCCACGCCACCACACTACCAAATTTAGTAGGGCCATGATGGCACCCGCCGCGCACACGCCATTCCATCCAGCATGTTGGTAGGCGCTGGCCGAAATAATCGAACCGGCGGCACCGCCAATAAAGTAGCTGGTCATATACCCGGCGGTCAGGCGATTTCGTGCATCCGGCATCATGCGATAGATAACGGTTTGGTTTGTGATGTGGACGCCTTGCACGGTTAAGTCCAAAACCAGAATACCAATGATAAGTGCGATGATTGAATACTGGCCCATCGCGACGGCAATCCAAGACAACAACAACAGCACAAGCCCGATGGTGGTGGTGAGATGGGCTTTGCCTTTGTCAGCAAAACCGCCCGCCGGACGCGCGCCTAAAGCTCCCGCCGCACCCGCCAGACCAAACAGGCCAATCGTTGCTTCCGAGAAGTTAAATGGCGGCGAAGCCAGCAGAAATGCCATTGACGTCCAGAGAATGCTGAAGTTAGCAAACGTCAGGCAGCCCAACAGCGCGCGGGTGCGCAGCAGCGGGTTTTTGATAAACAGGCCGAATACCGAAGAGAGTAATTGCGGGTAATTCAGATGAGTTTCTGACTTCACTTTCGGCAGGCCGCGCCACAGCGCTACCGCCATAAAGACCATTAAGACACTGGCGACCCAGTAAACGGTGCGCCAGCCACCCATACTCGCCAGCAGCCCGGCAACGGTTCGCGCCAGCAAAATCCCCAGCAGCAGCCCGCTCATAATGGTGCCAACCACTTTGCCGCGTTTTGCAGGTTCCGCAAGCGTAGCCGCCAGCGGCACCAGAATTTGCGCGACCACTGAGAATAGACCCGTTAGCGCAGTACCGAGGATCATCATCCACAGCGTCTGGCTCAGTGCGGTGATCACCATGCCACCTGCCGCCAGTAGCGTCATAAACACAATCAAACTACGGCGTTCAAACATATCGCCCAGTGGCACCAGCAGCAATAAGCCTGCGGCGTAACCCAATTGCGCGGCGGTAACGATAAATCCGGCCTGGTTGATTGAGAGGGAAAACGCATTAGCGATGGTGTCGAGCAAGGGTTGCGCGTAGTAGTTGCTGGCAACGGCCAAACCCGTGGCGATAGACATCAGGACGATGAGCGCGGGGCTGAGTCCGTGGTGAGTGTTTTTCATTCTTATTCTTCGATTTGCGATAATGAGGCGGGAATAATAGCGAAAATTAAGGTAAGCGGGAGTCGGATTGTGCGGTGAGAGAAAACGCCCTCATCCCAGCCTTCTCCCCCAGGAGAAGGAGAAAGCCCTACGATTCCCTCTCCTGAGGGAGAGGGTTAGGGTGAGGGCAACAAGAC
>NZ_QZWH01000075.1 GCF_003601925.1 Buttiauxella izardii
AAAACGTGATGCTGGAGCACCCGGAATACTGGAAACACCATTATCACGGCAATAACAGTGATTGCCGCCTGGCTCGTGGATACAGCTTCTCGGATCGTGTCCGCTATTACTGGCCGGATCGTGACATTGACGAGGCGTATTCAAATCTTGTTACTAATCTGGCTGGTGAATCTATTCCTTTGCCCCTCATCAGTCAGTATCTGCCCCTTCAATACGCTAAGGTCCGTGAAGGAAAAATTGCGGCCACGCCACATGAACTCATTATCGACCATATCCAGGACGTACTGCACCAGTACCATTGTGCCTGTCTGGGCACACAGTCATCTAATTAACACAATGATAATAAGAGGAAAAAAACATGCCAAACATTGTATTAAGCCGCATTGATGAGCGACTGATTCACGGCCAGGTAGGCGTTCAATGGGTCGGATTTTCCGGAGCCAACCTCGTCCTCGTCGCTAACGACGAAGTCGCTGAGGATACGGTGCAGCAAAATCTGATGGAGATGGTTCTGGCGGAAGGGATCTCCGTGCGTTTCTGGTCGCTGCAAAAAGTGATCGACAATATTCATCGCGCAGCCGACCGCCAGAAAATCCTGCTGGTTTGTAAAAACCCTAATGATTTTCTGACATTAGTAAAAGGTGATGTGCCGGTGTCGAGGATTAACGTC
>NZ_QZWH01000076.1 GCF_003601925.1 Buttiauxella izardii
CTCGGGAACAACCTCAACCAGCGTGATGTGATCGCAGTACGTCGCACCGTGTCTGGGTTGCTCAAATTGCTCTACCCTCACGGTGTGTTTGGTAAAGAGGAGGTGCGCCCTTGCCTTACCTACGCACTGGAACTTCGCCGCCGAATCAAAGAGCAGTTGAAAAAACTGGGTGGTATGGAGTTTTTCGATGTGCATTTCAGCTACCTCGATAACGAAACTCTGGAAGAGTTTTTCGTCAATGTACCCGAGCAAGGCGGAAGCCAGTTGATCCCTGAAGGTCTGGGTAAGCCAGGTGTCGTGCATATGGTTACCAAGGGTGGAACTGGCCAGCTGGGCCTGTATCGGTTCGAGACTCAGATGACCCCTGGTAATGGTAAACACTCGACATCTGGCCTGGGCTCCAATACACCAGCCAAAGAAGCCATCCGCGTAGGTTTTGATTACTTCAAAGGTAATCTGAACCGTATCAGTGCTACCGCCAAATTTTCCGAGCATGAATACCACCTGCATGCTGTTGAGTTACATAACTCAGGCCCTAGTACCAAAACTAGCCTGGCAGCCCTGATAGCGTTCTGTTCCATTTTGATGGGTAAGCCAGTGCAAGAACAGATGGTCGTGCTCGGAGATATGACACTTGGTGGTGTAGTGAATCCGGTTGAAGATCTGGCGGGTAGTTTGCAACTAGCAATGGATAGTGGGGGCAAACGCGTGCTGCTGCCGATGGCATCAGCTTCTGATATCCCGACTGTGCCTGCTGAAATTTTCTCCAAATTCCAA
>NZ_QZWH01000077.1 GCF_003601925.1 Buttiauxella izardii
CTTGTATTATCCCCCTTGTTCAGAGTAA
Source organism: Buttiauxella izardii (assembly GCF_003601925.1). Classification (GTDB taxonomy): domain Bacteria; phylum Pseudomonadota; class Gammaproteobacteria; order Enterobacterales; family Enterobacteriaceae; genus Buttiauxella; species Buttiauxella izardii. The sequence continues at coordinate 29 of NZ_QZWH01000077.1, forward strand.
ACCGGCCAGTTTATTCTGAACGCAGTCCGGACGCCGTATCCCCCCTTAGATTTCCGAGTCTGTAAGGTAGATTTTCACGCCGGACTGCTTTTCTCCACTTGTGGTAAAACCGAACAGTATCATGGACCGTTTATCACGGTACCCCGCATTCACAAGGCTGGTAACACAATGGAAAATATCTCTTTTTTCATCGGCATCGATGTCTCTAAAACTAAGCTTGATGTCGCCATTCTTCGTCCCGATGGCCGTTTTCGTGACAAAAAATTCGACAATAACACCCCCGGCCATGAAGCCCTCGTCGCCTGGCTTCATCTGCATGAGGTCTCCATTGCCCATATCTGCATGGAAGCCACCAGTATCTATGCCGAAGATGCCGCTCTGCACCTGACCGGGGCGGGTTACACGGTCTCCGTCATTAATCCCGCGCTCGCAAAAGCCTTTGCTCAAAGCGAAGGGATACGGGTGAAAACCGATGCGGTTGATGCCCGTCTGCTCGCCCGGTTCTGCCAGGAGAAACGCCCGCCACAATGGGAAACTGCCGGGCCGATTGAGCGCCGTCTGCGTGCGCTGGTGATGCGTCATCAGACGCTGACAGATATGCACTCGCAGGAGCTGAACCGGCTTGAAACTGCGCGGGATGAGCAACGGGAAAGCATTGATGCTCATCTTGCCTGGCTGGAAGCGGAACTGAAACTCATCGGGAAAAAGATAAAAGACCTGACGAACAATGACCCGGATATGAAGAACCGCAGGCGTCTGCTGGACAGCATTCCGGGAATAGGACCGAAAACGACGGCGGTGCTGCTGGCGTTCGTTGGGGAAAAACTGCGCTTCGGGGAGGCCCGGCAGTTCGCGGCGTTCGCGGGGCTGACGCCACGGTATCACGAGTCGGGCAGCAGTGTCAGACGGGCGTCGAGGATGAGCAAGGCCGGGAATGTGTCGCTGCGGCGGGCGTTGTATATGCCGGCGATGGTGGCGCTGTACAAAACAGACTGGGGAAAAGCGTTCAGGACAAGACTGGAGCTGAAGGGAAAAGCGCCGAAGCTGATAATCGGGGCCATGATGCGCAAACTGGCTCAGGTGGCGTATGGCGTCCTGAAGTCAGGACGCCCGTTCGATGCCACACTTCATATGGAAAATGCTTGCATGGCATAACAGTATCTACAAAACCCGAACCGTAGGTCGGATAAGCGTTAGTTTTCGTAGGTCGGATAAGCGCAGCGTCATCCGACAGGATCTCCTCAAATCCCGCCTAAATACGCTTTGCGCACTTCTTCATTCCCCAACAACTCCGCACCGCTGCCGCTCAAACGAATCTGCCCGTTCGCCATCACATAACCACGGTCAGAAAGCTTCAGCGCGTGGTGTGCGTTCTGTTCCACCAGGAAAATCGTCATGCCGTTACGCGCCAGTTCGCGCAGCGTCTGGAAGATTTGC
>NZ_QZWH01000078.1 GCF_003601925.1 Buttiauxella izardii
AGTCACGTGCGTGGCGTTGAAAATTGGCCGGTACGATCGCGGCGCAAAACCTTTCAGTTCCATCGCGCAATAAGCCCCCACTATCAATAAAAAAACCAGCCAATGAAGTGATATCTGTAACGCGGTGTATTTGCTGCGCATTAAGGTGTCCTGCTGAGTCACAAAGATTTTTCCAGGATAACGGCAAACACTCAGAAAATCATTAACATCTGGTGAAATTACCTAACATTTCCTCGCAAAGCCCCGGTTTGCGGCCCCTTCATTTATGAACTATCACTAGTGTTGATTAAGAATTCAGCTACTTCCTATGATTTAAAGTGAGGTCCGCGTCATGAAAAAGATCGGTATTAATGGCTTTGGTCGCATTGGTCGTCTGGTGTTACGCCGTGTTCTTGAAACCAAAAGTGATGTTGAAATTGTTGCTATCAACGATCTCACCTCGCCTGAAGTGCTGGCCTATTTGTTAAAACACGACTCCAGCTATCGTAACTTCGACGGCACGGTGGAACACACCGACGATGCATTAATCGTGAACGGGAAGAAAATTGCGGTGTATGCCGAGAAAAACGCCAAAAACATTCCCTGGGGAAAAGTCGGCGTTGAGATTGTGATTGAATGCACCGGCTTCTACACCTCTGAGGAAAAAGCCAGTGCGCATCTGGACGCCGGCGCGAAGAAAGTGCTGATTTCAGCCCCTGCTGGCGACATGAAAACCATCGTGTTTAACGTCAACTGCAACACCATCACGCCGGAAGATAAAATACTTTCCGTCGCTTCCTGCACCACAAACTGCCTCGCGCCGATGGCAAAAGCCCTGCACGATAATTTCGGTATTAAAGTTGGCACCATGACGACTATTCATGCGTACACCGGCACGCAATCGCTGGTAGATGGCCCGCGTGGTAAGGATCTGCGTGCGTCACGTGCGGCGGCACAGAATATTATTCCTCATACCACGGGCGCGGCAAAAGCCATTGGCCTGGTGATCCCTGAGTTGCAGGGCAAACTTAAAGGCCACGCGCAACGCGTTCCTACGCTGACCGGTTCAGTCACTGAGCTGGTTTCGATTCTGGATAAAAAAGTCACGGTCGAGGAAATCAATGCGGCGCTGAAAAAGGCCACCGACGGCAATGAATCATTTGGCTATACCGACGAGGAAATTGTGTCGTCCGATATCGTCGGCACGAATTTCGGTTCGGTGTTTGATGCCACGCAGACGGAAGTGACCGAAGTCGGGGATTTGCAACTGGTGAAAACCGTGGCCTGGTACGATAACGAGTATGGTTTTGTGACGCAGTTGGTTAGGGTATTGGATGCGGTCGCGAAGGAATAAAAGCCATCTCTCCCTGCTTAAACCGCAGGGAGAGATTTAAAGACTTATTTCAACAAACGGACTTTAACCGATTTGCCTTTAATTTTGCCCTGCTGCAACTGCTTCCACGCATGGCGCGCTACAGGTTCGCGAATCGCGACATAAACGTGCATCGGGTGCACATCAATTTTGCCGATATCTGCGCCATCCAGACCCATATCGCCGGTCAACGCGCCGAGAATATCGCCCGGACGCATTTTCGCTTTCTTGCCGCCGTCGATGCAAAGCGTCGTCATCGTCGCTTCAAGCGGCTGGATGCTGCCGCCTGTTGGCGCTGGCTGCCAGCTCAGAGACAGGTTCAGCATTTCTGCTAATACGCTGGCGCGTTGTGCTTCTTCTGGGGCACACAGGCTGATGGCCAGGCCACTTTCGCCCGCACGTGCGGTACGGCCAATGCGGTGAACGTGAACTTCCGGGTCCCAGGAGAGTTCGTAGTTGATCACCATTTCCAGTGCTTTGATGTCCAGGCCACGTGCTGCAACGTCTGTTGCTACCAGCACACGGCTGCTGCCGTTGGCAAAACGCACCAGCGTCTGGTCACGGTCACGCTGCTCCATGTCGCCATGCAGCGCCAGCACACTTTGGTTGCTTTCAGTCAGCGCATCGCAAACCGCCTGGCAATCTTTCTTGGTATTACAGAACACCACGCAGGACGCAGGCTGATGCTTGCTGAGAAGTTTTTGCAGCAGGCTGATTTTACCGCTGCGTGAGATTTCATAGAACTGCTGTTCCACAGATGGCAATTCGTCTACGGAATCAATTTCGATGGTTTCTGGCGAACGCTGCACGCGGGAGCTGATTGATGCGATGGCCGTTGGCCAAGTCGCGGAGAACAGCAGCGTCTGGCGATCTTGCGGTGCATGGCTAATCACTTCGTCGATGGCGTCGGCAAAACCCATATCGAGCATGCGGTCGGCTTCATCAAGCACCAGCGTTTGCAGGGCGTCGAGCTTCACAGTCTCTTTTTTCAGGTGATCGAGCAAACGGCCCGGTGTGGCGACAATCACATGCGGAGCGTGTTGCAGCGAATCACGCTGTGCGCCAAACGGCTGGCCGCCACAAAGTGTAAGCACTTTGATATTCGGCATGTAGCGCGCAAGACGACGCAATTCTTTCGCCACCTGGTCAGCCAACTCACGCGTTGGGCACAATACCAGTGACTGAGTAATAAACTGGCTTGCATCAACGTGTTGCAATAAACCAAGGCCAAATGCCGCCGTTTTACCACTGCCGGTTTTTGCCTGTGCGCGGACATCTTTCCCAGCCAGAATCGCGGGTAATGCAGCCGCCTGAACAGGCGTCATGGTGTGATAACCAAGTTCGGTAAGGTTGGCGAGTTGTTCTGCTGGCAGAACGTTTAGGGTAGAAAAAGATGTCACTATTATGTTCTCAATTAATGGGCTGTCAGACAGCGTCTGGCGCGCATATTAGCAGATTTGGCCGGGTCGCGGGGGAGTTTCCAGTAAAATAGCGCTGTCAGCTTTTGTGCCTCAGGCATACGGCCTGATTTACCAGTAAGGGTTATTTCCACAATTATCCCTTTTACATGATCACAAAAAGTTAATTCAAATCGATTCATTTTAACCGATATAAACAAACCTCAAACGGCTGCAAGATAAATCATATATCGACCACTGGTCGGATTTGTTATTGGTGTAGACAATGCAAATCTGTGTGGAAAGTGTTGATGAAATTGTTCGTATTTATGACTCGTGGATTTAAAATCGCCATTATTTTTTTAGTTATTATGATTCTGGCCTGGTGCATTTTGCTAATTAATACCTTTGATATTACGGCCCACTCTTCCTGGCTTCTCGATAAAATCGAAGCAATTAACTAAATTCATAACAATTAAAAATAACCATTCAAATCAATAATCTATCAATCATTGATTCGCCTGCTGCTGGATATTCAAATTCACTAGATAAACCATCCAGTGAATTTGAAGTGGGCAAAGTTAAAATCTATAACCATTCATGTTACCCTTTGTTTACAAGCTTTGGATATTTCAAGCATTAGATGACAAGGTGTCTCATGAAAATCATTCTCTTATTTAGCCTTTTAGGCCTCATTCATTCTTCTGTATTTGCCGCAACAGCGACGCGACTTTCATGTTCGTTACGTGAAAATGTGGTGATTTCGCGGTTTGCGCACAGCCTCTCGACCATGAAATGGGATGGACATTTTCAGGTGGCTTCTGGGGTCAGGAAGACCAAGACAAAGAACGACGTTCCCTTTCGCGTGACGCGTTTTCAAAATGGCGACGATTTAGTGTTCTTCCCGGAGAAAGATCGCTATTTCATGATTTATTCCGGTAACCCCGAGCCCGATCGCTGCATTGTGTTGAGCACCAGCACTTACGAAATTACTCAGTTACCGCGATATGAAAAACCTGACGTGTAGCGAAGAGCGTTGGAATGGAGCGGTCAGCGGGAATCGAACCCGCATCATCAGCTTGGAAGGCTGAGGTAATAGCCATTATACGATGACCGCTTTGGTCCGCCACCGGAGCCTCGAACCCCGTACTACAACACTGTGGTTGCCGCTCTTCCCGATGAGCTAGTGGCGGTTTTTCATACTTGCTGAATAAGACACAGCATAATCATACACATAAATTATGGTTCTTAGCCGGCGGCGCATGATACATAAGTGAAAATAGGCATGCAATAAATAAGGTTTAATCAGGCGAAATTATTTTCCCTCCGCTAAAACCGATGTTTTTCTAGATAAATATCCCCATCGCCGACATTAATTTCATTTCTCCATCCCATCCGGCGATAGAACTCTGCGGCGCGAGTGGCTTTCTCCGTTTCAAGCCAGATGGCCTCGTGCTCTTTGAAAAGCTCATCTTCCGCAGCCTTTAATAGCCGTTTGCCGATGCCCTTTCCTTCATAGGCAGGCAGAACAAAGACGGCAAAAACACAGCCATCTTCGGGGATGATCATCGAGAATCCGACGATGCTTTGTGCATCAACCGCCACCCAGGCACAACGCGCTTCAGCGATCATTTCTGCCACTGAACTATAGGTGATTTCCATCTCTTCTAGCTGTTGCAGGGTCATTGCATTTTCAGTGACCGCGGTGCGCACATGAAAGATCCCTTCCACATCAGCGAGCCGAGCGACTCTAAACTCTATTTCATTCATCATTTGTCCTGGTCATATGGGCTGGTCAATGAAAATGCCGAATGACTCGCAAAACATGCTGGCATTCGCCGCCGCAATCCGTACCATACACGCCAGAAATACGCCATATGCGTGCCGGTTTAGCCAGAGAACTCCATGACCAGTCAAAAAGAAATCTACAACCTCAATAAACTCCAAAAACGTCTGCGTCGTAACGTGGGCGAAGCTATCGCCGATTACAACATGATTGAAGAAGGCGATCGCATTATGGTTTGTCTGTCTGGCGGTAAAGACAGCTACACCATGCTCGAAATTCTGCGTAATTTGCAGCAGAGCGCACCGATTAATTTTAGCCTGGTCGCGGTGAATCTCGATCAAAAACAACCGGGTTTCCCTGAGCATATTCTGCCTGCATACCTGGAAAGTATTGGTGTGGAGTACAAGATTGTCGAAGAAAATACTTACAGCATCGTAAAAGACAAGATCCCAGAAGGGAAAACCACCTGCTCTCTGTGCTCGCGTTTACGTCGTGGCATTCTTTACCGTACCGCAACCGAGTTAGGCGCAACGAAAATTGCCCTCGGCCATCATCGCGATGACATCCTCCAGACGCTGTTCCTGAACATGTTCTACGGCGGCAAAATGAAAGGTATGCCACCAAAATTGATGAGCGATGACGGTAAACACATTGTGATTCGCCCGCTGGCCTACTGCCGTGAGAAAGACATCGAGCGTTTTGCTACCGCGCGCGAATACCCGATTATTCCTTGCAACCTGTGTGGTTCACAGCCGAACCTTCAGCGCCAGGTGATTGGCGATATGCTGCGTGACTGGGATAAGCGTTATCCTGGCCGTATCGAAACCATGTTCAGCGCCATGCAAAATGTGGTGCCTTCTCATATGTGCGACACCGAGCTGTTTGATTTCAAAGGCCTGCAACACGGTGCGGAAGTTGTCGATGGCGGAGATTTAGCGTTCGATCGCGAAGAGTTGCCAATGCAGCCGGTTGGCTGGCAGCCGGAAGAAGACGATAGCGAAACTCCTCTGCAACGCCTCGATATCCTCGAAATAAAATAGTCATACTTCCCTCTCCAACCCATGGAGAGGGACACCCTTACATGTGCGGCGGCGGATCGATAATCGGTCTGGGATCGGGTTCAAGCGGCGGGTCGGGTATCGGCTGCGGCCTCGGCATCGGATCGGGGATTGGCGTCGGCTCGTTCGGGAATGTCGGGTCGCTCATGGATAAGCTTCGGTAAAAAGTCATTAGTGCCTCCAGTTTTGTGCCTTCCCTTTAAGCATAGACGACCAAATCGCAGACAAAAAAAAGCCGACTAATAGTCGGCTCGTACGAA
>NZ_QZWH01000079.1 GCF_003601925.1 Buttiauxella izardii
AACGCGAGCCTCAATGCGTGTCACTTGCCCCGCTAAATGCGAAGCAGCAATGGCACTTGCCAGCGCCAATGAAACGGGTTCAGTGCAGCCGACTGCGGGCTTCACATTTTGTTTCACAGCAAGGATAAGTTCAGCCCATGCCGGGTTCATTGCAGAATTTGCCATTTTTTAGCCTTAACGCTTATATCCAGAAAACACACGCCTGCAATCAGGAGAATGCAAGGAATGGAGAAATACACAATAAGAGGCCAGTGATAATAATAATGACCAGTGAGACACCTTTGTATTTATGCAGTGCTGGGACTTTATAGACCAGCCAAGCTGGAATTAAACACCCGACCATGCCGAATATTGGGCTACAGATTGAGGTAAAACTTAATACTGGCGCATTCAGTACAATTGCACTCCACGCCAGTAATATGGCAAATACCATAATTCCGCGCTGCACCCACTTTTCATTAATGTTTTCCGCTGGCATTTTACGACGCAGAATATTAATCACGATCCCCTGAGTAGCTTCCCGGAACCCGAGATAAACCCCAAAGAATGCTGTCATAACAGCAAAGATATTTAATATCACACTGACAACC
>NZ_QZWH01000080.1 GCF_003601925.1 Buttiauxella izardii
AAAATTATCCTGACGGGTGCAGGAACCTCCGCATTTATTGGCGACATTATTACGCCATGGCTTTCGCGCCACACCGGGAAAAACTTTGTAGCCGTGCCAACCACCGATCTTGTGACTAATCCGGTGGACTATTTAATTGAACAGGAACCGACATTACTGGTTTCTTTTGCCCGCTCCGGCAACAGCCCGGAAAGTGTGGCTGCCGTCGACCTGGTCAACCAGGTGGTGAAAGACTGCTACCACCTGATCATCACCTGTAACGAAACCGGTAACCTGTATCAAAACGCCGCGACCAGTGGCAATTCACTGGCATTGTTAATGCCAGCAGAAACCCACGACCGCGGTTTCGCGATGACCAGCAGTATTACCACCATGATGGCGAGCTGCCTTGCAGTGTTTGCGCCGGAAGTCATCAACAGCGCCACCTTCCAGGCTGTCGCCAACCGCTGCGAACAAATCATTGCCTCGCAATGCGATCTCAGTGAAAGCGTATTCGGTGACCTTCCTTTCAAACGAGTCGTCTACCTCGGCAGTGGTGGTTTACAAGGCGTTGCGCGTGAATCCGCGCTGAAAGTTCTGGAGCTGACAGCAGGTAAACTGGCAGCGTTTTATGACTCCCCAACGGGTTTCCGCCACGGCCCAAAATCGCTGGTGAATAACGAAACGTTAGTCGTGGTCTTTGTCTCAAGCCACCCGTACACACGCCAGTACGATCTTGATTTGCTGGCTGAACTGCGACGTGATCAACAGGCACTGCGCGTTGTAGCTATCTGCGCTTCACCGTGTCCAGAAGTCGAAGCCGGACCACATATCTGGCTGCCCCCGTCCCGCGATTTTATCGATGTCGAGCAGGC
>NZ_QZWH01000081.1 GCF_003601925.1 Buttiauxella izardii
TTTTTTGTTGCCTGGAGAAGGGTTGGCGCTGCGGTCAGTTTTACCCATGTCGAGATAGTTGTCGTACCATTCCATCTCTTCGAGCAGGCGCTTGCCCACTTCTTCGTTGATGGCGCGTGGCGTTAACAGGTGGATGGCGTCGCGCACTTCGGTCACTTCGGAGAACATGACTGTTGCGCCGCAGCGCACTAACAAATCTGATGCATAACCGACCGCCGGGTTTGCCGTCACGCCGGAGAATGCATCGCTGCCGCCGCACTGCATACCGACAACCAGTTCAGAAGCCGGGCAGGTTTCGCGTTGGCGTTTGTTCAGATTCGCCAGATGGCGCTCGGCGACCGTCAGAATGTCATCGACCATCGATTTAAAGCCGACGTGGTGTTCGTCTTGCAGGCGCACAATGCTGGCGTCGCCGACGTTAATTGACTGCACATCGTCGGTGCCTTCCAGCAGGCGCTCCGGTTGCAGCTTCTCGCAGCCGAGGCCAATCACCATGATTTCACCGCCAAAGTTCGGGTTCAGGGCGATGTTATGAATGGTGCGAATGGGAATGACTGCCGCAGGGGCCCCCACCCTGCTCCAGTCGCAGCGCATAGCGCCCCAGCGGGTTGTTTGGCCCTGCTGGCACGACTGCGGGCAGCGTAATTCCTTGTGCAGCAGAACGTGCACGAATATTCGCCGTCGGCGTCCAGGTTGGATTCGGGATTTTCTGGCTAATACGCGTCACCATTACCGGCGTT
>NZ_QZWH01000082.1 GCF_003601925.1 Buttiauxella izardii
TTTCTGTAGCGCCAGAGTTGAAGCCACGCGGAACGGCGTGCCGCCGAGTAAATCGGTTAAAAAAACCAGGCCTTCGCTTTCATCTAATGCGTCGATCGCTTCTTCAAACTGCGTGGTGAGCAGCGCGGTTGAAGAGGTTTCAGGGAAATCAATGGCGATAACCTGTTCCTGCTCGCCGAGGATCTGCTTCATGGCTTTTTCCAGTCCGGTGGCAAAGCCACCGTGACCGCTGAGAATAATACTTAACATATTGTTTTATCTCGCTTACAGGGAAGACTTACAGGAAGTGGGCAAACTTCCCGACAACACCCAGAACGACCGTGATACCGATAAGGCGCAGTGGACTCCAGCCACGACGCACCAACGCATACATGCACAAGGTATAAACCAGGGGGAGAAATGCTGGCATCAACTTGTCGATAACGTCGGTTTGCAGTTTTACCACCGCATCGCCCGCTGTGATTTCCAGCGTGGTTGAGAGGCGAACGTAAGTCGCAACCAATGCGCCAATCACCGTCATACCCACAATCGATGCTGCGTGGCCGACTTTGCGGGTATTGGCTTTAATCAGCGGAATGGCGGCCACACCCATGCGGTAAGCGTAATGCGCCAGGCCAAAGCGCAGGCCGAGATGCACAACGTTAAACAACACGATAAAGATAACA
>NZ_QZWH01000083.1 GCF_003601925.1 Buttiauxella izardii
GGAGATGGGGCTTTTATCCGTGACGAAGCTAACATTACGCTGGTCGCAGATACCCCGCTGCGCGCATTGCTGATAGATTTACCGGTCTGACCAGTATCAGGAATGGACCAACAGGAGTTATCCGTGAGCAAGAAACCTTCGAATAAGAAAGCAGCAAAGAAAGCGGTGCCAGCGGTTGCTGTTGCGACAACAACCGCTGAGGTCGAACTAAGCTACGACGAAATGCTCAACGAACTGGAAGCAATTGTTGTCGAAGCTGACGTGCGGCTGGCGGAAGAAGAAGCCAGCTTCTGATTCACGCCACCTTATTCGCCATGATCGCAATAATCTGACGATCGGTGTGTTGCATTGCCTGGCTTGCCAGCGCACAAAGATTGCGGATCGACTGCTCAACATCATGTGCAACGATCCCTTCATTTCCACTGACCGACGTATTATCGAGTGCCATCAGCACCGCTTTCCATGCCGAAGCGGCGCTGGTCGACACTTTCATCGCGCAACTGTTTGAAGCGCCATCACAAATCATCCCGCTCACATCACCAATCATATTACTGATAGCCATTGAGATACTCTGGTAACTGCCGTCGATTAGCCAGGTGATCCCTGCAGCAGCCCCCATTGCAGCGGTTGTCGCCGCACATAAAGCGGAAAGTGCAG
>NZ_QZWH01000084.1 GCF_003601925.1 Buttiauxella izardii
GCATCAACTTCTTTATCGCTGATTGGAGCAGGACGGTCAGAAGTACCGCCAATGAATCCCATTACGCGCGGAACGCTACGCACTAAGTGCCAGCTCGCGTCGTTCATAACCATCTGGACCAGAACATAGCCCGGGAAGAATTTACGCTCGCTTTTGCGACGTTGGCCACCACGGATTTCGACGACTTCTTCAGTCGGAACCATGACTTCACCAAACAACTCTTCCATGTTGCCTGACCGCCAATGATGTATTCACGTTCTTCTTCGGAAAGACGTTTCTGGTCGCGCGGGTGTTTGTAGAAAATCAACCAGCACATTGCCCATGCAAAGCTCAGGACACCAGAGATGATGAACGCCATCTGCCAGCTGTGCATCACAATCGCCCAGACCACTAATGGTGGAGCAATCATGCCGCCGATAGACGAACCGACGTTGAAGTAACCTACCGCGATAGAACGCTCTTTAGCCGGGAACCATTCGCTACTGGCTTTCAGGCCCGCAGGAATCATGGCTGCTTCAGCGGCACCGACGGCACCACGAGCGATAGCCAGGCCGCCCCAGCTCCCTGCCAGCGCAGTTGCACCGCAGAAAATTGCCCAGGCGACAGCGAAGAAGGCGTAACCGACTTTTGTACCCAACACATCAAGCGCATAACCCGCAACAGGCTGCATGATGGTGTAGCAAGCTGAATAGGCGGCGATAATGTAGGAATATTGCTGTGTGGAAATATGCAACTCTTGCATCAGCGTAGGTGCTGCCGCTGCAATTGTGTTACGAGTCAGATAACCCAGTATGGTACCCATGGTTACCAGAGCTATCATGTACCAACGCAAGCCTTTAATCTTTCCCATTTGGAATCTCATCCCGTCTTTGTAATCAACCACATAACATGTGGTAAACGTCCAGCATTGCTGCCAGGTCGTCTGTTCTTTAGAAGGGGTTCATTACCGGGGGTATTACCCAGTACGACCCGTACCTTGCCA
>NZ_QZWH01000085.1 GCF_003601925.1 Buttiauxella izardii
TTTGCCCTTCTTTCAGCTTAGCCAGCAAAGTTTCGGATTTTTGCTGCTCGTTATGATCGTGTAATGCGAACATTCGCGCATTAATCGCAAAATGTTGCAGCAGCAAACCGGTATGGCGAGTATCTTCGGCAGCAATCAGGTCAACGCTTTGCAACACGGATAACGCCCGCTGTGTGATATCGCCGAGGTTACCGATGGGTGTCGGAACGATGTAGAGCGTGCTGGCAGAAATAGCCGCCGTTTCGAGTTGTTTCATTGTTTCATCCGTATTGCCGAATTAATATTGAACACTGAGATAAAAATTACACTGGATACAGAATGGTACCGTCTAAAATTATTCGTTCTAAAGCCGGGCGTTGTCTGCCGGTTGTACTGGCCGCGCTAATGTTCGCTGGCTGTACCACGACAAAAACACCAGACCAGGCGACCGCGCATATGCAAGGCGAAGCCACAGCTGATTCCGCCTATTATCTGCAACAGATGCAGCAAAGCGCTGATGATAGCAAGACCACCTGGCAATTACTCGCCATTCATGCGCTGGTGAAAGAAGGCAAAACCCAGCAGGCGGTTGATCTCTACAATCAACTGCCGAAAGAGATGAATGATGAACAGCGCCGCGAACAACAGCTGCTGGTGCCTGAAATCAGAGTTGCGCAGAAAGATTACGCCGCCGCGAATACCGCGCTGGCAAAAATCAATCTGGCGGAGTTGAACAAAAATCAGCAGGCACGCTATTACCAGGCGGTTATCGACGCAAGCCAGAACCGCCCGTCGCTTGAGTTGCTGCGCGCTTATATCGCCCAGGAGCCTATGTTGAGCGGCCCTGCGCACCAGAAAAATATCGACGGTACCTGGCAGGCTTTATCTCAGATGACGCCAGAACAGATGAACGCGCTGGTCATCAATGCTGACGAAAACACGCTGCAAGGCTGGCTGGATCTGCAACGCGTGTGGAACGATAACCGCAACGATCCGGAAATGTTGAAAGCCGGTATCAAAGACTGGCAAACGCGTTACCCACAAAACCCTGGCGCGAAAACACTGCCAACTCA
>NZ_QZWH01000086.1 GCF_003601925.1 Buttiauxella izardii
CTGTTTGCGATCAATATTCCACTTGGCATTATTGCTTTCTCGCTCGCCCTGCGCGTAGTGCCGCATAATCCAGCGTTAAAACGTGAACCATTTGATTACGCAGGCGCATTGTTATCGGCCATTGCGTTAGGCGCGTTGGTGATGGCTGCTGATGCTTTCACGCATGCAGGAAATAATGACCTGAAAATAGCGATAGCGTTCGGCGGCACCGCCATTATCAGCGGCCTGGCGTTTATCTGGGTTCAGCACCGCGCCACCAAACCGCTGCTCCCGCTCAACATTTTTGCCTCTTCGCGCTTTTCGCTGGCAGCACTCACTTCTCTGGCCTCGTTTGTCAGCCAGGGCATTACGTTTATCGCATTGCCGTTCCTGTTCCAGAGCGTTTACGGCTACAGCGCGCTGGTTTCCGCACTGCTTTTCACGCCATGGCCTATCGGGATTATCCTTGCCGCACCACATGCCGGACGCTTAGCCGACCGCTATTCGCCCGCAATTATCTCAACGGTAGGTTTAGGTGTTTTTGCGATAGGGCTCGCATTGCTGGCGATGCTGCCGGAACACGCTCAGGCGTGGGATATCTGCTTACGCAGCCTGATATGCGGCATCGGTTTTGGCTGCTTCCAAAGCCCGAACAACAGAGAAATGCTGTCCAATGCCTCGCGTGAAAACAGCGGCTATGCCTCAGGCGTGCTGGCAATCATGCGCACCTTTGGCCAGTGCCTCGGTGCGGCTTTTGTCGGCGTGTTTATGTCGATTTATGCGCAGAACAGCGCAGTGCATATCAGCCTGTGGATAGCGGTGATTGCAACGGTGTTAGCTATCGTGCTGAGTGTGAGCCGGTTGCGGGGATATAAATTAGCGGCGGGATAAAAGAATATTTAAGGTGCGACGTTTTAGATGACTTGCCAGAACCCTTTCTTTGTCGCCCCGACTCTCTGAAGCTTTCCAGCCTCCTGAAGGTATTTTGATA
>NZ_QZWH01000087.1 GCF_003601925.1 Buttiauxella izardii
CACACAGACCAGATGGTTTTCGCTGCGGTGGGCCATTTCAGCCAGCCGTCCGGCTTTGTCGTAGCCGAACAGCATTTCATCCGGGGTGCCGTCGGGCAGCGGCGGGCGTTCGCGACGGATTAATCTGCCGTTGTCGTCATAGTGCCAGCGGGTGATAAGCCCCGCGTCCTCGCTGTGGGTGAGCTGGCCCGTTTTGCTGTACTGATAGCGGTGTTCGCGGCCATCAAAGCCAGTTTCAGTCGTCAGGCGGTCCATCACGTCATAGCTGAACTGCGTGCGGGATTCGTTTTCGTTAATCAGCCCGGTGATGCGGCCCGCACTGTCATATTCGGCCTGGCGGGTCAGCCCGCCGGAGGTCTGTGACACCGGGTTGCCCCGCGCATCATAACGCTGCGTGGTGCTGCTACCGTCCGGAGAAGTGATGGTGAGCAGGTCACCGGCCTCGTTGTACTGCCGGGTGGTGCGCGCGCCGGTGTTGTCCTCACTGGCGGTCAGGCGTCCGCGGGCATCGTATTCATATTTCTCCGACAAACCTTCTTCGTGAATGACCTCGAGCGGCTGCCCGTCGCGGTTATAGCGGTACTGCGTT
>NZ_QZWH01000088.1 GCF_003601925.1 Buttiauxella izardii
CCTGTCTCGTAAGACAGGGAGCTTTTAACATTAACCGCGAAGTGGGTTTTTATCCGCCAGACGCGCATCTTCTGCCTGGCAAGCCGCCGCAGTGAACAGCACGTCAGTTGACGAGTTCAGCGCTGTTTCGCAAGAATCCTGCAACACGCCGATGATAAAGCCGACCGCAACTACCTGCATGGCAATCTCATTCGGGATACCGAACATGCCACACGCCAGTGGGATCAGCAGCAGCGAACCACCCGCCACACCAGACGCCCCGCAAGCACACAGTGACGCCACCACGCTTAACAACAGGGCCGTTGGCAAATCAACCGGAACACCCAGCGTATTAACTGCAGCCAGCGTCAGCACAGTAATGGTGATTGCCGCACCCGCCATGTTAATGGTCGCGCCCAACGGGATGGACACCGAATACGTATCGCGGTCCAGATTCAGCTTCTCGCACAGCGCCATATTCACAGGAATGTTGGCCGCAGAACTACGAGTAAAGAAGGCGGTTACGCCACTTTCACGCAGGCAAGCGAACACCAGTGGGTACGGGTTGCGACGAATTTTGATGAACACCAGCAGTGGGTTGATGATCAGCGCCACACCGAACATACAGCCTATCAGCACCAGCAGCAGTTGCGCGTAGCTCCACAGGGTTTCAAAACCGGTGGTTGCCAGCGTTGATGCCACCAGACCAAAGATACCGATTGGG
>NZ_QZWH01000089.1 GCF_003601925.1 Buttiauxella izardii
GAACCTGGCGCGACGCGATATGAACCTGCAACCACTGTTCTTCGGCTTGTGCCAGCGGCTTCCCGGCGAGTGTTTGTACCAACGTGGCAATTTGCCGCGCCGCTTCACGCACGGATTCGTCAACGTTATCGGCGTTAAATTCCGGCAGCGGGTAACCTTCGCTGATACGGCGCACCGCAACGGCACAATACAAACGGATAAACTGCTCGCCCTCGTCCGTCAGGCGAACGTGGCAACGCGTGAAACAGTTGTGCAGTTCTGCCGCCAGTTGTTCCGGCACGCCTGCATTCAGCGCCTCTTCTGTCAGTAATGGATTTTCGCTGTCTTCTTGCGCGAGTTGCCATAGCAACTCCGTCAGACAAGCGCGAACCGACATCTCACTGCCAAACAGTTTCATGCCGTGGCGCGGACGGGTTTCAATGGTCAGGTTGTAACGCGCCAGCCATTCTCGCACTTCGGCCATATCGCTTTGCAGCGTCGCACGGCTGACAAACCACTCTTCCGCCAGATCTTCGAGTTTTAATGAAAATG
>NZ_QZWH01000090.1 GCF_003601925.1 Buttiauxella izardii
TGTGGGCGGGCGATCGCGCTAAAGGCTATGCCAGCGCGCCACGGCGTATGACGCTGGCGGTTGATACCGATGATTTCGAGTACGAACTGCAAGTGGGTTTTCCGGACAAACTGCCTTATCCGACGATGTTCGATCTCGATCCTATCGTTAAAGAAGAACAAATCTGGCTGAGCGGTTTTCGCCGCCGCCCTTCGTCATCCATTATGCATCGCCGCAATCAGGCTGTTTTTCTCAACGATGTAAACGGTGAGAAAGTCACGCACGCCGCGACGCTTTACGAAAACGAATCTTTGTTTGGTCAACTTGGCGAACCGCATCTTTACCCGGAAGTTTCCAGCGCCCGCGAAACGCTGCGTAACTGGCGCTTTTATCATGAATTCGACATTACCAAAGGGGCTGGGCTGCGTTTGCCGCAGGTGGGTTATCGTTCTCCCGTGCTGGCTGGCGATGGTTTGAATCTGGCTGCTGCCTTCCAGACCATCGTTGAGATTGGCGATAGCGAACTGTTGTTTGCGGTGCTCGACGAGGCATTCCCGGAATGCGTGTTTTTCTGCGATAACAGCAATGGGCGTTTCCAGATGATGATGCACCGGCAGGGCATTAACCGTCCGCTGGAGTCCGCCGAGTTTTCTGACGGTACGCTGCGATTTCTGTGCCTGACCGTGGCGTTACTCAGCCCACGTCCGCCAGGTTTTATTGCTCTGAACGAACCGGAAAACAGCCTGCATCC
>NZ_QZWH01000091.1 GCF_003601925.1 Buttiauxella izardii
GCATTTTTCCTGGCATACCTTCACCCTGGAAGTTGCCGATCATGGTGCCAAGCACTTCGTTATCGCGCGGGTTCAGGCAGTACAGAATGGTTTTTGGCAGTTCGTTGTTTTCGTTTTGCTTGCTGAGCAGGCGAGACAGTTCTTCAGCCATCGGACGGTCGTTGATCGAGTCAAAGCCCACATCCGGCCCCAGCAGTTTGAACTGGCGCAGGTTGTTGTTACGCAGCGCGCCAATGTGGTACTGCTGAACCCAGCCGCGACGGGTGTATTCAGCCGCCAGCCAAACCAGAACCGCAGTTTTGAACTGTGCAGTTTCGTGCTCGGTTGGGGTCGCACCAGAAAGACGACGCGCCAGGATGCCGTCGAGAGTTGCTTCGTCTGCTTCGGCAAACAGAACAACGTCTAATGCGTGGTCGGAAACTTTACAGCCGTGTGCCGCGAAGTGGTCCAGACGCTTGCTCAGTGCAGTTTGCAGGTCGCTGAAACGACGGATATCGGTATCAGAAACTTCCGCCAGTTTGCCCATGTATTCAACGAAAGTGCCTTGCTCAATGTTGAATGCTTTATCCGGGCGCCAGCTTGGCAGCACTTTGGTTTCAAACGCGTCGAGCGCGATTTGACGGTGGAAACGCAGATCGTCAATTGGGTCATCAGTGGTGCCGACCATTTTCACGTTCATCTGCTTCATGATGCCGCGCGCAGAGAAGTTGTCCTGAGTCAGCAACTCATTACATTCGTTCCAGATTTCGTCAGCAGTGGTTGGCGACAGCAGTTTGCCGGTGATGCCGAACGGACGACGCAGTTCAAGGTGAGTCCAGTGGTACAGCGGGTTACCAATCGTGTGCGGAACAGTCGCAGCCCAGGCATCGAACTTCTCACGGTCAGACGCATCGCCAGTACACAGACGCTCTTCCACACCGTTCGCACGCATGCCGCGCCATTTGTAGTGATCACCTTTTAACCAGATGTCATACAGGTTTTTAAAACGGTAGTCTTCAGCAACCTGCTGCGGTGGCAAGTGGCAGTGATAGTCAAAGATTGGCTGATCGGCTGCAAACTCATGGTACAAACGGCGGGCGAATTCGGTATCAAGAAGAAAATCTTCAGTCATAAACTGGGCCATTGTAGGTTCCTCTG